>JAZKIH010000016.1:0-29362 GCA_040384965.1 Bacteroidota bacterium | reverse complement strand
CCACATTGGACCTCCAACCTAAAGTTTATGCTGGTTGGAATATTATTTGGAATTGTGTTCGTTAAGGCCGAGATCATCAGCTGGTTCCGGATTCAGGAAATGTTCCGCCTTCAATCATTTCATATGTACGGAATAATAGGAAGCGCTGTTGTAGTGGGGTTGATCTCTGTGCTGATCATTAAAAAGTTTGATATTCGAACTTTGAGCGGCGACAAGATCACATTCCGGGACAAAACATTCAGTAAAGGGCAAATTTATGGCGGCTTATTATTTGGTCTTGGCTGGGCGGTTACCGGCGCATGCCCGGGACCGTTATTTGCTCAAATAGGCACAGGGGCTACCGTTGTGATCATTACCTTTATGAGTGCGCTTGCAGGTACCTGGACTTACGGATACCTTAAGGAAAAGCTCCCCCATTAAGTTATCAGTTTTTCCCGACGACTACCCTGGGCGACCTTCCCAGCAAGTTATAGACCCTATCTGAGATAGGCAGTATTCTAGTAAACAATTGTTATATTGTACTTCATCATAAGTCTATGACGAAAGTTTTCCTGGTTGTATTTTTTCTTTTAGCATCGATTACGGCACCAGCTCAGGTGAGTAAAAATAAGACTGCAAAAAGAAAAGTTCCTGTTAAAATTAATATTGAAACTGATAAGAATTTTGCAGGTGATCTGAGCAATGTATACTTTCTTCAAACAAAAATTTTGGAAGAGCTGAGAGCTGTACCCCGAGTAGACTTTGAGATTGCCGGACCAAATGAAAAACCTGAGGTGTTGATTGATATCAAAGTTTCAAACTTCTTTCTCAGTCAGCGGGATGAGAAGACAACCATTAAAACGGTTACCTCGGAGGTGGAAATAGGAAAGGATGCGTCAAGCAACGCAATAAAACAAACAGTTGCTGCAAATATCCAGAATACTGTTGTTAAACGTAAAACGAGTGGCAATCTGGAAGCCTCTGTTGTTATTGATGGTGATATACCCTATACGTATTTAAAAGTTTTTCCATCACTCTATAACTATGCAGGTTCTACAACCACAGTGAGCGGGGATTTACGAGCATTAGGGTCGTTTCGCGCACCCCAGCCCGGCTCCACCCCTTCAGAACCGCTCGAAAACGAGTTTCTTTTTCTACTTGCAAAAAAAGATATGATGGAACGAGTTATTAGCGAAATGAAGAAATATTACCAAACACAAACCAGAACAGCTAATGTTAAGTAATGGGGCAGGTAATCTGGCTTGCGATTTCGCTGAATTATTCTTCATATTTTAAAGTAAAAGTCGTAAATTGAATTCTGCCGATTGTTGATTATCTAATAATCTATCTTATGAAAAATTTACTGTTCATCGCAATCTTTCTGATCTGTTCATCAACTGCCGAAAGTCAGGTTAAAAATCATAAGGCGAAAGGGCCAGCGATCCCGGTTATGCTGCAGGTTCAGGCCGAAAATGGTTTTGTTATTGAGAAGATACATCAGTCAGCTTATCTCAAAAAGTTTGCTGAAATTTTGAGAAAAAACGAAGACGTGAATTTCGTTAATACAACAAATTGGGACGAAGCCAGGATCGTAGTAAATCTTACTCTTACAAACGCGGAATATTATTGCAGGATAAG
The DNA here is from genome assembly GCA_040384965.1 of Bacteroidota bacterium. Classification (GTDB taxonomy): domain Bacteria; phylum Bacteroidota; class Bacteroidia; order Sphingobacteriales; family Sphingobacteriaceae; genus Daejeonella. Next base: position 27,745 of record JAZKIH010000016.1, on the reverse strand, counting down.
GCCTTCGACAGATATTCAGGAAGTGAGATTTGAGGCTGCCAGGGAAGCTCCTCAATCCGGCAATATGTTGAACTCGATTTCCCAAATGAGGACAATTACTTCAAATGAGGGTAATGCGGAATTTCAAGTATCATTAGTAGTAAAAAATGACGATCCCGTAATTCTGACCCGAATATTAAAAAGTAATGGGCCTAACCCTATAACAAATGACAGGCAGCCCCTTCTTGCCGACTGGATTCACTCCTTAACAATGGGGGCTATTGAAGATGTGTCGCATGATATTAAAAAACTTTACGACAGTTTAGGCGCAACCGCCAGCAAGTAGTGTTGAATTTCGTAGGCGTTCGTCCGGCATATTAATTTTCTTCGGTTCCCAAAAATCCTGAATTAAGCTTGTTGGTTTGCTACCTTTGCGTCTTGATGGCGATAGAACTTTACAAACCCTTCGATAAGTTAAACTTCAGCAAGCAGCATTGCTTTCTAAGCGGCGAGAAACTGCAATCAGCGGAAGAAGAGATTTCCGTATTCCCGATTTGGCTGATGCAGGAATATAAACTGGAAGACCAGCCATTTAAGCTGCTTGACGAAAGCATGTCGACTTATAAGGACATGAGGCTCCCTTGTTCTAATCTTACTTATGACAATGGAGTGGAACCTCTTGAAGAGGAGATCAGGTCGGCCTTTCTTAATGGTTATGACGCCGTAATAGAGATTCCTCAAACAAAACTTTTTCAGTGGATCGGAAAAATGATCTATGGAATTCTTTTTAATGAGATCCGTATCGGGATAAGACAGCAGAAAGCAAACAATGAGGAGTTTGTCTTCTCGCAGTCGCTGATCCATAAGTTCAGCAATCTCCACATTATGCTGCAATCGATGATCGCCCCGGTGGAATTCGATGGCAACCTTCCCTGGACTATCCGCATATTTAAGATTGATTCTCAGCAGGATCTTTTCAATTATCGTGATGAGATCAATACACTCACCTTCTCGCTAGGGATGAAGGATTTTGGGATTGTCGCCTGCTTGCAGGACAATGGAACCAATGGCCTCTTTCACAAGGAGATGCTCGAAAAGATCGGCAGTCAGCCTCTTCATCCTATTCAGTTTGAAGAAGTTTGTGCCAAGTTTTTTTATTCAAATTATCTCTTTAACCGCCTCCCGGAATATACCATTATGCCAACCGGTGAAGCGATCTACATTGAAGCGATGCCTTTGAGGGGTATGAGCAACAAGCCTCTTTTCGACATGTGGCAGAATAAAGTATATGGCCAGGTGCTTGAGAATTTCTGGAAGCCATGGGGATTGATCCTGTTTGAGATCATCAAAGATCCTGAAAACCCGCTAAGCTTTTTATTTGATCAGGATGGAAATTTAATACCAGCCGGCTTGGTTGACCTTCCGTCAAACTAGGTATTCCACCATTCTTTGTGAGGATACGCTTCGCCTAGGTGGAAAGCCTCTCCGATTACTGGAATAGCAACATTCATCCCCTGCAATCGTGATTCTTTTATAACCCGTGTTATCGGTTCGTCCCAATCATGAAAAGCTAAGGCAAATTTCCCCCAATGAATAGGGAAAAGCAGCTTCGCTTTGAGCTCCCTGGCAGCTGTTACCGCTTCTTCAGGGGAAAGATGAATGTAGGGCCAGAGCTTATTGTATTGGCCGCTTTCCAGGAATACGATGTCAAACGGTCCGAACTTATCGCCTATCTCTTTAAAGTGAGTATCATAACCAGAATCACCACCGATAAAAATGGAATATTCGTCCATCCGGAGGATGAATGAACCCCAGAGTGTTTTATTCCTTACAAAACTTCGACCCGAAAAGTGACGGCCGGGAGCACTCGTTAACTGAAAACCGTTTTTCATAGTCACAGTGTCCCACCAGTCGAAGGAGGTTATTTTTTCAGCATCTACTCCCCAGTATTTTAGATGAGATTCGACTCCAAGGGTAACGTAGAAGTGTTTTACTTTGCCAGAAAATGCACGTATGGTTTTATAATCCAAATGATCATAGTGATCATGAGTTAGTATCATTATATCGATAGCGGGGAAATCTGATGCTGAGTAAATGTCAGACCCTGAAAAGGATTTCGCAAAAATAGATACTGGCGAAGCATTACCGCTCAGCACCGGATCAACCAAAATGTTCACCTCATTATATTTTATAAAGTAAGATGAGTGACCAAACCATACTATAGCTGGCTTTTCAGAAGACAGTAATTTCAGATCTGTTTTTAATGATGGAATAACTTTCTTCGGACTAGCACCAGCTGGCTTATTCAAAAAATCGCGAATCATCTTAAAAAATGATGCTTCCTTCAACGTAATTTCCGTTGGCGACAGATTTTGAAATGCGCCGTCATGATAATTCGGAGAGGCCTTCATCCTCTCGAGATCTGACCCCGAGGGGTTTCTTCCTAAAACTCTGCTGAACATTTAGCCTCTGCCTGTTAACTGGCTGACGAAATAACCGGCTATATCCGGATAATAAATAATGGTCAAAAGCACACCTGTAAGCGCGCCATAAAAGTGGGCATCATGATTGATGGCGTCTCTCGAGTTGCGGGATGCATACCAGCAGTAAGCAAGAAAAAGAAATCCATAAAGAACTGCTGGAATTGGTATCGGTATCGGGAAGATGATCATTTTGTTCATCGGGTAAAACAAGATATAGCTAAAAACTACTGCGCAAACAGCTCCCGAAGCTCCGAGGCTGTTAAACCAAAAATCTTCTTTATGTTTCAAGATAGACGTAATATCGCTTAACACAATGCTTACTATATAAAGCACGCCGAACTGTACATGACCCCAGCTGCTCAAAGAGACAAACGTCTTCTCAAGAGTAAACGCGAAGAAATAATAGGAGAGCATATTAACCAGAAGATGTCCCCAGTCTTTGTGGATGAGCCCGCTTGTTATCAGTGAATATAATCGTCGTCCCCTGCTGACGCTGTAGGGATGGAGCATAAATTTACCATATACCTCAGCATTTGAAAAAGCATATAGGCTCGTTACGATTGTAAATATGAAAATTATGGTTGCAACAGGTGTATCGTTAATAAAGCTTTCCATTTATCTGACTTCTAATTTTATATCGCTGGTTAATTTGCCAACAGGGTATCGTAAAAAAGTTCTTTCGTAAAAAGATGAATTCTTATAAAGCCAGTTCAATTGTGCTTCTGCATTTTTCGCAAAGGCCAAGTCCTTTGTCTTTTCAGCTTCGAATTTACTCTTCAGGGCTGCATCGTTCTTTAGCATTTCGGCCGCATCATCTTCAAAAACATACGCCGAGAAGTGCTCCTTCTGGCCGAGGATTGCATCGAAGAAATTCCAGGCGAAAAAGGAGTCGGCACCCTCCGGCTCCAGAGTTTCAACAATGTATCGGTTTTGCTTTTGATTAGCATACACCACATAATCGCCTGCATAATATTTAAGCTTATGTTCCACAGGCTTTACCTTTACCTGAGTGTGCAGATAGTGCCCTTCAAAAGGCTTGGACGACGATTTATAATCTTCGATATAATAAGACTGAACAGCTATCTCTGTATCTGAAGTAAGCCGTTTTAACTGAACCCCATTTAGAGCAAGCAAATCGGCCACTTTAATCCATGCCTGAGGGATAATGTAAGCGACCGGCCTATCTGCAGAAGCTGATGGAATATAGCTATCCCAAATCTTAATATCCTTTTGAAATGGAGCATTTCGGTCGTAATATAAGCGTGGCTCTCCGCTAACTCCGCTTGGTTTATACTTCGCTTCGAATCCTTTAAAGCTGATCATTGAAAAATCATCTTCTTTCAGCCTCCACTGCAGACTAAATTTCTTTTGCTGTTTCACCTGCTCGTCAGCTTTCTTTTTGTTTGCACCTATCTCTTTCGAATCTCTCTGAACGATGTTAATCACATTGGTCATAAAATGATAAGTACTTTCAACACGCTGAGCAAATGGCTTGAGCATATGTGTTTCTGGCATAAACCCTATGGTATTATGAAGAGCCACATATCCGGTCGAATAACGGGCAACTTCAAGGAATCCGGTTATGCCGGCATCCGGTGTTTCCTCAATGCTATTGACGTAGGGTATCATTTCAAAACCCGCATCTTTCATACCTTTATAAAGATCCGGTATTAAAGCTCTGGTCACATATTCAGATAATACAGGATCCAGTTTATCTTTCTGAGGATGAATTAACGTCATGACGTACTGGTAATCCGCGCCATTGCTGGTATGGTTATCGACAAACACTTCCGGTTGCCAGATATTGAATATTTCCTGGAAGCTACGGGAGTTCTTCGAATCCGTTTTAATAAAGTCGCGGTTAAGATCAAGGTTCTGGTAATTTCCGCGAAAGCCATATGATTCGGGACCGAGCTGGTTGGCCCTGGAAGTTCCCCTGTTTAGCATACCGTCAATGTTGTATACAGGTATGATACAGATCACCACATCTTTAGGAAGAGAGTTCTTTGCGAGCATATCCCGCGCCAGCATCATAGAAGCATCTATCCCTTCAGGTTCTCCCGGATGAATTCCGTTATTTATCAAAAGGATGCGCTTGTTGGAGCGCCGTATATCTTCAGGCTCAAACACCTTGTCTCTGGAAAGCACAATTAGATTGAGGGTTTTTCCGATATCAGTCGGGCCGTATTCCAAAAGCTGCATCTGATCATACTTTGCATCCAGCTCTTTATAAAATGTTATCGTCTCCTGATAGGTTGCAGTAATATTTCTGCTTTTATGTTGTTCAAATGGTGTGATCTGGGCCATGGAATATAAAAAAGATCCGGTCAATATAATGGTCAGTAAAGCTGTTCTCATGGAAAAAATTCCTCGTTAACTCAGTGCATCTATTTGCTCCGCGAGTTTTCGGTCTTTCGCCGTGATCTTATCGCCTTCACTATGTGTGCTTAAACTGATGCTAACTTTGTTGTAGGAATTACTCCAGTCGGGGTGGTGGTCCATCTTCTCTGCAAGCAGCGCAACTTTGTTCATAAATGCCCATGCGGTGATGAAATCTTTAAATTTAAAATCCCTGGTAAGTGCTTGCGCATTAGTGTCAGGGTTTGTTGTTTCTTTCCAGCTCATATCAGAATGTTAATTGTTGTTTCTTTGGAAGGCTGGCGACGATCAGATCATACGAGTGATCAATCATCTGGTTCAGTTGGGAGTCACTCAGCCGTCCATTCATATAAACTGTATTCCAGTGCGTTTTGTTCATGTGATAACCGGGCTTTACTTCCTCATATTCTTCACGCAGAGAAACGGCTCGTTCAGGATCACATTTAACGTTAAAACGATCCGGGTTCTCTAATCCTGCCAGTAAAAAAATCTTGCCGGCCACCTTGAATACGAGTGTTTCTTCCCCAAAAGGAAACGTTTCAGTTACTTGCTTTTTGGATAAGCAATACTCGCGCAGCGTTTCGATGTTCATACAATTTAATATTATAAAGCCCGGGTATAGAAGCGGTCATACAATTGGTTAAATTTGTATAACATCTAAAATTAGTCAAAAAATGAGTGTCTCCGAAAATATTACCTACACAGTCGTTGATCGCTTTATAAAATATACCGCTATCGACACGCAATCTGATGCGTCTTCAGCGACATGTCCGTCAACAGAAAAACAGAAAGATCTGGCGAAGATCCTGGTAGCAGAACTGCTCGAAATGGGATTAGCTGACGCACATATTGATGAAAACGGATATGTATATGCTACGATCCCGTCAACTACTTCTAAGAAAGTGCCGGTAATTTGCTTTTGCTCTCATATGGACACCTCTCCAGATTGCAGCGGTGAAAACGTGAAAGCTATAATACATAAGAACTATCAGGGGCAGGATATTATTCTGCCGGATGATAATACTCAGGTATTGAAAATGAAGGATCATCCTGATCTTAGGGATCAGTTAGGCAATGACATTATTACTGCAAGCGGCACAACGCTGCTTGGAGCAGACAACAAAGCCGGAATAGCCGAAATAATGGATGCGGCTAACTTTCTGATCACGCACCCAGAACTCAAACATGGTGCAATTAAAATACTTTTTACTCCCGATGAGGAGATTGGAAGAGGCGTTGAAAAAGCTGATCTGAAAAAGCTTAGCGCTGATTTTGCTTATACCGTAGATGGAGAAACGGCCGGGTCTATTGAGAATGAAACTTTCTCGGCAGATGGAATTAAGCTGATTATAAATGGCGTTAGCAGTCATCCGGGTTTTGCCAAAGGAAAAATGGAGAGCGCCATAAAAATTGCATCTCAGATTATAGCATGCCTTCCCAAAGAAAAATTATCTCCTGAAAGCACATCGGATAAAGATGGATTTATACATCCTGTATCCATTTCCGGATCGGTAGAACAAGCAATTATAGAATTTATTATCCGTGATTTTACAAGTGTAGCCCTCCGCAGTCATGAGCGCATACTGGATGTTATTGTGCAGGAAGTTCTTGAGGAGTATCCAAATTCAACGTATCAATTAATTGTTGAGGAGCAATACCGCAACATGAAAGAGGTGATTGACAAGCATCCAAAACTGATCGAGCTCGGAATAAAAGCCATCGAACGGACTGGTCTGAAGGCAAAGCTGCAAAGTATCAGGGGCGGGACTGATGGGTCGCGTTTATCTTTTATGGGCCTTCCCTGCCCGAATATTTTTGCCGGTGAACATGCATTTCATGGAAAACAGGAATGGGTTTCAGTTCAGGATATGCAAAAGGCTGTGGAGACAATCGTCAATCTTGCAGTGCTGTGGGAAGAAGAAAGCTGATTGGATCGATTTCCTATATTTGCAGGCTTTTTAAGAATTTAAGCCGTTCTTAATTTGAACTCACCTGAATCACGTATGTGATTTAGTGTGAAAATCATTACATACACGTTAAACCTTTCCTCATTTTATAGTCTAAACTTCAAGACATGATCAGATTAAGAAATATAGTATTAGTTATTGGCATCGCTTTATTCAATGTATCGGGAGCTTTTTCACAGAAAAAAGCGGAGATGATCAATACAAAGTGGGCAAATAGTCCCGTCATTGCTGATGGATTATTAAACGATTGGGCGGATAGTCTGTCGCTATACAATGAAGCAACAAATCTTTACTACAGCCTTGCAAACGATGATAAAAACGTTTATCTCGCTATCAGAAGCGCTTCTAAGCAAGATCTTACAAAGATTCTCGCCGGTGGCATAAGTTTTTCTGCGAATATAGAAGGCAAAAAGAAAGACCCTGCGACTGTGATATTTCCAATTATTGACCGTACTCCGGGAAAAAGCCGGAATACAAAAGAGCAGCCGGAACCCGAAGAGATGCAAAAACAGATACTTTCGAGAATAAAGGATATAAAAGTTGCTGGTTTCAAAGAAATAATTGACGGGGGAATATCTCTCCAGAATACCTACGGTATCAGGGCTGCTGCATCATTCGACAAAAACAACAATCTTATTCAGGAGATCGTCATTCCCTTGAGCTTATTAAATTTAAGTACGGCAAATGCAGGTGAAGTGACGTATAGCATTAAAGTGAACGGACTTCAGGGCCCATCTGTTGGGATGAACCAGAATCAAAGGCAAACAAACCAGCGCCAGCCAATGGGCGGGATGTACGGAAGTCAGTTTCCTCCGCGTAACAGCGCGATGAGCAAACTGCTAACCAGTACCGAATTCTACATAAAAAGCAGGCTTGCTACAAGACAATAATAATTGACAAAAACTCTCTCAACAACACACAGCAAATGAAAAAATTTTTACTACTGGCGGTAATGGTATTGGTGAGCTATGCAACGTATGCACAGACTAGCCGCGATGTGAAAGGGGTAGTAAAAGACTCGACGGGTACCAGTGTTATTGCAGCCACTGTAAAATATATTGTTGGCACAGATACGGTTTTCACGCGTACAGATATTGACGGAGCGTTCACATTAAAGGGTGTAAAATCATCAACATTTCTAATAACAATTAGCAGTTTAGGATACCAAAACCTAAATAAACGTTTTTTGTACAAGGATGGCGACACACCAATAGAACTGGATCCATTTGTTTTAAAGGCTCAAAACAGAATGCTGAGTGAAGTTGTGGTCTCTGGTACTCCTGGCGTAACCATTAAAGAAGACACCATAATTTACAGGGCAGCTGATTATCCTGTACGGGAGAATTCACTTGCCGAAGACCTTCTTAAAAAAGTACCGGGGATAGAGGTTGATAAGGATGGGAACGTTAGTGCCCAGGGTAAGCAGGTGACACGCGTTCGCATAAATGGCAAAGATTTTTTTGGCGGTGACGTTAAAACAGCGACCCAGCAGCTTCCGGCAGACATGCTTGAATCTGTGCAGATCATCGATGACTATGGTGATCAGGCTAATCTGACAGGCATTAGAAATGGCGATCCTGAAAAGATTTTGAACTTTACGATTCGGGCTGATAAAAACAAGGGATATTTTGCCCGCGGTACTGTGGGTGGCGGAGATAAGGAACGTTATCAAGCGAGCCTCACTGCAAATACATATAATAATACAGAGCAATTTTCTTTTATTGGGAACCTTAACAATACGAACAGCAACGTCTTCAACTTTGGTGGCGGCGGTGGCGGATTTAGCGGTGGGGGCGGTGGCGCCAGAGTACAACAGGTTGGTGGTGGCGGTGGCGGAGGTCAGCGTTTTCAAGGTGGCGGCGGCGGCGGCTTTCAGGGAGGCGGTGGTTTTACAGGCGGCGACGGAATAACGGCTGTTGGATCTGTTGGCTTAAACTACCGTAAAGATTATGGAACAAAGCTAAGCTCCTACGGTAATTACAGCTATTCTAACAGAGATAATGATGTTCTTAGCGATCAGTTCCAGCAAAACAACTTTCAGTCGAACTTAATTATCATGGATCAGCTATCTGCAAAGAATGTGATCAATGAAAACCACAGACTTAGCTGGAATCTTGAATATAAGCCAGATACTGTTAACTTCATTAAGTTCTCACCTTCATTCAGCTACAGTGCCACTGAAGATGCAGGAAACTCGAATTATATTCAGACCTTAAATGCCACCAGAACGTCTGATGGAACAACTATATATAACACGGCTTCCAAAAGCCCCAACTTCGGCGCAAATCTTTTACTAAATCATCGTTTCCAAAAACGCGGCCGCAATATTTCACTTTTTGTCAATGCTAATAACGCAAAGACAAATCAGGAAGACGATCAGCTCACACAATATATCAATTATGCGATAAGCGGCAATACCAATGTGTACCGCAATCAGGATTTGTATGATGAAAATAGAAGCTCTAATATAAGTGCCAACCTATCTTACATTGAACCTCTAAGTAAATTTTCCGGCCTTGAGTTTAACTACAATCATAGCACAACAAATTACAGGAATGAGAGAGAAACTTTCGATGTATCTCAGGCGGGTGTATCGAGCCCTAACCTGAACTTAAGCAATGATTATAATTATGCTTTCAGTACCAATCGCTTTGGTGTTAACTTTCGTGTAAATCAGCAGCAATTTAACTACTCTTTCGGATTAAGCGCGCAACCTAACGTACTTGAAGGCAATTCTGTGGTTCTGGGAGTTACTACCCCATACCGGAATACCGGATTTAATCTTATCCCTTCTGCACGCTACTCATATAATTTTTCCAGAACCCGTGCAGTCAACGCCAATTATTTCGGCAGAGCGAATGAGCCTACCTATATTCAATTACAGCCCATACCAGACGTTACCAATCCGCAGTTTCCGGTATATGGTAACCCTGACCTGAACACGGAATTTACCCACATTCTGAACTTTCGTTATAACAATTTCAATTTCGCCGCGGGTGATGTTTTGTTCTTTAACGTTTCCGCGAATTATACTGAAAACAAGATCGTTTCCAATATTGTCAGATCGGATGTTTCGGGCGTCGGACTTGTGCAGGAAACCCGCTATCTCAATACAGACGGATATTATACCACAAGCGCCTTCTATAATTTCTCAAAGCCATTCAAGGAGAAAAAATATGTATTCTCTTTTAACGGTTCCGCAAACTATATCAATAACATCTCTTTCACAGACAACATTAAGAATCGCGGCAAAAACTGGATCTTCTCTCAGGGGCTCAACATGCAGATCAATCCAAACAGGAATCTGGAATTCAATCCTGGCTTAAGATATAGCTTCAATACAAATACTAATGATGCCTTTACAAATAGTAATACCAAAGTTTCGACATACGCCTTTAACTTCAATAGCAGGGTTTATTTCCTGAAGACGTTTTTACTTGGTACAGATTTAAGCAAAACTTTCAATGACGGATACAGCAGTTCTCTGGCGGTAAATCCTTTCATTATAAATACATATCTGGAAAAACAATTTCTGAAGGATAAGAGCGCCACACTGCGCTTCCAGGCCTTTGACCTGCTGGATGAAAATACCAGCGTTTCAAGACAGGTAATTGCTAATACTATAACGGATAGCCAGAGCAATCGCTTATCCAGATATTTTATGTTAACGTTTACCATGAGGCTTCAAAAATTTAGTGGCAGACAACCGCAGCAACAGAATGGACCAGATTTTCGTGGACCGGGCGGACCAGGCCGAATGGATCAGCCAGGCGGGCAGGACAGACGGACAGAAGGCGGAGGCATGAGAAGAGAAGGCGGAGGAGGCCCCGGCAACAATAACACTTTCTAACTGTAAACAATCGCCCCGCACCTGCGGGGCTTTTTTATTACCAGTCTTGGTAACGTACCCGCAATTTATTATCGAAAAGGTTTATATTAGGATTAAGAAATTAACCTGATATGGAAAGAAGAAAATTCATAACGAAGGGAATAGTTGCTGGCGCAGTTCTACCTGCGGCGTATGCCATGATGAGCCCGGAAGCACTTGCCTCCGAAGGTGGAATTAATGAAAATGCAGGTGGAAGCATACCACCTGAAAATGATCCGGTAGTAATTGAAAGGTCAGTTTCCGGCAAGCCGCACAAAGGAAAAGTACTGGCTGTAATTCAGCCGCATTGTGATGATATAGCTTTATTTGCCGCAGGTACAGTTGCAAAACTTGTTGATGAAGGATATACGGCCTACATGATCCGGACGTCCAATGACGATGTAGCAGGCTTGGGCAGAACCCTTGGAGAGCGTGTGGTGAATAATGAAATTGACACCGAGGCTACAGCAAAGGTCATGGGCATTACTAAAGTTTATAATCTTAATTACCGGAATCACCGGATGGATGAATATAATATTCAGGAAATCAAAGGCAGGTTAATATTCCTATTCCGCTTGCTTAAGGTTGATACAATTTTGTGTTACGATCCCTGGGGACATTATGAAGAAAATCCTGATCATTACGTAACAGCCAAGGCTGTTGAAGCTGCGAGATGGATGGCAGGGAGCCTGGATTATCCCGAACATTTTGACGTCGTAAAGCCACATCTGGTGCAGGAACGCTATTATTTTGCCCGTGGACCCCAGATGGTTAACCGGGTGGTTGACATCGGTAAATACATTGATAAAAAAGTTGAAAGTAACGTGGTTATAAAAACGCAGGGACCGGGCGGCGACGCTGGTGCTCATCTAAGAAAGAGTCTTGCCGAGCAGGGCAAAACACTGCCAATTTTGGGTGATAATGACGATACCGCAAACGCAAGCTTTGTCAAAAATTTTGTTTTAGATATTGATTCAGAATTTCACCGGGCGGTTCCTTCTGATAAAGAAGTTGCCAGGAAATACGGACTAGAATGGGCTGAGCAGTTTCATTACTTCGCGAAACCAGAGTCCAAAATCGGTGATTTTGTGAATAAGAATGCTGTTAAAAAGTAACGCTAAAGCAGAAGCTCTACGAATTACATGGAGCTTCTATTTTACAGTCACTTCCTAAAGAGGGTTTATTTCTTGTCAATGCTATATCTGCCCGGACCGATAAACGCCAGTCCAAAGAAAACAAAACCCAGCTCTATAGCATGTGCTGCGTCCATATAATTAGCTGAAGTTTTCAGATGTGTCAGGCTTGCGACAATCATCGTAAAAGTTAATATTAAACAGACTGGCCTAAAGGCTAATCCAATAAGAAGTAAGAATCCCCCAAAAGTTTCAGCTGCTGCCGCGAGCAATCCCCATACTGCCGGGGCAAAAGTAATTCCCAGGTATTTCATGGAACTGCCTACTGCCTCCCAATTGTCAGGTCCACCAAGAAATTTTGGATATCCATGCAGCATCATCATTACTCCAAGTCCCAGACGAACTATTAATAATCCTGTATTTCTGTATTTTCCGAGTGAGGCAAATAGTGCCATAGTTTTAATTAGAACTTAAGTATTTCAATGAAACTGTTGGGCCTTCCACAGTCAGAATCACATCCCTGCCGAATATCATGGCCCGGTTATCTTCAATATGGCCAGCTGGGAAATTAAAACACACCGGGTAATCATACTCTTTCACGTGGCTCATAATTATCTCTTCCGCTGTATGTCCAAACGATATATCGTTATCCTTCAAATCCGTAAATCCACCAATAATAAGCCCCTTTAATCCCGCGAGTATTCCGGAGCGCTTGAAACTAAGGATCATCCGGTCGATCGAATAAAAATACTCACCTACATCTTCCAGAAAAAGAATCTTGTCTTTATAATCCTGCTCGGAAACGGATCCGTACATCATCAGCAGTAATGTTAGATTTCCGCCGATAAGCACTCCTGATGCTGATCCGCTTTTATTCTCAACCGAACTGGTGTATGAATACTCAAACTGCTCATTAAATAAAGCTTTCCGCAGCGTTTCTAACGAAACTTTAGTTCCATCAGGAATAGTCAGAGGCATTTGACCGTGAATACTTTCTGTATTAAGCACAGCATTAATGTGGCTATGAAGTATTGTTATATCGCTAAATCCAATGATCCATTTGGGATTGGCTTCAAACCGGGAGAAATCAATGTCGTCGATTATACGGATGGTACCGTATCCGCCCCTTGCTGCAAAGATTGCTTTCACAGAATTATCATCCAGAAACTTTTGAAAATCTGCGGTACGAAGTTCATCCGTCCCGGCAAACTGATGCCAGGAGGCGTAGACTGTTTCGCCAAGAACAACCTTTAATCCCCAGGACTCTAATAAAGCAACTGCATCATCAATAGGTACAGGAAGGCTCTTTGCGGGGCAGGTAATAGCAACAGTGTCGCCTCTCTTTAAATAAGGGGGAGTTATCAATGTGGTAGTGTTTATTAAATTTCGGTTTGCTTCGCAAATTAAGAAATACAATATCAAATTTTGATAATATGGCTTTCATTTTCTTCGAAGGTTTGCATTCAGCCATAGCTGGGGTGTCGAGGATTGGAGCGGGCCTTTAGGTAAAATCAGTTATATAATAAAGTTAAGGCAGGAGCATTCAAACCATCATCCTAAATACGGACCAAACCCAATCACAGCTTAACTGTTGGAGTATTAAGTAAATGGATAAAAAACCAACGTATTTTGATGATAGATACACTAAGTATCATCAAAATTCATGAGAATTAAGGCGTATAAAAATTGTTTTCAAATCAAAAGTTCCGAATTGAAAAAAAAGTACCAAAAGATGTGTTACGGGAAATATTTGATCATTGTAAAGTGACTTAATTTAAGCCTTATTAAGAGTGTTTTGATTGATCGCAAGTATAAGCGCTTATCACTTGCCATAAACTCGCCACAAAGGTCAATATTTAGCCGATACAATAAATCTGCAATTGTGACCGTGAATTGTGATTCGTAGAAGCCCGTGTTAATACCATGTTGTGGTCATGGTCGTACCTTCTTTGTCTAATATTGCCCTGACATTAGTTTAAATGGGGTTGGAGACAAACAACTTACAAAGAAGGTACAAACAAAACCTAACTTTTATACCCTTTTGAAATTCAGTCTAAAAACCTGCTTTCAGAGTTATTCAAAGTCCCCTGGCTTTTTCGTATTTTGCGAAATCCGCGGCTGGAAAGGTACGTTGGTTGAAATTCTTAAAAAGGGCAGGTCTACACTAAGCCAATGTTATTAGAGATTTTTAAATTGGCTCTCGGCGCTAGTCGCGATCCAATTAGAAAGTTAGATCACCAGCGGTTATCTTTGCAGACGATTAAAATAAAAAAGGAACGTCAATATTCAGATTTTGGGAAAGAAATATAAAAGATACACCGTTACAGCAGCACTTCCTTATACGAATGGCCCGGTACATATTGGCCACCTTGCTGGTGTATATGTCCCAGCTGATATTTATGTGAGATACCTTAGATCATCCGGGCATGACGTTGTATTTATTTGCGGATCAGATGAACATGGTGTCCCGATTACTTTAAAGGCAAGAAAAGAAGGTATTACGCCTCAGGAAGTTGTTGACAAATACCATAAAGTCATTGGCGATTCATTTAAAGATTTTGGCGTCTCGTTTAATATTTATCACAGAACATCATCTGAAACGCATCATCAAACCGCCTCTGAATTTTTCAAAACGCTTTACGACAAAGGTGTTTTTACCGAGGAGGAAACTGAGCAATATTTTGATGAAACTGCCGGACAATTCCTGGCCGACAGATATATTGTAGGTACTTGTCCAAATTGCGGAAATGATAATGCTTATGGCGACCAGTGCGAGAAATGTGGGACATCATTAAGTCCTACAGAATTAATAAACCCGCACTCGACCTTATCGGGATCTAAGCCTGTCCTGAAGAAAACCACAAATTGGTTTTTGCCTCTTGATAAAATGCAGCCTCAGATTGAAGCGTATGTTGACTCCCACAAAGAATGGAGACCAAACGTGTATGGCCAGTGCAAATCCTGGTTAAAGGGCGGCTTGCATCCCCGCGCCATGACGCGTGATTTGGATTGGGGTGTGGATGTACCTGTTGCCGGTGCTGATGGTAAGGTTTTATATGTGTGGTTTGATGCGCCAATCGGATATATTTCCGCTACAAAAGATCTCTGCGACCCGGCATTAGGGAGTCAGAAGAAAGAGGGCTATTATGTTAATGAATCACTTAGGCCGACTGATAACTGGGAAACATACTGGCAGGATGAAGACACTAAACTGGTGCATTTTATAGGTAAAGACAACATTGTTTTCCATTGCATTATTTTTCCGGCGATGCTGATGGCTCACGGAAAATATAATCTGGCAGATAATGTTCCTGCTAATGAATTTCTAAATCTTGAAGGCGATAAAATATCCACATCCCGAAACTGGGCAGTTTGGTTAAATGAATATCTTTTAGATTTTCCGGGAAAGCAGGATGTGCTCCGTTATGTATTAACTGCAACAGCACCGGAAACAAAAGATAACGATTTCACCTGGAAAGATTTTCAGGCCAGAAACAACAATGAGCTGGTCGCAATTTTCGGAAATTTCATAAATCGGGTACTAGTTCTGTCTCATAAGTATTTTGACGGAAAGGTTGTCATGGGGTCAGACTTAACAGGGGCCGATTTGAAGACCATAGACGAGCTTAAAAGTTATCCATCAAGCATATCGTCGTCGCTTGAGCAATATCGTTTTAGAGAGGGCTTGTCTGAATTCATGAACCTTGCACGACTTGGCAATAAATATCTTGCAGATGAAGAGCCCTGGAAGGTTATCAAAACAGATGAAGATCGGGTCAAGACTATCTTAAATGTGGGGCTGCAAATTGCCGCCAACCTGGCAATCCTGGCGCAACCGTTTCTTCCATTTACGTCAAGCAAGCTTTTTGAAATGTTAAATTTGAAGGCTCAGGACTGGAATAATGCGGGGCGAACTGACCTGCTGGCAACCGGACATCAGCTGAACGAGTCATCTCTTCTTTTTGAAAAGATCGAAGATGATGTTATTGATGCTCAAATTAAGAAACTGATGGATACTAAAACAGCTAATGCCATGGAAGAAATCGAACCCTCTGCAGCAAAGCCGAACGTTAACTTTGATCAGTTTTCTGCAATGGATATCAGAGTAGGGAAAATTATCGCCGCCGAAAAAGTAGCGAAAACGAAGAAGTTATTGAAACTGCAGGTAGATACAGGCATTGATCAGCGCACTATCGTGTCGGGCATAGCAGAATACTTTGAGCCCGGGAACATTGTTGGACAACAGGTTTCTGTACTCATAAATTTAGAGCCCCGGGAAATTAAGGGGATTTTATCTCAGGGAATGATTCTGATGGCTGAAAATTCAGAAGGAAAGCTTAGTTTTGTTGCGCCATCTGAGGCTTTTCCGAGCGGAAGTGAAATCAGATAGATCGGTCCCGTAGTTCAACGGATAGAATAGAAGTTTCCTAAACTTTAGATATGAGTTCGATTCTCGTCGGGACCACAAAAGCCACTCAAATTGAGTGGCTTTGTCATTTCAGGCAATTTGTTTTTAGTTTCAGGGATAAATAAAAACAGAAACGCCTCCAGATTCCTGAAGGCGTTCTAAATTTTCATTTTCTATCCAATATTAATAACCCGGGTTTTGAGTTAAGTTAGGATTAGCATTAAGCTCATCCTGAGGTATAGGCCAGATATATTTAAAATCTGTGTAGGGAATGGCAGCTTTTGCAGCTACAATTACCGGACGGGTTGTAGTGTTCCAACTCGATCCGTCGCCCGCAAGAGCGGTTACAAGGATTTTAGCAGGGATACCACCTCCGGCAACCTGGAAATTTGGATCCTGCGATAATCTGGTAATATCCGGCCATCTGCGGCCTTCTCCTGCAAACTCAACACGGCGCTCATTCAGGATTCCCTGAGTTAAAGCATTCTGTGAGGCAAAGCTTGCAATTGTGAATCTGTCTGTTACACCTACCGAACGGTTTCTTACCGCATTAAGTAAGTTTAACGCACGCACATCAAGAGGAGTTGTTCTTGAATAAGCTTCAGCAACATTCAACAGCACTTCAGCATAACGAACGATCGGAGCCCAGTCCGTACTTGTCGTCGGGTCACGATACTTGTAATTGAAGAAGTAACGTGCACCAGCAGTAGTTTGCTGAATTTGAAGAAGTGATCTTCTAAGATCGCCTGTAACCCAGAACGAAGCATTGTAAAGATTCGGACTTGTTGCAACAAGGTTACGACCAACCTGAGTATTTAGAGCGTTAGCAGCCGGTCCGAACATATTTGGCAATGCTCCGTTTACACCGCCATTTGCGGCTGAACCATTTTCAATAGAAAATATTGATTCTGTATTGTTGTTGAAACTTGCAAAAGGTCCATCAGGGCTTGCAGTTAAAGAATAACCACCAATCGGACTTGTGTACGGCGCTGCCGCTGCAGAAGTACCCAATTTAGCACCTTCAGAAATTACACCAGCAAAATCATTCATGTGCAGTTTTACCCGTGTTTTAAGTGCTATAGCAGCACCTTTAGTTGCACGGGTAATTTTACTCGAGGTTCTGGTTGCAGGAAGTTTAGATTCTGCAAAGTCAAGATCGACAAGGATCTTAGCGTAATCCTCAGCAACTGTACCTCTTGTTTGAGCAAGAGTCGCAGCAACCCCGGCAGCTGAAGTTACAGCAACTGTACGGTAAGGTACGCCAGCCTTGTTTCCATTACCATCAACATATGGACGGCAAAAGTTGATAACAAGTTCATGATGAGCTAAGGCCCGAAGGAAACTAGCTTCACCAGCATAAACATCAGCTACAGCCTGGGTGATTGTACCCGCCGCTGCGGCTCCGTTAACCCCATCAATAACCACATTACATTGGTTGATCATTGAGTACAGGTTAATGAACATATTCCAGTTATTCGCACTTGACGCAGCTGCTGTAATGGTAGTTTCATAAGTGATCTGATAAAACGTGGCCAGGTTGACCATGTCCTCACCTCTCATTTCAGCCTGTTCGATTGAGGCAGCACCAAAAGGATATCCACGGCCAGCACCGCCATTATAAGTACCAACTGCCGCTCTGTTATATACCCCGTTCATTGCCAGCTCAATATTCGCTGGATTTGAAAACGCAGTAGTTTCAGATAACTGGCTAAGCGGACTTAGTTCCGTGAACTTTTTACACGAGGATACAACCAGGATAGCCGCAAGGCCCATCACTAGCGTCCCTTTTTTAAATATTCTATTTGTTATAATACTTTTCATGTTTCTTATGATTAAAATCCAACATTTAAACCTAAAACGAATGTGCGTGATATTGGATTTGTGTTGTAATCAACTCCAACAGTACTATTCGATGTCACACTTGTGTTAAGCTCAGGATCTAATCCTGTGTAATCTGTAATAATGAATGCATTCATCACTTGAGCATATAATCTAACCTTGTTGAATTTAAGGCTATTAACCATTGACACTGGCAATGTATATCCAAGAGTGATGTTCTGGCCGCGAATAAAGCTACCATCTTCAACAAAACGAGAAACTGTGTTTGCTGTAAGATTAGTAAATGCATCACGTCCATAATAAAGACGCGGAACCTGCGTGTTGGTATTAGAACTAGTCCATCTGTCCAATAGTTCAGTACCTCCATTCAGGAATTTCTGATTTAAAAGACTTTCCTGACGAGTTACATTCATCACTTTATTACCACCTGAGAATGTAAGGAATACATTCAGATCAAGTCCTTTGTAAGTAAAAGTGTTATTGAAACCACCATAATAAGTTGGGCTGGAGTTACCCAGAACAACCCTGTCAGCAGCAGCTAAAGTAGTTGCAGCGCCAGCAGTTCCTGGATTTGCAGGATCGTAAACACTGTAAGCTTGAGTAACTATATTTCCCTGAATGATCTGGCCACTTGCTTTACGGTATAAAGGGTTTCCGTTAGCCGGATTTACACCTTCATATTTATAACCGTATAAAGAAGCGATTGACTCACCAACTCTGTGAATGTTATAAGAAAATACAACATCAGAGTTATTGTTAGCCAAAGTTTTAACCTGATTCTTAACAAGTGTTAAGTTAAGATCAGTTGACCATGAGAAGTTATCTCCCTGTACGTTAGTTGATCCGATAGTAAATTCAAATCCTTTATTGTTCATGCTACCAATGTTCTGGTTAATACCGTTTCCTGGTACTCCTAGAGACAATGGTGTTGGAACGAACAAAATAATGTTATCTACATCGTTTGTGAAGTAATCAGCGCTTACATTTAAGCGATTGTTTAACATCGCAAGATCAACACCGACATTGTATTTTTTACTGGTTTCGAACTTTAGATCCGGGTTACCTGCCTGACTGAAGAACAATCCACTGTTAGACCCGTAAGTTGCTGCACTGAAGTTTCCAGCAAAAGGATAGTTACCGATGTCAGTGTTACCCACTTCAGAGTAACCTCCACGGATTTTGAAATCGTTAATGAATTTGAAAGCTGAAGAATTCTTGAAGAATCCTTCTTCAGATACTCTCCATCCAAGTGATGCACCTGGAAGATTAGCAATCTGATTTCCCTGAGGCAGTGAAGAGATTTGATCTGAACGGAATGTAGCACTCAACAGATATTTTCCTTTGAATGAGTAGTTACCTCTTACAAATAATGATTTGTAAGCTTGCTCAGAAACGCTTCCGCCTAATCCGAATGTTGCCTGAGGGAATGAATTGGTAATAAGGTTTTCTCCTCCAAAGAATACAGTTGAGATACTGGTCGCACTTGCATTAAACGATCTGTATCTTGATTTCTGGAATTCCAATCCGCCTATAGCGCCGAAATTGTGATCTCCAACTGTTTTGTTGTAACCAAGTGTGTTGGTCCATACATAACGGAAAGTTGGAATATATTGCTGGAATGCATAACCACCAGAACCTCTTCCGTCTCCATGCAGAGGGCTATAGTACTGATAATCTTCTCCAAACAAACCATTTGTAGAGATTTGAGTTTTTAGATCCAGACCGTCAATAACATTGAAATTCACAAAAGCACCACCGATAAGGTTAGTAGTTTGATTTCTGAACTTGTTATTTTCAAGAACGAAGGCAATATTTGTGTAGTTATCATCAATCTCTCTAAGATTTGTTCCTCTTCCAAGACGAGCAAGATCTGCACTGAAATTGTAAGATCCGTCCGGGTTAATTGGAACTACGTTAGGTAATGCTCTGATAGCGTTACCAACGTTTCCGGAAAGAGCGTTTGTACCAGCATTCAAACCAAAGTTTCTTGTATAAGCTACATTCGCACTAACACCAAATGTAAGGTGCTTATCTAAAGCGCTTTGCTCAACTTTACCGAAAAATGAATATTTGTTTTGAGTGTTTGACTTTATAGCTCCCTGAAGATCATTATAACCTAAAGAGAAATAGTAATTAGACTGTTCAGTAGCTCCACTTACAGCAAGAGCATGGTTTTGTTGAAACGCATCCTTGTTGAAAACTACGTCCTGCCAGTTGGTATTAATACCACTTGCAACCGCACCTGCAGCACCGCCCGAGTTTGTCAATTTTTCGTTTGCAATTGTTACAAATTGGTCAGCACTCAAAAGATCAAATCTTTTGGCTACACTAGAAGTCGAGATCCAGCTGTTATAAGCAATCTGCGGCTTCCCTGATATTCCTTTCTTTGTAGTAATGATAACGACACCATTAGCGGCTCTTGAACCATATATAGCAGTTGCTGCACCATCCTTTAGCACGTCAACACTTTGAATATCGTTAGGATTAATATCTCCAAGTGGATTAGTAGTAGTAGTACCACTCTGGTTTCCAGTTACGATAGGAAGCCCGTCAACTACGTAAAGAGGTTCAGTACCATTTGAAATACTATTTACTCCTCTGATTCTTACACGAGGTGCCTGGCCAAGAATACCGCTTGATACAGTAACCTGAACACCAGATACTCTACCAGCTAAAGCCTGATCGAAACTTGCAACTGGTTTATCAGCAAGTGCGCCACCCGTTACACTACCAACCGAACCCGTTACTTCTTTTCGGGATTGAGTTCCATAACCAACAACGACAACCTCACTTAACTGACGTCTGTCTGACGTTAACGCCACATTCATTGACGTACTGGTTATAGAAAGAGTTTGAGGTAAGTAACCTATATAGGTGAAAGTTAACGACGAAGCTCCGGAAGGAACTGACAATGAAAACCGGCCATTTCCATCTGTTGTAGTGCCGGATGTCGTGCCTGTCGCTTTAATACTCACCCCAGGTAGAGGCAAGCCATCCAATTTGTCTGTAACAGTTCCCGTTACAGTACGCTCCTGTGCCACAGCCTGGAAGGCAATAAATAGCATCAGAAACAAACTTTGTAAAAGTTTTTTCATACTTGATTTGTGTTTAGTTGATTAATTCTGAATATGGTTAGAATACCAAATGTGAGCAACAAAGGCGTTACAACAAAATATTTTGTTAATAAAATTTAACAAATAAGATTAACCTGCTGTAAATCAACGAATTAAATTTCTAAGCAAATTTTTATATTTTGCCGTTATGTATTGATTTTCAGAGAGTTTCCAGAAGTCGTATGAAAGCAAACACTAAAAGGTGAACCGGCGGAAACAAATTTCAGGAGAATTTAGAGCGGACTACAAAACACATATCAAAAAAAAAGCCCCCGTTAAAACGGGGGCTTTTTTGGGTAAATTAAATAAACTAATTCACTTGAACATTATATGAAACTGTATTGTACAAACTGATTGGCTGACCACCTGCATCGGTGATAGATATTGGCAAAATATATTTCTTTTCTGTTTTGCTAATAGCCGAAGTATTGAGCTTGATTTTCACACTTCCTACGCGTTGTCCTGCAGGAATAGTAACTGTCATATTTGACGCTGTATAGCCCGTTGTCGGCAACAAAATATAACCGCCACCCGAGGCATTAAGAGCAGTCAAGGCAGCAGGGTTAACACCTAAAGTTACCGTGAGGTTGCTTGAAAGTGTTTTCGGAGATGCGATATTCACAAATACTTCCAGCTCTGAGCCAGCCGCGCTGGCTGTGTAAGCTTTAGTTACTACCTTAACATTTGTCTCTTGATTCAACGCTGCTAATGGCAACTCTACGGTAGTTCCAACTTTCGTGAAATCTGTATATGTATCCTCATTCTCTTTTAGGCACGAGCTTAAACCGAGCGCACAAACAGCTAGGAATACAGTGGCTATTTTATTTATATTGATTTTCATGTTCATGATCTTTTATTTAGCCCAAAATATTTTGGATGTAAACTGATTGATTGTTCCTTCTAGCGCAAGGTTCGCTCCATTTTGCTGGGACTCACTCACAGGATAAAATATCCGGCTAGGGATGGTCGGCTGAGATGATTGGGTTGACACTGGCACATTGTTGGGAAAACCAGTTCTGCGATACTCATTATATGCCTCTCCATTACCATAACCATTTAGCGCAGTCCATTTTTGGTTAATGATAGCCTGCACCTTGTCAGTCGAGCTATTCCAGCTTACATTCGTGATAGGTTGAGAATAGTATGTTGTTGCGGCGGCGGCGGCATTCGTTACGCCAAGAGTTGTGAATGAAGCAGTAATCCCCTGCTCGTACAATGTCTGTGCACTTCCCGGAAGTATACCATAAAAAGCAGCCTCTGATTGAAGGAATAATGATTCAGAAGAACTCAGAAGAACTGCATCCATAGTAGCACCTTTAAGCAGGCCCGGACCGATTCCGCTTGTACCAGCATTGTTCTTTGGCGCGCTTGAACCATAAATATTTCCGAAGAAGGTAACTCCGTCTGCAGGCACTGGTGCGTACAAACGAGCTAATCTTGGATCATTCGTGGTTTTAAGCTTGTTGATTGCATATTCATTGGCTTTGTAGTAATCACCCGGAAGTGAAGCTGCGCCTGCTGCTGTAAATGCATAACTTACATGAAAAGGGCTCTGCTTAAATCCATTGGCGTCATCATTAGAGTAACCTGGATTTGCAGCAGCCTGGAATGTTTGGTCTATGTATCCATTAGCCAGGGTTGCAGTAACAGCCGTTTTCAAAGCACCTTGTTTTGATGCAAGCTTATTCCACTGACGAATGGCCAAACGCAATTTGATAGTATTTGCAAACTTAACCCATTTCGTCATATCACCTTTGAATATGATATCAGCGGTTCCAGGATTTACAGCAGTTGCCGGAGCGCCTTTTATAGCTGTCATAGCCGCATCAAGCTGTTTCATCAAATCGTCGTATATAACTTCTCCTTTATCATACTTTGGAGTTAAGATTTCTGGCGCCTGGAAGGCTTCAGTGTAAGGGACATTATTATACGTATCTACAAGCGTTTGAAATTCCAGCGCTTTCATAATTTTCGCTATTGCCTGGAAATGAACCAAAGTAGGATCTGCCGCACTCTTTTTCTCCAAGTCATTGTAATTTGACAAGTTCAGATAAAAAGGCGTAAAGATCTGGTAACTTGAATTTGTAAACGCATTTGTATTTAGTACAGAGCTTGGTACGTAGTTACCAGAACTGGTCCAGTAACCCATCCATACACCTGCAGTTGCGAAATAACCCTGGGTTGTTGCACTTATACCACCTCCCGCAGTAACCGCTGCGGCTTCATACAGATTGGCTGAAACCACCTGTGATCCTGATAATTGGAATTGCGGCGTTGCCGTCGAAGGTGTATTGGGGTTTGTTTCCAGGCTTAAAAAGTCATCCTTACAACCAGCAATACTGATTGTGAAGAATATAGCTATGATTGAAAATATTTTTTTCATGATTGAATATTAAAATGTTACCTGAAGATTAGCTCCAAAAACTCTTGTTGGCGGCGTTTGATTTGCATTCGTTACTCCGATCGCGTTAGAAACGTCAAGATTGTACTCTGGATCTGTGAATTTATTATCCTTTGGTCTGAACATTAACAAGTTTCTACCTGTCAGTGCAAACGAAGCACCTTTTACGATACGAGATTTGTTAACAAATTTGTTTAGGTTAAACGAAAGATTAACTTCTCTCAATTTCCAGAATGCTGCGCTGTTAATGTATGGAGTTACTGCGCTATTATATTGTGACGACTGCCAGAAACCGTAGTTACCATCTACAACCGGAACAGTAGTGTTTTCAACATACACACCTGGTGTAGTTTGAATTACTGAGTTTGGATAGATGAAACGCTGACGGTCTGCTTCAATTGTCTTGGCTGAAATACCACCGAAGGCTAACGTAGATCCAATTGCATTATAAATCACATGGCCGCCTTTGTATTCTGCGACAGCAGAAAGGGTCATGAATTTATAGTTTGTTTGAAGATTAAGACCAAGAACATATTTCGGAGTAGTTCTTCCATAGTTTCTCAGGCCTGAAGCCACTGAAGGGTATCCAGCAGTTGTACCTGAAGCGTTAACAATAACACGGCCCTGAGGATCTCTTGAGTAATCGCTACCCTGATAAACCGGGAAAGGTTGACCAACAACAGCATATACACCACCTGCAGCGCCAGAAAGCTGGAACTGGTTACTGCCCGGGATCAGCGATATAACTTCTGAATCGTATAATCCAAGTGTTCCGCCCAGGCGTAATCCAATTTTATCATTTGAACGAGGAAGGATATCTCCGGTTAAGTCAAATTCCCATCCACTGTTCTCTATTTCTCCGGCGTTCACAACAGCGTTGTTAAAACCTGTAGATGCACTTGTAACTACACTTAGAGTTTGATTTTTACTGTTTTGCTTATAATGACTAGCTCCTGCAGTGATTCTTCCGTCTAAGAAACCTAATTCAGCACCAATTTCTACTTCATTAACAATTTCCGGCTCTAACAATGGGTTATTGTCCGTAGTACCTAAATTAAGACCACCTAAACCACCGTAAGGGAAACCTGGTGAACTTGTGAAGATATCGTTAATTGAGTAAGGACTAATTGTAACCTGTCCTACCTGACTTACCGCTCCTCTTAACTTACCATAAGATAATATTCTGTTGTCTTTCAATGCCGGGATAGCATTCGTGAATACGAATGATCCGGAAATGGAAGGGTAGAATACTGATCTGGTATCTTTCGATAATCTTGAATCCCAATCGTTACGTCCGGTAACCTGAACAAACGCGAAGTCTTTGTATCCAACATTCAAGGCACCGAAAACGCCGATCTGACGGATAAAATATTCTGCCTGGCTTACCGTAGGTACACCAGCGATTGCATTAATGTTGTAGTAATCCGGGATAAGTAAGTTAGCACTCTGATCATTCTGAGTACGGGCTTTTGACTGCCAGATTGTATTACCAATTAACAGGTCAGTTTTGAAATCATCAAAAAACGTATGGTTGAATTTCAAGAATACATCTTGCTGTAAACGAGACAATCCCTGGTTGGTATTGAAATTCAGATTCGTTGTTCCGTCACCATACTGAGTATAATCCTGAACAAAACCAGGTGCCTTTCTAGCCGCGCCATAACGGGAAGGAATGTTACTCACGTGTAGTGGATCACCAGCAGCATAAGCTGAGAACTGAACCTCACGGCGAGTTGCTTTGTAAAGGTTAGTACCGAAGTTTTGAGAAAGTCTGTATGTAACATCAAACCATGAAGTTGGTTTAAGGTTCAGGTTAAGATTGCCAAGGAAAGTATCGCCCTTACGATCAATCCTTGAATTAAGAATTTGCCAGTAAGGATTTACATTGTAAGCACTATAATAATCGTTTGGATTGTAGAACTTACTATTGTTAGCGTCTTTAAGATCGTTAATGTCAATAAATGCTGGCATCTGGAACAGATTCGCATACATTATTTGCGTTGTAGCATTGGTGGAATAATTTACGCCAAACGTATTAACATTTGTGTTCGTATATCCAACAGAATAGTCTGCCCGGAAAATTCCATATTTTTTTGTTCCGGACGCTCTTAAAGAACTTCTACGGTTTCTATCATCCTGCACCACACCTGAACTATAAACATTTTGTGCTGAAATATAGAACGCATTGTCTGCATCGCCACTCTGATATGAAAGATCATTTTGTTCAGTCAAACCCGTTTCGAAAAACTCCTGGATTGGGCTTTTGCCTTTAGCAGAGTAAGTGATCATGTTTACATCACCATTAGCAAGAGGTGCTCCTAACTGATAGGTGGCACCGTCATACGCCGGACCATATAATTGGTTTTCATAACCGGTGAATAATGCGAATCCAGTATTTGGATCACGGAAACCGTCTGCAACTGTTTCACCACCGTAAGGTCCAAATTTAGTTTGAATGTCAGGGAAGTAAGCAACTTTATTCAACTGGAATGAATTAGCATAAATAATAGCTGGTTTTCCCGAAGCGCTACCTTTTTTCGTAGTGATAATTAAGGCACCATTGGAAGCCTCTGATCCGTAAAGAGCTGTCGCACTTGATCCTTTCAGTACGTTCACGTCTTCAATGTCGTTTGGATTGATAGCGTTCAACGCGCCGCCCGGTATTGGCACACCATCAAGAACTATCAGTGCGGTATTATTACCGTTGATAGATCTGGCACCACGAAGTGTAATCCTTATTTGCGGATCGATACCGTTATTGACTGTATTCACCTGCAAACCGGAAACTTTACCAGTTAACCCGTTGGCAATGTTTGTCACATTGGTTTGATTAAGGTCTTTAGCTGTAATAGTTGTTGTGGAGTATCCAAGCTCACGAGCCTGACGTTTGATACCTAAAGCACCTGTTACAACAACCTCACCTAGTTGTCTCGTGTCGAGAACCATAACGGCATTTACGTTTTGTCTTCCGTTAATTGCAGCTTCCTGTGTAGAATAGCCAATATATGTGAAGACTAAAGTAGCCGTTGACGGAGCTGCAATGGAGAATCGTCCATCTGGACCGGTTTGCGTGCCCCTTGTCGTACCCTTGATGCTCACACTTACCCCAGGTAAGGATAAGCCATCCTCTTTAGCTGTAACTGTACCAGTTACAGTACTCTCTTGCGCAAAAGCCTGACAGGCCAGTAAAAGCACGAGAAAGAAACTTTGTAAAAGTTTTTTCATAATGTCTGTGTTTGTTGTTTTTTGGATGTTCTTTAGAATGGTTAGAATATCAAAAGTGAGCAACAAACAAGTTACATCAAAGTATTTTGTTAATTGTTTTTAACACTTTAATATAAACTATTGATTATCAATATATTAAATTTAAGGCCTCGGTTTATTTAATTCTTCATTCAGGAGTCAACTCAGAATTTAATTTTGCAGAAATTGGCTTAACTAGAAATTTAATTTCTTCGGTAATTTCTTCAGGAAACGAAAAATTAACTGTGTGTTAATGGACATTTCTTGATTAGTTTCAAAATTTAGTTTTCGCACAGGTTTAACTTGCTTTCTGGTCTTAATTAACCTATCATTTGGCCAATAATCATTTTTCTGCAGCTGTGTTTATAATTCATTTAGTAAATAAATGACTGATTATCAATGTAATTGACCTGATATAAATTGTATTCTTTTGCAGCCGAAACAACAATTGTTAAAATATATATTACTATGTATTGCATAATACCAACTAAAGCATATATCTTTGTGATATGATAGTGGAGAACACACAAACCCAAATGAGGAAGGGAATACTGGAATACTGTATTCTCTCGATTATCTCCCGAGGGGAGATATATGCTTCAGATATTATTGCAGAACTAAAAAGTGCAAACTTGCTTGTGGTCGAGGGTACTTTATACCCATTACTGACAAGATTAAAGAACAACGGCCTCCTTACCTATAACTGGCAGGAGTCAACTTCGGGCCCGCCAAGAAAATACTATATCCTATCGCCGGCAGGAACCGAAGTTTTGAAACGTCTGGATACGACCTGGGAAGAGCTTTCCTACTCTGTGAAAACAGCGTTGAAGGGCCGAAAAACGACAAATTCAAACAAAGCATCCGAGTAAACCAATTAAGACAAGATCATGAACAAGACTATAATTATAAATATAAACGGTATCGTCTTCCAC
>JAZKIH010000015.1:0-66337 GCA_040384965.1 Bacteroidota bacterium | reverse complement strand
CATAGGCGTGGGCTCACTTATTTGTTCCCAGGTATACCAGTACCTCTAGGCAGTAGGTGGGTTCCACGCCTTATTTGGTTCCTTCTTAAAGGCTCATAGATTAATTAATAACTATGAGTGCAAAATCACATCAATCAAATCTGGAAGCAGCCCTAGGCAAGATTCAGACCTGTTTGTCCCACACTGCCTTGAAAAGTGACGAGCAGCTTGCGGCTACTTTTGAAAGCTTTTTCAAGGGTGAGCAATCCGTCTCTGGTTCCTCGCAGGCTGTGGTGCCTTTGCGGAGTTTTGAAGACCTCGAACGATTACTTTCAGTTCTTTCTGAACTTGAAGAGTATCCAATGGCAGGGCTCGCCAAGCAGGAAGTCAGGGAAACTCCCCAGGCAAATTCTGCTAATCGCCTCTTTGCTTCCCTGAAAAGGCATCCTGAATAAAGCTATACCGCATTAACGGCAGCCGCTTTTTTGAATGTGGTTAATTGCCTGCCGGCAGGCAGGGTTAGATCAGTCCAAGGCTGCCGTTTTTTAGATTAGAAATCCCGCATACAGCAAATTGAATTTTTAAGAAAGTGCAAACCGATCTATACAATGGCTAAATTAAAGAACCATCCAGCCAGCCCGTTGCTGCCTGAACAATTTTTTGATTTTTATGATGCTGCAGGAGCCAAAGAAATGCTTTGGAAATGGTTTACCGCTACGGTAACCGACGGGTATGGGGCATGCACTCCGATGGAAAAAGAGAATATCGTTACGCTTTACGAGCGGCTAAGCTGCTTACTCGATGGCATCAAACCCAAATCTACCAATCAGCATGAAAAGTAAGTTAACCTTTTATATATTCACTTTTGAAAAATATAGGGCCGCGTATCTTTTCTTAAGCCTGATTGCCCTGGTTATTTGCAGCCCGGAATGAGCTGTTTTTTTTTCTTTAAATCAGAGACTCTGATCTTTCTTCTTATCAATTAAACAAGAATATCAATTCATGGAAAAAACGATTAAATACATCGCTCTGGCCACGCTTTGCCTTTTTTTTGCCCAGGCTGGTGCGCAAATTAAACCACTTAAAATTGGAGATCAGCTTCCTGATTTTACCATCAACAATATCATTAACTCCGATCGTAACAGTGTGAAGCTTTCAGAGTTTAAGGATAAGCTCCTGATCCTGGACTTCTGGGCAACCTGGTGCGGAACATGCATCCCCTCACTGGTAAAACTGGATTCTTTGCAGCAGGTCTTTAAGAAGGAGCTGGTGATTATGCCGGTTACCTATCAACCGGCTGCAATGGCGGAGCCTTTTCTTAAAAAGCGGTCAATCAGGCTGCCGTCTGTAACGTCAGATTTGCTCTTAAAATCTTTTTTCCCTCATAAGTCGGTACCTCATCAGGTATGGATCCTTAACGGGAAAGTACAGGCCATAACCTCCCATTACTCTGCAACAGCCCAGAATATTAAAGAGATGCTCGCCAAAAGTGACAAGAGTAATATGGTCATGAAGCTGGATCAAACCGATTTTAAATCAACCGAACCGTTACTCGTTGGCGGAAATGGTGGAGCAGGCAAGGAACTGAAGTACCAGTCGATGCTGACAGGCTACGTTGATGGCATAGGCTATCACAACTTAATGTCGTCCGGACAGATCATGATCACCAATAATTCGATTGATCATCTGTATCGTAAAGCTTTCGAAAAACAATATTCGTGGACTCGACTGGATAACAGGATCTTGGTCGAACTCAATGCAGATATTAGGGATCGTGTTAGACTACCTAATCATATAACAGGGGAAGACAAATTACGGTGGTTCAAATCCAACGGCTATAGTTTCAATTTTGCCTTGCCCGGCGAACAGGATGTGCACGCCATGGCTGCCATGATGCAGGATGATCTGAACCGTTTCTTCGGGCTAAAAGAAAACATCTTTGGACGTGTTGAACCCAGGAGCGTTCAGGTGCTGGTTTTAACTATTGAAAATGAGGACTTGCTTAAAAAGCCAGCACCCCCGTCTGCTCCATTAAATGCGGGCAAAAGCTTGATTTCCAAAAATCGCCCTTTGTCAAAATTTGTAGAAATGCTCGGCACAGCATTCCAATCCCAGCCACTGCCTATAATGGACGAAAGTGGAAATAATGACCTTGCGGATATATCCCTGAATGTTTCCTCCGGGGATATCCAGGCACTTCAAATTGAACTAAAACGCTACGGCTTAAAGCTCACGAAACAGAAGCGGGATGTACCCATGCTCGTTATTGGATTCATCACCGAAAAATCAACCAGTATTCATTCTAAAACCAATTCAAATGAATAGACTAACTCTTTACCTATTTCTTATGCTCTTGTTCCAGCAGAGCGCGATGGCCCAGATCAAAGTGACAGGCCGGGTAGTCTCCCAGCCATTAGAAAAACCATTACCCGGTGCTTCCGTTAAACAAAGCGGTTCTGATGCCGGAACTGTTACCGATTCCTCAGGCAGATTTAGCCTTATCTTACACGGAAGCGGAAGACAACTGACTGTTTCCTACGTTGGATACAAGTCTCAAACCCTTAATCTACTTCGCATAGATCAGGAAGTCAGTATAACACTTATTCCCGCAGACAATCTTCTTACTGAAGTACTCGTTTCAACGGGCTATCAGGATATTCCGCAAGAACGCGCTGTAGGTTCATTCGTCCAGCTGGACAACGAAGTTCTAAACAGAAGGGTAGGTCCCGATATAATCAGTCGGCTCGAAGGGGCTGCAAGCGGACTTAATTTTACCCGGCGATTCGCTACAACACCCGATACTGAGCCTTCACTTTCTATCCGCGGCTTAAGTACATTTTACGCAAATGCTGAGCCTTTAATAGTAGTTGATAATTTCCCTTACGAAGGGAATATCAAGAATATTAATCCCAATGATGTGGAAAGTGTCACCATTCTAAAGGATGCATCAGCGGCTTCCATCTGGGGTGCCCGGGCGGGAAATGGGGTTATTGTGATCACCACCAAAAAAGGACGCAGCAATCAGCCGGTCAAAGTTCAGTTTAACTCGGTATATACTCGCGCAGAGAGGCCGGACTTGTTTTACAATCCCGGCTTTTTAAGTTCCGCCGATCATATTGCTCTAGAACGCCAGCTTTTCGCAAGGAATTTTTACGCGGGCGACGAAAATAACCTGTCTAAAGTTATCGTCAGCCCGGTAGTAGAACTTCTTATCGCTCAGCGCGACGGAAAGCTCACTTCAGCTCAGGTTAACTCGGAGATCGCTCTGCTTGAGAAACAGGATATCCGAAGTGACGCTGAACAATATCTCTACCGGCAGGGTGCTAACCGGCAAACCTCCCTCAATTTAAGCGGTGGAACTTCTGCCATCAATTACTTCCTGTCGGCGGGATATGATAACAACGATCAGCAATCCCGGGGTAATGGATATAGCAGGCTTACGCTCAATTCACAAAATGTCTACAAAGCTGTAAAGGGCCTGGAGATCTCGGCAGGGGTCAATTACATTCAAACTAACTCTAGTCTGAACAGCATCGGGCTAACCGAGCTTTCGCCTGCGAGCGGGAAAACAATTTATCCTTATGCCCGCCTGACATCACCTGACGGAACTCCAGCAGTAGTACAGCGTACCTATCGCTCGAATTATGCGGCTAGCGCAAAGAGCCTCGGTTTGCTCAACTGGCAGTATAAGCCGCTTGAGGAATTAGATTTGAACGATAATACCCGGGCAAATAACGAGATCCGTATTAATGGGGGATTGAAATATAAATTCGTCGATTTTTTAAGTGCTGAGCTCAAATATCAATACCAGCGCCTGGGAGAGAACTCGCGTAATAACCAGGATCCGGAATCTTTTGTGGTACGCGATCTTTTGAATCGATACACCCAAACTAATGGATTCAATCCAATCCCTTATGGAGGAATTCTCAATCTAAGCAGTTCGACTACTGCTTCACACTCGGGTAGAGGGCAATTGAATTTTAATCATAACTGGAAGCAGCACCGGGTGTATGCCATTGCTGGTGCAGAGCTGAGGGAGATCGATAATTTTAAGAATGCTTCCCGCCTATACGGGTATGATAGTGAAGTCCTCAACAGTCAGCTCATGATAGACTATGTAACCCGCTTCCCAACACTTCCGCGCAATACGGCCACGATTCCCACCGGTACCACGCCCTTGACTGATCAGCTCGACCGATATGTATCGTATTATGGAAACGCATCATACGAGTTCGTGAACCGCTATACCATTTCGGGCAGTTTACGGCAGGATGCTTCCAATTTGTTTGGCGTGGAAACCAACCAAAAGCGGGTGCCCTTATGGTCGGCCGGATTAGGCTGGGATATAAGCGCTGAGCCATTTTTCAAGTCTGGATGGTTTTCTTACGTCAAACTGCGTGGCACTTATGGTTATAATGGGAACACCGATAAGACCGTAACGGCTTTAACCACGGCAAGGTACAGCACTGATCCTTTGACCGGCTTGCCAGTCGCTACCATTCTGAGTCCGGGAAATCCCGATCTGAGATGGGAGAAAGTTGGGATTGCAAACCTCGGACTTGACTTTGCAACGAAGAACAAGCGAATTTCAGGCAGCCTGGAGATGTATAAAAAGTATGGGCAGGATCTGTTGGGTGATCTGCCGCTTGACCCGACTACCGGTTATCTGGGTCGACACCGGATAAATTTTGCCGCCCTGCAAACCACCGGCGCCGATATCCAGCTACATTCAAGCAATACAACCGGGCGGGTTAAATGGGAGAGCGATATATTGTTCAGTTATGTAAGGGATAAAGTCACCGGTTTCGATAATAGCGGAATGGCAGTTTCATCTTATTTTACCGGGTTTTCAATTCCAGTTGTTGGGAAATCCTTGTACCGTATCTACGCTTATCCCGATGCTGCGCTTGATCCCGCTAACGGAGATCCATTAGTCACCACAAATGGTGTTTTGGGAAAGGACTATGTGAATTACGTTCGTAACATCACATCCGATGGATTGATTGATAAGGGGCCACAATTGCCGCCATACTTTGGAAGCTTACGCAACTCGATCAGCTTTATAGGCCTGGAATTAAGTGCAAACATTACATGGAAAGCGGGATATTATTTCAGACGTAATTCGATCTCATACGATGCCCTGTTTAATAGCTGGACGGGCCACCGGGATTATACCAAACGCTGGCAGAAACCGGGTGATGAATTGATCACGCTCGTGCCCTCAGTTCCTTTACTTTCCAATACCAGCAGAGATCAGGTTTACCTTTTTTCTTCTTCACTGGTAGAAAAAGGAGACCATCTTCGGTTGCAGGATGTCAATCTTTCGTATACACCAACCTTTAAGCTATTAGGTTCGTACGCCGGAAAGCTTCGCTGCTACGTCTATGCCAGTAACCTCGGCATATTATGGCGGGCGAATAAACAAGGATTAGATCCCGATTATCCCACTGTTCAATACATTCAGCCAAAAACCTGGTCGTTCGGCCTGAGTGCAGACCTTTAAAATTAACAATCATGAAAAGATATTATTATAGCTTCATCTTTATTATTATCGCACTCGTTTCATGCGGTAAAGAGTTTCTGGACGCAAAGCCAGACCTGGCACTTGTAGTGCCTCATACGGTCAAAGATCTTCAGGCAATCCTGGATAATACCGTAATAATGAATAATAACACTCCATTCCTGGGGGAACTGAGTGCTGGAGACAATGATATACAACCCAATCGTTATCAAACCATCCAGGTACAGGAACGGAATGCTTTTATCTGGGCAAAGGAAGTATATGAAACTTCGCTGGTGAACGACTGGGACTGGAGCTACCGTAGGATATTTTACGCTAATCAGGCTCTGGAAGGACTGGCCCGTATTTCGGAAGATAAAAAAGGTGATGCCGAATACGAGTTAGCCAAAGGATCGGCACTATTTTTCCGGGCGCTGACATTTAATCAGTTGGCTCAGCAATTCTGTAAACCCTACATTCAATCCAGTGCATCTTCAGATTTAGGGATACCGCTTCGACTGGAATCAAACATCAATGTTAAAACCACCAGAGCAACCGTAAAGCAAACGTACGATCAGATCATTGGCGACGCAAAGCTTGCAGCGCGTTATCTGCCATCTTCCGCGCACGTCAAAACGCGGCCATCACGTCAGGCAGCATTTGCCCTCCTTTCTGCCACTTTTTTACAAATGCAGGATTATCAAAATGCCAGACTATATGCAGATTCCTGCCTTGCGATTGGCGCCGGGCTCACAGACTATAATTCTGTTAAACCAGCGGGCGCTTTTACATTCCAGCAATTTAGCCCCGAGGTCATGTTTCACTCCAGTATCTTACACGGACATGGATTTAATGTCGCCAATTTAGATGTCAGCAAGGAACTTTACCAGCAGTATGGAGCAAACGATCTTCGGAAATCACTGTTTTTTAAAGTAACTGGTAGTGTCATAAATTACATTGGATCATATACCGGCGCACGGGAATTCTTCGGCGGTTTTGCGTTGAATGAGATGTATCTTATTCAGGCAGAATGTTTAGCAAGAAGCGGGAATAGGGCAGAAGCTCTTAAATATTTGAATACCCTGCTGGCGAAAAGATGGAAGACTGGAACTTTTACACCGCTCACAGCATCAACAGATGAAGATGCCCTGAAACTTGTGCTGACGGAACGAAGAAAGGAACTGGTCTTCACAGGAAGAAGGTGGTCTGATTTGCGGAGATTAAATCAGGACCCTAAGTTCGCGGTAACCCTTAGCCGCACAATAGGTACAATTGTTTACACGCTTACGCCCAATAGCCCTTTATATGTATTACCTATCCCACAGGACGTAATTGCAATGAGTGCTGTTGAGCAGAACCCCAGATAAATAAAAGCGATAGCCGCGAGGCTATCGCTTTTATAATTTATTCTATTTTACGACTCTCATCGTCGTTATAACTAAGAGGTGTAGTTTGAGCCTGTGAAGTAAGCACAGGAGTCGAAGCTTGCGGATCCTGGATGTCTTCCTCAGAGAAGCCCAGGGCACATAAGTCACCTGCTGGTTCCTCACATGCCGGTCCGCCCGGAAGATACGCTCCAACCACAGTTCCATCATCGTTCGATTCAAACCAATAGATAGTTTCTGTTGCAGGTGTGAAAGCACTGCCTGTAACAGCAAGAGTTAAACCCAATATCAGGGCTAAAACTCCAACATTAAATTTTTTCATAGCATTTGAATTAAATTTTTGCCTACTCTGTTTCAGGTTTTCGGCGTATCCTGATCATTTGCAAATAATATTTTAATGAAGTTTTTTGAATGATAAACTTCGATGATTCTCAAGGAGGATGGCTGATGCAGCCATGACGATAAATACCAGGTTAAACACAAAATGCTGCTCCCAGCTTAATGAGCCAATTATACCACCGCAGGAGCAGGGAACATAATCGAAGTAGTTGAACTGGACCAGCGCGATGTATGCGGAAAAGCAAATCAGAAGGAACAGGCTAAGAATGGTTCCGTAGAACTTCGTTCTGTTGAAAAGCAGCAAAGCCGCTGTGAAAAGTTCAACAGCAGGAACACCCCATACCAGGATCTCTTCCAGCCATTCCGGAAGTGCCTGATTCAGCATTTGACCGCGGCTTGTTTCATAGTCTGCCAGTTTGCTTACTGCGGCGTAAGTCCATAGTAATATCAATAGGAAATTGATGATTGTTCTGATCGCTATGTATTGCCTGGCATTCATAAAATAAAGGTAATAGTGCCATGGGGCCATTATCTGTCCCCTTCAAAATTAATTGTGAACTTTCTTAAAGTGCGGGAGTATTTAATAGAAACACCTTTGTTCCGAAGATGGCCTATCATCCGCTTAACAGTCCGTTTACTGCAGTCGAAATGGGAAGCGACTTGCGATAGGGAGAGGAACCTACCCTTTGACGCCAATTCAGTTAGAAAGGCCAGGCGTTGCTCATATTGGTCGTAGTCCATCTTGTGCGCTGTCATAATTTTTGTTGACATTAAAATTGTCAACTAATGACCGGCATATCTACTACTGTGAGTAGTAATTTAGTTCTAAGAGTAGTTGGATTTGTGCGGAGGAAATTGTATGTCCATGGGGATTTACATATTATTGTATGTTTAAAAGATTGTGCTCTTCATGAGGTCCCTCGCTGCGCTCGGGATGACGAGACATGGTTGGGGGAGAGTAGGGATTTCTCCTTGCGTAACGTCGTTCCTTAATAATAACCTTGCCGTCGCTCGTCGAAATAACTCACTCACCCAAAAACCGATATCGACTCAGCGGATCTTTTCTAAATCGGCTCTCCAATTCCTCTCATAGGCAAATGTTGCTCCACCGGATAACTTATCCCCGACATGGGGAGTTGACAGCATTTCGACGAGCGAAGAGAGCTATAATCATTTGCCGGCCACGCGCCGCGAGGAGAAATCTTCCCTTCCTACCCACTTGCCGCCGTCATTTCGACACAAGGGAGAAACCTCCAACCGCAGGGAGTAACCAAACTCCGATTCCAGCGAAGGCTGGAATCTCCTCCATCTCACCCCACCGCGTTTGTCATTCCAGCGCAGGCTGGAACCTACCAACTCTTACTAACCATCCCGATCAAGTTGCCTACCAGGAAGGCCAGAACTACCAGACGGTAATGCGCCCTCTTCCCACAGCCATTACCTCCCTTTCACTTCTTAAACCGAAAAAAATCCCTGAATTTCCTCCACGCATTTTTCAAACCAAAAACATTAATCCCGCTACCATATTTAGACTTCGGTAAAAGCTCCATAACATTGATCTCCAAAATGTCGGCAATTTCACATAACCGCTTAGCCCCAATTTCGGTCTCGCCTCTTTCCATTTTGGAATAAGCACCTTGGGATATATTCAATTCAAACGCCATAGCCTGCTGGCTATAGCCTTTCCGTTGACGATGTATTCTGACTTTTTCCCAAATTTCAAGTTCTTCCACAAGTTCTTCCATAGGTAATTTAATTCGGAAATCCTATTAGCTACAGTACTAATTTACTACTTCTGGTATTAGCTTCCATCTCTATTTCGACAGATTTTAGCCTAATTCTTAATGGTAAGAAGAAACCTAAAAAATCTGTTATGAGAATTATGTCTGATCAAGAACTGGATCTGTTGCCAGGGGCAGCTGGTGATTGTGTGACTTCAATTGTAGCCACCGCAGCGGTCGGGGGTCTTTTCGGTGGAGTTGGTGCACTTCTTGGTGCCGCAGCGGCTGCTACTGGCCCGAATTGTTTGGGTTGGTGGTGAAGTAATAAGGGGCCCTAGCTGGCCCCTTTAAAAAACATTAGTTAGTAAGAATGGCTGTAGCAATAGCGATACGGCCGCACCACCAATGCCGCCGCCTACATGTACACTGTAGTCAATTTTCCCACCATTATTTTTCCTGCTATAAAGCAGCATAAGCGCCAGGTATCCTGCTGCAG
The DNA here is from genome assembly GCA_040384965.1 of Bacteroidota bacterium. Lineage (GTDB taxonomy): Bacteria > Bacteroidota > Bacteroidia > Sphingobacteriales > Sphingobacteriaceae > Daejeonella. The sequence goes on along the minus strand of JAZKIH010000015.1, from coordinate 56,917 downwards.
CATAAACATTGGGAATTGAATCTATTAGTGGAATCGACACATGGCTCTTAAGTGGATGGAAGATAAAATAGCTGCACATACATCCAATAGCAATTCCGCTCGCACCCGCTCCACTATAAGCTATATCTCTTCGATGTGCGATTACCGATAATAAATGACCGGCAAGAAGGCTGGCCCCCATAATTATCAACAACCCTAGTCGTCCTGGACCAGAGGCAGATTCTTCAAGTCCTGAACAAAAAACATACAGCATAAGGAGGTTAAGGCCCAGGTGAAGCATATTATTATGCACCAGTGCAGAGGACAGGATTCTATAGTATTCTTTCTTATGTATGACACTCACCGGGTGAAGAATCAAAGATTGAAAGACTCTTTTATTATTAAACGCAAGCAGGCTCACCGCGCAAATAATCCCCATCAGGGAAAAGGTTACATAGTTTTCGATCGGGCTATTCATGCATAAAAAAAATGAGTTTCACAAATACTCCTGGTATTAATTTACTACTACAGGTTATAGCATTTTAGGGGTACTTCATTGAATTTTGTTGTGCCAATCCTATAATGATGTACAGCAAATTTATTTTAAGTCCTGTCGTTTCGTTTCCTGTCAACATAGCCGCACTGCTGTTATTAGTATACACCGCCGACACCTTTATTCTCAATGCAGATTTCTACGAGAAAGCAGTTAAAGACAGCGGCCTGAACTGGAACACCGTTCTTTTAAGCACGTCTCCAAAATTCAAACTCGTGCTGTATACGGCATCAGCCCTTTTATTGTTTCTCAAATATAGCCTCATCTCACTACTAATCTATACTACATTTTACCTAAATGAGATCAAAGCTTCCTACTCTTCGATTTTCAAAATAGTTTGTCTGGCGGAGATGATCTTCCTGGTTCCGGCTGCGATTAAGGTTGCCTGGTTTTTCGTGTATCCACCAACTGGCCTGGATCAATGGACAGGCTTTTATCCCCTTTCAATCCACTCAATTGTCTCCGGTGTTTCCATCCCTGCTGCTGCGATGTATCCACTTCAATTGCTCAATCTTTTTGAATTAGTATATATCCTGTCGCTGGCTTATTTCCTGCAAAAGCTTGTTAAGCGGAATTACGACCATACCCTCAGATTTGTCATGATCTCGTATCTGCCCGGGCTGATCGTTTGGATCCTACTCACTTCTTATTATACCCTAATGATTCAACCTGGTTAACCATGAAGTGGATCAAACAGCGGCATATCAGGAATTCGTTTTTCCACCAGCTCGATGGTGAGGACTGTGGCATCGCCTGCCTGATGTCGGTCATGCGGTATTTTAAGATTCCCGCCGACTACTCAACGATATGCGAATTAGTCCGGGGCAGGGAAGGGGGTGCAAGCATGCTGGACTTAAAAAGATCCGCCAGGGAATCAGGCTTTGAGGCTCAGGCATTCCAAATGAGCCTGCCTGATCTCCAAAAGCTAAATACTCCGGTAATACTACACACCGTAAATTCCAAAGGCTTAAACCATTTTATTGTGTTTTACCGCTACAACCCGGTGAAGAAAGCCTTCATGGTTGGTGATCCTGCTGCTGGCCTTGTCGAAATGGATACTGCGGCGCTGGATAAATGCTGGGTAAGCAAATGCGGATTGGTATTAAATCCGGAGAAGAATTTTAAACCCGCAGTAGGCACGGGTAAATGGCACTGGCTGTTCTCGCTCATCCACTACGAGAAGTTTCTGTTGATCCTCATCACATTTCTCGGTTTGCTAACAGCTTTCATGGGACTTAGCCTTGCAATTTATCTTCAGGTGTTAACGGATAAGATCCTTCCGGTGAGTAACTATACCTATATGACGACAGGGCTCAGCTTACTCGCAGCTCTCTTTATCGCAAGGGCTCTTATCGTCAATTACCGCCACAGGATCATTATCGCCATGGTCAGGACTTTCAATAGCCATTTGGTACGCCAATTCTCCCGCCACCTGGCAAATCTTCCAGCTCAGTACTTAAGAAGTAAAACAACCGGTGATATGGTAGTCCGGTTCAATGACACACAAAACATCCAGGTTGCATTTTCAACCGCGGTAACACTGATCCTGGTAGACATGGTGATGCTCGCTTCGGTCACAGGATTTCTGTTCACTTACTCCATTCCGGTAGCAGTTTCAATTCTTGTTTTTATAGCGCTTACAATTAGCCTCGCCTTATACAGTGCATACGGTTTAAAGAAACATCAGCGCCAGCTCACCGCAGACTTTTGTCGCACTAATAATCTCCTGATATCCACTGTTAATAACTTAAAACAAGCCGTCGGTACACCAGATCTGGAAAAGAACGGCTTCTTTGATTTCATTGGATCTACAGAAAGGTTCTCAACCACGATCCGCAGGCTTTCGCTAAGATTTGATTTCATCGGCTCAGCCTTCTTTGCGGGGATTCTTATTTACAGTTCCTTTTTAGTCATGGATCATACCTATTCAAAAGGACAATTTCTCGCTATGGTTACCCTGATCGCCGGCATCTTCCCTGTTGTACAGCGCATTTGTACAACAGGCATGATCCTGATGGATGGCGTAATAGCGCTCGAGCGGGTATATACTATGGTAGCAGCTTCAAAACGAAATAATCTCCCTGATCATATCGCATTTAATCAACCCAATATATCATCTAAAAAACCAATTTGCCATGAAAAAAATCACAATCCTATCAGCACTCATCATCATCCTCACATCAGCTTGTCAGAAAGATGAAATCCAACCGTCAATAGAAGTTCTTAAAGAGAAAGTCATCGAATGCAAAAAATGCGAAGAAGGCTGGGATTTAACTGAGGCCAAACCATAAAATAGTCTTAAATTTATTCATCAAATGCTTAAATCATACATGGAAGTCAATCAGGATATTATACAAATATTAAAAGACCGGGGTTACACCTCGGTCGAATTTGTCCCGCAGGAAAGCACCGGCAGCCAACAGGCAACGGTGGAGGTGATCCCCAGCCGGCGGAAGGATTTTAATCTGAACGTAATTTCACTTGACTCACATGAAATTGGCGATTACGTAGGCGAAGCCTCGCCCATGGCTAAATATATTATCGACAAGAAGTACCTGATTGATCGTATTTAGCTCTAATATCTTCTGTACGATTTAGGCGTCAGCAACATTATTCATGGAAACTTTCAATTTCGGAGAGAACCTCCGCTGCATCCGCGTGCAAAAAGGAATCAGCCAGGATGCGATAAGTTCGAAGCTGGGAATTAACCAGACCAAATATTCCCGCATGGAGCGGAGTGAGTGTGTTCCTGCTAAACCTTATGTAGACCTTGCAGCTGAATACCTCGAAGTATCAGCTGCAGAATTACTTCCACCAGGGTGGGACTATGGGCAATACCCCACAAAACTCCAGAAATCCATGACTCGGGTTGGCCTCTTAACCTACCGGCTGCTATTGTTCGTAGCATTTTATGATATGGCCATGGGCTTTTGCGATGGGGCAGACATTAGATCACAGGTATCCCGCGCTGTCATAATTATATTTTTTGAGATCCTCGCAATCATCTTCATCTTTTACACTGAAAAGCCACTTTCGGCCAGGATTAGGAATTTTTTAAGAAAGAACTGAGTGTATAAACGATACTACAACCAGGAATAAAAAAAAATATACCGATAGGTATATAATATTTTTATATTTGCTTCTGTTGTGGATCAAATATTTGAATTAAGTCAGAAATGATTTTATTAAAAACAGAACCATCAATTTAAAACCTTGATTTTTTTTGCGCATTAATATACCGAACGGTATATTAATGATATGCGTAATTTATATGGCGGAGTATAAAAATATTGGAAAGTAAAATGAAAATCCGTTTCCCTGAGGATCAACCCGGTAAATTATAAAATTAATTCAAGATGAAAATTGGTCGAAGTTAAATTGAAAAACAACGAGGTAGGTCCGGGAACCAGAATATGATTAGAGAGAACAATTAAAAATTAAACATGAAAAAAATCGGCCTTGTAGGTGGTATCAGCTGGACTTCAACAGTGGACTACTATCGCTTTATAAATGAAGAAACCAATAGAATATTGGGAGGAGTAAATTTTGCTGAATGTATAATTTACTCATTAAACTTTGAAAAATTTAGTAGCAGTAATGCAGCTTATGATTGGGAGGGTACATTTAAGTTATTGCTAACTGCCGTGAAGAATCTTGAGAAAGCAGGTGCAGAAGTCATTATGCTGGGTGCTAATACAGCCCATATAGTTGCAGAACTAATTGCAGAGAAAACAGATTTGCCAATTATTGATATCAGATCGGTCACTGCAGAAGCAATCCGAAAACAAAATATCAGTAAAGTTGGATTACTGGGCACCTCCTATACCATGGAACTTGACTTTTATAAGAATAAGCTTTTGTCACATGGAGTTGAAGCAATTGTTCCGGCTGAAAAGCAGGATAGAGATTATATAGAAGAAACCTTGGTGCAGGAATTAGGTAAAGGTGTTGTTGCGGAAACTACAAAAAGGGAGTACATCAGAATCGCGAATACGTTGATTAACCAGGGCGCGGAAGCAATCGTTTTAGGGTGTACTGAAATTCCCTTGCTTCTGTCGCAGGAGGATTTTAATGTTCCGGTTTTTAATACCACCCAGATACATGCTGAATCAACTGTCAAATTTGCGTTGTCAACTGAAGCCGCTGACAAAAACCTAATCAATGAATAATGGATTTGGAGGTTAAACGCGCGATTCCTGGTGATTTGCCCGAAATTTATAGATTATTTGAAGAGGCAATTAGCTTTCAGAAGGAAAAAAATTATATTGGGTGGACTAATTATGACAAAGAGTTTGTCAAAGCTGAGATTAACAATGAGCAATTATTCAAAATAGTAAATGGGGATGCAATTGTCTGCATTTTTAGTGTTTGCTACAGCGATGCTTTGATATGGCGGGAGAAGGATCAGGGAAATGCTATCTATTTACATCGCGTAATTGTAGACAGAAAATTTAAAGGTGAAAAGATTTTTAAAAGAGTGATGGAATGGGCGACGAAACACGCCCGGGAATTGAAAAGGCCTTATATCAGGATAGACACCTGGGCGGACAATAACAAAATCATAAGCTATTATAAAGACTACCATTTTTCATTTATAGAAAATTATACTACTCCCGATCTGGATGACTTACCATTACAGCATCGAAATTTAAAATTGGCGTTATTGGAATATTCGGTCTCATCTCTGCGCTAAGCAGACATTATATTTGAAGGAATTTTAAGGTACAAATATATGTTGAAAGAAGTTTTGAAATTCTTATTTGTAAGGGATTTAAATAGATTGTATACGGAAATAGATCTATACCAAAGCGAAGAAGAAATCTGGAAGACCGTTATGGAAATTCCAAACTCTACCGGTAATCTCTGCCTGCACTTAACTGGCAATTTGAACACGTATATCGGCAAGGAAATTGGCGAAACGGGTTACATAAGAGACAGGGAGGCTGAATTTTCTTTAAAAAACATTCCGAAAATCAGGTTACTGGCAGAGGTAAAAAACACTATTGATGTTGTACTTTCATCTCTCGATAAACTTGATAATGAGTTATTGGAAAAAGAATATCCTGTTTTATTGTTTGAAGAAAAAGCTTCTACCCAATTTGTTCTGATCCATCTTGCTACTCACTTAACTTATCATTTAGGTCAGATAAATTATCACCGGCGATTAATGACACATTTGTCTTCCAACCCACCGCAGAACCTTGTTTAGACTCTTTTGTGCCAACCGACTAACTTTTTAAAGTAAAGCATATTATGAAAAAAGCATGTATTGTAGCGTTTGACAAATTTACAGATGTGGATATTTTCTTACCCTGGGACTTACTAAACAGGGTGAAATTCAGGGATAAGGAGTTTCAGGTAAAGATCGTGGGGACTGAAAGTTCTCATAAATCAGTGTGTGGTCTGGATCTGGCAACTCACGGAAATATTCACGACTGTAATGATGCAGACTTTGTTTTTTTTGGCAGTGGGCCCGGTACAAGAAACGTTATCAAAGACCTTAACTTCCTTGATCGTTTCGCTTTAGATCCTGAAAAGCAAATAATAGGTTCGATGTGCTCAGGAGCGCTAATTATTGCCGCACTTGGCCACCTAAATGGGCTCCCTGCAACTACTTACCCCACCGCATTTGACGAATTAAGAAGTTATGGCGTTGAAGTCATTACGGATACCCATTTAGTTACGACAGGGAATATTGGCACAGCAGCAGGCTGTTTAGCCGCAATAGACTTGATCGGGTGGGCCATAGAGAAAATGTACAACACTAAAGTTAGAGACGATGTTATCGCTTCTGTTTTGCCTGTCGGCCAGGGGCAGGTTTGTATTTATCCGTAACGAAAATCATTAAACCCTCTTCAAGCCATGTACTGCTTTCACCTCAACAACCAGAGGAACCCGTTCTACCGTAAGAAAACTAATATCCAACCCAAAACTTTTCGCGTCTGAAATGCTCAGTTTGCGTAGTACAGAATGGAGGTTAATTGCAAATCGATTGATCAAACTCATGTGGGTGCTTGTGCCTAAAACCTTTTCCAGCACTACGAAACGAAAATCACCAATAATTTTATGCTTGCTTAATGACGCATATTTGCTTGTAATATCCACTTCCCCGTTTTTCACCAAATTCTCTACTACCACTCTAAACAATCTGTTGATCTGCGGGTCAACTTTAAATCCAAGTTTGAAATCGATTCGGATCAGTTTTCCGGGGATCAGGAAATCAACCATATATTCATTTGTAAATGGCTCATCGGTCACGTCCACATGGATCAGCCAATACACATCAGCGCGTTTAGGGGCCTTTTGCAGGATAGAATAAATGATCTTTGATTCAATTTCAGATTTAAAGTTGGCGCTGGTGAGGTAGATAAGTTGGGATGAATACTTTGCAACGGAAACATCTTCGCTCAACTCTTTTAAAACGGGATAGTAATCAGAAATCTCAGTAAAATTCACATAGCTATTGCGGATCCGTCTGCCTTTCGCCCAGGCCCACATCACGGCAAATAAAACTGATCCCAGCAGTAAGGTAAACCAGCCCCCGTGAAGAATTTTCGCGATGTTTCCCGAAAGGAAAGTTAATTCGATGATTCCATATACAACGAGAAATAGTACGATCAGATAATTGGGGTATTTACGGCGTTGGAGAAATACCGATACTAAAATGGTTGTCATGAGCATGGTAACAGTGATGGACAGGCCGTAAGCTGCCTCCATTCTGGCCGATTCTTTAAACACGAGCATAACCAGGATACATCCCGCCCAGAGGATCCAATTCATCGATGGGACATAGAGCTGCCCTTTTTGCAGTGACGGGTAATTGATCTTCACCCTTGGCCAGAGATTTAACCGTACTGCTTCCGCGATTAAGGTAAATGAACCGGAAATCAAAGCCTGACTTGCAATGATGGCAGCCAGAGTTGCTATGCCGATTCCGTAGGGGAGGAACCAATCGGGCATCAAATGGTAAAAAGGTTTATCTGTGCCTAATTGCTCTCCCGTTCGTTGCAGCAGCCAAACGCCCTGTCCAAAGTAGTTAAGCAAGAGGCATGTTTTTACATAAATCCAGCTAATTCGAATATTGCTCCGGCCGCAATGTCCCAGATCGGAGTAGAGTGCTTCCGCCCCGGTAGTGCATAAGAAAACTCCGCCGAGGATCAATAGAGCTTCAGGATATGTTGTAAGCAGGTGGTAGGCGTAGTACGGATTAATCGCCTTCAGCACGTCAGGTGATTGTGCTACATAAAATCCTCCCAATATTGCAATCATAGTAAACCACACCCACATTACCGGGCCAAAAGCTTTTCCAACGATTGAAGTTCCAAACTGCTGGATGATAAACAAGGCTGTGAGAATCGCAATCACGATAGGGATAGTTGGCAGTCCGGGGTAAATGATTTCCAAACCTTCAATGGCCGACGAAACGGTGATAGGCGGCGTTATAATTCCGTCTGCCAGCAATGCGCTGCCACCGATCATAGCTGGAATAACCAGCCACTTCGCTTTCCTTTTCACCAGTGAATACAAGGAAAAGATTCCCCCTTCACCTTTATTATCTGCCTGCAGGGTAATCAGCACATACTTAACTGACGTTTGTAAGGTTAATGTCCAGAAGATACAGGATAGTCCGCCAAGAACCAGCTCCGGAGTAATCATGCGGTTGCCTATAATGGCAGTGAAAACGTATAAAGGTGAGGTACCGATGTCTCCGTAAATAATTCCAAGACTGATTAACAGCCCGGCGGCTGATAGTTTATGAACGTGTTTATGATTTGCCATTAAAATTAGGAAGTCTAGCTACTGAAGGTTGATTCTATCTTCAATAGATACACCAAAATGATATGAATTCACTTAACCCACTGTAATGCAGTTAGTAAACTGTATACAACTAAATATTTATAAAAGTAAACCCTTCCGAAATGAAAGGGTATGTTTCCATTCTGGTAAAGTTTCTTAGATCATCGGTAGCGAAAAACAGAACCGGCTGCCTTCCCCAATCTCGCTTTCAACCCATATTTTTCCGCCTTCCGCTTCGATAAAGTCTTTTGAAATGGCAAGTCCCAGACCCGAGCCGGACTTGTTGGTGCCGTCAGTAGGTACCTGGAAATAACGCTCAAACAGCCGTTGCTGATACTGCTTATCGATGCCTTTTCCAAAATCGCGCACAGAAAATTCCACCATGGATTCACGCTCTGCCAGCTGGATCACAATGCGGGATTTTTCGGGGCTGTAACGGAGCGCGTTCGAAAGAAAGTTGATGAGCACCCAGGCTGTCTTCTCTGAATCTGCCATCACCTGAGGAAGCGTATCCCGGCTAAATAATTCAAGCTTAACGCCCTTTTGCTCAGCCTGAAGTTTAATGGCATCGATAGCATAATTTGCGATCATACTCGGATCGGTAGGATTAAACTGGAGTTGTAAATTTCCGGTTTCTACGCGCGAGAGATTGAGTAATTCACTGGTGATCTTCAGCAGGCGGTCACTGTCTTCCCGGATGTGCTGCACTAATTGGAGTTGTTCTGTATTCATTTTCCCGACGCGATCATCGCTGAGCAGTTTTAAACTCATCTTAATCGACGAGATGGGGGTTTTTAGCTCATGGGATACTGTAGCGATAAAATTCGTTTTCGCCGTATCCAGCTCTTTAAACTGTGTAATGTTACGAAGTACATAAACTTTACCCGCTGGCCTGACTGCTCGGAGCATCGGGCTGTCTTCGTTCTTTTCAATATTTGGAACATTAATCTCACGACTGTCCAGTTGAAAATAAGATTCCTTTCCGTCGGCGAAGATCTTCATTTGCTCGTCGGTGCGATTTTTCAGTATACTTCTCAGGAGGTCGTTTTTTTGTGCTAATTCTTCCGCATTCTTACCTACTACAACCCGGCCTTCCAGATTCAAGATCTGCTGAGCCACATCGTTGATGAACAGAATTTGGTTCTGCTCATTCACCCCGATGATGGCATCGCTCATTTCGCCGATAATTGCCTCGATCCGTAGTTTTTCAGATTTTAGTTTTGCGATATTACTGCTATCCCATTCGTTAAGCTGCTTAGCCATTTCGTTAAAGGCATCTGCAAGTTCCGTAAACTCATTATTGCTTTTGAATTCCAGCCGCTGCCGGTAATTTTTCTGGCTAATTTCGCGGATTCCCGAGAGTAACTCTGCCAAGGGATCGGCCACAAAGCCGGGAAAATTTACGATAAAGCTGAATAAAACCATAAAGCTCAGGGCTGCTGCCAAACCAATGTAGACCGTGGCGTTTTTTACGGATTGCTGCGCAGCTGAATTCTTTCTACGGATAGCCTGCATATTCAGCTGGTCGATCTGCCGAAGATGTACCCGGGCTTCAACCAGTGAGCCCTGGAATGCACCTGCTGTGGTGTTTGAAGCGCTAAGCTTCTCAAAAGCTTCGCGCAATTTTTCAACTTCCGCTTTTTCCCCTGGTTCAGTAATGTTTCCCTCTTCGGCGATCAGGTTTTTTTCAAAACGGGTAATGCTAGCTGGCGAAAGTGGAAATTGTGCTTCATCCAGCAAGCGCCGCATTTCGCCGGTAAGCTTTATGGTTTCGTAATTATCTTTCAGTACCACTTCTGAGCTTTTGGAAATGCGGTTCATATAGAATAGGGAAACTGCTCCAAAAAAGAGCACCACTATGAACAGGAATCCGAAGCCGAGGCGAAGTTTGGTTTTTATCTTCATGATGATAAATTTATTAATGACCGGAGTCATCAGGACAAAATAACTAAATCTGTTTCTGTAGCTGAGATTTTGTTCAGCAGCTGATTAAATATTGCTGTTCGCAGGATGATCTGGAACAAATTAAAATGCGGTTTACCAATGCAAATCGTCGTGATTTCGCGTTCTTCTGCCAACTTCATAATACTTTGCGTGATGTGATCACTCTTCACTTTTACCACTACAGCACCCAGTTCGGTAGCCAGCTTAAAATTATTGATCAGGTGGCGCTGCTTGTCCAGCCGGATTCGATCACTGCTTTCGCTGCTGCTCTGCACGTAGAGCACAATCCAGGATGATCGGTAGTAGGATGCCAGCCGCGCCGTTTTTCGGATCACAACCTTCGCAGTCTCAGAGTTAGATGATATACAGGCAAGAAACTTTTCAGCCCGAAGTTTGATCTGCTTCGGAATCTCGACATCGATTTTGCGCTCCACATGGTGCGCTACTTCTCTAAGTGCAAGCTCCCGAAGTTGCAGGATCTTATCTGACTGAAAGAAATTTTGCAGAGCTCGTTCGATTTTACTCTTGTCGTAAATTTTTCCGTCTTTTAAACGATCAATCAGTTCGTCAGCTGTCAGGTCAATGTTGACGATCTCATCACTCAGTTCCAGGATCTTATCCGGGATTCGTTCCCTGATCTGAATTCCGGTTATTTCTTCAATCTCCCCGTTCAAACTTTCCAGGTGCTGAATATTTACAGCCGATATAACACTTATACCCGCTTCTAATATATCCAGCACATCCTGCCAGCGTTTACCATTCTTACTGCCTTCAACATTTGAATGTGCCAATTCATCAACAATCACCACTTCGGGACGGGAATTGATAATCGCATTTACATCCATTTCTTCCAATTCTTTCCCCTTGTAAAAAATCTTGCGGCGCGGAATAATTGGCACTTCATTCAATAGAGCATGCGTCTCAGCGCGATTATGTGTCTCAATATAGCCGATTCGAATGTTCACGTTATTGCGCAGCAAGGCATGTGCCTCCTGCAGCATCCTGTACGTTTTGCCCACACCGGCGCTCATCCCGATATAAATCTTAAATTTACCCCGCCGGGATTTTTTTACCAGGTCGAGGAAATGTTTTACCGATTGATCCTTGTTTGCTTCGGGGTCCATTATTGAATTGTTATCAGAATGATACTGCAAAACTTGCGGTTATTAGAGCGTTATTGGTGCTAAAACCACTTTGCTTCACAAAGATATTGTCTTTACTGTCGTAAAGCTTGCCTTCCAGCCGGATCAATGCACTGGGCGCAGGTGCGTAATCAAAATTTAAGGAATACCCGGTAGTCCTAAAGCCGTTGGGGGTTCCGGTAGCAATGATAACACCATCTTTGTCCTCATAGTATTCCGCGCGTGCAGCTGCTGCCCATTTTGGCGCAAGCTGGTAACGGGCAATAGCTACTGGCGCAATTACATAATTGTACCTGCTGCTTCCCTTCGCCTGCTGTTGAACGCCGTAGTCAATCCCCGCAGTCAATCCCAATTTTTCACTCAACTTGAATACCCCGTAAAAGTTATTGTAAAACCTGCGCACGCGCACAGTGTCTGCTCCCTCTGTGCCGAGGTAGTTACTGTAATTAAGCGTGATCTTGTTTGTTGGCTTATAATAAGCCTGAATTCCGCCCGCTGGTTTACTGTTACTGTTTCGACGATAGATGCGCTGCCAGCCATTGAGATATAGCGCTGCCATAGTTAGTTTTCCATCAGACGTGGTATAAGTGATTTTGGCTCCCGATTCATAATATGGAGTATTATCAGATACGATATTTCTAGTTAGCGCCCAGCAGTCTTTAGATATGGCACTCTCATAGCCGATGTGCGAACCAAAAATACCGGCGTCTATCCACAAGCTGGCTGTTTTTGACAGTTTAACACCGGCATTTGCTTCAAATATATTCTTTAAAACACCTGGCTCTGCGACCAGATTGGCATTAGCATAAGTGCCTGACATGAGCGCTAAATTCGCGCGGATACTACCCGCATCGTAGTTTGCTTTCAGAAAGCCAAGGTTCAGATTTACTTCGTTATGCCGGTTATGTGAATAGACAAACGCGGGCCGTGTGTTATCAGCGGGACTGTTAAAGTCGTAACCGTAATAGGTTTCCAGGTAACCTGAAATCTTAATTTTAGGTTCATCCTGAGCCTCAACGCGAAAGACTGAGGTGCTAATTAATAAAATGATTAATGTTAATTTTTTCATGATTTTTTAGTTTTTCGGGAATAGTCAATTATGAATGGTAAATTGTAAAGGGTACATGGTGAATGGTACATGGTAAAGGGTAAATGGTAAATAGAGAACCAACCAGTAATTCCTATTCCCCCTTATTTCCTTTTATCTATTCTCTATTCTCCATTCTCTATTTCCTATTCTCTATTTCCTATTCTCTATTTTCTATTTCCTATTCTCTATTTCCTAATCTCTATTCTCTATTTCTATTCTCCATTCCCCATTTCCTATTCTCAACCCTTTCCAGAGCCAAATTCAACTTGAGCAAGTTGACCGATGCCGGCCCAAACAATCCGAGCAGCGGCTTATTGGTATTTTTATCCACTAACTCGGCAACCTGCTTTTCATCCAGCTTACGATATTCGGCTACACGTTTAATCTGAAGTTTCGCACCTTCCACGGATATATTGGGATCCAGTCCGCTGCCTGATGCCGTAACCAAGTCGGCAGGGATATCTCCGCGTCTGGCGTATGGATGATATTTCAACAACGTGTCGATCCGGGAGGCCACATCTTTCAGGTAATCTGGGTTTGACGGACCTTTATTGGAACCAGCAGAACCAGCTGCGTTATAAACTACCGCCGATGGCCGTCCCCAGAAATATTCCTGCTTGGTGAAAGATTGTCCCAGCAGGACATACCCAATTGTTTTACCGTCCCGGCTAAGTTTCTCGCCACCTCCATTACCTTTGGAATATTTACCCGCAAAGGCAATAGCCAGGGGATAAAGAACGCATAACAGCACCATAAGCACCAGTGTTAAGCGGATTGATTGTAATATGTATTTTTTCATAATTTCCTTTTTCCTACTCTCTATTTCCTATTCTCTTTTTCCTATTCTCTATTCTCTATTCCCCATTCCCCACTATCCCCTCCCTCTCAAACCAATAAACCAACAACCATATCTATTACCTTAATTCCAATAAATGGTGCGATAACACCGCCAAGGCCATAAATGAATAAGTTTCTGCGGAGCAGAGCACTGGCCCCGATAGGTTTATAAGCAACACCTTTCAGCGCGAGCGGAATCAGGATTGGAATAATAATCGCGTTGAAAATTACCGCCGACATGATTGCACTCTCCGGACTATTCAAGCCCATGATATTCAGGCTCTGCAAAGCCGGGATCGAAGTGATAAACAAGGCCGGTACGATGGCAAAATACTTGGCCAGGTCGTTGGCGATAGAAAACGTAGTGAGTGTACCACGGGTAATTAGTAACTGCTTCCCGATCTCTACGATCTCGATGAGCTTGGTTGGGTCATTATCCAGATCTACCATATTGCCCGCTTCTTTTGCAGCTTGCGTCCCGTTATTCATAGCCACACCCACATCGGCTTGTGCAAGAGCCGGAGCATCGTTTGTTCCATCACCCATCATGGCTACCAGCTTGCCAAGAGCCTGCTCTTCTTTAATGTAATTCATCTTATCCTCAGGCTTAGCCTCGGCGATAAAATCATCAACACCGGCTTTTTCTGCGATATACTTCGCGGTAAGCGGGTTATCACCAGTTACCATCACTGTTTTAACTCCCATTTTGCGCAGGCGCTCAAAACGTTCGCTGATACCGGGTTTGATAATATCCTGTAGTTCGATCACGCCTAATGCTTCCTCATTCTCACAAACAACCAGCGGCGTACCACCGTTCGAGGATATGGTTTTCACCTGCTCTTCTATATCAGCGGGAAAGATATGTCCCGCCTTGATTACAATGCTGCGCATCGAGTCAAAAGCACCTTTTCGGATTCTTTTACCATCAGGTGTATTGATGCCACTGGAACGGGTTTCTGCTGTAAATTTGATAAAATCCGAGCCTTGAGGGGCCGACTTGATCACATCCGGATCCTGCTGTTTGGCCAACTCAATGATCGACTTGCCTTCGGGTGTTTCATCAGCCAACGAACTTAAAACACAGGCATCTGTGAACTTTTTGATTAAAATACTACTGGTGGGATAGAAATTAGTTGCTTTACGGTTACCGATCGTGATTGTGCCTGTCTTGTCGAGTAAAAGAACGTCAATGTCACCCGCTGTTTCTACCGCCTTACCAGATTTGGTAATTACATTTGCACGAAGTGCACGGTCCATGCCAGCTATACCAATTGCAGATAAAAGGCCACCTATTGTGGTAGGGATCAGACATACAAACAAGGATATTAGAGCCGCAATGGTGATAGGAGTTTCGGCATAGTCTGCAAAGGGCTTTAAAGTGATACAAACGATAATAAATACCAGTGTAAAACTTGCCAGCAAGATAGTTAGGGCTATTTCATTCGGGGTCTTTTGGCGGGATGCCCCTTCTACCAGAGCAATCATTTTGTCCAGGAAACTTTCTCCCGGCTGAGTACTAACCACCACTTTGATCTCATCAGAAAGAACTTTAGTTCCCCCGGTAACCGACGATTTATCACCACCCGCTTCCCGTATAACCGGTGCCGATTCTCCCGTGATAGCCGATTCATCAATAGTTGCTATCCCTTCAATAATTTCGCCGTCTGTGGGGATGGTATCACCAGCTTCACAGACGAACACATCGCCTTTTTTTAACTCGCTGGAAGACCGTGTTTCGATTGTTCCATTGCTGAGTAAAACTTTTGCAGGAGTTTCTTCACGGGTTTTACGAAGGCTGTCCGCCTGAGCCTTGCCGCGCGCTTCGGCAATAGCTTCTGCGAAATTGGCAAATAGCATTGTCAGCAGTAGTATAAAAAATATAAAGAAATTGTAGAGTGCAGATCCCTGGCCCTCATTACTGTTCGAATAGATCGTAACATAGGCCATAATCAGTGTGCCGATTTCCACAGTAAACATCACCGGATTACGCACCATTACTCTGGGGTCAAGTTTGATGAATGACTGCTTAAGTGCGGTTTGCACCAAAGCAGGTTCGAATAGGTTATTTGATTGGGTTTTCATGTTGGGAATGGATAATGGGAAATTGAGAATAGTTAATTGAGAATAGTTAATTGAGAATAGTTAATGGGGAATAGTTAATGGGGAATGGTAAATGGGGAATTGGAGCTTGAGAATAGGGGCGGTGCTTGAGAGAACGGTCAATCTTTGATTATTCTTAACCAACTTCATAGATTTCGGAAAATTGAATGGCATGAAACCACACCAAAAGCTTGATGCCTGGAAAAAAAGTTTAGAGCTGGTAAATGTTATATATGTCCTTACAAAATCCTTTCCGACTGAAGAAAAGTTCGGGCTCGTTTCGCAATTAAGAAGATGTGCAGTATCTATTCCTGCAAATATTGCTGAAGGATGTGCGAGAAGGTCTGAAAAAGAACTTATACAATTTTTGTACATCTCACTAGGGTCTGCCAGCGAATTAGATACTTTATTATTATTATCCAGGAATTTAGGATTTATTGAAATTGGTGTATGTGATTCTGTTATTATCGAACTGGATTCCATTTTTAAATTACTTTTAGGGTTTATAAATTCTGTAAAGAGGAGACAAGGGGGGAAATCGGGAATAGAGAATTGAGAATAGAGAATAGAGAATGGGGAATAGAGAATAGAGAATGGAGAACAGGGAATAGAGAATGGACAATGGGAACAGAGAATGGAAAACATTTTCTCTTTCCGATTCCCGATTCCCCATTTTCCATTTCCCGTTTCCCATTTCCCTATTTCCCATTCACAGTAAAATATTCCGCTATCGGACCTAAGGCCAGTGCAGGGAAATAAGAAAGTGCATTGAGCACCACGATCACCGCGAAAGTCATCAGTGCAAAAGTCATCGTGTCAACTTTAAGGGTGCCGGCCGATTCAGGAATAAATTTCTTAGCACCAAGTAAGCCTGCAATTGCTACGGGGCCTATAATTGGTAGAAAGCGGCCGAGGATCATAACCAGCCCGGTAGAAATATTCCAGAAGATATTGTTATCGCCCAGCCCTTCAAATCCGGATCCGTTATTGGCGTTTGAGGAAGTCATCTCATAAAGCATTTCAGAAAAACCATGCGAACCCGGATTATTCAGCCAATTGTGCGGCTGTACCGCCCAGGCCGTATCTCCATGATTCGTAAATGTGTAGCTGGCTATAGCCGTTCCGGCGAGTATCAGGAGCGGACTTAATAATGTAATTATCGCCGCAATTTTAACTTCGCGGGCTTCTACTTTATGGCCGAGAAACTCGGGTGTACGGCCGACCATTAAACCGGAGATAAAGACTGCGATGATGAGGTATATAAAATAATTCAATATCCCTACGCCACATCCTCCATAAAAGGAATTAATCATCATACCCAGCAGTTGCCACATCCCTGTTAAAGGCATGGCACTGTCATGCATGGAGTTTACAGATCCGGTTGAAATAATAGTCGTTACCGTGCTCCAATAGGCAGATGCTGTTGGACCGAAGCGAACTTCTTTACCTTCCATGGCACCAGTGGCCTGCGTAATGCCCATCTTCTCGATAGCAGGGTTTCCTCCGAGTTCACTGCTGAGGGTACCGGAAAGTAACAGGAGAAATCCGAGCGTCATCACCCCAAAAATCGACCAGGCCAGTTTTCTTCTCCGGACAAAATACCCGAAGGCGATTACCATTGCGATCGGAATGATCACCTGAGAGATCAGCTCAACCATGTTGGTGAGATAATTTGGATTTTCAAGAGGATGGGCAGAATTTACACCAAAATATCCACCCCCATTGGTACCTAAATGCTTGATGGCAATCATGGCCGCTGCCGGGCCCCTGGAAACATTGACGGTATCACCCTCCATAGAAATGAACTGATCTTTGCCCTCGTAACTTGTGGGAGTTCCGTTAAATGCCAGGATCAATGCCATGATTATCGACAATGGGAGTAGTAAACGGGTGATAGATTTTACAAAGAATTCCCAGAAATTACCGAGGCTGGTTGCTGTTTTATCACGAAAAGCCTTAAAAAGTATCATTGCAGATGCAATTCCCGTAGCTGCACTTACAAATTGCAAGAACATGATCACGAAATGCTGCGTTAGATATGTCAGTCCGCTCTCTCCTGAATAATGTTGCAGGTTACAATTAACTACGAAACTTATAATGGTATTAAAAGACAGATCAGCTGTCATTCCCGGATTACCGTCCGTGTTTAGAGGCAGCTTATCCTGGTAAATAAGAACAAAAAATCCGTAAACCAACCATATTGAGTTAATGGTAAGCATCGCTTTTAGATTCTGCTTCCAGTTCATCTGTTCGTTAGGGTTAATGCCCGAAAGTTTATAGATACCGCTTTCCAGGGGGCTTAAAAAATCCGTCCAGGTCTTCTCGCCCGCAAAAACCTTCGCGAGATATTTACCCAGCGGAATTGCAATTACCAGCGTAAGGAGGTAAGTTGCTATGATTCCAAGTAGTTCTGTATTCATGATTTATGGGTGTAGTTAATTGGGAATTGGGAATAGGGTATAGAGAATTGGGAATAGAGAATAGAGAATAGAGAATAGAAAATAGAGAATAGAAAATAGAGGATAGGGAATAGGGAATAGAGAATAGAAAATAGGAATAGCAAGTGGAGGATAAATGATATTTCCATTTATCGTTTCCCATTTTCCATTTCCTGTTTCCCATTTTCCATTTCCTGTTTCCCATTTCCTATTTCCCATTTCCTATTTACCATTTCCTATTTACCATTTACCATTTACCATTCGCCATTTACCGTTTCCCATTCCCCCATTTTTTTTACTAAAAATTTTCCGGTTTAAGCAGCACATATAACATGTATATAAAAACTGCGATTGCGACGATTAGCAAAGCGATCATGACGTTAGATTTTTTCGAACCAGTCGACGGATTTGAAGAATACCCAGCAACAGATCAGAAGGATGAGAAGTAGTAGGATGACCATAGTTTTCATTTTTTTTGAAATGCTATAGCCAACGGACGTGCCGATAAAATAAACACACATGCAACTAACTGATAGTCAGCTATAAATAATTCAATTATTGCGAAAGTGGATCGATGTTAAACAAATAAACCCTTCCATTTCGAAAGGGTTTATGCCGTTATGGCCGGGGCAGCCTAGTTTTCTAAAATCTTGTACTCTTCGATCTTTCGATAGAGCGTCGTGAGGCCGATGCCGAGTAATCTGGCTGTCTCCGTTTTATTGCGATGAGTAAATAGCAGCACTTTCTGAATATGTGATTTTTCCATTGCTGCCATATTCATTGGATTTTGATCAGTAGTGGCAGAATGGAATTCATAGGGGAGCAAATTTACACTTACTTTAACATCATCACTCAATATTGCTACCCGTTCCATCACGTTTTTCAATTCACGGATATTACCCTTCCAGGGATAACTCAGGAGCCGCTGAGCAAAATCTTCACTGATTATAAAAGGCGGTTTATTGACTTTGCGGGCAAACTGATCAAGGTAATGTTTGGCGATCAGAGAAATATCTGCTTTTCGTTGTGCCAGTGAGGGAAGTTGAATGGAAAATACCGATAAACGATAATAGAGGTCCAGCCGGAACTTTCCGTGTTCTGCTTCATCTTTTAAATCGCGATTGGTAGCTGCAATAATACGCACGTTGACCTTACTGGTATTCGTATCGCCGACTTTAATAAAACTTTGGTTTTCCAGTACGCGCAAGAGCTTAGCTTGAAGATCCAGGCTCATCTCGCCGATTTCGTCGAGAAACAGTGTACCACCGTTGGCTTCTTCAAGTAAACCTTTTTTATCTTTCGCGGCCCCGGTAAATGCCCCGGCTTTGTAGCCAAAAAGTTCGCTTTCAAGCAAATCGGGACTAAAACCGCTGCAGTTAAGCGCCACAAATGAATGCGATTTACGCACTCCCTCATGGTGTATAGCCTGTGCAAATACCTCCTTACCTGTTCCGGTTTCACCTAACAGTAATACGGTGGTATCTGTGGCCGCCACCTTTCGGGCCAGTTCAATTGCATCTTTTATTGCCTTTGAGTGCCCCAATATCCCGGAAAAGCTGTGTTGATTAGCAAGTTTGTTCTCCATATTGAACAGCCGGTACTGTAGCAGCGCCTTTTCCATCGCTTTATTAACTAAAGGAATGATCCGGTCGTTATCGTCACCCTTCGTGATATAATCGAAAGCGCCGTTCTTCATCGCGCGTATACCGTCCGGTATGGTGCCAAACGCTGTTAGATTGATCACCTCCGCATAAGGCTTCTTTTCCCTGATCCGCGTTACAAGTTCTACACCGTCAACATCAGGGAGCTTCACATCACTAAGTACCACATGCACATCGTGTGCGGCCAACTGTTTCAATCCATCCTTCCCTGTATATGCCTGTAAAACATTAAAGCCTTCCAGCCCAATAATGCGTGCTAAAAGATCACAAAGTTTTTTTTCGTCGTCAATGATGAGTACTGTCGATTGCATATTCCGGTAATTGATGAGATAAGGTACTTGGCGCTAACGGTGATGATTAATATTAATGATCCGTTCGCTTGTTTCCTTTGTACAAATATACTCATTCACCTCGTGCGAATACGGAGATAGGTCCTGGGTTTAAAATTGAATGGCACCATCAATTGTAATGCCCAAATTGTACTGCGACTGCAAAAACTGGCTTGTAATGTCGTTAAATCAAGCAATTAATGTTTGCTTACGCCAATGCTTGAATCAGACTTTTCCAAAATGGAAAGGATTTTACTAGACTGAAATAGGGCCAGCCCTTCGATACACAATTCACTAAAATCAACTCTTAATCAGGTTTTCTGATATTTCAGTCACCGCCTGCATAATTTAGTCACGTTTTTGAATGATTTAGTCACCGTTTGACTAAGCTTTTTCGTGCTTGGTTCGCAATTTTGGTTGATAATTCAACAAATTGGAAACCGGACGCATCATAGAGATCTTAGCACAGATGGAGGCCAACCAGCAGGTCATCATCGATCTTTTGCGTGAGCAGAACAGGGTAGCCTCATTTGATCCGGAGATGTGGAAAGATAACCTTGTGGTACAAAAGATATTGGACATCAGTAAATCAACCTTGCTAAGAATCCGCGAGCCGGAAGAATTTATTTACGAGCAGCGCGGGAAAAGGACTTATTATTATCTGCCTAGTATTTTTGCAAACCGGAATAAGTATTTGAAATAGCTTAGCCTATTTTGGCAAAATTCACTGTTCGTTCCACAAATTCTTCTAAACCCCCTTCTAGTGTTCTCCTTTGTACCTTCTTTGTCTATTATTGCCCTGGCGCTATTTAAAATGCGGTTGGAGACGAAGAAAAGACAAAGAAGGTACAAACAAAACCTAATATTTAGACCCGGCTCGGCTCCCGGTTCAAAAACTAGCTTCTTAGCAGGCTAGGCTTATATATTGACAGTGCTAGGCTTAAGTCGGATGTCTGAGGTCCGAGTAGGTAGGTAATGTCATCCCGAGCGTGCCTGGCCCGTAGGCAGGCGTAGCGAGGGACCTACGTAGAATTTAAACACCTCGTATCCAAATACGAAGTTCCCTCCCCGCGAAGAGCGGGTTCGGGATGACATCCAGGTGAAGATATTGGGACGCGGCGCCAAATCCACCCCCTTCCCCCCGCCAGCGGGGGAGATGCACAGCGACAAACCTCACGCCTGATACCTGACACCTGACACCTCAAGTGCTTCATTCCGCTTCATACCGCGTCAAATCGTCTCAATTCGTTCCAAAATTTCACGCTCCGCCCGCTTCTCCCCACGTTTGTGCTGTACAGAAGTACACGTTTTATTTTTTAACCCTTTAAAAATCAGAAAATGGGAAAATACAATAAAGGAATACTGGGAGCCTTTTCCGGCAAGGTCGGAACTGTAATTGGAAGCTCCTGGAATGGGATCGATTATATGCGGAGTCTGCCGCGGCCTTCAAGCAAGGCACCTTCAGATGCGCAGTTGATCCACAGGGCTAAGTTCGGACTTGTGAACGGGTTTCTCGGACCTGTCAGCAGCCTGGTAAATCTGGGCTATAAAAGCCTTGCGGTAAAAAAGACGGGGTATAATGTGGCCATAGCCGAGATGATGTCTGACGCTATAGCAGGAATTTACCCTGACTTTGAGATCGACTATACAAAGATCTTCTTCAGCAAGGGCAGCCTTACCGGTGTATACGGTGTGCTGGCAGCTTCGAACACCGCGGGTGAGATTGATGTAAGCTGGATGAACAATTCCGATTCAGGCACTGCGAAGGCAACAGACAAGGCTGTGGTATTAGTTTATAATGCCACCAAATCTGCGTTCGTCTATAACCTTGAAAACGGAGCTGCGCGAAGTGCAGCGGGAGATACAATCATTGTACCTGCAGAATACTCAGGCGACACCGTTCAGGTTTGGATTGCGTTCATGACGCCCGATAGGAAAACTTTTTCTACCAGCATTCATGCCGGTGAGATTGTGGTTGAATAATCGACAACAGGCTGAATAAGAGCCTGTCCTTGCGAGGAGGCACGACGAAGCAATCTTATTCGGGATTGCTTCGTGCCTCGCAATGACATACAAGTACACGGCTCAAAAAGCGCCCAGTCAGGCAACTGGCAACCGGTAGCTGGCAACCAAGTTTTCACAAATCACTAATCACTAACAACGAAAAAATGGAACTCATTCAAAAATATTATCTCCCCTGGCATTTTCCTTTAAGAAAGGAATTCGCAGGCATCATCGCGGTCATTTTGATCTTCTTAATGTTTCCGTATTTCATCCGGCAAATAGATATTACCTCAGCTGCAATTGACCCGGGAATTTATAGCGCTATAATTCTCGCTGTGTCAGCTATCCTGATCTTTCAGGCAACAACATGGTGGGTGATCAAAGCTATCTGGCCAGTTTTCTCCACCTATTCAGATCATCACTTTGAGGCAAACTTCAAGTCGCTTACTGCAGGCCATAAGGTCGTAATCTACCTCGGATTTTACCTGCTGCTGATGTATGGATTTATTCGGGTGCTGGATGCGATAATTTGAAGGGGAGATCCCGACTAAATCGGGGAATAGCCTTTCCGACCAGCCTGGCAGCTGGCAGCTGTTAACCGGCAACTAACAACGAACCAACTAACAACAAACCACTTTCAACTCAATAATATGGCACACTTACACACAGGCATCATGGGACCCATTTCCGGTAAGATCGGAAACCTGGTTTACTACACTTCTAAGGGAAAAAACTTAGTTCGCCGGGCACCCGGCAAAAGCAAAAAGAAACCGACCGCTAAGCAACTTGCTCAAAGGGAAAAATTTGGCGAGGCGATGCGGTTTATTTCTCCGATCTCAAAGCTCATCAACGAAAGCTACAAGCTTTTCAATCGTCGTCATTCGGGAACGAATGTCCTTGTC
The DNA here is from genome assembly GCA_040384965.1 of Bacteroidota bacterium. GTDB lineage: Bacteria > Bacteroidota > Bacteroidia > Sphingobacteriales > Sphingobacteriaceae > Daejeonella. The sequence goes on along the minus strand of JAZKIH010000015.1, from coordinate 34,141 downwards.
CGGGAGATTCTTAAGGATGCGATGATGGGCAAATACCCGCACTTCTTTATCGATTATGAAAAAGTTAGCCTGATTCGTGGCAACTTGCCGTGGTCTATGGCATCGCTCCGGCATTTGACTGGAACATCCAATGTGGATATAAGCTGGCAGGTAGCTTCTAATCCGCTATATCTTGAGGACGAACTGCTCGTGCTTCTCCGCTGCAGCAACACAGGAAACTGGTTTATAGCCGAGAACGTCGCGCAGCGTGCTCAGGGAAGCTGCACCATTCAAATTGAAGCTCCTATTGAAAAAGGTGTGCTTCAGGTTTGGCTGGCATTCCGGTCACCCGATCACAGCAGCTATTCTAACAGCGAATATCTCGGGGAAGTAATTACTGATAGAACTCTTTCTTATGAAAATTAACGACAGATTATGTGGAGGCGTAAGATATTACGTCTCCATTCTTCCCGCACTATTTCCGGTTATAGTCATTCTGACACTCACTGCTACCTCACGTCCCCTTCGAACTACCACCTCAAAAATTGAAGTGGTTCCAATAGCAGAACGAATCCGGCAGATCTATACTTCACAAATTGGGGTGAGAGAGAAAGGAACGAACTCAGGACCTGCAGTAGAACAATATCTGCGATACGTTGGGCTGCCAAAAGGAAATCCCTGGTGTGCCGCATTTGTTTGCTGGGTTTTCGGACAAGCAGGGGTGTCTAATCCGCGGAGCGGGTGGTCGCCAGATCTGTTTCCGGATTCGAAGACAATCTGGAATAATGCGGAAAGTGGAAAGCTGAAGGCTTGCCTGTCGCATAGGCAAGGTAAAAACGGGGTGCTTAGCCTTAGCCCGGCAAAGTGTCGCGGTGCATATCCCCCGCTGGCGGGGGCAGGGGGTGGATTTGCCTGCCGTCCATCAACCCCCACGACTGGCGACATCTTCGGACTTTATTTCCCTGAAAAACGCCGCATTGCCCACACGGGCTTTATCGATCAATGGGATGGAACTTGGCTAATTACAGTAGAAGGCAATACAAATATTTCCGGAAGCAGGGAAGGTGATGGGGTTTACAGGAAGAGGCGACTGGTAAACTCAATTTATAAGGTCGCGAGATATATTAAATATTAAAGCTTAAAAAGATGAAAGCAAAAACAATTTACAGCATAATCATACTGTTGATTATGAGCTTATGCGCTTGCAGATCGGTGGAAAGACTGGTGAAGCGCTCGAAGATAAACTTGTCGGAGCAAAGTGAGATCTCCGCAGTTGAAGATCAGACCGTTTTTAATGAAAGAATCGTATCATTAAAAGACTCAGGACGTAACATCTATAAGATAAAGATCTTTCCTGTGGATACATTTACTTATTCAATCCAGGGCGGATTTCAAGGAACGGCAAAAACAATTGAAATAATTGGAGCAGAAGAGATTTTGAAAAATACTGACGTGCTTGAAAGGGAAATAGTTCAAACGCAGACCACTACCAAATCCACTCTCGCAAGTCAGATTAAAAAGGTAGAGAGGTCGGGATCCAGGACGAGTAAAAGCCAGAATTATTTAACGTTCATAGTTATTGGAGCTTTGGGGCTTATTCTGGTGTTATGGGGCTGGGGAGTCCTCCGCTTTCGGGGGAATTACAGATCATTCATTAAGTAAGGAGGGAATAATTTTCAACCATTGTAAAACCTCTGCGGTCTGGAAATTAAAATTTTGGCACCTGTTTTCTGAAGAGGTTGCCAGCATATTATCTACACACGACCAGCCAAAAAGGGAGTGGATTGACGATCCATGGTCTGCAACTATACCACATTAAAAATACCGGCTTAGAGACTATGATCGGTAGAGTTAAGGCGGCTATTTTAAAGTTTGCCATCAAATCCAAATGCAGGAAATGAGGTTTTTAAATGCCCTGATTATGTATCACTTCCAGCTTGCGGTGCTCAGAGCCTCATCCATGGTGCTTTTTTGACAGGCTGGTTACTTTTAGAGATATCTGCTAATAAAACTGACAAATAGTTTAAAGCTTACCAATACTCGCAAAAACTTAATTTATATTAGAATTATAAACCTAGAATTATCCGAAAGTTAATCGCGAAAGCCAGGAATGAGGTCTCAAATAGCAGCAGGTTCAGAAAATCAGGGCAAAGCCATCGCCAATGATCTCCGTGAGCCTAGTTATGGTAAAGATGAACATTTACAATTTGAACATCCAAGACGCACGGAAATTCAAATTCAGGCTCTCCAGTTGATGGCCGATAGTAGTCAGCAGTCAATACAAGCGGCGAAACTACAGCAAATGGCAAATGGCCAAAGTAGCTTAGGGCAGGCAAGATATTTGCCGGCAGTTTCACCTGTTAATTTAACCTCGTCTCCCGCCATCCAAATGATGCGTGCTAATAATGGACCGGATAAGGAACCGGGAACCGGAACAGGTTCGGTTAACATGCCCACGGCGGCCTCATCCAGAAGTTTTTTTGTTAACCTGACAGCTAATAATTCCGGGGGCATGCCATCAAATTCAGCTACAACCAGCGCAGCCGCTTCAGGAAGTAAAGTTGAGAAAGAACGTGAAGAAAAAGACTGGGGCTTAAAAGATGATGAAGAAAGGCGTGAGCTTCTAGCCGAACATATGAATTCAGACGCTTCGTTAAGCCGGCTTTTTGACCGGCTGGAAGCACTGGATTTGCCGGAGGATGAATATCAGGCCTTAATCGATGATGCTGTGAGTAAAGCTGCCGACTTAGAAGATGCAGTAGGCAACTTTATAGGCAATCTCGGTAACGCTGAGTGGGGTAGTACCGAAGTAAGAATAGCCCGGGTTCGAAAACATATTTTGAAAGATGAACAGTTGAAGTCACTTTTGGAAAGCTCAGAACAGCCTCTCAATCATGACTTTTTAGAGTTTTTAACAGAGGACGTAAACAGCATAGAAGAGGCCATAAGTCTTTGTAGACGCGTGCTTAACAACAATATTGATACAGAGAATCCCGGTGACGATGTCAATGATGATGATGAATCTACTGATGACCAGGTAGACGAAATACAGGGGTCGCAGAGGGTAAGATTGCAAAGAGAAAAACTTGCCGGAAATGGAAATACAAACCCAAATTCTGAGGAAGCCTATGCTGAATTGGTCCAAACGTCAGAAGCTGAAGGCCGTAAAAGGAAAGATTTTGCCCAAAAAGTTGAACATCTGTGTCCTGGCTGCCGGGCAAACCTCCCATGGGCAACAAAAGCTGTAAAAGGCTTAAATGACGCAGCCATGATCTGCCAGGTTCCCACCGACAACGATTTAATAAATGAAGTGTATTCTAGCGAAATCGGTGAGTTTCGAGCTAAATTGGCACGGCAACATAGCGACGATCGCGATTTTGAAAATTTAATTATTGGAGCTGTCAGGAAATTTATATCAGACCTTAAAGAAAGAAATCCTGTAGTCGACGGATCACATGCTATGAATGCTGCCCAAACTCGGGGTTGGAAAAGAAGTTCATATACATCAACAGATTGGGTGGAAACCACGCCGGGCGCGGTAAGTAAAAAATAATCCGATGTTCGTGCCTATTTGATAACAATCAGAAAATCGAATTTTAGTACTTTACCTACCACATCCGTTTGTTAAACAGTCGCAGGGTAGGTCTTCATTAATAATAATATAATAAGGATTTTTTAAGGCTGTCTTTCTATCTCCATATAGCAAAGGGAAATCGAACCAGCCAAACTCAGATTCCGGCGAAGGCCGGAATCTCCTATACTCACCCCATGTGCTGTCATTCCGGCGAAGGCCGGAACCTCATTGTAATCCCGCGAATGCCTTTATGGTTCATTTGGTTCCCTGCAAGCGACGGAGTTATTGAAGCGTTACCAAACCTGACAGCTACAGCAGTACACCGAACGCGAAATAGGCGGTAAGTATGGAGACTCTGCTAAAAGTTTTTTTATTAAGAGCCAAGAATCACGAATCAAGACTTCCACAAGGTGTAAGATTCTGTCGTTGCGCGCGAAGTAAGGAACGTTCACAAGACGCTGTCATTGCGAGTGAAACGCAGCATAAGATTCCACAAAGCGTAGCAATTGCTGTCTGTCATTGCGAGCGCAACGAAGCAAGGACTCTGCTAAAAGTTTTTTTAAGTGGACAGTTGAGGGTTGAAGGTTGACAGTTTGCGAGGCACGAATGTCATTGCGAGTGAAGCGAAGCAAAGGGATAACCTGCGGAACAATAAACAAAATGGGTGAGAGGGTTGTTAGAGATTCAAAACTAATAACATCCAAAGGGCAAAACACTTTACGTTACCTTTACCAAATATATCTAAGAGCAAAAAATGCCCGATACCTCCTTTAATAGTTTAGCTTTTTTACAAGATGGTGGTGAGATGGGGGAGTTGATCCGATCAATAGATTGGTCTGCTAATCCCCTTGGTCCTCCCTCAGGCTGGCCTTCGGCATTACGATTTTCGGTGAATATGCTTTTAAATACCCCTTTGCCGATATTGATCTGCTGGGGGGAAGATTATATCCAGGTCTACAATGATGCCTTTCGTCCGATAAACGGTGAGAGTAAACATCCCCAGGCGCTTGGAAATAGTGCCAGAGAAACTTATAAGGAAATTTGGGACAGCATAGGTCCTCTGTTCGAAAGTGTAATGGCCGGAAAATCGGTAAGCTTTGAGAACTTCCTGGTCAAAATGGACCGTCATGGCTATCCCGAAGATTGTTACTTTGATTTTTCTTACAGTCCGATTCGTGATGATGCGGGTGTTGTACAGGGTATCAGGGTGATTTGCATGGAAACTACCGAGATGGTCATGGCTCAACAGAAACTGGAACAGAGTACTTTAGAAGAAGCCGCTATAAACGAAGAGCTAGATGCAACTAATGAGGAGCTAGCTGCAACCAATGAAGAGCTTGCTGTAACGAATGAAGAGCTCGCTGTAACGAACCAGGAATTGCATAACACGGCAGAAACTCTTAAGCAAATGGTGAAGGGATTAGCTGAAAGTGATGAACGGTTCAGGAATTTGATACGGGAAGCAACAGTAGGTATTATTCTGCTTGTCGGTCCTGAAATGAAAGTGCAGATCGTGAACGATGCATACGCTAACCTGATTGGACGTAAGGCTGCCGAGTTATATGGAAAAAATCTGTTTGACATAATTCCGGAAACAGAGCCCTATTTTCGGCCAATTATTGATCCTGTCAGAGAAACTGGCGATCCTGTTTATCTGTACGATCAAGCCTATCAGGTTTATAATGGAGACGAAACTATCAGGGGTTTTTTAAACCTTATCTATCAACCCTATCGTGAAGATAGCGGGAAAATAACCGGCGTAATGGTACTTTGCCAGGATGTAACTGAACAAGTTAAAGCCCGGCAAAAGCTGGAGGAAGCAGAAAGCCGCTTTCGTTTTATATTAAATGCAATACCAACGCAGGTATGGACTGCTACACCAGAAGGAGCGTTGAACTATGTGAATCAAGGGATAAGCAATGATTTCGGGCAGCCTGGGGAAACAGTAGTTGGCCTAGGCTGGCAAGAATTTATCCACCCCGAAGATTTACCAATTACACTAAAAAATTGGTCGAAAGCTCTTCAAAGCGGAAAAGAATACCTAAACGAGTTCCGTTTAAAATTTGCAGATGGCAGATATTACTGGCATTTGGCCCGTGCAGTGCCTTATGTCGAAGGTACAGAGATTACATTATGGCTCGGGACCAATACGAACATCGATCAGCAAAAAGGTAACGAAAACAAAAAGGATGAATTTATAAGTATTGCCAGCCATGAGCTTAAAACGCCATTGACGACGATTAAAGCTTTCTTTCAACTAACCAAACGCGAATTGCGTGACGAGGAGCAGCCCAGCCTTTTCCTAACTAAGGCAGAGCGGCAAATGGACCGGTTAGAAAGATTGATTGGAGACCTGCTCGATGTTTCGAAAATCAATGCGGGGAAAATAATTTATAATAAAGAAGAATTTGATTTCGGCAAATCACTTGCAGATGTTGTGGATAGCATACAGCAAACCACACCAAGCCACACCCTGGAACTTATTGAAAATTGCGAGGTAAGATACAATGGTGATCAACACCGCATCGAACAAGTCCTGATCAATCTGTTGAGCAATGCTGTAAAATATTCACCCGGGGGAGATCGTATTATTATCAACAGTGTCTTAGAAGGAACAAACATAATTGTTTCCGTACAAGATTTCGGGATTGGTATAGAGGAGGAGCACCTTAAAGATCTTTTTGACCGCTTTTACCGTGTAGATAATTCATCCAGTCGCTTTCAGGGTCTGGGACTGGGACTTTTCATATCCGCAGATATCGTTAAAAGACATGGAGGTTCATTTTGGATCGAAAGCCTGGTTGGTGAGGGTTCGACTTTTTATTTTCTTCTTCCACTAGACGGTCAGCAAACATTTGCAGATATCGCCACTGACAATCAGACGTATTACGAAGGGAACTATGTCACTATCCGATATCGACAAGAACAACAGTATATCGATGTAGATTGGATTGGATATCAAAATTACGACTCAGTTGTTAAAGGATGCCAGATTATGCTTGATATCATGCAAAAAAACGACTGCCATAAAATACTCAATGATAATACCAGGGTCAAAGGTAACTGGTCGGAAGCCTCTGATTGGGGGGCAGAAATCTGGTTCCCAGCAATGGCTAGAGCTGGGTTACGGAAATTTGCCTGGATTTATTCACCCAGTACATTCAGTCGCATTGCATCGTCTAAAAGTGTTCCACCGTCTTATGATGAGGTTGAGCTTGCGTTTTTTGATGATAAGGTTAAGGCAGCGAATTGGCTGCTGTCCGGTATTTAACCCGACTGTCTTATTGATTTTGTTCCTCTTGCCGAACGTAGCCCTGAATTTCATAATTTAATTTATTTGGCCCGGAACACTTAAAGCAACCAAATGAAAATGCGATCCACCCCTGCCCCCGCCAGCGGGGGACATGCACAGCGTACTAGGGTTCGCATTCCGGCGAAGCCCGGAATCTCCCTATTTCCCTCACCGAGGCCTGTCATTCTTACGAATGCAGGAATTAATTCAAACTCCGATACTCATTCGGCGTCATGCCTGTTTTTTGCTTGAATAATCTGGTAAAGTGCTGCTGATATTTAAAGCCTAACTGAAATGCGATATCACCCATAGATTTTTCCGGATCAAAGAGTTTGGATTTAGCTTCATCTATCAGTTTAGTCTGAATGTAGTCAATCGCCGTACTGCCGGTTTCCTTTTTTATAAGATCGCCGAAATAATTGGGCGAGAGGTTTAATTGCTCAGCGCAGTAGGTAACGCTTGGCAAACCTAAGGTATGGGCTTTACCGGATTGGAAATAGTCGTTCAGCACATTCTCAAAACGCGATAGGATATCCTTATTCGCATTAATGCGGGTAATAAACTGGCGATCGTAGAAGCGCATGCAATAGTTGAGAAACAGTTCAATGTTTGATACGATCAGGGTTTTACTGTGCTTATCAATGTTCTGTTCAATCTCGTGAGCGATCTTCTCAAAACAATCGTTAACAATTACCCTTTCTTTTTTGGATAAATGCAGAGCCTCGTTGGCTTCGTACGAAAAAAAGGAATAGTTCTGAATATTCTTTCCGAGCGCAGTCCCACGTATCAGCTCCGGGTGAAATACCAAGCCTTTGCCAGCTGGTTTGATTATTTCGCCCTTACTGTCTATTCCGTAAACCTGGCCGGGAGCGATAAAGATTAATGTGCCATCCTCGTAGTCGTAAGGCTGGCAGCCATATTTCATATCGCCACACTTGATATACTTTAGAAAAACAGCATAAACACCCATGTATCGTTTGAAATACTGGTAGGTAGGCATTTTATCGAAGTCGACGACGCTCACGAGGGGATGGAGGGTGTCTACCCCCAGGCTATCGTTATAGTGTTTAACGGTTTCTATTTTTTCTATTCCAGTCATCAACACAAAATTATTAAATATATCTCCTTAATTTTTAGAGAGATACCCGGATCAGTGAAAATGGTAAAAAGAACCGTGTTATGTATAAATCGCTGCGAGCGATACTCCCGAGATTTGTATTCACAAAGCAGACAAGGTTTGGGCGGGGGTATAACCGCCGAATATAAAACCATTAATTACCAGGTTATTTATCATCAAATACTATGAACAAGCTTATAACAGGCATTATGTGTTCCATTTTAATTAGCAGTTCGACTATTATGCAGGCTCAGGAAAAAGAGAAAGAAAGTGCATTAAATGCCCATCAAAGAAGTATGGCGGCAATTGTTTCGCTCACGGCAGTGGGTGATCTGCAAAAGCTGAAGACAGAGCTGAATACTGGCCTGGACGTGGGTCTTACCATAAATGAAATCAAGGAAGCGCTGGTTCAATTATATGCATACGCTGGTTTTCCGAGAAGTTTAAATGGTGTCGGAACACTAATGGCCGTCGTGGAAGACCGGAAATTGAAAGGCCTCAAGAGTGTGGAAGGTAAGGCTGGAGCTATAACTGAGAGTGCGGCTAATAAATACGAGCGGGGCAGACTGACCCTGCAAGAGCTTACCAAAACTCCCCAAAGCAAGCCCGCACCCGGATTCGGAGAATTTGCCCCCCGCATTGATGCTTTCCTGAAAGAGCATTTGTTTGCGGATGTTTTTGATAACGATGTACTTAACCACCGCCAGCGGGAATTTATTACGATATCAATTCTGGCAGCAATGCCGGGGGTAATTTCACAATTGCAGTCCCACGTTGCTATGGGCAGAAACACAGGAATTACGCATGCACAATTAGGCGAACTGGCTGATGTGATAGAAAACAAGATCAGCAGGCAGCAAGCGAATGAATTGAGAGTAATTATAGGTTCGCCGGTGATTCCTCTTATAGATGCAGATATGATGGTACGCATATCTGAAATAGAAATCCTGCCTGAACATCTGGAGGAATATACCGCCATTTTAAAAGAGGAAGCTTTAGCGTCTGTGTTAATAGAGCCGGGTGTGATCTCTATTTTCCCGATGTCGATCAAAGACAAGCCCAATCATATCCGGATCGTGGAGATTTATAAAAATCAGGCTGCCTACAAATCTCATATTGCTTCGCCGCATTTTCAGCATTATAAAACCACGACCCTTAAAATGGTGAAAGATTTGAAGCTTGTGGATATGAATGTGCTGGATCCGGAAACGATGGATGAGGTTTTTAGAAAATTGCAGTAGCAGGAAGGATAATAAGCTTTCGGAATTCTCAAAACAAAACTAATTTAGAGCCACCACTCAGAAGCTGCGATATTAACCCAATAGAACCCACGGTTCAGAATTTCTTCCAAATCTGTTCCCATCTTTACATAATCTGTTTAGACCAGGGGAGATCCCGGGTGGAAAAATTTTGTATGAAGAAGATCCTGATTTTATTGATATCCCTATTTCCTGTGTGGGCTGCCGCCCAAAATGCTGTAACACTCTCCGGACAGGTTAAAGACGGAAAGGACAAGTCTGCGCTGCCTTACGTCAATGTTATTCTTAAAAAGAAAGCCGACAGTTCCCTGGTGCAGGGAACCATAAGCAACGACGAGGGGCGCTTTACGCTGACTGCTATTCCCAGCGGGAACTATATTTTGCAGGTTGTTTACATGGGCTATAGCACAGTAAGCAGAGAGCAACTTGTTGGAAGCCTGAGCCCTTTTCTGGATTTGGGTGTAATTGAATTGCTGCCAGACAGCCGCGCGCTGAGCGAAGTAGTAGTTACGGGCACCATCGAGGACGGCGTCTCTGACAAGATGGATAAAAAGGTTTTCTCGCTGGAGAATAATGTAAGCCAGGCCGGCGGCTCGGTTTTACAAGCCATGCAGAACCTTCCGGGAGTAACTGTTCAGGATGGCAAGGTGCAGCTTCGGGGGAATGATAAGGTGGCGGTACTGATAGACGGGAAGCAGAACGCGATCACAGGCTTCGGCAGTCAGACAGGACTCGACAATATTCCGGCCTCAGCCATCGAGCGTATTGAGATCATCAATAACCCATCGGCAAAGTTTGATGCTAACGGAAATGCGGGAATTATTAATATTATTTATAAGAAGAACAGGCAGGAAGGCTGGAACGGCAAATTAGGCTTTGTATCGGGACTTGGAGCGCTGTGGGTTCGTGAGGATAATCTTCCCGGAATACGGCCGCAATTTCAGTCGACCCCGAAGTTAAACCCTTCTTTGTCATTAAACTATCGTAAGAATAAGCTCAACACCTTTGTGCAGGCCGACTGGCTGTATACCCAAACGCTTAACAGGAATGAGTTTGCAGAACGATTATATGATAATGGATCAGTGATCAGGCAGCAGGTTAAACGCAACCGTACTACGACATTTTCTACCATCAAAACCGGGGTGGACTGGAATCCCGATGAACAAAACAGCTTTACAGTTTCTGGGTACTTTAACCGGGAGAAGATCATCGACAAGGGTGACACTCCGTACTTTAATGGTGATCTGACGCAGCGGTTCAGGTTATGGCAATTCCTGGAAGACGAGGTGAAATACACGGCAACAGGTTCGGCCGTTTACCAGCATAAATTTAAGCAGCCCGGGCACCTGCTTAACGGCGGTTTTAATTATACGTTTCACCGTGAAGATGAGAAGTATTTCTTTACCAATATAATGCCCACGTTCACTGGAAATGATGCTTTTAAACTCCTTTCGGATGAGCATGTTGCTGATCTGAATCTGGATTACATCAAACCGTTAAAGCATGGGCGAATGGAAACCGGCCTGAAGTTCAGACGGCGGACTATACCCACTAATATGGAGTTCGTTCCGGGCCTGAACTCACCACTGGACGTGAATGCCGGCGGCTGGGCGGATTATAAAGAAACTATCCCCGCGGTATATGGCAACTATGTTTTTGAAAGTCAGAAATTCGAGCTGGAAGCCGGGGTGCGGCTGGAGTATGTGAATGTTAAATATGATGTAAACCCGAATCATAACACGTATAAGAGCGATGGTTATGACTATGCCCAGCCTTTTCCAAACCTTCGGTTAGGATACAAGTTTGGCGAAAGCAGTAAGCTCTCCCTGTTTTACAACAGGCGTGTTGACCGACCGAATGAAGTAGATATCAGGATCTTTCCAAAATATGATGAACCGGAGGTGCTGAAAGTTGGAAACCCTACGCTGCGGCCGCAGTTTACGGATCGTTTCGAGCTGGGGCACCGGATAAGCTGGACTGAAGGCAGTTTGTATACAGCTGCCTATCATACCGCTACTGATGCGACGATAACCCGAATTGGTACTATTGTTCCCGGCAATACCATCATCTATAACATCTTTCAGAATGCAGGAAAGAGCTCAAATACCGGAGCTGAAATGACCCTGCAGCAGAGCCTGACCCCATGGCTTAAAGTAAACACCAGTGCAGCATTGTACCGAAACACAATTAATGCATTTACCATCGAAAACATATATCCTGTGCGCACGGTTTATACCATGAACGAACAGCAAATTACCTCGGGCAATGTAAAACTTAATGGTATGTTCAAACTTCCAAAGCGAACTGATCTGCAGTTGTCGGCGGTATACCTCGCAGCTGATATCATCCCGCAAGGAAAAATTGGCTCCAGGTTTTCTGTGGATATGGGGGCAAAGCGGCAAATTCAGAAGGGCAGGGGCGAACTCCTGTTAAATGCGAATGATCTGTTCAATACGTTGCGGATCAAGCGCGAGATTGTGGGTAATGGATTCCGGTTAAACAGCACTGATTATTATGAAACTCAGGTTTTCCGTTTAGGGTACAGTTATAAATTCTAAGATCCACGCTAATGAACCAACTCGGGAAGGTGTTATCGGAAGTTGCAAAGTATGTACCCAGGCTGTTAAAAACAGAGCTATCAAAATCTCTGGTTTTTCATAACCTAAACCATACGCTTGAGGTTGTTCAGGCTTCTGCTGAAATTGGTTCACACTGCGATTTTACAGCGGAGCAAATGAACATTGTGCAGGTTGCTGCCTGGTTTCACGATTGCGGTTATACGCAGGCCTATACAGGCCACGAAAATATCAGCAAGGATATTGCAACAGGTTTCCTTTGCGGGATTGGATACCCACAGGAATTTCTGGACTGCGTTGTCAACTGCATCGAAGCTACGAGATATCCTCAAAAGCCTATCGGCGTTGAATCGAGGGCTTTGTGCGATGCAGACCTCTACCATTTTACCCGCCCCGACTATCACCGGTATGAGGAGGCCTTAAGAGTAGAGTTCGAACGATATTTTGATAAGCACCCCACAGATGCCATCTGGGCGCAGACGAATTGCGACATGCTTACAGCTCATCATTATCACACTGATTATGGGAGGGAGGTTTTGCAGAAGTTTAAGGAGATCAATTTAGAGCGAATGCGATGCAAATATCTCTAGGCCTTTTTGGTGCGGCGTAGCTTTTAGTCAGGATATTTTAGAGAAACGCTATTGCAGAGAAGCCAGTTTTTCCTTTTTGTATCATCGGAACTGCCATGATGTTCATGTCTTTTTTGATCACTTTCTTTTTTATCCAGGGATATGCCAGATAAGTGAGCCTTGTTGTGGCGATTCCTACCCCGGCTCCGGCAAGTACATCACTGAACCAATGTTTATTGTTCATCATTCGAAGAGCCCCGGTGGCACCCGCCATCGAATATGCCAGATATCCATATATAGGTGAGGCATCGCTAAATTCCTGCCGCATAAATTCGGCAGCGACGAAGGCAGTGGCTGTATGTCCGGAAGGGAAGGACCGCCTGTCTTCTCCGGAAGGCCTAAGCTTAGCCGTATTTGTTTTCAGGAAATTTACGGAATAACCCATCAGGGAATTCGAAATGAGATACAGTGCAGTGCGGTCAAATAAATTATTTTTAGACTTTACACCCAGCGCGCTGAGGGTGTAGGCCATAGCGACCGGTGCATATTGAAGCTTGTCGTCCAGGTGCGTCGAAAATCCCGGGATTTCCTCGAGAAGCTCGTGATTAAGCTCTCTGTCTGTACGCCATGCAATACCCTTATTCAGAGACGTAAAACCATATCCGACAAGAGCTAAGGGAACCACATACCGGCTCGCTTTCTGGTAGGAAATGCCATGGCGGAAAGGCCTGCTTTCAGGTAAAGTTTTCGAGTCGAGCGTATCCGCCTGAAACGAAAAGCATTGTATACATACGAAGCTTAAGAGCAGGCTGAGCACCCCTTTTTTCATACTAAATTCCCCAGTTACAGTAAAAATCGGAATGAAGGTAAAGTGGAATGTTGAAGAAATTTTAAAGATTGAAATTTTATTTTGACTGGCCTCTTTGCGGGCTTTTTTGTAGTCATCTATCCCCGGGATTTTGAGCTAAACCGGGTGAAAATGTTTAGTTTTACTTAACACGCAAAGTTCCGTGAAATCCGGACTCGCAACCCGAAAGTATAGCGCCTATATCTATGAAGTTACTATTTGTTGAAGACGAGCCAGTGCTAATTGAGGAAATGGAGACCTATTTTAAGTCGCTCGATTTCATTTGCGAGAAAGCTCTGACGTTCAGACAAGCAGAAGAAAAAATCACTTCCTATAAGTATGATGTGGTGATACTTGATATTACACTGCCAGATGGTAACGGTATAGATTTGATACCGGTGATCAGAGAAGGTAATCCTGATGCCGGAGTCCTGATACTTTCCGCTAAAGATTCGGTACACGACAAAGTCAGAGGCTTGAATCTTGGTGCTGATGATTACCTGACCAAGCCGTTTTTTGTTGAAGAACTGAATGCCCGAATAAATGCCTTGTTTCGAAGAAAGGCTTTTAAAGGTGCTGACGAAGTTTCATTTGATGATTTCCGTATAGATCTTTCTGCGAAATTGCTGTTTCACAAGGATGTCACGATATCGCTAACCCGAAAGGAGTATGAGATGTTACTTTATTTCGTCGTCAATAAAGGCAGGGTATTAAGTAAAGCTTCAATCACAGAACACCTTTGGGGAGATCATTTTGATCAGTTGGATAACTTTGATGCCCTGTATGTTCATATAAAAAATCTTCGCAAGAAGCTCGTATCGGCTTCGGGAACAGATTACCTGAAAGCAATGTACGGCATGGGATATAAACTTAATTTTTAATGAAGCTTCTTACCCGCACCAGTTTAAGCCAGCTTTGGTTGAGTCTTTTTATCCTGTTGTTAACAGGAGGTATGCTGATGGCATTTCTGCAGTATGAAGTTTCTACAGAAATTAAGGAGCAGCTGGAACTGCAGGCTACTATGGTAGCTGACGAAATCAGAGCCGACAGGCCTGTCAATTTTCCGCTCGTGAGTATCGACACCACCAAAGCAGTGCTGGACAGGCCGGAAATTTTCAGAGATACCCAGATTTATGATCCGCTGCAGGATAAAGCTGAGGGTTATTATTACCTGGATGAAACCAGACCAATAAACGGGAAGAAGTATCGGATAAAGGTTATGGCGGCTCATATCGGTATTGATGGGTATCTTAAGGCAGTAGTCTATATTTTTATTACCATGGCGATACTTTTTATAGGCCTTGGTGCATTGATGAACTATTTCATCAGCAAAAAGATCTGGCAGCCTTTCCTGAACAACCTGCAAAAGCTGAAGTTCTACTCCGTTTCGTCACAGGAAAATCTTGTGCTGGATGGGTCGGATATAACGGAATTCAAAGAGATGAATTTGGTGCTTCAGGACCTGGCTTCAGGAGCACGGCGGGAGTATAGTGCGCTAAAGGAATTTACAGAAAATGCTTCGCACGAGATTCAGACACCCCTGAGCATCATACAATCCAGGTTAGAGTCGGTGAGCCAGTTTGAATTGCAGCCTGAGGTGGCAAGGTTTGTAGTTGATGCCAAGCAGGCCACGCACCGGCTCAGTAAAGTCAATAAAGGCCTCTTATTGCTTGCCAAGCTGGAAAATAATGCTTTTCCTGAAAAGCAGATGATCGATCTGAAAGAAGTTATCGGTTTGAAATTTGCTGAGATTGAAGACTTATTTGCCAACAAGGGCTTGAAAACCGAGTTGGGAATGCAATCGCGGACAATAAATGCCAACCCGTTTCTGGTGGAAACAATGATATCGAATATGCTGTCGAACATGCTCGCTCACTCACCGGCAAACAGCACAGTTAAGATAGTTTTGGACGAGGCTAAATTGTCGTTCCATAATGAAGGTGCCCCCCTTAGTTTTCCATCTTCGAACCTGTTCGCCAGATTCTCTAAAGCAGCAGATGATTATAAGGGAAATGGGCTCGGGCTATCTATAGTTCGTCAAATATGCACAGTGAACGGCTGGGTGGTAGCTTATGAGTACAGGGATATGGAGCACATATTTACTATCAGATTTGCCAATCAGCATCCCATATCAGCCGATACCGCATAAATGGTGCTCCCTGAAACTGATAAGTTAAAGACCTTATTTTTAATGGCAGGAAGCAGCATCTTCCAGGTTTTGCCCATGTCTGACGAGCCGAGGATACCGTCGGGGTGACCAATCATTAAGGATTTACCAACCTGTTTGATTGACGAAATATTCATGGAAGGTGGAAAATGTCCTTGTCTGATATTCGCGAGCGAGGCGTATGACTGAGTTCCTTCACCTGAAGGGTTTGTCCAGGTGTTGCCGCCATCTGTTGAAAGGTGTATTCTCCGGGTCTTGGTGGTCGTGTTGTATGCAATAGCTGCGAATCCGCCATGGATGGGTTCCACAGTAATGCCGACACCGCCCTCGCTGATGATCTTGTTCCAGGTGTTGCCTCCATCTGATGATTTCAGTATACCCTCGTTGCTGCTGGCGATAAGAACGCCATTAGACTCTGCCAGTTTCATGATGCAGCGCCCGGCATATACTTTATCCCAGGTTTTTCCGCTGTTAGCTGATTTAAAAAGGCCGTTGTGGGAGGCGATGAATATTGTACCGCCGGCAGTTTCAAACACCGTGTGAACTTCACCTTTAAAATTTTCATACACGGGCGACCAAACAGTTGTGCCGTTCTTTTTTTGAAAGATTGTACCCTCGTAGTTATACGTAAATATTCCGCTTTTACCGGGAGCGATGTTGCCTTCCTTATACAGCGAAGCTTCCTTTTCCCAGGCTCCGGTTGGGGTAGTGTGATAAACGCCGTCGCCAGTACTCAGATAGAAGCCTTCGCTGGTCGAAAAGAAATTACTTGCCTGGATGCGGCTCTCCTCCTGAACTAAGGGGAGGCCCGCACTGATGTCCTGCCAGGTTTGTCCGCCGTCGGCAGATTTATAAACGGTAGTTGCCGGAACCAGTCTGCCGGTATTGAGAAGAAAGTTAGAGACCCTGGGGGAGGCTGCGTTAGAGGCAAGCTTGGCCGTGGACGGTTGAGAGTCCTTTGCAGGTTTCTTATGTGATTCGTCTCCTTTCAGCACGAAAAAAGAAGTTAGCAGCAATACTGCAAGCAAAGTTGTTGGGACAAACACAGATGATCTTTTCATTTTCTTAAAGTTTAAGGTACAACAGAGTTTTCGCGACTGAGATGGTAAGCAGCCGGCGATAGGGTAAAGCTAGATGGAATGCGGGGCAGGAAAGTGTAAAGAAGTGTAAATTATTGTAAATCCGGGAAGATACATTCGTTATTATGATTACCAGTATCTTCTCTTAAGACTTTGGAAATTAATAAGATCCCTATTGGAACTGATATACCTTTTGTCGATTATTGTTTATCATTCGTTGAGGTTGCGGTGTATGGGAATGTTGGTGGCAGTGGAGATTTGAGGGGCAGGAACGAGGTATGGCAGTGTTGGGTGGGGATAATGCAGAGATTTTAACTATTAAATAAGCTTTATAAACTAAACAAGAACATGAAAAATTTTATCATTGCCGGTGCTGTATTACTATTTGCAATATCATCCTGTACAGAAAAGAAAAGCCCTGAAACGACTGCAAAGCCTGCGTCAGACCGGAAATATATTATGCCGGAAGGGTATAACCGCGGCTTACCTTTCACTCCGGGCATCCTGGTAGATGGTACCCTGTACATTGCCGGCTTTAGCGGTGAAGATGCGAAAACAGGGGTTATTCCCGAAGATTTTGAAACAGAGGTTAAGCAGGTGCTCGACAAAGTAGGGGTGATTTTAAAAGAGGCGGATATGGATTACTCAGATGTGGTATCTGTTCAGGTGTATCTTACGGATATGGAGCTGTTTGAACGGATGAATACCGTTTACCGGACCTACTTTAATGAGCCTCGTCCTACACGTTCGATTATGGGTATTAAATCGCTGATCGGTCCGGCAAGAATAGAGATTACGGTTACAGCCAAAAAATAGGGGCACGATATACCTCGCCATTACGCCTTCGTGGTTGGTGGCTGAGTGGTTTTTCATAGTTTATTATCAAAATTCTTGCATTATGAAGCGAAGAGATTTGCTAAAATATTTATCGGTTGCTCCGGTGGCTGGTGCAGTTGCTGGTTCGGTGGCACCATTCGGGAGTCTGAGTGCGGCGCCTGCTGCGGCAGCTAAACGGGATCTGATTAAGGAACTGGGTTTGCGTACGTTCATCAATGCTTATGGGGTATACACCACTCATACAGCATCCCTGATGACTGATGAAACCCTTGATGCCATTAAAGCCTCTTCACGGAAGTTCGTTTTATACAACGATCTCCAGGATAAGGTGGGCGAAAAGATCGCTGCTATGTGCCATGCGGAGGCTGCCATGGTAACGTCGGGCTGCTGGTCGGCTATTGTGCTGGGCACTGCCGGCGTACTTACAGGAATGGACCGTAAAAAGGTGGCGTTACTCCCCAATGTGTCAAGCTTTGAGAAAAATGAGGTGATCGTGCAAAAGTCGCATATGGGATCCTATGATCATACACTCACGAATACGGGAATTATCCGGGTGGTTGTTGAAACAGCTGAGGAGCTGGAGAAAGCGATTACATCCAAAACCGCTATGACCTGGTTTTATAATGAAGCCGCGCCATGGGGTAAGATTGATCATGCGGAATGGCTGGCGATAGCAAAAAAACACAATGTTCCGATGATGGTTGATATCGCTGCTGATGTGCCGCCGGTTGAAAATCTCTGGAAATTTAATGACATGGGTTATGACCTGGTATGTGTTTCGGGCGGGAAAGCCATCCGCGGACCTCAAAGTGCGGGTATCCTGATGGGCAAAAAGGACCTTATTGCTGCTGCCCGCTTGAGCGCTCCTCCGGGTGGGAATAACATCGGGCGGGGAATGAAAGTAAATAAAGAGGAGATATTGGGTATGTATGCTGCTTTAGAGCGGTTTATAAATCTGGATCATGATAAAGAATGGAAGATGTGGGAAGACCGGGCACAAGTAATTGCTGATGCCGTTAATAAGGTTAAGGGGGCCAGCGCAGAGGTCTTTGTGCCGCCGCATGCCAATGTAACTCCAACGCTGAGGATAAAGTGGGATCCATCTCAGATCAAACTCGAGAGCCGGGATATGACGGCAAATCTCCGGAATGGAGAGCCATCTATCGAGGCCCCAAAGTATGTGGAAAATGCACTGATCATTTCAGTATGGATGATGCAGGATGGTGAAGAGAAGATAGTAGCCCGCAGGCTGACAGAGGAGCTAAAAAAAGCTTCGGTATAGGTAAATTGTTTACATAAAAATCAATCAGATGTTCCGTAAAATATCCTTCGTTCTCACTTTTGCCTGTATATCTCTTGCCGCAAGTGCTCAGCAAACAGCACCCCTCTACCGGATCATTATAAAAGGGGGGCACGTTATTGATGCTAAGAACAATATTGACGAAGTGATGGATATAGCTGTTCAGGACGGGAAAATTGCCCGCGTGGCTAAAAATCTGGATACCACGCTGGCTGCCCAGATAGTGAATGCACGGGGAATGATCGTTACCCCGGGACTGATTGATATGCATACTCATGTATTTTATGGCTCTGAGCCGGATCATTACTTAAGCAATGGTACATTAGCAGTACTGCCGGATCAAAGTACATTTAAGTCGGGGGTTACTACCGTTGTTGATGCGGGAGGTGCAGGGTGGAAGTCATTTGCACTTTTCAAAAAGAACATCATTGATAACTCTCAAACCCGCGTCTTATCATTCCTTAATATTGTTGGTGAAGGTATGAGAGGTATCGATCCTTATGAACAAAACCTAAATGATATGGATGCGAAGCTAACCGCCGAAGCAGCGATAGCCAATAAGGAATATGTTGTGGGGTTTAAGGTTGCACATTATACAGGTACCGACTGGAATCCAATTCAGCGGGGGGTAGAAGCCGGAAAGATCGCTAATATGCCGGTAATGATCGACCTCAACAGTATCTCGTTTTCTATAGAGGAGCTGTTTACAAAATACCTTCGCCCGGGGGATATTTATACACACACGTTTATTGAATCGACCCGCGGAGTGGTTGACCCCATAACTGATTTGAAAACCCGTCAGTTTAAGCCATTCGTCCTCCAGGCGCAAAAGAAAGGGATTATATTCGATGTTGGTTTTGGGGGAGGAAGCTTTAATTTCGGTCAGGCGCTGCCCGCCACTAAAGCTGGATTCTATCCAAACACCATCAGTACCGATCTGCATAAGCAAAGTGTGAATGGAGCAATGAAAGATCAGCTGAATGTGATATCTATTTTCCTGGCTATGGGAATGAAGTTGCAGGACGCTATTAAAGCGAGTACATGGACACCGGCGCAGGTCATCAAGCGTGAAGAGCTGGGAAATTTGTCGGTCGGATCAGAGGCAGATATTGCAGTTTTATCGATTAGAAAAGGAACCTTTGGCTTTCGCGATGTGAGCGGCAATAAACAGACAGGTACCCGCAAGCTGGAATGTGAGCTGACCATGCGTGCAGGAAAAATAGTGTACGATTTAAATGCGATAGCCGGTAATGTCGTGGTCAGAAAGTAGAAGCCGGGCTGCAATAACCTGAATTAATCTACCATCCCTTTCATCCATTCTTTAGCTTCTTCTATATTCTGGCAAAACCGGATCAGGCTATGTTTTGAATGTTCACGGGCTAATTCAGTCACCCGAATTCCATAACCGTGATCGGCAGGCAGCACTACAGCTATAGGGTAACGGTAGTTTGCCAATTTCTGAAAGGTGTCGCCCAGGATGCCGTTCTTCAGATCGAAAAAATCCTTACTGATATCATCCATAGTGAAAATCATTCCCGGCAGTCCGGTTTCAAGAACCCGTACGGCGTCATCAGGTGTGCTCAGTGTTATGTTGTTTTTGCTGGCAAGCAGGTCGTCGATAATGGTTTCCATTGTGATAAGGCAGTTTTTTGTTTGGCAAACATACGGGTATTCTTAGAGCTGGCAAGAGTATGGGAGAGAGTGTGTGGATTTGCTGGCTCAAGGCGATGGCCGACAATGGGGCTGTGCGTGTGTCTCATTTGGAGGTTCCCAATTAAAACCGGGAGAAATAAACTGCCGTTGATCGCCTTTAAGGCAGGTTTATTAAAATACTTTTATAAATAATACCTTTCGGTATATTTTTATATATTTGTTCTCAAATGAACAAAGCTCCATCAAAAGCAGACAGAACCCGGCAGTTTATAGTTGAACGGACAGCCCCGATCTTCAACGCCAAGGGCTATGCGGGTACATCGCTTAACGACCTGACCGACGCTACAGGCTTAACAAAGGGGAGTATTTATGGAAACTTTGAGAATAAGGACGAGGTAGCTTTGGCTGCTTTTGATCATAACTTCGATATGGTTACCTCATATATGCGTAGTAAAATACTCGCTTCTGAGAACTCCGTAGACAGGCTGCTGGTTTATCCGCAGGTATACAGGGATTTTCTAAAAATTCCCTTCTTCGCACCTGGCTGCCCGATCCTGAATACTTCGACCGAGGCGGACGATACGCATCCTTTGTTGAAACAAAAAGCGGCTGCTGCCCTTGCATTCTGGCAAAAATCTGTTGAGAGGCAAATCGACAGGGGTATTGAGCGGGGCGAAATAAAGGCTGATGTTAATTCTTCGCAAATAGCCGTGGTCCTGGTAGCTATGATCGAAGGGGCGATTATGCAGGCAAAAGTTACTGGTAAGTCCGGTGGGTTGGACATAGCCATGGACTTCCTGACGAAATTGATTAATGACCTTAAAGCTTAATTTTTTTTATCATACAATATACCGATTGGTATATTAAATTAAACATCCCGTATGGCAGAACTTAAAAAGATATTGGAAAGTAAAAAGAAAGTCAGGTTTCATGACTGCGATCCTTTTAATCACCTGAACAACTCAAGGTATATTGATTACATGGTTACTGCCCGCGGCGACCAGCTGCTGGACAATTACGGCCTGGATATTTATAAAATTGCACGGGAAGAAGGGATAGGATGGGTGTCGGCACAAACCCAGATTTCGTATCTCAGCCCGGCATACCTTATGGAGGAGGTTACAATTGAGACACAATTGCTCGCTTATTCGGGCAGGAGTTTGCTTATGGAGGCGTTTATGTGGAATGGTGATAAAACTATCCTGAAATCGGTCATGTGGGCTAAGCTGGTGCACTTCAACCTTAAAACGCAGAGAAGCCATACACATTCGGAACAATTTATGGACTTTTTTGAGAACATTTTAAATCCTCTGTCGGGTGAAATGAGTTTCGATGAAAGGCTTAGAAGCTTGAAACATTCGCTGGTCAGGGAAATATGAGGGTAAAGCAGACAATCGGGATGAGCAGGCTAAAAACTATTTATATCATCGGGGCAGGTTCGATAGGGAAAGTACTGGCGGTATTTCTCGCAAATCAGGGCAGGAATGTAATTCTGCTGCGTGGCAGTGTAGACAACATCCCGGATAGCTTTGAGACAATTGAGGTTAACTTGAATAACAAAGCAGTGATCACCGAGGTGATTCACATCAGTACATTGAGCAATATTACCCGTCTGGATGGAATTATCGTATTGACTAACAAGTCGTTTGGGAACGCTGATCTTGCGGCAGGCCTTATTAAAAAATCGGGTGATTCGCCAGTCGTAATTTTGCAAAACGGCTTGAATATAGAACAGCCTTTTAGCAATAGCGGTTTCAGGCATATTTACCGGTGTGTTCTATTTGCTACCAGTCAGCTGGTTTCACACAACTCACTGATATTCAAACCGGTGTCCGTATCATCCATTGGAGTAATTAACGGCAATGATTCCCAACTGGCATCAATAGTTAAACAGCTTGACACTCCCAATTTTGAATTTAAAGCAGAGGAAAATCTGCAGCCATTGATCTGGACTAAAGCAATTGTAAATAGTGTTTTTAACTCGGTATGCCCGCTGCTGGAGATCGATAATGGGGTGTTTCATCGGAATGAAGAAGCGTTGAGTATTGCAAAACGGGTAATTGATGAATGCATAGCTGTTGCTGAAAGCGAGCATGTCATTTTAAATCAGGATAAGGTATTGGCAAGTCTGTTGATGATAAGCAAATCTTCTGATGGTCAGCTGATTTCCACTTATCAGGATATTAAACATAAACGCAGAACGGAGATCGATACCTTAAATTTTGCGATTTGCAGTATTGCAGAGAAAATGAATATGGGCAACTCGGTCAGCGAGACGAGGCTATTGGGAGAGTTGGTGAGGATTAAAGCCGGACTGGCACGTGCATAATTACAACTTATCGTGGAGATACGACAGAATCCTTTCTGATCAACCGGCGTAAAATTCCTTTTCAGCTTTCTCTTTGCCTCCCATTACCATCGCAGAAATGTAAATGCTGACTTCATACAAGAGAAACAAGGGCAGGCTAACGGTCAGCATGATAATAAGGTCGGGAGTGGGGGTGACGATGGCAGCGATGATCAGGATGATTACCGTAGAATATCGTCTTGAGGCTCTCATAAACTGCGGGGTCATAATTCCCAGTTTTGAAAGAATGAACACCACGGTCGGCAGTTCGAAAGTTATTGCTGACCCGATGGACAGGGTGGCAATGATTGAGAAATAGGAATCGATTGTGATCTTATTGTTGATGATCTTACTGACTTCAAAGTTCGTTAGAAAATTAACTGATAATGGTGAAACGATATAGTAGCCGAAAAGCAGTCCGATGATGAATAGCAGTGAGGCCCAGAATACGAAACCCGCGGCTGATTTGCGTTCATTTTCATGCAGGGCCGGTTTAACGAAGCGCCAGATCTCGAACAGGAGGTAGGGCACACCCAGAATGATTCCGATCATAAGTGAGGAGTTCAGCTGCAGGGTAAACTGACCGCCCAGCTCCGTGTTGATGATCTCGTAATTAAGTCTGGTTACGCAAAATTCAGGTCCGAGGCTGAACTTCGCAACAGCAGCGCACATCATCCGGTATGTCCAGAAGTCGACGCGGCCGGGGCCCATTATAATTTCGTCAAAAATGAAGCTGTAGTACGAAAAGGCAGCCACAGCGAAGATGACTATCGCAATGGAAGCGCGGATCAGATGGCCGCGCAATACGTCCAGGTGATCAAAAAACGACATTTCTGCTTCAATGGACATGCCTTTTTCTTTGATCGCTTTGATCAAAGCGCCAGGTTCAGATTTCATTACTAATAAAGAATAACGGCTTATTTAAAATGAGCAGCGGACGTTCCGGAGAAAGTCACCTTTGCATCAGGGGCCAGTTTATAATCAAGATTGTGTATGGTTGCTTTGGAAATGAAAAGCTGGCTCTTATTCCTCATATCGAAATGAGCAAAGTTGAATACGTTGCTGCTATCTACCGTTAAGAACGAGCCGCTTCCGGGCGCCTGGCCAATGGTAGCTAAGATGGTTTTTAGCTTATTGTTTACAAGCCTGACATGGCTTCCATTGTTCTGGATAATTGCCATACTGTCCTGGACAAAGCCGTCAATTACAATTTTCTTTGCCGGCTGAATTATCCGGTTGTCAATGACAACATCGAGCCTGGCATTTGTATCAACAGTAAGCTTTCCATTGCTCAGGTACCTTTCGTCTGACACCAAAAGGTTTATTTTAGGGCAGCTGATTATAAGAGTAAATGGGGATTCCTCATAATTGTTGCTCTTTATATCGGCATCGATTATTAAGGATTTCCCCCGTTGGGTGACTTTCACAATATCGGCCCGGTCTTCAAAAACGCGGACTTTAAAATCGCCCTGAACAAATTTTACATTGGTTACGGTGGAAGCATTTACAAGAATTGTATCGAATCCCTCAAAATTCAGCGTTTTAAACTCATAGTCTGGATTTTTAAAATCGCCATTATTATACCTGGCTTTTAAACCGAAGTTATAAACGAGCAGAGATGCCAGGAAGAATACTACTGATGTGATTAAATAAATGTTACTCTTTTTCATGATCCTTGTTTTCGTCCTTTAAATAACTTTCGGGCTGGAATTTTTCATAGATATCCTGTATTTCCTTTAATTCAATACCCAGTACATACATATTTTTAAATACCAGCGGCAGGTCCTTTTCAAGGAACTGTTTCTTTCGAAGGGCCTTGATTTTCTTAATGGCGTTTTCGGCTACAAAAACACCCACACCTCGCTTGTTGTAGATAATGTCTGCGTTTTGCAGGTGCTCATAGCTTCGCATTACCGTATTGGGATTTACTTCCAGGGTAACTGCCAAATCTCTCACAGATGGCATTTTAGTCTCGGGTAGCCATCTCTGTAATAAGATCTTATCACTCACATAGTCGACTATCTGAAGATAGATCGCTTCGCTGCTTCTAAATTCCATTCTCAGATCTCTTTCTCTTTAAGGCGGAAATAGCTTGCTGTCCATAGCAGGACGGCCGTTATTATGGGGACTACAATTAAATATAGTTTCTGTGTCTTGCGGATATCCAATGGAAACATCTGGTTAGTTTCTACAATTCCAGCTTTTCCAAACGGTATCCGGGCAGTGACATCCCGGTTGAGGATCAGTTCTATTAAAGGTTCATTCAAAAGAATTAAAACCACGAAAAAGCAGAAAAACACCAGGACCGTTTTTATGAAATGAAGCTTCCTGAAATAAATGGAACCGGCAAAAGCAACCGCGTGAAAAACCATATAAAAAAGAAAGATCCAGGTGGTTACTTTTAGATCGGTGCCCAGGCTGAAGATCTCAAAAGGATTTCCCCGGGCATAGGCAAGTGAAGAAGCTATAAACATTACGAGATAGAAAACTCCCACATACACGAGCTGAAACAGCAGATAAGAGTAGATCCAGCTCACCAGAAATTTCTCGAAATGTGAGCTGGGCAGCATTAGCTCAACGGAAGCCTTTTTATTATTTCCCAAATTGGCGAATACCGTGCTGGCGAATACGCTGCCTGCTAACCAAAGAAAGCAAAGAAAGATATCCCGTTGGAAATACACCGATATCTTGCCATTATTGAGCGGGGTGAAAAAGAGCACTACGGAAAATAACAGGCCGAATAATGCTAAGACTGCTATAAAGTAGCTGCTAATATGTTCCGATGTATGTTTATTTAATAACAGCGAAAAACGTTTAATATCAAAATAATTGCTCATGGGCTTATTTTAGAATTTCTAAAAGGCGGTTTGTGTCTGTTGTGATGGCATTGAAGAGTAACTCGAGATTAACTTTGCCAGTGCCTTCTCCGGAATTAGCGATGATAGCATTTATTCCGCCCAGGCTTTCCTCCTGATATATTACATCCATTCCATCCGTATCGGGTATCAGCCCAAAGGATATCTTTTCGCTAAGCTCGTCTACTTTTGCACTGAGTGCGATTTCCCGGTTGTGGATTACTATCACGGCGTCGATCAGGTTATCCAGATCGCGTACCTGATGGGTAGATATTACTATGATGCGGTCTTCTGTCAGTGAAGAGGCAATGATCTTGCGGAATTGAACTTTGGAAGGGATATCCAGGGCGTTTGTGGGTTCGTCCATAACAAGCAGTGCCGTATTTGTAGCCAGGGCGAACGCAATCATAGCTTTCTTCTGCTGGCCGTAGGACAATTTGTCCATGCGCACATCAGTCTCCACATCGAATATCTTCAGGTTGCGATAGTATTCCTCCTGATTAAACTGCGGATAGAATCCCGCCGTTTTGCGGAGAAACTGAGCTGCGGTTACGGGCGGTACATCAATTTCTTCGGCTAGAAAATATATTTGCTGAAGAACTTCAGGCGTACGGTCAGAGGTAGTCATTCCATTCAGGCTGGAAGTTCCTTTTTGCGGGAATGCCAGGCCCACCATATTTTTAAGTAAGGTTGTTTTGCCCGCTCCGTTTTTACCAAGCAAGCCATAAATGTGGCCATTGCCCAATGAAAGGCTAAGGTTCTCGAACAGAAGTTTTTTACTGTAGCCGAAATTGATATTAGAGAGTCTAAGCATTATAGGTGTATTAGTACATTAGTACACCGCAAATATATACTTTACTTTATCAGTTGCAAATATTTTTTAAATGGGAGGAAGATCGGATATGGTAGAATTAAACGCAATCTGAATTCGGCAAATAGTTTCAGCATGGACTTTGTACGCGGTGGATTTGTACATGGGCAAATTTTATGATATTCGTTTCCGAACACTGACCGTCCGATTGTGTACACCTTTTTTATTAATATTTTATAATTAAATGATTTTTAGCGTGTTACAAATATGGCACAAAGTTATATGTATGCCAATCACTCTTGAATTGAACCATGATAACAAACCATCTTAAGATCGCCTGGCGCACTATGTTGAAACGTAAGGCCTTTTCATCGATCAATATCTTCGGGCTAGCCATCGGCCTTGCCATTTTTACTCTGATCACCCTATTTGTGCTCGATGAGCTATCGTACGACCGCTTTCATGAAAATGCCAGCCGGATATACCGTATCAATACAAATATTAAAGTTAACGGAACAGGGTTTAATGATCGCAGTACTCCAGCACCTATGAGCAGTGTGCTGCTGTCTGATTTCCCGCAGGTTGAAAAAGCGGTGCGTGTTTACGGTGGCGGTGATATGCTTGTGAAGAAAGGTGACGAAACTTTGGTGGAGAATGATGTTTTTTTCGCTGACTCCACGCTATTCAGTGTCTTTACAATACCCATGCTCGTTGGTAACCCCCGGACTGCATTGTCGGGCACAAATTCGATGGTCATTTCAGCTACTATAGCGAAGAAATATTTTAATAGCCTTGATGTGCTTGGAAAATCGCTTCAGGTGGATAATGGCACTAATTATACCATTACCGGAGTTATTGAGGACATACGTGCGCAATCACACTTCCATTTCAGCTTTATCAGATCTATGGGAGGAGAGCAGGCGTCGCGTTCGGATTTCTGGTTGAGTAATTCATTCAATACTTACGTGTTACTTCGAGACGGGGTTGATCAGGCCACACTTGACAGTTATCTAAAACAAACAGCGCAGAAGTATGCCGAACCGCAGCTGATGGAGGCTGCAAAGACGACTATCGCAGAACTCGAGAAGAAAGGAGACTATTTTAGATATTCGAGCATTCCATTAACAGACATACATCTGAAGTCTGAACTGTCTGAGCTGGAACCTGCAGGGAATATACAATATGTCTATATTTCTGCCATTATCGGGTTGATCATTCTGATTATTGCCTGTATAAACTTCATGAATCTTTCTACGGCACAATCTGCAGGACGTGCCAAGGAAGTTGGGGTTCGGAAGGTGATTGGCTCGGGACGTCAGAATCTTGTACGGCAATTCCTGACCGAATCACTGCTTACAGCAGTTGTAGCTTTTGTGATTTCCGGCTTTCTGGCAGCGGGATTGCTACCGCTACTAAATAAGCTTGCGGGTAAGGAAATCATCCTGCTTGACTGGTCTCATCTCTGGCTGCTGCCAGCACTGCTGGGGGTTGCATTGATCTGCGGTTTACTGGCTGGCGCATACCCTGCGTTTGTACTGTCCGCTTTTGATCCGGTGCAAATATTGAAAGGCAAGTTTGTACTTAATATAAAAGGCTACAAGCTGCGAAATGCATTGGTAGTGTTCCAGTTTACTACAGCAATCATCCTTATTACGGGAACGCTGGTTATATACAGCCAGCTCAATTATATCCGCAGTAAGGATCTCGGCTACAACCGGGAACAGGTGTTGGTGCTTCAGAATGCACGTGCGCTTGGCGGACACCTGGAAACTTTTAAGAATGAAATTTTGAATTTGCCGGGTGTAATTGCTGGATCGGTTACAAATAACCTTCCAACAACAACTGCGAATGACTGGAACAAGAATGCTTATTCTGCAAATGCCGCTATGTCTGCAAGCGAGATCCAGACTCTTGTAGACTGGAGCGCAGATGCCGATTATATTCCTGCTTTACAGATCAAAATGTTAAAAGGTAGAAATTTTTCAAAAGATATGGCTACGGATTCCACAGCGGTGATTATTAATGAAACGGCTGTCCGTTTATTCGGATTCAAAGACCCGTTGAACGAAAAATTATATGATTTTGATTCAGGGTCAGGAACTCAGACGCAATACCACATTGTGGGTGTTGTAAAGGATTTTAATGCGGGATCTTTACGAAATGTTACAGAGCCTCTTCTAATCCGCAATGTTAAGACAGGCGGAAGGCTTATTTTGAGGGTGAAAAGCAACGATATTGCGCAGCTCATTGCTCAGATAAGGGATAGATATCGATCGTTCGAAGGAATGAGTTCACAGCCATTCCGTTATTCCTTCCTGGATGAGGATTTTGATAACCTCTATCATGGCGAGCAACGCACAGGCGGTATGTTCATCACCTTTGCAGCTCTCGCAATTTTTATCGCTTGCCTTGGCCTGTTTGGCCTGGCGTCTTACTCGGCAGAACAGCGCACCAAGGAGATCGGTATCCGAAAGGTACTCGGAGCCAGCGTGAATGGTATTATCGGATTATTATCGCGGGATTTTATTGCACTTGTCGGGATTGCCATCGTGTTAGCCGTTCCCGTGTCGTGGTGGGCAATGAATCAGTGGCTTAATAATTTCGCTTACCGTATCGAAATCGACTGGCTGGTTTTCGTGATATCCGGTTTAACCGCTGTAGCTATTGCTCTTTTTGCCGTGAGCTTCAAAGCTATTACAGCAGCGTTGGCTAATCCGGTTAAGAGTTTGAGAAGTGAGTAAAGGTTCATCAGCGTTTACATATTTTCTTTAATCAACAGATTAAGCTTTTCTGCATCCAGTCCGCCGGAATAGATAATGGTTCCGGCCTTATTGATCAGCACCACCTGAGGGAAAGCGCCAACTCCGTAATCCTTGTTAAGCTCAGCGTTATCGCCGTACATGATCGTATACTTTGCCGGATGCCGTGCATCAAATAATCCAATATTCTCGCTAGTAGCTTCAGTGTTGAGAGCGAGGATGCTGAATTTGTCTTTCGGAAAGGTGTCGTGCATTTTATTGAGTGTTGAAACAGCTTCGATACAGTATCCGCAGTGGCGGATCCAGAACTCCAGCAGGACAACTTTCCCCTTATATTGCGCCAGGGATTCCTTTACATTACTGCTGTAGTTTGTCAATTCAAATTCAGGGGCGGTTTGCCCGGCTGCTATAATATTTAAGGGTTTTGCATCATCTATCTTATATTCCCCGAGGTAGGTGGAGTAATACCAGGATTTTTCGGCTGGTTCAGCAGGGCTGGTGTTAATATCGGTAAAATCGGTCCGGTTTAGGTCCAGGCTACCTTTCTTGGTTTGCAGCAGGGTAACAGGAAGATTGCTTTTCTTATCGACGATCAGTTTATGATGGAAGGTGAGGGGTAAGGTGGTAGCGGTAAAGCCAGTGCCGGTATAGTTAAGTGTTTTGTTTTCCAGCACAAATTCCAGCAAATGATAAGTCCGGTTATTGATCATGGTATCCCTTGCGGTTTTAGAGATATTGTCGTCGTTAATTATTGCTGGCAGGATGTTCCGCAAGGTGATCAGCGAATTGTATAAAGCTGCGGACCCCTCCAGGTTAGCTTTCTTTACCCGTTGAGTTACCCGCATAGTTTTGGCTTTTGCATTAGTGGTAAACGCTTCTGTATTGTTAAAGATGGTAAATCCCCGTTCATCCACGTACTGGTATCTGAATCCAGCCACATCATTATTTTTTGAGAAGTCGATGTATATGTTGCCTTCACTCTTAACGTGATAGTTTTCTGCAGGATAACGAAATTCACGCCCATAGCGGTAACTGACGCTTTCAAGAGCTGCCAGACGGGTGGAAACGGCTTTAAAGAGGGCGATAGGGTCGGGCTTACTGACTGTACGGGTAGCCGCTGACAATAAGAGCAGACCAAGGCCCGCCAGAATGCTTATCCCGGCAAGTATATTATTCGATTTGTAAGCGAGCTTTTTCATGAAATTGATTATTACCTGTTGTGATTTTTGCTTGATTTGTGATCAAAGATATAGCGCCGTAGGATAGCTGTTCTGAGTTTTAGACCAGGCATCCGGGATTTTCGACAAGGAGGCAATTCCCGGATCTTGTCGAAAAAAACAGGCTATTAGTCGAAATAGATACGGCTGATAAATTATGTATAGGCTAATAAGTTTAATTTGGCGTCATGTTAGCATTCAGCAGTAAAACAGGTAAATATTTTAGATTCGAACTGCTGTTCCTGCTGTTCCTGTCGTACATCCGGCCTGTCATCAGCGATCTGGAATACAGCTATTACGAGGAGGGCAATATTTGGAATTTTACCCAGGCGCTGGAATTCAGGCTCGTTTTCGGTACAATCTCCATGATCCTTTACAGCGTGTTTTACTGGGGGTTTTTAAAGCCGCTGCTTTTTAAGAAAAAGACGTTCTACCTGGTATTGAGTGCTGTTGGTTATGTGGTAATCTATTCCGTAGTTAATAAATACCAGCATTGGCTGGTTGCGAATATGGAATTTTTGTCTGAGGATATCAGAAAAGAGGCTTGGGCGAATTTTCTTAAGTACAAGGTTCGTTTCGTAGTGAACTATATTTTAAGTTATGTGATCCTGTTATTATTTGGATTCGCCTATGTTATCCGCTCGCTGCAGCAGGATGAGGAGGTTAAGCTGTTGAAAGAGCAGGCGCTGATCACCGAACTGAACTATCTGAAAGCCCAGCTGCAGCCTCATTTCTTTTTTAATACCCTGAATAACATTTATGCGCTAGCTATCCGGGGCTCGAAAGACACCGCGCCCATGGTGGCCAGGCTATCGCAGATGATGCGGTACATTATTTACGAGTCCAATCATGCTAAGGTGAAGCTAAGTCAGGAAGTGGAGTTTCTTTCGAATTATATGGAAATTGAGAAGATCCGGCGGCCTTCGAGTATTGCTGTTGATCTGGAGACTCAGGGTGTAACACCTTTTCAGGAGATAGAGCCTTTGCTGCTGCTTCCACTGGTTGAAAATGCCTTTAAGCATGGTGTTGAGGATGAAATGGAGAAGGGATTTGTTCGTGTGCTGATCGTTGTCCAGGAGAATGAAGTGATATTGCTTGTTGAGAACAGTAAACCTATAAAACCCAGTAATGAGCATGCGGGGGGTGTGGGGCTTGAAAATCTGAAAAAACGCCTGGCGTTATTGTATGCAGACCGGCATGAGCTCACAGTGGAGAACACTAATGCTATTTATCGCGTCATTTTAAGTTTGCAACTGTCATGATCTCCTGTATAATTGTGGACGATGAACCACTGGCCCAGGAAGTCCTGGAGAGTTATATTGCCAGGCATGAACAGCTGGAATTGGTGGGTAAGTGCAATAATGCGCCCGCTGCTTTTGATCTCATTCATCAGCAGAAGGTGGATCTGGTATTCCTGGATATTAAGATGCCGGGGATCAGCGGCATTACCTTTGTGCGGTCGCTGAAGGATCCGCCAAGGATTATTTTCACAACAGCCTACTCGGAGCATGCTGTTACAGGCTTTGAACTTGACGCCGTAGATTACCTTCTTAAGCCAGTTACTTATGAATTATTTGAGCGCAGTATTGCTAAACTTTTAAGGTTGCATACTCCTGAACCGAAAGCTGAAAAAGAATATACCTATTTCAAAGTTTCAGGAAGCCTGGTCAAAATTCAGCATAGCGAGCTGCTGTTTGCTCAATCTGTAAAAGACTACGTGTTGCTTCAAACTGCCACAAAGCGTTACCTGACGCACATGACTATGAAACATCTCTGCGAACTGCTGCCCCCGCAGACCTTTGTGAGAGTACATCGCTCTTATATTGTTAATCTTCAAAAGATCACTGCCATCAAAAAAGCGCAGCTGGAAATTGGAGAAGAGGTTATTCCCCTCGGCGATTTATACAAAGGCAGTTTGGAGAAGAGTTCTGTCTGGAGAAGTTAGTGGTTCTGATAAGCGGAAATAAAAAAATCCTCTCCGTACAGGAAAGGATTTTTCAGTGATATCCATCGCGGAGAGAAGCGATCGTTTTCGTGTTTCGCTTTTCGCCGGTCTACTTATCAATTAAATCAAAGACACACTTCTGTTAACAAACTCAGTCAACTCAGCACCGGTAAGCATACCTTGTGATAGTAGTGCCAGATCAAAAGCTTGTTTTGCCAGCTGTGTTTGCTCGGCTTCATCACTAGTTTGCAGGATTTTGCCAACAAGCTTGTGATTTCCATTGACTGTTACGTTATAACTATCTGGCAGGTTTCCGTAGAAATTCATTCCACCGCCCATAGCAGCCATATCTTTCATGCGGCGCATGAACTCATCCATGGTTACGATAACTGGCAGCTCGTCCGGATTCAGGCTGTCAACTTCTACCTTCATGCCTGGTTTAACAATGGCCTTTTCGAAGATTCCTTTCACTTTTTCCTTTTCCTCGTCGTTAAGGACAGCAACGATATTTTCGTCTTTGCTGATGATCTTATCCGCAGAGGCGGCATCCACACGCTTGAGAGAAACTTTCTCTAGCTTCTGTTCCATCTGGCTGATGAAGTGGGTATCGATTGGAGAGTCCATTAAAAGCACATCGTAGCCTTTCTTGTTTGCCGACTGGATGAAACTGTCCTGCTTAGCCGCGTCAGTCGCGTAAAGCATTACCAGGTGGCCATCTTTATCAGTCTGATTTGCTTTTACTTTTTCTTTGTATTCTTCAACCGTGAAGTATTCTTTCGAAGTATTGCCCATCAGAACGAAGTCTTTCCCTTTCTCGTAGAATTTCTCTTCGCTGATCATTCCGTATTTAACGAAAAGGCCTATATCTGACCATTTCTCCTCATAAGCCTTACGATCGGCTTTGAATAGCGATGCAAGTTTATCAGCTACCTTTTTGGTGATGTAAGTATTGATCTTTTTAACCGAGCTATCCGCCTGCAAGAAACTTCTTGAAACGTTGAGCGGGATATCTGGTGAATCAATGATACCGTGAAGCAGCATCAGGAATTCAGGAACTACATCTTTTACCTCGTCAGTGATGAATACCTGGCGCGAGAAAAGCTTAATCTTATTGCGCTGCATCTCGAAGTCGTTCTTCAGCTTCGGGAAATACAGCACACCTGTAAGATTGAACGGATAATCCACATTGAGGTGGATCCAGAACAGTGGAGCTTCAGAGAATGGGTATAGTTCCTGATAGAATGCAAGATAATCCTCGTCTTTTAACTCAGTTGGGGATTTTGTCCAGATCGGGGAGGTGTTGTTAATGATATTCGGAACCTCGACTGATGTATATTTTGGTTTTCCCTCTTCATCTTCGCCATCAGGCTCGGAAGTAGATTTTGTTCCAAACTGAACCGGAATAGGCAGGAACTTGCAATATTTATCAAGAATGCCCTGCAGTTTGCCTTTATCAAGGAATTCTTTGGATTCTTTATTTACATGAAGAATGATATCGGTACCGCGTTCGGTGCGGCTGCCTTCGCTGATCTCAAATTCGGTGCTACCGTCGCAAATCCAGCGTGCGGGCTCTGAACCTTCCTTATATGACAGCGATTGAATCTCTACCTGGTCGGCAACCATAAAGGCCGAATAGAAGCCCAGACCGAATTTACCAATGATCTCATTGGCATCTTTCGCATCTTTAAACTTCTCAACAAACTCTGTAGCACCCGAAAATGCGATCTGGTTGATGTATTTTTTGATTTCTTCGCCAGTCATACCCAAACCATTATCTGAAATGGTGATGGTCTTTTTCTTCTCGTCGAATGAAACAGATACTTTCAGCTCGCCAAGGTCGCCCTTGTATTCCCCTAAAGAAGAGAGGCGTTTAATCTTTTGCGTAGCATCCACTGCATTTGCGACCAGCTCTCTCAGGAAGATCTCGTTATCAGAGTATAAAAACTTCTTAATGATCG
>JAZKIH010000014.1:0-10908 GCA_040384965.1 Bacteroidota bacterium | reverse complement strand
GAGGTGATGATACCAAGGCCGGATGGTAACGTTAGCTTTTAATCTGCGCAGGATTTTTAGAATCTATGATTATGATGAGGCCGCTCAATAAAAAATGCATGAACACCAATCCCAGCAAAGCGAATTTGGTGGCTGCAAAGAAATAGGCTGACTGTGCATAGAAATCTTCCGGCGGATAATAAATGAGTTTAAGTAGTGCAAGATTCTCAAGGAAATCGCAGATAACCGCACTAATTGTTAAGATGCTGATAGCTCTGAACTTATTGAAAATATGAGTCTTAGACAAATTTTGACAGACCCATGCGGTAGCATAAAAAAATGTCGCTCCATATAAAAAAGGAAATACAAAATCCAGGAAGATAGATCTCGTTAAGAGATCCAATTGTCCGGTTGCTTGCAAGCCCGCCAGGAAGAATACTGATTTATCTGCAGTTCCTATAAATTCAAAATCCAGAATCATCCCAGGATCCAGCGGAGCGGTCATAGCACGCATCAGGAATAGCCACGCTGCTGTGAGTATCAGGAAAATCAAGAACCTTAAACCTTTTGCTTTCATTTTTGACTTGTTTTTTTAATTATGTTAGGCTTATGTTCTCAATATTAAGTGTTTAGCAGGAGAGTTGCTAATTTGTAAAAGGATACTTGTGAAGTTTTACCTGACTCATCCCATCTTTCTCATAAACGGCGAGGCAATTTTCCTTCATTTCTGCAGGAAAATTAATATCTCCCAATGATAGGCTAGATGGGTAGGGCTTGTCAGCTTTGAAAAAATAGATAGTCGTCTTTCCATATTTTGTATGGGGCATATAGTTTCCGTATTGCTCCATTTCCTTCCATGGCTCCCCGCTAACTATCACAGCATATACCCGAATTACTGGTCCTGTGTTTTGCTCATTCCGGCTGAAAGCAACTTCTTTGAAATTCCCTTTCAAATCTTTGATCCCAGGCTCGGTCACCACATTCCAGATCATTACACCAACAATGGCCAGAACTGCCAGAATTATATAGGTTTTTTTATTTTTCAATTTGGATTTTGTCTCGTTCGTTATAAAGGTACTTAGTAATCGATCAAATTAATGTAAAAAGATAACGCCCAGTCCATTAAGCAGCAATTAATAAAATTGATAATATGCTTGCATATTAAAATTCTATTTTTAATTTTGCTATGCTTGCATAGTAAATAATGAATGAAACCAGAAGAGACCGTTGATTATTTCCTGAAGATAGTTTGGCAGACAGTTGCTAATAAGTATAACCAGATTGCCTCAGAATACGGTATTACTCAGGCTCTTGGTTATATGCTGATAAATATTCACGAGGAAGGTACAGCTGTTTCACAAATAGCTACTTTATCGGGGGTGAAGTCAACAAGTCTCTCCAGGATGTTAAATAATATGGAGGAGCTCGGATTGATCTACAGGGAGACAGATCCGGCAGATAAAAGGTCAGTAAAAATCTTTTTAACGCCCTTTGGAGTCGAAAAACGCCAGATTGCAAAGGATGTGGTCCGAAAGTTCAACGAGTATTTAAACACTCATATCTCTGATAAAGAACGCCTTCAGCTTCTAAAAAGCCTTAACAAAATAAATCAACTAACCTTTGATTATAAACCTCAGTAGTTGCTATCCGCCGGCCGGCAGATAGTAACTACTTGAAATTATATTATGATGAAACGAACGATCAGGAAAGTAGCGGTGTTAGGTTCTGGGATAATGGGATCCCGGATCGCATGCCACTTTGCCAATATAGGAGCAGAGGTATTGCTGCTTGACATGGTACCAAAGGAACTTACTGAGGAAGAGAAGGCAAAAGGCCTCACGCTGGATAATAAAGTCTTACGAAACAAGATCGTAAACGCAGCTTTGGAAAGCACTTTAAAATCCAACCCATCGGCAATATTCAGCAAAAAAGTTATTAGTAATATCACTACGGGCAACTTTGATGATAACATGAAAGATATTGCCGGCTGTGACTGGATTATTGAGGTAGTAGTTGAAAGGCTGGATATCAAGCGGCAGATATATGATCAGGTTGAGAAGTTCAGAACTCCCGGAACGCTTATTAGCTCAAACACCTCTGGTATACCAATTCATTTGATGGCTGAGGGTCGATCCGATGACTTCCGGACACATTTTTGCGGAACGCATTTTTTCAATCCGCCACGTTACCTTCGCTTACTAGAAATTATTCCGGGACCTGAAACCAGGCAGGAGGTTATAGACTTCCATTTACACTATGGAGATAAGTTTCTCGGCAAAACCACTGTTCTTTGCAAAGACACCCCAGCGTTTATAGCCAATCGTGTTGGTGTTTACTCTATTATGTCGTTATTACACCTGGTAGAGAAAATGGATCTCACGGTGGAGGAAGTTGATAAATACACCGGTCCAGCTTTAGGTCGGCCTAAGTCTGCTACGTTTCGTACAACAGATGTTGTCGGCCTGGATACAATGATCAATGTCGCTAATGGCTTGCATAATAACCTGTCCGGTGATAAGGCGCATGACCTCTTTGAATTGCCTGCCTACGTCAAGAAAATGCAGGAAAACAAGTGGCTGGGTGATAAAACACAACAAGGTTTTTATAAAAAGATTAAAGGCGCTGACGGGAAGTCAGAGATTCTCGCACTTGACTTAAAGACATTCGAATACAAGCCGCAGCAGAAGATAAAGTCTGCAACTCTGGAGGCTACAAAACCTATAGAAAATCTTCGCGAGCGGATGAAGGTTTTCGCCAAGG
This sequence comes from Bacteroidota bacterium, assembly GCA_040384965.1. Taxonomy (GTDB): domain Bacteria; phylum Bacteroidota; class Bacteroidia; order Sphingobacteriales; family Sphingobacteriaceae; genus Daejeonella. The sequence goes on along the minus strand of JAZKIH010000014.1, from coordinate 8,169 downwards.
GATCGGATAAGGCTGGCGATTTTTTCCGAACGTCTTTCTTCGGTCTTTTCGAGTACGTTTCTGACCGTATCCCGGAAATTTCTGATGAGTTATATAGAATAGACGATGCGATGCGAGCCGGTTTCGGTTGGGAACTGGGGCCATTTGAAGTGTGGGATTCTTTAGGAGTAAAGGATGCTTTGGAGGGAATGAAGAAATATGGCAATCATGCCGCGCCATGGGTGATGGAAATGGTTGAAGCTGGAAATGAATCCTTTTATAAAATTGAAAATGGGATTAAGAAGTATTATGACATCCCGTCAAAATCATATAAGGCTGTACCTGGTACCGACGATTTTATCATTCTCGACAATATCCGCGAAAGCAAAACAATCTGGAAAAACTCTGGAACAACAATTCTCGACCTTGGTGACGGAATATTGAATCTTGAGATCCACACGAAGATGAATACAATCGGCGGGGAGGTTATCCAGGGACTCAATAAAGCGCTGGATATTGCAGAAAAAGAATACCGAGGTTTGGTTATCGGAAATGATGGTGCTAACTTCTCAGCAGGCGCAAATATTGGAATGATCTTCATGGCTGCCGTTGAACAGGATTGGGATGAGATCAATATCGCTATTCGTATGTTCCAAAATGCGATGATGCGGGTTCGCTATTCTTCAATACCCGTGGTTGCTGCGGCTCATAACCTGACACTGGGTGGAGGCTGTGAATTGTGCCTGCATGCAGATCATGTTCAAACCAATGCCGAAACATATATGGGGCTTGTAGAATTTGGTGTAGGGTTAATTCCCGGCGGAGGTGGGTCCAAAGAGTTTGCTTTAAGAATCTCCGATGAGTTTAAAGACGGACAGATCGAGCAGATGGCGCTAAGAGACCGGTTTTTAACAATTGGTATGGCCAAAGTATCAACGTCCGGAGTCGAAGCTTACGAGCTTGGTTATCTTCAGAAAGATAAATTCAGCATAACAATGAACCGCAGCAGGCTTATTGCTGATGCAAAGGAGAAAGCTATTGAACTTGCAGATGCGGGCTATACAAAACCTGTTCAAAGAAAGGATATCCGCGTTTTAGGAAAGCAGGGAATGGGAATTGTTTATGCGGGAGCTAATTCAATGTTCGCAGGAAATTTCATTTCGGAGCACGATAAAAAAATATCCGAAAAGCTGGGTTATGTTTTATGTGGAGGTGATCTTTCTTCTCCAACCCTTGTCTCAGAACAATATTTGCTCGATCTGGAGCGGGAAGTCTTTTTATCGCTTTGCGGTGAAAAAAAGACTTTGGAGCGGATCCAGTCAATTCTGACAAAAGGAAAACCTCTACGGAATTAATAATATAAATCGCATGTTAAGCATGAAATTCATGTCTCACATCACATCTCAAATATGGAAGAAGCATATATTATAGCCGCATATAGAACTGCCGTAGGAAAGGCGCCGAGAGGGGTATTCCGGTTCACGCGAGCAGACGAGTTAGCAGCGGAAGTTATAAAGAATCTTGTTGCAGCAGTACCCAATCTCGATAAAGAAGAAATCGATGATGTGATTGTCGGGAATGCTACACCCGAGGCAGAACAAGGTCTGAACGTTGCCCGGATGATATCATTAATGGGTCTCGATACTGATAAAGTCCCTGGCGTAACGGTGAACAGATATTGTGCTTCTGGTCTTGAAACGATCGCTATAGCGTCGGCGAAGATCAGAGCAGGCATGGCAGATTGTATTGTTGCCGGCGGTGTTGAGATTATGTCTGGTATGCCTTTCGGCGGATGGAAACTGGTGCCCAACGCCGATGTAGCCAAAAATCATCCTGACTGGTACTGGGGCATGGGGCTGACGGCAGAGGCTGTAGCTAGAGAATATAATGTTAGCAGGGAGGATCAGGATGAATTTTCGTTTAATTCTCATCAAAAGGCAATAGCAGCAATTAAAAATGGACGTCTTAAAGAAGGCGTTCTTCCAATCACTGTAAAAGAAAACTATCTGGACGAAAACCTCAGGAAGAAAAGCAGAGAATATGTCGTGGATACTGACGAAGGCCCGAGGGCCGATACAGCAATAGATAAGTTAGCAAAGCTTAAACCAGTGTTCGCTGCAGGCGGATCGGTAACTGCCGGAAATTCCTCACAAACATCCGATGGGGCTGCTTTTGTATTGGTGGTTTCAGAAACCATGCTCAAGAAACTGAACGTCAAGCCCATCGCACGTCTCGTAAGTTATGGAGTGGCGGGAGTACCACCAAGGATAATGGGTATAGGCCCGATTGAAGCTATCCCGTTAGCGCTCAAAAAGGCCAGAATGAAAAAAGAGGATCTGGATATAATAGAACTCAATGAGGCTTTTGCCTCACAATCTCTTGCTATCCTGCGTACTCTGGATCTTAATCCGGAAGTGGTAAATGTTAACGGTGGTGCGATCGCTCTGGGCCATCCGTTGGGATGTACGGGTGCAAAGCTCTCGGTTCAGCTGTTTAATGAGTTGAAAAGAAGAGAAAAGAAATATGGTATGGTCACAATGTGTGTCGGTACTGGACAGGGTGCTGCTGGCGTTTTCGAGATGCTTTAAGTCCCAATAGAAAACGTGGACAAGGTGAAAACACTGGAATAACTTAAACGGAATGATTGAAGATATATTCAACTCAACTGAAAAAATGGAAGAATTAACAAAAAAAACCATCCGCGGCGGCGAATTTATTATCCGCGAAACTTTATGTGAGGACATTTTTATCCCCGAGGAATTCGATGAAGAGCAGTTGATGATCAGGAAAACCTGCGAAGATTTCCTTGAAAGCGAAGTATATCCAAATCTTGACAGAATTGATACTCAGGAAGAGGGGCTAATGACAAGCCTGATGGATAAAGCAGGTGAGTTAGGCTTGCTCGCTGTTTCAATTCCCGAAGAATACGGCGGGTTTGGAAAGAACTTTAACACTTCAATGCTCGTAGCCGATTCTATCGGACCTGGCTGTTCATTCGCAGTAGCGCTTTCTGCACATACTGGCATCGGAACTCTTCCAATTCTCTATTATGGAAATAAGGAGCAAAAGGATAAATATATTCCCAAACTGGCCTCGGGCGAATGGAAGGCATCTTACTGCCTGACAGAACCAAATTCAGGTTCGGACGCAAACTCTGGCCGTACAAAAGCGGTGTTAAATGCGGAAGGCACCCATTATGTTATCAACGGCCAGAAAATGTGGATCACCAACGGTGGATTTGCTGATATTTTTATTGTTTTCGCGAAAATTGACGATGATAAAAACTTATCGGCTTTTATTGTGGAAAAGGATTTTGGAGGAATAACAATGAATCCGGAGGAGCATAAAATGGGTATTAAAGGTTCTTCGACGCGCCAGGTGTTTTTTAACGACTGCCATGTTCCAATTGCCAACCTGCTTTCAGAACGGGAGAATGGATTCAAAATAGCTGTCAATATCCTTAACATCGGCCGGATAAAATTAGGTGTTGCGGCTATAGGTTCTTCCCGGAGGGTGTTAAATCAGGCAATTAATTACTCTAACGAGCGGATCCAGTTTAATCTGCCGATTTCTAAATTCGGTGCCATTCGTTACAAACTCGCGGAAATGGCGACTAGAAATTTTGCTATTGAAAGTGCCGCATATCGGGCAGGCCAGAATATTGATGATGCTTACGAAACGCTTGTGTCTGAAGGAATGGATCCATCAAAAGCCAAACTGAAGTCAACAGAAATGTTCGCTGTCGAATGTGCCATTCTGAAAGTATGGGGTTCAGAAGTACTGGATTATATTGTAGATGAAGGTGTACAGGTTTATGGAGGAATGGGTTATTCGGCTGATGCGCCAATGGACCGGGCTTACCGCGATAGCCGTATAAACAGGATCTTTGAAGGGACGAACGAAATAAATAGAATGCTTATCCTGGACATGCTTTTGAAACGTGCGATGAAAGGAGAACTCGACCTGATGACTCCTGCTCAGGCTGTAGCCGGGGAGTTGATGTCTATTCCGGATTTCGGTGAAGAGGATGATACTTTATTTGCTGCTGAGAAGAAAGTTCTGGCAAATCTGAAAAAAGCGGGTCTGATGATCGCCGGAGCGGCTGTTCAAAAGTTGATGATGACGCTTTCCAAAGAGCAGGAGATACTGATGAATATTTCAGACATCATCGGTTTCGTGTATGTTGCTGAATCTACTATCCTGCGGGTTGAGAAACTTGTAAAAATGAGGGGCGAAGATGCCTGTCAGGGCCAACTCGACATGATGCGTATTTATTTATATCAGGCAGTCGATAAAGTTGCGCTCGCAGGTAAAGAAGCCTTGTATTCGTTTGCAGAGGGCGATGAGTTGAGAATGATGCTCGTTGGTTTAAGAAGATTTACTAAAACCGAGCCTTTTAATATCAAAGAAACAAGACAACGCGTCGCCAAACAATTGATTGACGCAAATAAATATTGTTATTAAAACCATAGTTCTGAGTGAACAGTTGAAGGTTGGATTTTCGTATATAGAAAGGGTTACCGAATGATAAGTTTACAGCGGAAGCCCTAAACGTTCTAACATACTTGTTCCGAAAAATATAAAACTACGTAAGAGAGCCCGCAGCTTTCATGCGTAGTTTTTTTGTTAAATAATGTTAATGCTTACTTTTTCAACATTAAAAGGATAAATTTGCAGCTTGAATAAAATTACAGTAGAATAAGTTATTAAATGAAATTGAGATATTTTCTATTATTAGTCCTACCCCTGGTGATTGTTTTGGGTTCGTGCGGTAAAAAATGCAATGATGAAAAACAAGTCAATATTGACGATTCTATTATTCTCAAGTACTTAAGTGATAAAGGGATTAATGCACAAAAACACCCCAGCGGTATTTATTATCAGGTTCTTAGCAACGGAACTGGGAATATTGCCTACACTGCTAACACCACAATTTCTGCGAATTATACTGGCAGATTGCTAAGCGGTGCTATTTTCGACGGACCAACTTCTCAACCCATCTCTTTTAAATTAGGTGGGGTTATAACAGGCTGGCAGGTTGGTATTCCCTTGATACAAAAGGGCGGTAAGATTCGTCTGATCATACCTTCGGGTTTAGGATATGGCTGTGAAGGTCAGGGTCCTATCCCTGGAAACGCAGTTCTTGATTTTGATGTGGAACTGGTGAATGTTACAAATTAATACAGAAAATGAAGCAATTTTTTAAATATGCGGTACCCGCACTCTTGTTAATTAGCGTAATAACAGCTTGTGAAAAAGAGTACGAATCTATCGAAAGTATCGATGACAAGAACGTAACTGCGTACATCCAGTCGAACAAACTTAATGTCGTTGAATATAAAGACAGTGGAGTTTATTACGAGGTAACTAACGCTGGCTCTGGCCCCGATGTAGAGTATTCTGATCAGGTGGGACTGGTTTTTACACTAAAGTCGCTTGATGGTAAATATTCAGCCTTGGATACCTTTAGCACTTTTAACAGATATTTTGGTTTTCTAGGTTATTTTAATCCCGAGGCAGTTCGCGTCGGAGTAAAAGAAGTTCTCAAAAAGAAATCCGGCACCGTTCGAATGATAATACCTTCACGGGCAGCCTTTGGCCGTAATGGTTCTGGTGATATTCCCGGAAATGCTTCTCTTGATCTTACAGTATCAGTTTTGGATAACAATAAGATGGGACAGTATGAAGATGCTGTCATTAAAAAATACTTGGCTACAAATAACTTATCTGGATTTACTAAGACCTCATCAGGTATCTACTATAAGATTGCAGATGCAGGAACAGGCAGTTCTATAACCGTTGATTCTACAATATCTGTTGAGTATACTGGCAAGTTCCTTAATGGGACAGTGTTTGATAAAGCTGTACCGGGAAGCGCCATAACATTAATTCTCGACGGCTTTATTGACGCCTGGAAAGAGATTGTACCCCTTATAAAACAAGGGGGGAGCCTGCAATTGATAACACCTTCTGCGAAGGCTTATGGTTCGGCAGGAGATAGGACCAGAGGTATGCCAGCCTTCTCATCACTTGATTTTACATTGAAAGTTACTGACGTCAAACAGTAACGCTTGTAAGAGGCAAGTTCAAAGGGTATCAATCACATGTATTTGGGTGATTTCGCTTAACGATGTCTATTATAGATCTCGTCCATTGCTTCTTTAATCTTAGGATATTTTAATTTATAACCAGATTTCCTAAGCTTTTCGTTAGATGCTTTCGTGCTTTCAAGCACCATTAAGCTCATTTCCCCTATTGCAATTTTAAGAGCGAATTCTGGTGCATGAATAAATAGGGGTGATTCTTTTTTTGCTTTGGCAATACTGCGCGTAAGTTCATCCAGAGTAACAGGATTGGTTGAAACCATGTTATAAGCTCCTTCCATTTTTTCGTTTTCGAGAGCATACAAATACGTATTTACTGCATCCTGAAGATGTATCCACGAAACCCACTGAGTTCCCGGGCCGGGAATAACTCCCAGGCCGAATCGCAGGGTTTTATTCATTTGCGGCAGTACCCCGCCATTTTCACCCAATACGATTCCGCTTCTAAGTTTGACCACGCGCAAACCAAGCTTCTTCCCGCTATCAACAGCTTCCTCCCAGGCAATACAGGTTTCCGCTAGAAAATCTTTTGAGGGCAAGCTGTCCTCTGTTAAAAATTCGTCTGACCGGTCTCCGTAATAGCCCACTGCAGATGCTGATATGATATGATTAACCTTATTTTTATTTCGTCGAAGCAGGTCGTATATTAATTGAATGGATTTTGTACGGCTTTCGATAATCTGCTGTTTCCTTTCCTCCGTCCACCGTTTGGCTGCAATCTCTTCCCCGGCCAAATGAATAATGGCATCCGCATTTTCAATGCAGGCTTTATCGATTTCTCCCCGATAAACATCCCACTTGAAGATTCTTAGTTTCGGATCTTCCAACCCTCTTGAGTCTTCGCGAACCAGCAAATTAATGTTGTAACCCTTATGCAGTAATAACTTTACCAGCCCTTTCCCTACGAATCCAGTACCGCCGGTTATGAGTATTGTTTTAATCATTCTTTTTGTACTTGCAATTATTATTTTTGATAATGTCTATACTCCAATAATTAAACCATAAATAGAACAACAACCCAAACTTGATGATATATAAGAAGCATATTTTCATTTGCAACAATCAGCGGCCACCAGGCGCGAGGGTGAGTTGTGGAGAAGAGCATGGATCCGCTCTAACGGCGGAATTCAAAAAGATTATGAAAAACAAGGGCCTGACTGACGACATGAGAGCCCAAAGAACCGGATGCTGTGAGCTCTGCGAACAAGGCCCCATTGTAGTTGTCTATCCTGAAGGTGTTTTTTATGGAAAAGTACAATTAAGCGATGTTGAGGAGATCATCTCTGAACATCTTGAAAATAACAGGGTAGTGGAGAGGTTGAGAATTGATAAAATAGATTAAGCTGCATCTTTAAAGTAACGGCCAATTTCAGTTACAATCTTCAATTGCTGATTCAATTTAGCTGCTTATGTAGCTTTGTAGCTGTTCGATGGTTTGTTTCTGATCTTCAATAACGAACTTAACAAGATCTCCGATTGAAATCATGCCCCCCACCTTACCATCGTCAACTATTGGTAGGTGCCGGATATGTCTGTCCGTCATAATTTGCATGCATTGATCAATAGTGGAATTGAAACCGATAGTTTCCAGTTTAGCCGTCATCACATCAGCAATTAGTGTTTCTTTGGAAGATTTACCCTGAAGAATAATCTTACGGGCGTAATCACGCTCTGTAAAAATGCCTTTTAAAGCCGAGCCTTCCATGACAAGCAATGCACTGATATTTTTGTCCATCATCACCTGCAAGGCATCAAGTACTGAGGTATCCGGTGCTACAGAGTAAATTGCATTGGATTTGTTCTGGACTATATGTTTGACGGTTTTCATAACATCACAATTAGCTTTACTAAATATAAGAAAATTTCTTTTATAAGTTTTAGTGCCGTAATTTGAAAATTAGGTGTTGCAACGACGTTTTAAAAATCTTACACGAAAATGATCGTAAATGTCAATGGGAAGGCCGTAATTTGAGTAAAATTTCAAACATGCCTCAATCGGCAGTCTTATTAGCAGCTATTCGAATAGCTAAGAAAATATGAGCGGAAAAACCATTTTAGTTTGGTTTAGAAAAGATTTACGAATTCA
>JAZKIH010000013.1:0-7911 GCA_040384965.1 Bacteroidota bacterium | reverse complement strand
TTTCCGTACTTGTGTTTTTTTGCCAAAGCTTACTCATACATGCTGAAATTTGTAAAATATTGCTCCTTTATAGTTTCCCATTCCGAACGCAAAATACTGTAATAAACTGTGTTCCGGATATAACCGTCATGTAATTTGATATGCTCTCTTAACACTCCTTCGCGAGTCGCACCAATGTTCAGGATTGCCTGACGCGAACGGTGGTTTCGCTCGTCCGCTTTAAGTTCGATACGGTTCAAGCCCAGCGTTTCAAATCCGTAGCTAAGGATAAGGAATTTCATATCACGATTAAGACCGCTACCCTGAAAGTCAGCACCTAACCAGGTCCAGCCGATTTGTCCGCGCTCGTCTTTCCACGAGATATCAGACAACCTTGTACAACCAGCTATACGCCCGGTTTTCTTATCAATAACAACCCAAATAGCGCAAACTCCGTTATTCCGATCTGCAATAGCGGTAGCGATATACTTTTTCAATTCCCCTGTCTTTGACAGATCCGACGTTCCGTAGATCCATAAAGATTCTTCATTGGCTATCTCCTGAAGCTGTGTTTCATCATCCTTCGTCAGCGGCCGGAGCAGCGTTCTCTCACTTTCTAAGCTTATGTTAAGATCTGGTATCATGATATAATTTTTGATAGTAATTCGATGTAAAGGTTAATACCCTCCTTTATCTCGTCAGTATAAATAAATTCATTGGCCATATGTGACCTCGCCGAGTCACCGGGACCCATTTTAAGCGAGGGTATATCCAGCAAAGCCTGATCGCTGGTTGTTGGCGAACCGTAAGTTTCTCTGCCTAATGCTAATCCCGCAGTCACTATCGCATGGTCTTTGTTTATTGAAGATGGCTTTAATCTCGTAGACCTTGGGGCAACATCGCAGCTCACATTCTGCCTTATAATCTTCAAGACTTCCTCATTGCGGTAAGCATCCGTTACCCTTACATCAACGGTAAACTTACACGTTGCGGGTACGACATTATGCTGAGATCCGGCTTCGATGATGGTTACACTCATCTTAACCGGTCCAAAAAGTTCCGACTTCTTAGCGAATTCATACGTTTTAAACCACTCGATATCCTTCAAGGCTTTGTAGATGGCATTATCACCTTCCTCACGTGCCGCATGGCCGGCTTTGCCATGTACCGTACAATCAATGACCATCAGACCTTTCTCCGCAATGGCCATATTCATAAGGGTAGGCTCACCAACGATCGCAAAATCGAGTTCACCGAGTTCTGGCAAAATTGATTCAAGCCCGTTTTGTCCGGAGATCTCTTCTTCAGCAGTTAGTGCAATGCAAATATTATATTTCAGGTCAGGCTGATCGTGAAAGTGTAAAAAGGTTGCCGCCAACGATACCAGGCATCCTCCCGCATCATTACTCCCTAAACCATATAAAATACCTTCTTCGATATCCGGTGAAAATGCATCTCTTGTATAGCCCGAATTGGGCTTTACAGTATCATGATGTGAATTTAAAAGGATCGTGGGTTTCCGCGCATCAAAGAATTTATTGTAAGCCCATATGTTGTTTAACTTGCGATGAGTTACCACTCCTTTACCCTGCATGAACGACTCAATAACCGAAGCAGTCTTATCCTCTTCCCTGCTAAATGAAGGAATTCGGATCAGCTCTTTCAGCAAATCTATGCTATCATCAACCAGAATATCAGTCATTAACATTAACCTTTTGTATACAAATCACCCGCCTTTAAGGCCGATAACTTGATCCCTTTAATCAGTGACGAACTAAACCCCTGGTGCTCCATCTCGTTCAAGCCTGCTATCGTGCAGCCTTTTGGCGATGTCACTTTATCAATCTCATGCTCGGGGTGACTGTTCTGAAGCAACAAAAGATCAGCAGCTCCTTTTGCAGTTTGCACTGCCATTTTAAGTGCTTCATCAGCATGAAAACCAATCTCGATACCGCCTTGTGATGCTGCACGAATAGCTCTCAAGAAGAACGCTACACCGCATGCACATAATGCTGTAGCCGAAGTCATAAGATCTTCGTTAATCTTAATCACCGCACCGACGGTTTCGAACATCTTAGTAACTTCAGTAATATTATCAGCACTCGCGTTATCAGATGCAATGCAGGTCATGGACTGACCTATAGCAATTGCGGTATTTGGCATCACCCGGATAACCTGAACGTCATTCCCAAGCTTGGCCTTAATATTCTCGCAACTAACACCTGAAATTACCGAGATGACTACGTGACGCTTTGAATCTATTGCCCCGTTGATCTGCCCTAATAATGTATCCAGCTGCTGGGGCAATACCGCGAGAATAATAACCTCCGAGTTAGCAACTACGTCCGAATTCTGATCACTGACATTGAATCCCTGCGAAGCCTGTTCAGATAAATGATCCAGCCCGCGGCGGGTAAGTGTAATATCATTGGCTTTACAATACTCAGCTTTCACAAGCCCCCGGGCTAGCGACATTCCAATATTTCCGCTTCCTAAAATTGCTATTTTTTGTGCCTTGGCCATTATTTCTATGATTTTAACCGGGTTCCAAATGTTTTTTCCTGTAATTCATTTAAGGCATCTGCCTTTCCTATATAAACCTCGCTGAGGCCCTCACTTATAGCTTCAAAAGCATTGTCCAGTTTAGGTATCATACCCGAATGAATTACGCCTTCGTTTTTTAATATTTTATATTGTTCAGGATCTATAGACTTAATAACAGATAACTCGTCATCCACATTCCTTAGCACACCGGCTTTTTCAAAGCAATACACCAGAGACGTCTCATAAAATGCCGACATCGAAACGGCAATTACTGATGCAATTGTATCCGCATTCGTGTTCAAAAGCTGCCCGTTTCCGTCGTGCGTGATAGCTGAAAAGACCGGAACAAACCCTGAGGAAAGCAGTTTGTGAATCGCCTCCGCATCTATCGAGCTATCATCAAGATCACCAACAAAACCATAATCTATCTGGCGCCCGTCGGCAATCGTTTTTAAGGGCCGTTTCTTTGCACGGATAATATTTCCATCAGCCCCGGTTAAACCAATCGCATTACAGCTGTCCTTTTGCAAACCGGCTACAATACCTTTGTTTATAAGACCTGCGTATACCATTGAAACCACCTTCAGGCTTTCCGCATCCGTTACTCTTCGGCCTTCAATAAGTTCAGATTGTATGCCCAAATCCTTCGCAAGCTTGGTGGCTATCTTGCCTCCGCCATGCACCAATATCTTTAATCCGCGAAGCTGTGAAAAATCCTTCAGGAAGCTTTCAAGCTGAACCGGATCGTCAATGACATTTCCACCAATCTTTATGACGTAGAGGGAATTCATTTTTGCATCCCTTCTAACATTTTTTTAAGAACAGCCTGAGCAGCCCATGTCCGGTTACCAGCCTCTTTAATAACTAAAGAGTTTGGCCCGTCCAGTATTTCAGCCGACAGCTCATAATCTCTTCTTACAGGCAAGCAATGCATTACTTTTGCATCGTTGGTACCTGCCAGCTTTTCATTTGTCATCATCCATGACTCAGCTCCAGGCAATGTCTTACCATAATCCTTGTAAGACGACCAGTTTTTCACATACACAAAATCAGCGCCTTTCAAAGCCTCATCCTGATCGGTTACTATCTGAGCTCCGGGAGTAAATTTTTCAGCAAGCTCAAATCCTTCCGGATGTGTGATCACAAAATCAATCATACCCTCAGCCTGCGCTTTACACATCCATTCTGCAAATGAATTTGGCACTGCCTGCGGTAACGCTTTAACGTGAGGTGCCCATGTCAATACAACTTTGGGTTTCGCCGTTTTCTTATGTTCTTCTATGGTGATCAGGTCGGCAAAACTTTGTAAAGGATGAAGAGTTGCGCTCTCCAAACTCACTACGGGCACACCGCTGAATTTTACGAACTTATTAAACAGGCTTTCGCTATAATCCTCTTCACGATCCTGTAGTTTTGGGAAAGAACGGAAACCAAGGATATCACAATATTCACCCATTACGGCTGCAGCTTCCCGGATGTGCTCTACGGTCGTACCGTTCATCACCACACCGTCTTCAGTTTCCAGCGCCCAGCCTTCTTTGTCCAGGTTCATCACCATGACATTCATACCGAGATTTAATGCTGCTTTTTGTGTGCTTAATCGCGTGCGCAAGCTTGGATTAAGAAAAACCAAACCAATAGTTTTATCCTTCCCCAATAATTTATTGGCGAAAGGATCGGCTTTAAGAATTAATGCCTCTTCAATAAATCTTTTCAGATCAGTTACATCGTTAACTGAAGAAAATAGTTTCATAATGCGCAGCTAAAAGAAAACAACAAATTATGGTTTCCCTTTCCCTGACAGACGGGAAACCTTATATTATAACGGCCTACGAAAGGCTTTTGGCAAACTCACCCTGAAGCTCCTTGCTGAACGCCTGTAAAAACTGGTCAGCGTGTGCTTTAGTTAAATTTAAAGCGGGCAGCAAACGGATGACATTTGGTTTTGCCTCGCCGGTAAAGATACGATGTTTGAAAAGTAAATTTTTCTTCACGTGGCTCAGTTCTTCAGGAAGTTCTATCCCGATCATTAAACCTCTTCCTCTCACTTCTTTCACCTGATCGAATTTCTTTAATTCACTGATCAGGTAGTTCCCCACTTCCTGGGCATTCTCCATTAGATTGTCTTGCTCCATTACTTCAAGTACAGCAAGGGCTGCAGCGCAAGCAAGGTGGTTACCGCCAAAGGTGGTTCCCAGCATACCGTGCCATGGCTTAAACTTAGGGGCGATAGAAATTCCTCCTATTGGAAACCCATTTCCCATACCTTTTGCCATGGTGTAAACATCTGCGTCTACCCCAGCATAATCGTGGGAGTAAAACTTGCCGCTTCTTCCGTAACCACACTGAACGCTATCCGCGATGAACACCGTATCGTGCTTATCACACAGACTTCTGATCTTCTGAAGGAAGCTTTCTGTAGCTACTCTAATTCCCCCAACACCCTGGATACCTTCAATGATGACGGATGAAATTTCGTTGCCATGGTCTTTAAAAGCTTGCTCAAGTGCCGCCTCATCATTGTGAGGAAGAAAAATAACATTATCGGTTTCATTGACCGGGGCAACGATCTTTGGATTATCTGTAGCAGCAACTGCCAACGATGTTCTTCCATGGAAAGCACCTTTGAACGCAATAATCTTTTTTCTGTTATTGTAGAAAGACGCAAGCTTCAATGCGTTCTCATTAGCTTCCGCACCTGAACTGCACAGGAACAACTGATAATCAGTTTTACCTGAAACCTGACCTAGTTTTTCTGCAAGCTGAACCTGTAATGGGATTTTAACTGAATTGGAATAGAAACCAACTTTACCAAGCTGATCGGTCAACCTTTTTACATAATGCGGATTTGTGTGACCTATTGATATTACGGCATGCCCGCCGTATAAGTCGAGGTATTCATTACCTTTCTCGTCCCATACCGTGCTGCCTAGCGCTTTTACTATTTCAATATCATTAAGGGGATAAACGTCAAATAATTTCATGTTTTTAAGATTTTGGTCTGGCTTATGTTCGCCTTACCGGTTATAAATATTTTAAGAATTCTGGTCAAAAGAGCTTCACGCACGTCGTCGGAGACGTGCAGCAATGAAAGGTTTTCTCATTGTTAACTCTGATCCCATTTTTGAATTCTTATTCTTCATAACTGTATTTTAAAAAATTCTTAAAAAGCTGCTGCTTTTAGTTTCAACCCTGTCGTCTCCTCCAGCCCAAACATCAAATTCATATTCTGCACCGCTTGCCCGCTCGCACCCTTCAATAAATTATCAATCATTGAAATAATAAACAATTTACTGCCGTGCTTCTCAACATGCACGAGGGCCTTGTTTGTATTTACCACCTGCTTTAAATCAATGTTTTTTCTGCTCACATGCGTGAATGGATGATCAGCATAGAAATCTTCATAAATCTTCGTTGCTTCTTCTAAAGTGAGATCGCTCTCAAGGTAAATAGCAGCAAGAATGCCTCTTGTAAAATCCCCCCTTTGCGGGATAAAATTCATCGTCTGATTAAGACCGGCCTGTAAAGCTGTTAGCGTTTCGCCAATCTCATTCAGATGCTGGTGCTCAAATGCTTTATATATTGAAAGATTATTATTTCTCCAGGTAAAGTGCGATGTCGCCGCAAGGCTTTGACCAGCGCCCGTAGAACCTGTTGTTGCATTGATGTGAATTTCAGAATTCAGCAAACCTTTTGCAGCCAGCGGAAGCAAACCAATTTCAATGGTTGTTGCAAAACAACCCGGGTTAGCAATATTACTTGCCGTTTTTATTTTGTCCCTGTTTAATTCAGGCAAGCCATAGACAAACTTTCTGCTGGCATACTGGGCATTTTTTTCAAGCCTGAAATCCTGTGATAGATCAATGATCTTGATTCCCGGATTGATTTGACTGCTGTCAAGAAACCTCTTCGCATCACCATGCCCAACACAAAGGAAAAGCACATCAATATCCTGCGAAAGGCTATCTGTAAATTTTAAGCTGGTATCACCAAACAGATCGGTGTGAATGTCGGAAATAAGATTTCCTGCATTGCTATTGCTGTGTACAGATAGGATCTCCACTTCAGGATGATTTATCAATATCCTGAGCAGCTCTCCGCCTGTGTACCCTGCGCCGCCTGCAATTCCAACTTTTACCTTCTTATTCACCATGTCTTCATTTATGTCATCCCGAATCCGCCATGGGCGGAGAGGGATTGCCATTTACTTTTTCTCGTTTACTCTGTGATAAATCATAGTTTGGTTACCGAAGATCTTCGAAAATCCTTTTACATCTTCACCCGACCATGAATTATTCATCTCGCCATAGCTGCCGAATTTATTCGACATCAGGTCGTGCTCCGATTCAATTCCAATAATCTGGAAACGGTAAGGAAGAAGCTTAACAAATACTTTTCCCGAAACAGTATCCTGTGTATCGGCCAAAAATGCTTCCATGTTCCTCATAACCGGATCGTGAAATTGTCCTTCATGCAGCCAGTTACCATAGAAAGTCGACAATTGATCTTTCCAGCTTAACTGCCATTTAGTTAATGTATGTTTTTCAAGGGTATGATGCGCCTTAATGATTATGATCGGAGCCGCAGCTTCAAATCCTACCCGGCCTTTAATTCCAATGATAGTATCACCAACATGTATATCCCTGCCGATGCCATACGGCTGAGCAATTTCCTGCAATTTCTGGATCGCTTTAACTGGTGTTAATTTCTCGCCATCTATGCCAACCAATTCTCCTTTTTCAAAAGTAAGCTCAATATCTCTTTCCGTCGTTTCAGAAACTTGCGTCGGCCATGCCTCTTCAGGAAGTGTTTGATTAGATGTCAACGTTTCCTTGCCGCCAACAGACGTACCCCAGATCCCTTTATTAATCGAGTATCTCGCTTTTTCAGCAGTGTATTCAACACCATGCTTATTCAAATATTCGATCTCCGCTTCCCGGCTTAGCTTCAGGTCCCTGATCGGCGTTATGATCTCAACTCCAGGAATCATGATATTAAAGATCATATCAAAACGAACCTGATCATTACCGGCTCCTGTACTACCATGAGCTACGTAATCAGCACCGATCTTTTTCACATAATTAGCAATAGCTGTTGCCTGGCTAACGCGCTCAGCACTTACTGATAACGGATAGGTAGCGTTTTTAAGAACATTACCGAAAATGAGATACTTAATACAGCTTTCATAATAATTCTCCGTCTCGTCAACTACAGAATGAGAAGTGACGCCCAGTGCGTAGGCACGTTTTTCTATTTCTTTCAATTCCGGTTCGGAGAAACCTCCTGTATTCACGATCACGGAATGAACTTCCATATCACGGTCTTTTGTCAGATAAATACAACAAAAGGAAGTATCCAAACCTCCGCTGAAAGCTAAAACTACCTTCT
>JAZKIH010000012.1:28158-40397 GCA_040384965.1 Bacteroidota bacterium | reverse complement strand
AGACAAGATCATGAACAAGACTATAATTATAAATATAAACGGTATCGTCTTCCACATTGAGGAGGATGCATACGAGGTTTTAAGAGCCTACATGACGGATGTAAAGCGCCATTTCGCTTATTCACAGGATAGTGAAGAGATCGTAACAGATATTGAAAATCGTCTGGCTGAGATGTTTAACGAAAGGCTTGCAGCCGATCACAAACAAGTTATCGTCCTCGCTGATGTGGTAGCTGTAACAGCAACCATGGGGAATGTGAATGACTTTGACATTGACGATGACGATGATATATCATTAAAATCGGGTCGTAAATTGTTTCGGGATATCGATGAAAGGATTTTAGGAGGTGTGTGTGCCGGTGTTGCTCACTATTTCAACGTCGAACCAAAGTGGATGCGATTGCTTGCGATTTTATTCGTGTTCTTCGGGGGAATAGGATTGCCTGTATATATATTATTATGGATCATCATGCCGGCGGCTTCTACACGAGCCGATAAAATGGCTATGAAAGGTGAACCAATCAATATTCAAAACTTCAAAAAGAATTTTGACGAAGAAGTTGAAGGCTTAAAAGGCGGATTTCATCGCGCTCACAATGAAGTACGTCCAGCTTTTTATCAAATTGGAAAACTCATAGAGACGCTCGCCAAATTATTTATCAAATTCATCGTAGCGATAGTAGCTTTCATGGGCATTCTGGGAATGATTGTACTTTTCATCGGGCTGATTACATTCCTGGGTTACTGGAACAGCAATGAACTAAACACCTTTCCATTCACTGTTGTAAACCCTGGCTACAAATCAGTTCTGGCCTTTAGCGCTTTTGTTATAGCATTTATACCCCTTGCTGCGATCGTTCTGTTCGCGCTGAGAATATTGGTAACAAGGATTGCGATATCCAAAACCGTTTACTTCACTATGCTTATCGTTTGGATTGCTGGTCTGGTAATGGGTGCGTATCATGCCTCAAAAATAGCTTCTGAATTCAACGAAGAAGCAGAGTTTTCAGTTACTACACCACTAACAGCCTCACCAGTTTATTATTTACGGGTAAACTCTGTTGAATTTCTGACGAAAGAAGACAGTGTGAGATACAAAATCGACCGGAACAATTTTAAAGGAACACTAACGAATAGAAATAAAGATTTTAACGAACCGACTAGTGTAAGAATACAAATTGTGAAGGGAGATGTGGACAAGCCAACGCTGGTTCAGGAATTCAGCGCTAAGGGTTCGAACTTCGAAGAGGCCCTGAGCACTGCCAGACGTGTTAATCATGGCTTCACACAAGTAGATTCGGTTTTAACATTTGATCCAAGGACACACTTGCAAAGAGGAGAACTTTGGCGAGATCAATCCGTTACCCTTATTTTACGAGTCCCTGAAAACACCCGGATAATGATTGAAGAACCCGTTAACCGTTATTTAAGTGATCATGATATCTGGGATTGTCAGCCAGAAAACGCTCAAAGAGCCTATATTTCTGAGTGGAAAATGTCAGCAGAAGGATTAAAGTGTCAGTATGTTAAACCCCTTGATATCACTAACGACTCAACATCAGTTGGATCCAGATAAATAGAAAAAGGCCCCGATTCCCGGGGCCTTTTTCTTATTGTCCTACCATAAATACAGCATTACTAAAAAGCAATTTCCCGTTTTCCCAGAAGCTTCTGAACAAGGGATCATCAGCCAGATAAACAACGGAACCGCTGCCCATTTCCTGAACACCAAACAAAAGTCCGTCGACCAGCTTTTTCTTAGCCTGAGTGCCAACGAATCCCGTTACATAATTATCTTTTTTCAGCACACCTACATTCCAGCCTGAGCCAAGGTACTGGTAAACTTTATCATCAAGCTTTAGTGTAAAATAGAAGCCTGGAAAGCCAAAACCCAATGGATGAGTATTGTCAAGATTAACCTTATATATAGCCCCGGGGATGTTTGCCCGAACACTCTCCCTTTCCCGGTTTTCATACACTTTTAAATCTTCGTACGGATCAAGATCTTTTTCAGTTTTCTTTGCTTCATCCTTGTTTTTCAGATCGAAACCTTTTTTTCCGGCAAGTTGAGCTACCGCACCCTCCATCGCTATCAGTTTACCTCCTCCGCGAATCCATTCCTGCATCTTTTCATTTCCAGGATCGGGATAGTTCCCGTCAGCAAAAATAATAACGTCAAACTCATTAAGGTTAACTCTTCCCAGATCTTCCGCGCGGACGATACTAAGCGGATACTTGATCTGCTGCTCAAAAAAATGCCACACCTCTCCGAAGGAAAGTGAGGAAGATGACTGGCCTGATACGGCCATAATTTTAGGCTTACGGATTAATCTGATTTTATCAGATCCAAGGTCTGCACCTTTGTCGACAAATGCCGATGGGATAGCCTGAAGTGTAATGCCAGAGCTTGCGGCAAGGCCCTTGACTAACTGTTCCAGCCCGTCACCGAAACTATCGTTGCTTGTCCGGGCGATAATCAAAGAACCCGCATTAAATCGCTTACCTCTGGTTTCAAAAGGTACTTCTGAGTATCTTACTTTGACATTGTATTTTAACAACTGCGCGAGGAACTTAACATCAGAAAGAGAATTCCAGTTTGCGATGTAAGCTACCGGATTGGAAACGTCATTGGTTACGCTGGAAACTTCCGGTGATACCGCGGACAAAGGTTTCAGATTTTCCGACGTAGCGAAAGCCTGCAAACCGAATGCATAGGGCAGCGACCAGGCGGTGATATCATACGTTGCTGAATCTGAAACGAAAGTTTGAGGTTCAAATAAAACTTTGAGTAAAACTGACTTAGGCTGATATGCACTAATAACCATATCAGCTTGTTCAACCTTAAAATTTTCCTTTTTACCGTTAAAATAGTTAAACCCGTTAGCGCCTTTTGAAGAACCATAACCGAATTCGATCCCGTTTCGCTGAAGCATTGTAGCAAGCGTTTTAACTTTTTCGACATTGTCTCCCTTGATGACATACGTTTTATATTCACCCGGGGGATTAGTTTTACTCGCTTCAAAATATCGCTTAAATTCTGATACGGCTTTGGATGCATTTTGCGATACGGCCTCCACTGTTGATAGTCCGGTAGTATGATGGTGATCTATCCGGTCTTTTAATGTGAGGGTGTCGCCGTCAGCATTCACGATAGCTAAACCTGCGCGGCCCGATCCACCTTGCTCATAAGTCATACCAACCGATCCGTTATAAATTGGATATGTGTCACCGTATGAGGGATAAAGCAGATCGAATCGTTCGCGTGTGAAATACATCCAGCCATTTTTATCAAAATAGCGTGCGTTGTTTTTTCCGATTATCGTCTGGAATTCCCGCTGCCAGCTGCTAATATCCTGATGGTAAGGCTCGGCTGCCGGAGCAAAATAGTACGGCTCGTTAACACCTTGTTCATGGAAATCAACGTGAACCTGAGGAAGCCATTTATTAAAGACCTGCATCCTCTGTTGAGTTTCTATCTGAGACTGCCATGCCCAATCACGGTTCAGATCAAAATAATAATGATTTGCCCTGCCTCCTGGCCATGGCTCAAAATGTTCTCTGGAATAAGGGAATGCATCAGGCGTTAAATTTCTAACGGGGTTATAAAAATTCACATAGCGTTCGCGGCCATCCGGATTTAAGCACGGATCAACTATTACTACTGTGTTTTGAAGCCATAACTGTGTGCGTTGATTTGAAGGGTCCAGCAGGTCGTAAATAGTTTGCAAAGAAGCCTCGGTAGATACAGCCTCATTACCGTGAACATTGTAACTCAACCACACAATAGCCGGCTGATCTGCGACAGGAGTTTCGTTCGTTATGCCGGCAAGGCGAAGGTTATTTTTGCGGATATCCTCAACTTTCCCAATATTGCCTGCCGAAGCCACTACAGCTAAGAGAAGCGGCCGGCCTTCATTAGTCTTGCCATACTCTTCCAGCTTAATGTTTTTTGATGCCGAAGCTAAATACCTGTAATAATCCACAACTCGGTGATGCGGGGTAAATCGCTCACCAAGCTCGTATCCTAAAAATTCGGAAGGTGATTGTATCTTTTGAGCATATAAGGGCACATATCCTGTACAAAGCAGGAAAAACATCAGTAGGAATTTATTCATAGTTCAAAAAAGCAGGGAGCAAGATTTAATTTGGAGAAATATAAACTAATCTACACAACCTTAGGTTTAAATACCAAATTGTTCATTTCATAAACAGCAAACCTGTATGAGCTTACTGCTGATACAAGGAAACAAAAATAGCTCATGCAAGCTTCATACCTATTAAAAACATTATATAAAGTGAAAAATCTTAATATTGTACAAGCATAATTATGAAGACAGAGGAACTCTACCAGGTTTATTTAAAACATCGGATCATTTGCACCGATACAAGAAAGGTAACCGAATCGTGCCTGTTTTTCGCGCTTAAGGGCGACAATTTTGACGCTAATGAATTTGCCTCAAAAGCTATTGAGGCGGGGGCATCTTACGCGATTATCGACGATGAGCGTTACGCAGTGAGCGACAAATATATTCTTGTGCCGGAAGTGCTGACAGCCCTCCAGAATTTATCTGCATATCATCGTAAACAGCTTACCATTCCAGTTATTGGAATTACCGGAACTAACGGGAAGACTACCACAAAAGAGCTTATCAAGTCCGTGTTATCGCAGCATTGCAGAACCTATGCCACCGAGGGGAATTTGAACAATCATATTGGAGTTCCGCTGACCTTATTATCGATAAACGAAGATTGTGATATTGCGATTGTTGAGATGGGTGCAAACCATCAAAAAGAGATCGAATTCCTTTGTACCCTGGCCCAGCCGGGTTACGGACTTATAACAAATGTCGGCAAGGCCCATCTTGAAGGATTTGGAGGCGTTGAAGGCGTTAAGATTGGCAAGGGAGAGCTTTACGAATACCTGGCTAAGACTAATGGCACCACCTTCTTAAACACGGACAATCCAATACTGGTAGACATGAGCAGGGATCGAAACGTGGAAAAAGTAGTCGGCTATGGAAAAGGGGCAACAAATTATGTATCTGGAGGGATAAAGACTGTTTCGCCATACCTAACCGTTGAGTGGCAGTTGAAAAGCCAGGAAGATGAGTCTATTCACACTGCCGAATCAAATCTGCCAGGTATTTATAACTTCGAAAATATTCTCGTTGCCATTTGCATTGGCAGCTTTTTCAGGCTGAGTTCCGACCAGATAAATGAGGGCATAAAAAGCTATGTGCCTCAGAACAGCCGATCGCAAATCCTGAAGACAGAGAACAATACCATAATATGCGATTATTATAATGCGAATCCGAGCAGCATGATGGTCGCACTTGATAATCTCGATGCAGTGCCGGCGGAACAAAAAGTGATGATCCTTGGAGATATGTTTGAACTTGGTGCAGACGCCGCCATGGAACACCGGTTCGTGGTTGACAAAGCCATGGGTACAGCTTCAGGTAGAAGGATTTTTATCGGTGAAGAATTTTACCGGATGAAGGGTAGCGCGGATGGCGAATTTTATAAAAACACGATCGAAGCAACGGCCGCGTTAAAAGGAAATCCGATAAAAGCTTCGACGGTTTTGCTCAAAGGATCCCGCGGTATGAAACTCGAAAGCCTTCTCGCATTTCTTTAAGCATAAATTCCAGAAAGAATTAGCATCTTAAAACAATTGTTTTATTGCCTATGATTCGATTTGCAAGCATCCTTCTGTTATTTTTCTTTTCGGATCTTGCTGCTGCGCCAAAAATATATATCCTTGAGGATAAGACGCTCACCCTAACTTCAAGCGAAGTGCTTGAACTATTTAAGCGGGGGAAGTCTATTGAAATGCCTGCTTCTACTTTTAATGCAGGGTTCACAAAATCCGTGTATTGGGTAATAATAAGGTCTGCTCCGGAAAACCTGCATCACAAACTTGTCATTGGAAATTCTCATATTAACATACTGGAATTTCATATTGCGGACAAAAATGGCCCGCGGCTGCAATACACCACCGGCGACAATTTCTCATTCAATCAGCGCCCCGTAGACAATCGCTTGTTCATTTTTCCGCTTGAAGCACCTGCAGAATCTCTCTATCTTATCAAAGTAGATAAACATAACGAATCTCTTCAGCTGGAGGTACAAGTACTATCCTCAAATGAACTCTATCAGAAGGCGGCAAATGAGAACTTAATCACCGGAATACTTTGGGGTATTATTTTATTAGTCCTGGTTTTCGTCGCTTTTATGTTCATCACCATCAGAGAAAAGCTTTACATCCACTACTTGCTGTACATTTTGGTTACAAGCTTATGGATCATCGCCGACAAGGGTTATGGTTTCCAGTTTTTATGGCCTGATTACCCCGATTTTGCCAGTCGTGCGCGGCCGATATTCAACGCCGGGTGTAATATTATGATCATCCAGTTGATGCAATCATTTCTGGGACAAAGCAAGACCAGTCCTTTTTACCGGCCTCTTAACATTATAAAATTCACCTCTTTCTTTCTAGTAATAGGTTTTTTGATCTCGCCTGTTGAGCTTCATAGACTCTCATTTTGGTTCCTGGGGGCGCTCATTTTGCTAGGCGCATTAACTATAGTCTTTTTATTCCTCAGTATTACAGAGCAAATATTGAAAGGCAATAGAGCTGCCTGGTTTTATCTGGTTTCAGTGTTTATGCTCATTATATTTTCAATCACGGAGCTCTTTATCCATGGCGGCAATTCGAACGGCACGTTAAACTATCTGTCAAATTTTGGAATCCAAACCGGACTGGTTATCGAAATTATTATCCTGAACTTCGGTCTGGCGCATCGTTTTAACTCCTATAAAAACGAAAAGGAAAATCTGTTGATAGAGATTAATAAAAAACAAAATGAGCTAACCACGCGTATAATTGAAACACAAGAACTTGAGAGAAGAAAAATAGCAGATCAGCTTCATGACGATGTTGGTTCTATGCTGTCGTTAGCAATTTTGCAAATTTCTTCCGTGATGGATAAAGATATTTCCGTGGAAAAATCGACGATAAACCTTGAAAAATCCATGAGTGTACTTGGTAATGTTTCAGAAACCATCAGAAATATGAGCCACACATTAACTCCTCTGGCCATAGAAAAATATGGTTTCCGAAATGCGATAGCGGATCTTCTGTCAAGTATCAATTTGGGCAACAAAACTCATGTAGAACACATTATTCTAGGTTTCGACAACACGCAGAATTACAAACCAAACCTTTTGAATGACTTGTACAGAATGGTCGTAGAATTACTTAACAATGTCATTAAGCATTCCCAGGCTTCTCATTGCCTGCTTCAACTCGTCGAGCACGAGGATGTTTTGTCTGTGATGATTGAAGATAATGGGAAAGGTATAAAAAACGAAGTATTAGAAAATGGTATGGGATTAAATAACATCAAATTGAGAGTCGAGTATTTTAAAGGGCGTATTGAGATTTCCGAAAGAATAGAAGGAGGTACTTTAGTTAATATTGAAATACCGGTTAATAGTATTTGAATATGATAAAGCTGATAATTGCTGATGACCACCAACTTTTAATAGACGGTTTAATTTCTGTGTTATCTGAAGTTGAAGGTATTACAATCCTTGAACCTGTAAACGATGGAAAACAACTTATAAAAAGTCTGCGTTCTGCCGCTGCTGATATTGTTATACTTGACTTGAATATGCCCAATCTTGACGGCATTAAAACCCTGGAAATTCTAAAACAGGAGTTCTCCCGAATCAAGATTATTGTTTTGACTAATTACAATCAGCCGCAGCTTGTTGAAAAAATTAAAAAACTGGGAGCTGACGGATATATTTTAAAAAGCAGTGCTTCGAGGGTCTTGAAAGAAGCTATATTCAAAGTCGCCCAGGGTGAATCTTACTTTGAACAGGAGTTAATCTCTGAAACTGAACACAACCATTATTTCATAGACGATTTCATGAAGAAATTTCAGCTGACACGCCGAGAAGTAGAGATTATCAGAATGATTGAAAGGGAGTTTACCAGCAAAACAATAGCAGACGCCCTTTATATTAGCGAATTTACTGTGTCAACACACAGAAAAAATATTATGAAAAAACTTGGGGTTAAAAACGTTGCTGGTCTGATGAACATAGCGCAACAATTTGGTATTTCAGACGTCTGACCAACAAAACTACCCATTGTTTTTTAACAGATTCTTTTTATATCGCTGTAAAAGAAATATACTTATTCCGCATCCTATTGAAAACATATATAACGGATGCCTCACATCCAGAAGTAAGACTGACGCGATGCAGAAGATAATAAGGAATACCGAAATAAACGTGAAATAACGACTTAGAAGAAAGCGCTTAAATAAACTCATTTCTGATTTGCTTTTTCAATGCGAATGCCCGCATCTGTTACGGAATTCAAAGGATTGTCACGCATGTTCTGTTCAAGCTCAATTACGTATTTTCCTTTTACAGGAAACTTATAGTTTTCTTTGAAAGGCATTTGATAGCTATATAAATTACCCGACCCGCTGCCTAACCATTCCCCATCAGGAAGGGCTAGTCTGAACTCTTTACGTTCCGTGGTTTTTTTGCCATCCGGACCAGTAATGTGTATAAGAAGAAATATATTGGAGTATTTATAACGGGATGTAAGACGAAGATTGACGTATAAATTATACGTTTCGTCCGCATTTTCAATCATTGCTGGAATCTGAACCTTTTCCGTATAACTCCAGTTGTGTTCTGCTATCTCGATATTATTGTCTACTACCGTTTGTGTATCCTGACACGACGAGAGTCCGGTTACAACAAAACAGGCCAGCAGAATGAGTTTTCCCTTGAGTTTCATTTATTCTGAAGGCTTTTCCCGGTTGTTATTATTCCGGTAATTTTTTCTTCTCTTATTATTCCTGTTTGGGCCGGTCGGTCGTTCGCCCGTCGGACTAGCTGCACCACCTTCTGGCTGCACTCTTGGTTGAGGGTTAGCCGGTCTGGGAGGAGGATTGACTGGCCTTTGCTGGTTTTGCTGAACCTGCTGCGGCCTTTGCAAATTGTCTCCGGTTCCCTGACCGGATGGATTAGGTCCTTTTGGACGGGGCTTCTTATTCCGGTTATTCTTCTTATTCCGATTGTTTTTATTATCCAGACGCGTCAAACTGTCCTGGCCAACGACATTCTCATAATCAAGAACTTTTGCTGGTGCAGTTTTACTTTCTTCCACCTCGAGCTTCAAATATTCAGGTTTAATACCTTCCCGGTTTAATTTCTGAACTTCCTTTACCCGTGCTATATCGACGGGTATCCAGTTTTCATCATTTGGATAGCTAAACCACATGAGCTTTTTAAAGATATCCGTTTTTTGATGCCGGACCGTGCCAGTGAGAGTTTCAAGGCGTTCAACATTATCGGGAATATCCTTGAGCGCATCCATATATGTGTCAAGTTCATAGTTAAGGCAGCATTTAAGCTTGCCGCATTGACCAGCCAGCTTCAGCGTATTTAATGAAAGATTTTGATATCGGGCAGCTGATGTAGAAACAGTTTTAAAATCAGTAAGCCAGGTGGAACAGCAAAGCTCGCGTCCGCAGGAGCCAATACCACCTAAACGGCTCGCTTCCTGCCGCATTCCAATCTGCCGCATCTCAATCCGGATTCGGAAGGTTTCTGCCATTTTCTTAATGAGTTCCCTGAAGTCAACTCTTCCTTCAGCAGTATAATAAAATGTTGCTTTTGTCCGGTCACCCTGATAATCTACATCACTCAGTTTCATGGCCAAACCGAGCTCTTTTGCAAGTACCCTCGATTTATGCATGGTTTCAAACTCGAGGTCTTTGGAAACTTTCCATTTATCTACATCAGCCGGAGTGGCTTTTCTGTAGATTTTTTTTACCACATCCTCAGTCCGAACATGTCTCTTTTTGAGCTGCATCCTTACAAGCTCTCCCGTCAGGGATACATGCCCGATATCATAACCGCCAGTTGTAGTTTCAACCGCTACTAACTCACCAGCTTCCAGATAAAGGTTTTCTGTATTTAGAAAGAACTCTTTTCTAGAGCCCTTGAACTTAATTTCTATAATATTAAATGGCTTATAGTTTGCCGGCATGTCCATGTGTGACAGCCAATCATAAACATCCAGCTTACTGCAACCATTAGTAAGGCAGGAGCCATTACTCTTGCAACCGGCAGGGGCACAGCCTCCTGTTGAACAACTTCCACAACCCATAACTAAGTCAGTATATATTGAGTCCCCGCAGGGAGCGTATTAAACTTTAAAATTTTAACGAATTGTAAAGATACATCTAAAAATAAAATTTTAGGATTCGCATTTCTCTCGATATGATAATGCGCTTTATCCAGTTCGTTTATCAGGGCTTCAGCTCTCGCAAGGTCCAGATGTTTGCTGAAGTTAGTAACAAAATCCAGTTCCCCTGTTGGTAAATGTACCAGTTCAGTCGCATCTGAAAGAACCATAATACATTCGCGTATCAGGCTGATCCCATATTTCAGCAGATTCTTCTGACTTTCACGGCCAATTTTAGAGGCCTCTTCTACAAACTCAAATATAGAAGGACCACGATCTGCAAAAGTCATCCGCATCCATCCAGAGAATAAACGGAAATTATCATTGTCATCTTCTTTAAGAAAATTTAATGCCGCTGTTAAGTTTCCTTCGCTTAAGTATGCTGTCTGCGCAGCTTTTGATTCGCTAATATCTTTTGTCTTGAGCAGATGTTCACGGATTTCAGCCTGGCTCAACGCAGGAATTTTAACTAACTGAGTTCTTGATATTATTGTGTTCAAAAGCTGGTCCTGGCTTTGGGCAACAAGTATAATCAGGGTTTTCTCAGCCGGTTCCTCCAGCGTTTTGAGAAGCCGGTTCCCTTCATTCTTCAAATATTCGGGAAGCCAGATAATCATAGCTTTATAATCCGATTCGAAAGGTTTTAGTGAGAGACGGTGCAGAATATTCATACACTCCGCCTTATTAATATTGGGTTGCTTGTTCTGAGCATCTAGACGCTCCCGCCATTCATCTAGACTAAAATAAGGGTTGCTTAACACCAGATCCCGCCATTCTTCCAGGTCCGGCATGCCGTCCTCTTTTTCACCGCCACGAAAAAAGGGGTATGAAAAATGAAGATCAGGATGAATTAATTTACTATACTTTCTGCATGAAGAACAAGTACCGCAGCTATCATCTGGCAGTCGCTCTGTACAGGAAATAAACTGAGCGTAAGCTAGTGCAAGAGCAAAATTACCGGATCCCTCAGGTCCAAGAAAAAGCTGAGCGTGGCTTACCCTGTTCTCAGCAACTGTCCTGATAAGATGATCTTTTACTTCCTTCTGCCCTACGATGTCACTAAACTGCATCGTGCAAAATAAGAAAAGAAGCGGTCACAGTGAAATTTTATCTCCTGCCTCCAGCCGTTGGCGGAAGCCGTGTGTTATTTTTGCTGCATCTCCCTGTTGTAAAAATCCCGGGTTTTTAACCTTAGTTTTGTAGCTACAGAAATTAAGCAGTTGACGCAAGATCCAGATTCAAGGCTAGAGTTGTCCCGCGAAGAGATGAAAGACTTCGGTTATCGGGTTGTCGATGCCGTTGTCGAGCATTTTGAAACACAGGAAAAAAAACAACCTGTTGCAAGCGGCTCCAGAAAAGAGATGGAACAATTGTTTTCAGAAGACCTTCCTGAGGATCCGATGCCGGCTAATGACGTGCTTGATTTCGTCCTTCGAAATGTGATGCCTCAAAGCAATATAATGAGTCACCCCAAATCGTACTCTTTTGTGCCCGGACCAAGCAACTACGTTAGTGTGATGTCTGATACCCTGGCGACTGGCTTTAATATCTTTTCCGGAGGCTGGGTTGGTTCACCAGCTGCGGCAACTATAGAGATCGTAACTGTTAACTGGCTTCTTAAACTGTTTAACTTTCAGGTCAAAAAGGGTGGCGGTATTTTTACAAGCGGCGGCTCCATGGCTAATCTTACTGCCCTCGCCACAGCCCGTAAGGTTAAATGCGGCGAGGACTTTTCTAAAGCTGTCATTTATCTTTCTGATCAGGCGCATTCGTCTAACATAAAAGCAATCAGCATCCTTGGTTTCAGAAAAGAACAGGTGAGGATAATTCCCACGGATATGGAGTTTAAGTTCTCCATTAATAAATTAAAAAATGCCATAGCAAGAGATAAACTGGAAGGCCTTCAGCCATTCTGCCTTGTTGCCTCATCCGGAACGACAAATACAGGAACAATTGACCC
>JAZKIH010000012.1:0-28058 GCA_040384965.1 Bacteroidota bacterium | reverse complement strand
GATCATGGCATTGAGCTCACACGGAACTTTAGGGCATTAAAGTTTTATATGTCTGTGAAAACTTTTGGCTTAAAAGCCTTTAGAAAAGCGATCAATTATAATATCCAGCTCGCAGAAAGGGTTGAGGCCGAACTCAGGCAAAGTACCACCTGGGAAGTTGTTTCCCCGGCTACTCTTGCCATTATTAATTTCAGGTATCATCCTGTTGATCAGAAATTTACCGACCGTAAGCTCGATCAGATCAATCAGAAAATCTCAGCGAAAGTTCTTGCGTCCAAAGAGGCCCTTTTGGTTACCACGATGCTGCAGGGGCAGGTAGTTTTAAGAATGTGCCTGATAAACCCCCGAACAACAATGGATCATATCAAAAGCACACTAAAGCTGTGTGAAGAATTCGCCATAGAGTAGCGTCATAAGCTAATGTATAATGATATATTTCCACCCTGCTAATTATCACACATGCGAATCTTAGCATTTGATTATGGGACTAAACGTATCGGCATAGCCGTTACCGATCCACTGCAGATCATTGCTACCGGTTTGGATACTATCCATCCAAAAGATATTATCGACTACCTGAAAACTTATCTTGCAAGGGAACAGGTTGAGCTCTTTATAGTTGGTGAGCCATTGCAGATGAACGGTACTCCATCGCAATCGACCCCTCATATCAAAGGGTTTATTACCATTCTTAAAAAGCATTTTCCCGAAATACCGGTGGAAAGAATTGACGAACGTTTCACTTCGAAAATGGCTTCTGCCGTCGTTGCACAAAGTGGATTCAAACGCTCCGACCGGCAGGATAAAGCCCGTTTAGATACCATATCTGCGACAATAATTTTGCAGACCTATCTCGAAAAAAGGAGTTTTCAATAAGGTGAATATCCTGCTTATTTTGAATTTGTACCTTTGAGCCATGGAATTTATCAGTGAAGACCTAAAAAATTATCTGCTAAAATACTGCGATCCCGAGGACGAACTTCTCAAATCGATTGACCGCGAAACCAACCTTAAAGTTTCCATGCCGCGCATGCTATCAGGTCATTATCAGGGCCGCGTGTTGAGTATGCTAAGCAAAATGATTGCCCCGCAACGAATTCTGGAAATAGGAACATTTACCGGATACGCAACGCTGTGTCTCGCTGAAGGGCTGACAGAAAATGGTCTTATCCACACCATTGACATAAACGCAGAGCTTGAGGATATGGTGAACGCGAATTTTAGCAAATCCTCTTATAAAGAAAAGATTATCTATCTAATTGGGGATGCAACCAAAATAATTCCTGAATTAGCTGAAGTTTTCGACATTGTTTTTATTGATGCCGATAAAAAAAATAATAGCACCTATTATAACATGGTGATCGATAAGCTAAGATCCGGCGGGATTATCATCGTGGATAATGTGTTATGGAGTGGAAAAGTACTTGAAGAAAAAATAGATCAGAATACCACAATAATTACTAATTTTAATGAGATGGTGATCCAGGATCAGCGCGTTGAAAAGCTGATCCTGCCTGTTCGGGATGGATTGTTTGTAATACGAAAAAAATAAAGGAAGCGCTCTCCTTTTAATATTCAGAAATTAAAGCATCAGTCATGAAACACTTCTTTACCCTGCTCTTTATTAGCCTGAGTTTATCTGTCGCCGCACAGAATAGCGCACTTGAATACATTGAAAAATACAAAGACATTGCTATTCGCAACATGGACGAACAGGGCGTACCCGCAAGCGTGATACTTGCTATCTCCATGCACGAATCTGCTAATGGAAATAGTAAAATCGCCAAATATCTCAATAATCATTTCGGCATAAAAGGCAAGAATTCAAGTAAAGAAATAAAATCTTCATATCGCGGGTACGAGTCCGTGACTGATTCCTATATGGACTTTATGGGAGCAATGAGGAGGAATAAAAAGTTTGAAGCGCTTTTCGGCAAATATCCAAGCTACGATTACTACAACTGGGTTCTGGGTATTCAAAATGGCGGATATGCAGCCAGTAAGATTTGGGGCTCCCAGGTGCTCGCTATCATAAAGAAATACCGGCTTTATGAATTTGACAAGCGGCCGGAAAGTATTCCCGAACAAGCTTCAGTTACAGCTTCTTTAACCGCACCAGCCGTTTCTAAATCGTCTGAATCTTCCATCAATATCTATACTGTGAAAAAAGGCGACACCCTTTCTGCTATCGCCAAGAAGTTTAGCTCAACCGTTAAAACTTTAATGAGTAAAAATTCGTTATCAAATAGTAAGCTCTCAATAGGTCAGAAATTGTTGTTGTAAACGCAGATTTAGTTATGAAGAAGTATTTAATATTATTAATGGTTGCGTCATTATTTGCCGGATCATGCAGAATAAAGAAGGCAGGATTGCCCAAGTCTAACAACCTTCACACTCCGGTACACGCAGTTAAATAACCTTTTCTGGCTCTGCGTCGACCCAAAAGAGAGATATTGGGATAAATGGTAAAATAATTAAATGTAAATATTCAATTTAGCAACCGGATTCAACACCGGCTATATGAAGATCTGCTTTGTACCTTTTATCTTGTTATTGGCGTTTGCCACCTCCTGCAGCACGCGGAAAGCTACTGTAACTAAACCTACTCCCCAAGCTCCCCGAAACACTTCAACGCCCGTCAAAACGATAAGCGGCAACACTTTAGTCAGCAAATATTCGGCTGAGACATACATTGACAGATTTAAGGATATCGCAATAAAGGAAATGAACAGTTATGGCATACCTGCAAGTATTACTCTGGCTCAGGGCTTGCTTGAATCTGGTAACGGTAACAGCAGTCTGGCACGGGATGCTAATAATCATTTTGGGATAAAATGCACGCCGGAGTGGAAAGGAAAAACAATTTTAAAAGATGACGATCAAAAAGATGATTGCTTCAGAGTATATACAAGCCCCGAAGAATCTTTTCGGGATCATTCAGAGTTTTTAAAACGCAAGCGTTATGCTTCGCTTTTTGAACTCAACAAAAATGATTATAAGGGTTGGGCGGCTGGCCTGAAAGAAGCTGGTTATGCTACAAATCCACGTTATGCTGAACTTCTTGTTACCCTTGTTGACCGGTATGATCTCAGTCAATATGACCGTAAGGAAACGTATGTGGAAAAGATCAAAAGAGAGGATAAAGTCCTGACCGAAATAGTTCAGAATATTCCTGAAGAGAAAAAACAAGAGCCAGCTAAAGCGCCTGTCGAAATGAAGATTTATGAAGTAAAACAGGGCGACACTATGTTTTCAATAGCCAAACGCTTTTCGATAACTGTAGAAGATCTAAAAATCCTGAACGATCTGGGCAATTCCGATGTTAAGTTGGGCCAGTTATTGCTTGTTTCAAAATAACAGCCCTGAATCAAGAGCAAAGGTTGAGACTTATAATAATTCGGTTTCTGAAAGTCAATTTCAACCCGGTGCTGATCCATGGCTCATCTCCAAATTGTTAAATTTGTTAAATCTGAACACCCCTGGCACTGAAACACGTAAGTTTATAGACATTGAAAAAAATCATTTATATCATTTGCCTGCTCCTCATGTCTGCCGGAGAATTGCTTGCCCAGGACAAACCCTTCCAGGGGATTGTGTTCGATATGGACAGCAAGCAACGGCTTACGCGTGTATACATCTATAATACCCGTACCGGAGAAGGATTTTATAATACGACTAAAGGCGAATTTAAAACCACGGCACGTACAGGAGATGTTTTGGTTGCAGCCCTGCAAGGTTACGGAGTTGATACTATCAGCATCAAATCTGAAAGTACGCTGCTGTTCTATCTGAGACGAAATAGTATTCAGCTCCAGGAGGTGGTTGTGCGCGACAGCATTAAAACTCCATCGGATCAACTTAAACAGGCTCAGGAAGAATATAGTACAATCTATTCTAAAGGGGCAGTGAAAGATGTTTTCACTGTAGGGGGCAGTAACGGCGGCGGCGGTGCGGGACTCAGCATTAATGCACTATACAATCTTTTAAGCAAAGAAGGTAAAAATGCAAGGCTGCTTCAAAAGATCATTGAACGTGATTATCGTGATGCAATGATTGAATATCGTTTCACAAAAACTCTTCTGAATAATGTTACGGGGTTAAGCGGCTCCAAACTCACTGATTTTAAACAACAATATAAGCCAGGGTACTATTTCATTATTGAGGCTAATGACTACGAGTTAATACAGTACATTCAAAAATCCTATCTGAGCTATCTCGAAAACCCCGCTGCGAATCGCCTTCGACCCCTTAAAGAAAATGGTCAATGAAATTCCCGGTATTTCACCTGCCCTTTTTGCCCGCTGCAGGAATGGCCATATTTCCTTTCGTCTTAATTAAATATGCAAGCTTAAAAAAAGACCGGCAGCTCATAAATCATGAACTTATTCATATCCGGCAGCAACTTGAACTTCTGATTATTCCCTTCTTTATTCTGTATTTCCTAAATTATCTGATCAACCTCATTCGGTATCAAAACCACGATAAAGCATATCGAAATATCATTTTTGAACGCGAAGCATACAGCAATGATTCTAACTTATCATATTTAGAAAAACGAAGGTTTTCTTCATGGATAAAATACTTTCGGTCACATTAACCTAGAAACATATCGAAAAGAGGTCTTTTTTCGTTTTATTTGCCAGATGCTTTTTCGTTGCCTGATCATATCCTTCTTTATTCTTTTACTAAGCCCGGCATTAATTGCACAGCAAACTGAAAATCAATCGGATACAACGATATTAAAAGATCTGAGGCAATATCCCCGAAGGAATACCCTTCCTGTACGCCGACCGGTAATTTTTCCGGAAATAGTACGCTTCCCGAAACCGGATACATTACAGTTAAGCATTAATTACTGGCGCAGCTGGACCTCGTTTGGAGTTAATGTTAACCAGGCATCTTTTAGTGACAACTGGGGTGGCGGTGGCGTCAACTCATTAGCGCTTGGAGGTCAATTCACTTACAAAACAGATTATACAAAAGGTGATAAGAACTTTGTGTCGGATTTTCTGCTTCAATACGGAAAGCTCAAAAACAAAGATCAACTCTCACGAAAAACGGCAGACCGGATTTTCTGGGACAATAAAGTAGCGGTTAAATTATCTAAAAGCTGGTATTTTTTCGGCTCATTGAACTTCGAGTCGCAGTTTGACAGAGGCTTCTCCTTTGCGAAAAATGCTCAGGGCAATGAAACCCGGACACTTCTTTCCAGATTTATGGCTCCCGGATATCTGACTGAATCTGTTGGTTTCGAGTACAAACCTGTAAAATATTTCTTTTTGAGAATTGGTACTGGAACTGCCAGACAGACTTTTATGATTGACACCAATCTGTATCAAACTAACCCTAAAAATTTTGGTGTGAAGCCAGGAAAGAGTTTCCGAAATGAGCTCGCATTCCAGGTCGTAGCGGCAATAGATAAGGACATCGCTACCAATCTGAATCTGAAAAGCCGATACACGATGTTTGCTAACTACGAAAAACTCAAGAGCATTGATAACCGTCTCGACCTTACCTTAACCGCCCGTGTCAACAGGCTGATCAATGTATCCCTTGCGGGGATAGTTCTTTACGATGACGATACCGCAGATAAGATCCAGGCTAGCCAGGCGCTTTCTCTGGGACTCGTATACAAATTCCCCAGGTAATTAATTTCGTTTCTTGAGCTGCAGATAATCCAGATAATATAAAATCTTAAGCGAAAGGCTGTTATTTTGTGGACGGCCAATCACCCTTCCGAAATTTCTGCCGTAGCCCTCCCTGTTTAGCGTTTCATAATCTTCTGCAACATCTTTGTAAGTAAGACTCAACTCACTGCCTGGAGCAAATTGCCAGGAATAGACCATGTCAATGTTGAATACGTTATAATTTATGTGCTGATTTACAAACTCTGTTCCCGGATTTGCCTGAAGGTTTCCATCATTCTGGAGAACGAAGAAGCTCTTATTTCTACGGTCCGACCAATAATGCCTGCCTCTCAGATTAAGACCCATTTTGGATGTAAATGCATACTTCATGTCCAGAATACTTTCCACAGTATTCCGATCGTATTTAGAAAAGATGATTTGATTATCAGAACTTTTACCAACCCAGTTCACGTAGTTGTAACGCGGCTCAATCATAACTTCTGTACCAAAGGACAGCTTATTGTTTACCCGGTAATTTTGGTAGAAACCTGTACCCAATCCGAAACCGCCATAGCTATCCTGGAAACGCATAGATAAATATGCACCGCCATTATATTTTTTTGCAT
Source organism: Bacteroidota bacterium (assembly GCA_040384965.1). Lineage (GTDB taxonomy): Bacteria > Bacteroidota > Bacteroidia > Sphingobacteriales > Sphingobacteriaceae > Daejeonella. The sequence continues at coordinate 21,805 of JAZKIH010000012.1, read as the reverse complement.
TATTTGAGTTGAAGCTGCCATTGATCCCTGTGCTTGAAAAGGTGTTAAAAACCCGGCCTGCAGTTCTTGCCTCGTAAAAGTCATTACCTGAGAAGACCCGGCCAACGTTTACATTCGCCGACCAAAAGTTTTTAAATTTTACCCACCCGCCCACATTTGCATCAAATGACTGGTACGCCTGGGGCTTAAATCTTCTTGAATGATCTGCTTCGAACCAGGTTTCATATTGCAGATACCAGCTGCCAGCCGTGTATTTACTGTAACCCATGTACATCGAATGATCCAAATAATTATTGTTGGTGAAGAAACCCAGATCGGTTGGGTTGAATTTATCGTCAGTAAGCTCCTGTTCTATGTTCCAGGTGAAATTTCCGCTTTGTTTTCCAACTTCAAATTCATAACCAAACCCGTTATCGTCCAGGGTATTTGATGTCTGGCGACTCATTTTAGCTGCACCTTCTACATGGTATTTATTCTTTTTATTGTTAAGCCGGAAAAGAAATGCACTCACATTCGCATCATAAGCAGAACCTTGCCGCAGCACGTTGGTATTTAGTAAGGTTACGGAACTGTTATTCTTCAACGACTGATCAAGAACGAGAATGCTGTAATTGGTAAGCGGCTGTGTCTCCACCATTCGCTCCTGTCCTGAAGGGGTCAAAACAGTAGCTACAGCCCGGTTAGTTACAGCGTTAAATACACCAATACCCAGCCCTTTACCCGTGCGGCCGGAAACTTTAGTGGCATTGATCAGTTTACTTTCACTTGGATTGTCCTTTACCGTTTCTCCGGTTCGTAGCTGGCCATGAACGTCATTTATATACGTGGGAAATGACCCTATCCGGCGTGAATAAAAAAGGTCGCCTTTATTAAACAACTCCGTTCCCTCTGTAAAAAATTGCCTGTTCTCGTTGAACTTTACTTCAAAAGGAGTGAGATTAAGGACCTGATTATCCGACCGTACCTGACCGAAATCTGGTACAAGAGTCATATCAAGAGTAAAGCTTTCGTTAATGCCATATTTAACGTCCATACCTCCGTTAAATGAACCGGTCGTGTTTTTCACGTCTGGCAAATTATAGGGATAGTTATTAACCGAGGTAGACACATAGGGTGAGAAGGAAAGACGGACAGGGGACTTGATATTTGTAATCCCGTGTAACTCACCGCCCTGATTGATAAATCCGCTTATTTTTGGATCCACCGGATTCCAGAACGATTGATAGTTGATCTTCTGCCTGCGCCGTGTCACGTTTATTCCCCAGGTTTGAACATCTCTGTTAGCAAAGCGAAGAGCGGAATAGGGTATTTTAAATTCAGCAGTCCATCCAAGTTCGTCAATCTTCACCTCACTGTCCCACACCGCATTCCAGTTGTCGTCCTCATTTCCAGTTTGCGAATATTTTGCATCATATTGTGAGCCGGCGGCCGTTACATAAAATCCGAGGCCATTAATTTTATCCAGATATGGGTCGAAAACAATACCAATAAAATCAGAATTACCCACCTGATCGCGGGTTACCAGTTCCCGGGCTATACTATCCGGACTTTCATACATCCTGGCAGATACGTAAATAGCAGAATTATCGTAGAGAATTTTTATCTCCGTACCCTTATCTCTCGATTCAATCCGTCCAGGTACGGGTCGAAGTTCAACAAATTCGTTCGCAGCTACTGCTTTTGTCCAGACCTCATCGTCTAGTATGCCGTCGATTTTAGGAGAAATCTCCGTTCGAACAGCATTCATTTTCTTTATGTTTTGCGCAACAGAGTTCATGCTGACAGCACAAAAGAGGCAGGCTAAGAGTAGTCCCGGTTTCATTAATTTAGGTTAGGTTAGTTTTTGGTAATATTAGACGGTAAAAATGTTAATACGTTGCATCCTTTTGTTAAAAGGTGTTAAATATAAATGCCCTCTAAAATCTTAAAGGCAGCAAAGGTAAGTGTTGCAAAGTATTTTGGCCGAAAATCTTAACTTTGCGCCAGCTAAAAGCTGATTGAAAGATGTTTGAAAATTTACAGGATAAACTAGACAGGGCCTTTAAAGTATTAAAAGGACAGGGAAGCATTACAGAAATAAACGTGGCGGAAACCATGAAAGAGATCCGAAAAGCTCTTCTGGACGCCGATGTTAACTATAAAACCGCAAAAGCATTTACCGATGAAGTTCGGGAAAAGGCAATTGGGCAGAATGTTTTAACTGCTGTTTCACCCGGACAGTTGTTAACTAAATTGATGAATGATGAGCTTGCGAACCTAATGGGGGGCACAGTTCAGGAGCTCGAAATTTCTGCAAGTCCAACAATTATATTAATTGCCGGACTAAACGGTGCGGGTAAAACTACATTCTCTGGAAAGCTTGCAAATTTCCTGGCTACGCAAAAAGGCAAGAAGCCACTGTTGGTAGCAGGTGATGTTTACCGCCCTGCAGCTATTGATCAGCTGGAAGTACTTGGCGGCCAGATTAATGTGCCGGTGTATACAGACCGGGATTCAAAAGATCCGGTGGCTATCGCCAAAGCTGGTATCGCTGAAGCAAAAAAGAATGGCCAGAATGTGATTATCATAGATACTGCCGGTCGTTTAGCTATCGATGAGGAAATGATGAATGAGATCGCAGAAGTGAAATCAAGCACCAATCCTCATGAAATTCTGTTTGTGGTGGATTCAATGACCGGACAGGATGCTGTTAACACTGCAAAAGCCTTCAATGATCGTCTTGATTTCACAGGAGTTGTCCTGACGAAACTTGACGGTGATACTCGTGGGGGAGCTGCCCTTTCCATTAAATCAGTTGTCAACAAGCCGATCAAGTTTATTGGTACCGGCGAAAAGATGGAAGCTCTTGATGTCTTTTATCCTGACCGGATGGCTTCGAGAATTCTCGGAATGGGTGACGTAGTTTCCCTTGTTGAGCGCGCCCAAATGCAGTTCGATGAAAAGGAAGCTGCAGAATTACAAAAGAAGATCCGCAAAAATAAATTTGATTTTAACGATTTCCTTAGCCAGATCCAGCAGATTAAAAAGATGGGTAATATGAAGGATCTTATGGGGATGATACCTGGCGTTGGTAAAGCAATAAAAGATGTCGACATAGACGACAACGCATTCACTCCGATCGAATCGATTATTCGTTCAATGACACCCCATGAACGGGAAAACCCTGACGCAATTAACCAAAGCCGCCGCACCCGGATAGCTAACGGTTCAGGCACAAATATCACAGAAGTAAATAAGCTTATCAAGCAATTTGAGGATATGCGGAAAGTAATGAAGCAATTCTCTAATCCTGCGGCAGCAGCCAAAATGATGAAAGGTATGCCGAAGATGCCGTTCGGGAAACAGTAAAAATATTTTATCAAAATCTATAAGCAATAGGCTATTCGGAATGAACTGAATAGCCTTTTTTTTTGGAAAGCAGTTTCAGTGTTTCTTAGGCTGATGCAGCCCGGCTCTGCGCAGTAGTTTTTGCCATTAGGTTTTGGATTACTAAGACAATGGAACTACAAAATTCTATCACTTCGATCCGGTTTAACTGCAAAGACTGTAATTAATCATTGTTTGCCTATTGCGCGCCTACGAAGGAAGTGCAAAAAGGCTTCTGTCCTGCGTAAAATAAACGGGGGCGCAGCAGGTAGCTTTGGCATAATGCAACTATTCTTGTTGCCTAACATATACTTGCCAAACTACTGCGCAGCACCCGGCTGCACTAACCGAAGGAGTACAAGCCGTGCTTTCCAAAAAATAATTTCAACTTAAAACGATACAATAATCCGCCAGACCTTATCCATCTATTTCAACATGTTTTTACGCTTCTGTTAACAATAAATTACAAAGACTAGAATATCCTGCTTTATATCCCTACAACAATATTACACTCCGGTTGAAGTAAGGGCATATTTTTATCCCCCTTTATCGCTAAATTTATAATAATGCTATGATTTAGAAATGGTTAAAGGATATTTAACATTGATTTTTCTGCTTCTGTCGCTGGTTTCAAGAGCAGCTTCCATACTTATACCTATGGACGAAACCCAGAAAAATCACCTTAAATCTTACGGCATTGCTTACTGGACTTTAAAAAAAGACGTTGCAGTCGATTGGCTGCTTAATTATCGCGGCGGGAGCTTTCTCATTAAATACGCCCAGCCTATAGAAAATGAATGTCGTGTCCGGGGTATTTCCTACGAGGTTATAACCGACGGTCAGGTAAACGCTATTCTAACTGAAATTTCAAGTCCGGAAGTCAACATGGAAATGGTGAAGCTTGAAACTGCCGCTAAAATAGCCGTGTATTCGCCAAATAATGTCTTTACTACAAAAGATTATACTGATGCCGTGCAGCTGGCTCTAGAGTATGCCGAGATACCCTACGATATTATCTATGACGAAGAAGTACTGAATGGTGTGCTGCCCAAATATGAATGGCTGCACTTACACCATGAGGACTTCACCGGACAATTCGGGTTGTCCGGACAGCGGCAATCGCAGGAAGATATTAACATTCAAAAGTCGATTGCTAACCGGCATGGCTATCCCAAGGTTTCTCAGATGAAGCTTACCGTTGCGAAAAACATCAGCAAATTTATTAGTGGCGGCGGTTATCTTTTCGCAATGTGTTCAGCTGGTGAAACTCTCGATGTTGCGCTTGCCGCGGAAGGCGTAGACATCGTCGAGAGTAATTATGATGGAGATGGCACAGATCCACGTGCACAGTCGAAGCTCGATTTTAATAAAACTCTTGCCTTCAGTAATTTTATATTAAACCCAAATTACCGGGGCTTCTCAAATATCAACGCGGGGCGTTATGCAAATCCTGAGAATGATTTCTTCACTCTTTTCAGCTATTCGGCAAAATGGGACCTTGTTCCATCTATGCTTACCCAGGATCACGAGTTTGTGATCAAAGGGTTCAATGGGCAGACGACTGCCTTCAATGAAAGTACGGTGAAGTCGAATGTGCTGGTGATGGGTGAAACCAAGGTGGCCGGTGTAGCCCGCTATATTCACGGGGAATTAGGGAACGGGCAATGGACCTATTACGGAGGGCATGATCCGGAGGGGGACTTCGGACGCGTTGGTGGTAGTGGTTTCCGCGGCACCGGAGTCCGTATACCAAACAACCCAGCCGACCGCAAGCGGGATCTGAGCCTGACACCAAACTCACCCGGATATCGCCTGATCCTGAATAACGTGTTGTTCCCATCTGCCAAGAAAAAGAAACAAAAGACTTGATTATCAACGTCCAGATTGGTTTCCAAAATATTTTTTGTAAGTTAGATCACCTATCTTTGAAAAATGAATGTTCCAAAACCCTGGTATTTGCGATGGTATGACACAACGTCAAATTCCATACTTGGGGCGATCTTCTTTTGTCTTGCAATTTTTCCTGTTAATGATTTACTGGCGCAGGGATATATCGGATTCAGACTTACACCAAATTTTACTGCAGAACCAAAAGTTCTGAATAATTCTCCCGCAAATATTTCTACAGGAACAACAACAGCCATAGAGGCAGGGATAGATTACACAAAAATGCTTAATCGTAAATGGGGCCTGAGTGTCGGCACCGATTTTGGCGGAGGCAACTGGTCTTACAACCTCAAAGCGCCCCTCAACTCTTTCAGAGGAGGAGGATCAGGAGAGGTAAACATGTCGCGGTTTCATAACTATTTATATAACTCCGGAACGCTGAACGCTGTATATAAAATTTCTGCTTTGGGTAATGATATCCGCGTATTCGCCGGCCCCACTTTCAGGCTAAATCACTCGCAGCGCGTTGGCAGCACCCGCCGGAGAGATAACAACAATGACAACGCGATGTATGCAGATGCTCCCCCGGCAGGATCTGATACCCCCGATTTCGCAATTGAATATCCGGGCAGCTCGCGGCTTGTAGCAATAATGTCAGCCGGTGTGGGATACGAGCATTCGGTGAATAATAATCTTGACGTTCTGCTGGGCTTACGCACAAACTGGGGGATAAAGTCTGTGATGAAGAGTACAATGACCCTGAATATGAATGATAAGATCTACCGGGGATCTATAAACACCAGTCCTAATTATATTGGTTTTGACGTAGCTTTACGGTTCAAGAAACTTTCTAAAGGATCAAAAGGGAAATCTTAGCTTCCTCATCCACACGGCGGGACTTAATTTAACGCTGGTTAACAAACGTTAACAGTCTTTAACACCCTGATTAATAGATTACGTGTAGTTTTGAGTACCTAATCTAGAAACATGTCCGGAAGCAAAAATACCACAGCCTTACATTCCACTTCCCCTGAGAAAAATATTTCTACCACTCGCATTCTAACTGTTTTGTTAGGAGTTATACTTTTCTATCCACTACAAGAATCCATAGCCCAGGAAAATGAAATGAGACGAAAGTCGGTGTATGCCGAATTTTTGGGAAATGGTGGATTTCTAACAGCTAACTATGATGTGCGGCTTAATCCCGGTCGGAACAATGGGTTAGGTGTCAGGGCCGGAATTGGATTTGGAGGGTTCCATTTTTTAAATTCTGATCCCTATTGGGTAAATTCTATTAAATCCGGGACCAAATACACATCTATCCCTCTACAGTTAAATTATATTTGGGGCAAAAGACGGAGTGGTTTAGAAGCCGGATTAGGAATTACTCCGGAATTTACTTTGAATAAAAAGGGCACTGATCCTGCTGTTCAGGTAACCGGGCTGCTGAATTTAGGATACCGACTGCAACCCCTTGACAATGGCTTGTCTTTTCGAATCGTGGCATCCCCGGGAATTTACCAGGGAAGAGTTTTTCCCATTGGCGCAGGTATATCTTTAGGCTACAGTTTCAAGTAATACCATTCCCTCATTCCTTTCGCCTTTTAAATCGCTGCTGCATTCGCATAGTGTAACTTCGGTTTTCACCTGCGCCATGCCAGTAAAAACCTACGGAAGCTCCGTCTTCGGGATTGAAGCCATAACGATCACAATCGAGGTGAATATGAGCGGCGGTACAAAATACTTCATAGTGGGCCTGCCGGACAATGCCGTAAGAGAAAGCTTATTCCGGATAGAAAGCGCTCTGAATAATTCAGGCTATAGAATGCCCCGCAGAAAAATTGTCGTAAACCTTGCTCCGGCAGATATCCGTAAGGAAGGATCATCCTATGACCTCCCTATAGCTATGGCTATTCTCGCAGAATCCAGCCAGGTAATCAGTGAAAAGCTTAAAGAATTTCTGATCATGGGTGAGGTTTCCCTGGATGGCGGCTTGCAGCCAATAAAAGGAGCGCTACCTATTGCAATTCAGGGAAAACGCGACGGCTTCAAAGGCTTAATCCTACCGAAGATGAATGCCCGCGAAGCTGCTATCGTAGAAGATTTCGAAGTTTATGGTGTAGATAATCTGTATGACGTTATTCAATTCTTTATTGGAAAAAAGGAGCTCGAGCGGACGAATGTAGACACGAAACAGGAATTTCTAAATAATATCAGCAATTACGAAAGCGATTTCTCCGATGTAAAAGGTCAGGAAAATATAAAACGGGCGCTTGAAATTGCAGCCGCAGGAGGTCATAATATGATCCTGATCGGTCCTCCGGGCGCTGGCAAAACCATGCTTGCTAAACGGCTACCTACAATTTTACCGCCGTTAAATCTACACGAAGCACTGGATACCACAAAGATCCATTCGGTGGCGGGTAAATTATCTGCATCTGATTCTATCATGACCGTCAGGCCTTTCAGATCACCGCATCATACTATTTCAGATGTGGCTTTGGTAGGTGGAGGAACCAACCCCCAGCCCGGAGAAATATCGCTTGCGCATAACGGCGTTCTTTTTCTGGACGAATTACCAGAATTTAAACGTTCAGTATTAGAAGTGATGCGCCAGCCACTTGAAGAACGCCGGGTAACTATCTCCCGCGCAAAATCCACGATAGACTACCCTGCAAGCTTCATGCTGGTAGCATCGATGAACCCCTGCCCCTGCGGTTTTTACAATCATCCCGAAAAGGAATGCATCTGCGGTCCGGGCGTTGTGCAACGATATCTCAGCAAGATCTCAGGGCCCCTCCTTGACCGTATCGACCTCCATGTTGAAGTTACACCTGTAAACTTCAGTGAGTTATCCTCAGACCGGCCGGCAGAGAAAAGCAAGCTGATCCGGGAACGGGTCAGCGCTGGCCGCGATATCCAGCATTTAAGATTCGAGGAAAAGAACGACGTTTTTTGTAACGCCCAAATGAGCCCGAACATGGTAAGGAATATTTGTAAGATAGACGACTCCGGGCAAGCACTCCTGAAACAGGCTATGGAAAAGCTCGGATTATCTGCACGCGCTTACGACCGAATTCTGAAAGTTTCACGAACCATCGCCGACCTGGCACAAAGTGATGACATACAGCTTGAGCATCTGGCCGAGGCAATACATTACCGGAGCCTTGACAGAGAGGGCTGGGCTGGTTAGCACCCACTCACGAAACTAGTTTTCATTTAAACTCGAGCGTTACAAACAGTGCTATTCCTTCGGAGATCGTTCGGAGTTTCTTCGGAGATACTTCGGAGATCTTTCGGACAAATTCCGAAGAAGATCCGACTTAAATTCGATTGAACTCCCTATTGTTTCCGTTCTAATTCTAAGGCAGTTAAATATGCGGCCCCTGCATGATCTCCTGACGGTGTATTCAAGCGTTTAATTTATTCCTACCTTTGCTTAGATGGATTACCAGGTACATACCCTGCAGAATGGAATACGCATTTTGCACAAACCCACAGCTTCTAATATTTCTCATGCCTGCATTATAATCAATGCGGGTTCCCGGGATGAGGATGACACGAAAGACGGCCTGGCGCATTTTATTGAACACCTTTTGTTCAAGAAAACAGAAAAGAGAAACACAAACCAGATACTCAATCGTCTCGAGCTTGTTGGAGCAGACCTCAATGCGTATACCACCAAAGAATATACGTGCGTTCACGCGTCCTTTCTTAAACCTCATCTTCAGCGGTCATTAGATCTGTTTGAAGACATTGTTTTTCACTCGGTATTTCCGGAAGATGAAATGGTTAAAGAAAAGGAAGTGATTTTGGATGAGATCAGCTCTTACCACGATCAGCCGGATGAGGCAATAAATGATGATTTCGAAGACTTGCTTTTTGACGGACATCCCCTCGGCAGAAATATCCTTGGTACTCCTAAGTCAGTTAAGTCATTTACCCAAAAGGATATTTTTAATTTTCTCCAGTCTAACTACATCACTGATGAAATTATCATCGGAGTTTGCGGCGATTATAATTTTAACAGTCTGATCCGGATGTCTGATAAAATATTCGGGAAAATAAAGCCAAACCGCAAAGAGCGGAAAAGAACGGTGATTAATAGCTATATACCTAATGTACTCCGGTTCAGCAAGCCTATCAATCAATCGCATTGTGTTATTGGCAACCGTTCGTACTCTATGCATCACGAACATAAAACCGCCTTCCTGCTTTTAAACAATCTTCTCGGGGGTACGGGAATGAGTTCACGCCTCAATTTGGAGATCCGTGAAAAACATGGTATTGCGTACACCATCGAATCGAATTATACCCCGATGAGTGATACCGGACTCTTTTCGATTTATTTGGGAACTGACCCTGAAAAAATGCCCAAGGCATTGAAACTTGTGGATCGTGAACTTCATAAACTGAGAGATCAAAAATTGGGGCCGGTACAATTACATCAAGCGAAACAGAAGTTTATCGGGCAGATTGCCCTCGGTGAGGAAAATCGGATGGGCTTAATAATTTCAATGAGCAAGAGCCTTCTCGATTACGGACGAGTGGATTCGCTTGAAGAAGTATTCGCCAGAATTAATGCAGTTTCATCGTCTCAAATCCTGGAAATAGCTAATCAGATGTTTTCTCCTTCTTTATTAAGCAGACTAATATTTGACCCTCAGGATCTCTCCTGAGCTATTCACATCCACCTTCTGCCCATTCTGCAGCTGCTTATTGCGATCCATTTAGATTAATTCTAAATAATTTTTGATTTGTGGTTTCTATTGCTACTTTTGCATCAGAATAGAATGAGTCTAAATAACAATAGCGACATGAACCCCAAAAAAACCTACACCTTTATCATAACTTTATTCATTTCACTTTCAACTTTTATAACTTCTGCAGAAGAGATCAAAAACAGTATCATCCAGGGAAAGATCACAACTGCTGACGGCCTTCCTGCAGCATACGTAAATGTTGGTGTTAAAGGTATTAAAAGCACTGTTTCAGATGAAAACGGAGTATATACCCTCAAAAATATTCCAGCTGGAAATCACACGGTAAAAGTTTCATACGTCGGTCTGATTGGTGAAGAAAAAGCAATATCCCTAATTGACGGTCAAACTTTAGAACTTGATTTCCGGTTACAGGAAAGCTCACAAAAACTTTCGGAAGTTGTGGTTACGGCCACCCGGGATAACCAGCAGGTCCTCACTGCTGGCAAGGCAGGTTTAAATCCCATGGACGTACCACAAAGCAGCAGTGTAATCAGCAGCCAGGTAATTACTGAACAGCAAGCATCTAAACTAAGTGATGTGATGAAGAATGTAAATGGCGTTGCGCTGGGTACCAGCCGTGGCTCAACATCAGAGAATTTCTTCGCACGTGGTTACAGCCTGGGTGCCAATAACTATTTCAAAAATGGTTCCCGCTATAATTCAGGTTCATTACCAGAAGTAAGCACTCTCGAGCAGGTAGAGGTATTAAAGGGAAGCGCGGCTATGCTCTATGGTAACGTAAGTGGTGGTGCAATCGTTAATCTGGTAACCAAGCGTCCTAAATTTGAGTATGGCGGAGAGGTTTCGATGCGCGGCGGAAGTTACAATTCATATAAGCCAACTGGAGACGTTTATGGTCCAATCAGCAAAGATCTTGCGTTCAGGCTGATAGGAACTTTTGAAAACAATGAAAGTTATAGAAGCCAGGTTAAGTCTGATAAGCACTATGTTAATCCATCGTTGTTATACAAAGCAGGAAAAAATACGGATGTTTTACTTCAGGGTGATTACCTGCAATATGATCTCACTCCAGATTTCGGAATAGGATCGCTTGACGGAAGAATTCCAACGAGTATTGGCAGATCAAGCTTTTTCAACACCGCATGGGCATTTAATAAAGCTAATCAGACAACTGTTTCAGCAACCGTTGATCATAAATTCAATGATGTATGGAAGCTGAACGTTGTTGGGTCTTACCAATTATTTAATCGTAACTACTACTCTACAGAAAGGATTCAGGCGGACGCTGCCGGCGACTGGAATCGTGCCCTTACACGTTCGAGAACTGCAGAAGATTCTTATTCTGCACAAGCAAATCTTACAGGATCACTTAACACCGGAAGGATTAAACACACTGTTCTCATCGGAACGGACGCAGACAGCTATCTGAATACAAGCCACACATTTAACTTTAAGACGGCTTATGACAGGATCAATATCCTGGACCCGGAGAAATATGTTGCCAGACAGGATATGCCGTTCGCAAAAGATTCGTTGGTTACCGAGGCGCCAACCTACCGCCTTGGGTATTACGCACAGGATCTAATAAGCCTTTCAGAAAAGTTCAAAGTTATGGCAGGGTTGCGCTGGTCATATCAAAGAGCATTAGTAGCTGATGTAAATAATCTAATTACAGGTACAATCGGTAAAAGTGCTACGGCAGCTAAAGCAGACCAGGCGTTTTCACCAAAATTCGGTATAGTTTATCAGCCTCTTAAAAGCATGGCAATTTTTGGTAGCTATTCCAACAACTTCACCGTCAATTCAGGGATTGACGTATTTGATCAGGCATTGAGCCCATCAATTGTTGACCAGTTTGAAGCGGGTATAAAAAATGATTTCCTTAACGGGAAATTAACTGCAAACTTCACCTTATATAAGATCATTAATAACAATCTTGCCCAGCAGGCCCAGTTCCTTAAAGATGGTGTCACTGTAAACACCAATACAAATATCAGAGAGCTGACAGGTCAAACCACCAGTGATGGTTTTGAAATTGATCTTACTGGTAATGTTCTTCCGGGATTAAACTTCATGGGTGGCTATAGCTATAATTTTATGAGATATACCCAAACCTCTGGACTTAAAGGAAGTTACGTTAAGGGAGAAAGATTAGTGAGCAATCCAGCGCATACAGCAAACGCAAGTTTATTTTACACATTTAATGCTGCGAGGTTAAGAGGTCTTAAGGCCGGATTCTCTGGTTATTACGTAGGAAGCCGCAATGCTGGATGGAACAACACTTTTGGGCAAACGCAAACAGTATCTAGGTTGATACCTATGAGTGGATTTACAACTTATGACCTTACGCTGGGGTACGCTCATAAACGAATTTCGGTGCTCGCCAAATTATCAAATCTTACCAACGAGTTGAATTACTACGTTCATGAGAATTATAGCGTGAACCCCATACCACCACGGCAATTCCTGACAACCCTATCTTATAAATTCTAATACAAGCCGGAGAGAGATCTCCGGCTCTTTGGTTTAAGCTAAAATACCCTCATTTATGAAAAAAAATTTACAAAGATCCACCTGGGCGAAAGTCCGCAAATTTCTTACTGATGTGCATTTGTGGCTCGGTCTTGCAAGCGGGTTAATCGTTCTGTTTATCTGCTTGAGCGGAACCATCTATGTTTATAATACGGAGATCAGGGAATTAGCACAGCCAGAGTTATACAATGTTAAGTCTGCTCCCGGCCTTTCCAAACTTTCGCCGGAAGAGATTATTGACCGAGTTTCGAAAGAAACAGGCGGCAAGGTTATTAGTATCAAGATTCCTGCGAATCCAGAAAGATCGTATGTTCTTTCTGTAAGAAAAGAGGAAGAAGGGAAGAGTAAAGGGCCGGATGGGGCCGGACGAGGCGCCAGTGAACAATCTGAAAAGAAAGAAGAGAAGGCAGCTGGTAAAAAAGGAGAAGGCAGAGCGAAATCTGCTGCGGGTGCAGTAGCTCCTGCAGGGCCGCCGCGGGGTGTTCAATACTTTGTCAATCAATACTCAGGGGAAATCCTTGGCAATAGTCAGGAGAAAACTGCTGTCGCTGCATTTATGGGGTATATGTTCAGTTTGCACAGATGGCTCCTGCTCGACAAGATAGAAAATCCATTATTTGGTGAGCTCCCTAACAAAACACTCGGGAGTTACATTAGCGGTACTGCCACAATCCTTTTCACCATAGGAGTAATTACCGGATTTATTATCTGGTTCCCGCAACGGGTAAGAAACTGGAGACAGGGGCTCAAAATAAAATGGAATGCAAACTGGAAGCGTGTAAATCACGACCTTCATAATAGTCTGGGTTTCTATAGCTGCATCTTTCTGTTTATGATGGGGATAACCGGACCTCAATGGTCATTTCCATGGTATCGCGAGGCGCTCAGGAAATCGCTGGGAACCTATCAGCCAGCAGACGCGGCAAAGCCAGAAACTCCAAAATCCGTGGTACAAGCGGGAAATCCGCTTAATATTCTCGATTATGTTAAAGCCTCAGATCAGGCTCTCGATTATGAGGGTGATAATATGATCACTATTCCAGCCGATTCCTCGGATGCGGTATCGATCAGCAAAACTAAATCTGGATTCTTTGCGCCGGTTGCTGCAGATAAGTTACTTCTTGATCAGTACTCAGGAAAAGTTATTCAGGCCGACATCTTCAGAGAAAAGCCTATCAACGAAAGGGTCTCTAATTCAATTAAAGCAATTCATGTCGGCGATGTTTACGGCAGTTTTACCAAGCTACTGTACTTTCTTGCGTGCCTGGTCGCAACGAGTCTGCCAGTAACGGGAACGCTGATATGGCTTAACAAACTTAAAAGAGGCTAGCAAGGACCAACCCTTTCAAAACAAAAGGCTGCAGGTCTGGTAAGATGGGGGCATTTGCTTCCTAGGTGAAAGAAACATACTTTTGCTCTATGAAACTCCCAATTATCGCCTATGGTGATTCAGTTTTACGAAAAAAAGCTGCTGATATAACTCAGGATTATCCTGAGCTAGACATGTTAATAGATAACATGTTCGATACCATGTATGGTGCTCATGGTGTGGGCCTGGCTGCTCCCCAGATAGCTCTTTCTGTTCGGCTGTTTGTTATTGATGCAACCTCTTTTGCAGAAGATGAACCTTCGCTTAAGGATTTTAAAAAAGTATTCATTAACGCTCAGATAGTAGAGGAGAGCGGTGAAAAGTGGTCTTTCAACGAAGGTTGCCTTAGTATTCCAGAGATCAGGGAAGATATTTCAAGACAGGACACGGTTAAACTTTCTTATTATGATGAGAATTGGACTCAGCATGAAGAAACGTTCACTGGTTTAGCCGCCAGGGTTATACAGCATGAATACGATCATATCGAAGGAAAACTATTCACAGATAAACTAAGTCCCCTTCGTAAAGCTATGCTTAAAAACAGACTGGACTCTATCTCTAAAGGATTGGTGAAGGTTGAGTATAAAATGAAGTTCCCTGCTCTGAAAAAAGGCAGACGTTAAGATTACTGCCCCCGGCTTTTGTCTCCGTTTACTATCTGCTGAATTAATGCTCCCCATGCAAATGGGTTAAGCAACGGGTTGGCCAGACGCTGGTTGATATTCCTATTGGTTAGCCTCGCGTGGTTATTCTGAAAATTATAGCTCTGCATTTCTGCCCCGTCTCTCGGAAGACTTGCCATCATCGCTGAGAGGCTTTCTTTGGAAACATTTTTGCGAGCTATCTCAAGGTCATCATCGGCAAATTTCATGGTCATGAACTCCTTTTTGAATTCATCTGTACTCGCCCAGGGATAAACCCTTACAACAGGCAGATTGATAACGTCCTGTTTCATAGCGACCACAACAGTATAACTGTTTTCTGCAACATCCTGCGGGATAACCAAGCCTTCCTTTTTGTAACCAATTGCTGTGAATAATAATGTATCGCCAACGTTCGCAACAAATGAGAAATAGCCTTTGTAATTGGCGGCATAAAATTGCGCCTTGCCAGTTACATTAGTAATGGTTACATAAGGCACAACAGTATTGCTATCAACATTAACTATTACCCCTGAGAACTGTACGAGCTTCTTCTTAGAGCTTTGAGAAAACCCTGCTGTTGCAGCGAATAAAAAGACCAGGAATAACGATATGCGCATTTTCAAAGTTAGTATAATCAGTATCGCGGGATTGTTAAATTGTGTTAAAACACTTCTCTACCGAGATAAACGGGTATTTCTCAATTGTATTGTTACTGAAGCCTTTCAGGAAGAACAGCAGCCGGGTCGTCAATATCTGTTAAATTAATGGCTTCAATACCGCCTATTTCCGGAACAGCTCTCATAATTGCCTGCTCTATACCAGCCTTAAGTGTCATTATACTCATCGGACATGATCCGCATGATCCTAATAAACGCAAACGCACAACGTTATCGGGAGTGATCTCCTCGACTGATACATTTCCACCATCGGCCTCAAGGTAAGGACGAATGGTATCCAGTGCAGCTTCAACTCTTTCCAACAAATCCATGGCAGTCTATTTTCATTTGTATATTATTCTGTTTTTAGGCAATGAAGCTTGAAGGAGCTTATCGTCATTTCGTTGTGTGAGCGGCAAACTCATGCAGCTTTTATAAAGATACGAATTTTTTAAAAAATGTTATTTAACAGCGTTTCGGATGGCAACCTGCTGAGCGACTTTCTCGGCAATCTGCATAAATGCGTCTCCCATGACATCGTTTTCATTCAAAATGACCGGCTTGCCTTCATCGCCTGCATCGCTTATACTTTTCACTAATGGGATTTCACCTAAAAAAGGTATGCCATATTGCTGCGCGAGTGCCTGTCCGCCGTTTTGTCCAAATATATAATACTTGTTTTCTGGCAGCTCTGCTGGGGTAAAGTAGGACATGTTCTCTACTACACCAAGCAATGGAATATTGATGGCGTCCATCAAAAACATACCAACGCCTTTTCTTGCATCCGCCAGGGCGACGTTCTGCGGAGTAGTCACAATAACTGCCCCCGTGATTGGGAAACCCTGCGTGATGGTAATATGGATATCACCTGTCCCCGGGGGAAGATCGACAATCATATAGTCAAGCTCGCCCCAGTCTGCATCATTAAACAATTGCTTAACCGCCGTAGAAACCATTGGTCCGCGCCAGGGCACAGGTTGATTTGGATCTGTAAAAAAGCCTATTGATAATAGCTTGATGCCGTACTTTACAATAGGTTCTATCCTGGTTTTGCCTTCCGCATTTTGTGAAGAATGAGGGCGCTCACCTTCCACACCAAACATAATTGGAAGTGACGGGCCATAAATATCTGCATCGATCATCCCTACTTTAGCACCTTTTTTTGCGAGGCCAATTGCAAGATTAGCCGCTACAGTAGATTTCCCAACACCTCCCTTTCCCGAAGCAACGACAATAATATTTTTAATACCATTTAGTCCGGGTTCGATTCGGCTCGTTACCCTTGATGACATATTAATACTTATTTCAGCCTCCTTGCTTACAAAATGCAATATTGCGTTCCGGCAAGCGTTTTCGAGCATATCCTTCATGGGACAGGCTGGCGTTGTCAGCACCACTGTGAAACTAACTTTGTTACCATCGATCTTCAGATCTTCTATCATGTTCAGGGTAACCAGATCTTTCTTTAGATCTGGATCTTCGACATACCGTAATGCGCTAAGAATCTGTTCGGAGGTGATCATTGTACAGTTTAGGGAAAATTTGTTCTTATCAGGTTATTTTGTTTAGCTCTGAATCTGCCAGGCAGAAGGCAGGCTGAATAGTGAAACCAGTGCCGACATGGTTTTTTATATATTTGTCTGCGATGGCTATTCAGTTTTGTAAGCCTGACGCAAATCTACTAAACCGGAAGGGTTTATCATCAGCAGCTAAAGGGATTTTACAGTGGGTTGACCCGCAAAACAGAATATGGCCAAAACGTTTCTAAGACTTAATACGTTATCTCTCAAAAGATCGGGAAACCTTCTCATGCATATACCGCAGAAGTACGTTAAAATAGCACTTATAACCTTAACAAGTATCCTTGTTGTGCTTGTGATAGCTGGGAGCATAGCTTATGCTAAAAGAGAGGCTATTTTAAGAGCGGCTATTCAAAAGGGCATCAGTAAGGCTAAACGAGAATACGATCTCGACGTTAAGATTGGCAGCGCAAATTTTACCGGACTCAGTACTGTCAGCTTTAAAAATATAACTGTTGTACCTGAAGGCAGGGATAGTCTTGCAAATATTCACAATTTTAAAGTTGGCGTTAAGTTGTTTCCTCTTTTATTTGGCGACATAAAGCTGTCAGAGATCATCTTAAATAAGGGCCAGATAAATCTCATAAAAAGAGATTCTATAAGCAATTACGATTTTATCTTCCGCAAGAAAACGATAGACAGCACTGAAAAAAAGTCTGAGCTAAATCTTTCTAAACTCGCTAACAGCCTGATTAACCAATTGCTTTACAAGATTCCCGATGACATGGATATCCAGGATTTTGAGATTAAGTTCCGGGATGATACCAATGCGCTTAACTTTTATACCACAAGTGCCACAATAGACGGAGGTGATGTTGAGTCAACTATTAAGGTCAATGGTAATGAGTCTACCTGGCACGTGCAGGGGACAGTTGACCCGGACGATCAGCAGCTCGATCTGATGATGTTCGCAGACAATAAAAAGGTGGAGCTGCCTTTTCTTGAAAAGAAGTTTGGTCTCAAGTTAAGCTTTGATACCGCTTCAACCGAAATGAAGGGGATAACAAAAAGCGGCAATGAATTGGAAATAAATGGATCCTGGGGCGTGAAGAATCTTCTGGTTAATCACATAAGGATTTCTGCAAATGACATTATTGTTCCGGATGCATCGCTCGATGCCGACATGGTAATCGGAAAGAATTTTGTTTCTATTGATAGCACCTCCACCATTCACATTAAGGATATTTCCATCCATCCTTTCATTAAATACACTCTTTCTCCCACTAAGATCTATGAGCTTAAAGTTCATACAGATGAGATGGATGCGCAACAGGTGATCAACTCGTTTCCGCAGGGCCTGTTTGAATCCCTTGAGGGAATGCAGGTAAAAGGTAAGGTCAAATATGATCTGGATTTCTATCTGGATTCGAAAATGCCTGATAGTGTGGTGTTTAATTCCGAACTCAAAAATATAGGTTTTAAGGTGGTTAAATGGGGTAAAACAAATCTTCAGAAAATTAACACATCGTTTGTTTATACCCCCTATGAGTATGGGAAACCAATGCGTGACATTGTAATAGGTCCGGAAAATCCTGACTACGTTCCCCTGGACCAGATCTCGCCTAACTTAAAAAATGCCCTTCTGACAGCGGAAGATCCATCGTTTTATAGCCATAATGGATTCGTGGAAGAATCTTTCCGGAAGTCGATAATCACTAATTTCAAAGAAAAAGCCTTTAAACGCGGAGGCAGCACGATCTCAATGCAACTCGTTAAAAATGTATATCTCAGCAGGCAAAAGACAATGGCCCGCAAGGCAGAAGAAATGCTGATTGTGTGGATCATTGAAAACAGCAATTTATCGAGTAAGCATAGAATGTTCGAAATCTATCTGAATCTTATCGAATGGGGACGTAATGTGTATGGTATAGGCGAGGCGGCAAGATATTATTTTAGCAAACACCCATCTCAGCTTGATGTTGGGGAAGGAATATTTTTGGCTAGCATAGTGCCGCGACCAAAAGCAGGGCTGTACCGCTTTGAAGGAGATGGAAGCTTACGCCAGTCATTGCGCGGATACTTCAGGCTCATTGGGGGCCTTATGGCTCGCAGAGGCCTCACTCCGCAGGACAGCAGCGCATATGGGTTTTACTCTGTACGGTTGAGGGAAGGTTTAAGATCGGGCATACCGATGGTTGACTCTTTGACAGCCGATAGTCTGATGGTCGGAGACGAACCAGAAGAAGATCTGAATATATTTGAACAAATAATAGGGAAAAAACGCCAGGATACAGTTGCGGTTAAGGATGTAAGTAAACCTAAGCCTGTCAGCAAAGATTCTGTAGCTGTACCTGCCGACACTCGTAAACAACGCAGGGAGCAGCGACGCGAACAGAGAGAAGCTAAAAAAAATGAAGATGACTAAGTTTGCTTAAATTTAAGATATGAGGATTGAAATAGACGAAAAGGCTTTTGACCTGATGCTGGAATACGAGCAGATTAAAAAAAGAATCCGGCTCATCGGCATTCAGCTTAATGTTGACTTTGAAACACGAATTCCTGTTTTCGTAGGTGTTTTGAATGGGAGTTTTATATTTCTTGCGGACCTTATCAAGGAGATCAATATCTCATCTGAAGTAACGTTTGTTAAGGTTTCATCATACGAGGGGGATAAAAGCGCAGGGAAAGTAAAAAAAGAGATTGGACTTCAAATGAGCCTGAAAGGACGAGATGTCATCATTGTTGAAGATATTATTGATAGCGGAAAAACTTTAAGCTACATCCTCGATATGATAAATAAGGAAGAACCGGCATCAGTTAATGTGTGTACTCTGCTTCTCAAACCCAAGTCCCTTAAAACAAAGTTTGATGAGATCTGCTATGTAGGATTTGAGATTCCTGATGAGTTTGTTGTTGGCTATGGGCTAGATTATAATGGGTTAGGAAGGAATTTGAAAGACATATATCGGGCGGTGTCTAAGTAGTATTGGGTAAGTTGTCTTTTGAAAGATTATCAGGCCAAATTCTTCTTTACTCCATAATGGCAGAAAAATGTATTTTTGCTTAAACATTCAGCCACAGAAATGACTATTCATAAGGAAGGATATACATCCATAGCACTCTGCATACTATTTATTTTTATCCTCAATGCTATTGTTCAATATTTGCTTCCAGACACGACGTGGCTTCACTGGATCATTTACATTCTTTCCTTTGCGCTTTTTGCTATAATTCTTCAATTCTTCAGAAGTCCAACCATTCTGGTTCAACAAAATGAAGAACAGGTTATTTGCCCTGCCGATGGGAAGGTTGTAGTTATTGAAGAAACGGAAGAAACAGAATATTTAAAAGATCGAAGGATCCAGATCTCTGTGTTTATGTCGCCCATAAATGTACACGTAAACAGGAACCCGATCTCAGGCATCGTGAAGTACTCAAAATATCATGCGGGCAAGTTCCTGGTCGCCTGGCATCCGAAGTCTTCTACAGAAAATGAGCGGACCACTGTAGTAATCGAAAATAGCAAAGGTGTGTCTGTTCTTTTTCGCCAAATAGCCGGTGCGTTAGCGAGGAGAATTGTATGTTATTCTAAAGAGGGCGAGGAAGCAATTCAGGGCGAACAATTTGGATTCATTAAGTTCGGCTCGCGTGTTGACCTGTTTTTGCCGTTAGGCACAGAAATTAATGTGGAACTAAATCAGGTTGTTAAAGGCGGGATCACTGTTCTCGCGCATTTAAAGACTGCTGCAAAGCGAGCTAAAGCTGAAGATAAGTAAACGGTCTACTCCCCGGATTTATCGCCGTGATACTCATTGAGGATCGTCTGCACAGGCAGCGAGAATTTTGCCCCGTTATCTCCAACTATTTTGATTATCTGGTAATTGATCTCCTCTTTAATTTTTGCAGTATCCGTACCCTCTGAACTATCGATAAAATACTGAACCTGGATATTTAAGGCTGACTCACCCAAAGCGTCAAATGTAACCACCGGGTCGCCGCTGATCAAAGGGCGTGAGATTATAAATTCTTTAATATCATCCGCAATCTTTATCATCACATCTGTCGGTGTATCGTACTTCAGACCAATATTAAACTTCATGCGATGGGAATTTCTTAGGCTGAGATTTTCAAGCGGGCTATCAACCATCTTCTTGTTAGGGATAACAACCAGGGTTTTATCAACCGTCCGCAGTAAGGTGCTTCTAAACCCAACTTTCTCAATTGTCCCTTCATATTTATCAATCCTTACATTATCTCCCACTACAAATGGTTTATCTGCAAAAATTGTAAATGATCCCAGCAGATTCTGTAAAGTATCCTGCGCTGCAAGTGCAACCGCAATACCTCCAATACCCAAACCGGCAATAATGGTAGCAACATTAAGATTAAACACAGAGCCTAAAACCACAAATACGGCAAAAATTATAGTCACGATTTTTGAAAGCTCCTTTACAAAGGGAACCATCTGATCATCAGATTTTGACTCTGTAAGCGATGCTTTATAAAGAAATATATGTGCTATAAAATCAATTATCCGGAGCAGAATTCTAAAAAATGAGATGATGAGAAGAAGTAGAAATATCTTATCAATTACCTGGATAAGCTTAATCTCATATACAACAGGAATCTTTCCAGCCAGGGAAGTTCTTCTGAAAATTACTTCGTTGAGAGGATAATCAAGCTGGTTGATCGCGAGATAAATCGTTATGAACAGGATCAGCAATTCGATCGGCCTAAGGAGTAGACCTACAAAAACATTCGAGTCTGTTCCGGAATGGACGCTCCTGAACATCTTGTAAAGCACCCGGCTCAGGAGTCTGGAAAAAATACGCTTAAATAACAGGCCAAACAGAAGGATACCTGCAAAGAGCAAGTAGCTCCTTACACTATTTCCAAGAACGATATTATTTAAGAAGCCAGTTTCCATAAAAAGCAAATAAGGTAATTAGTAGATGAGCAAATGCTTAACCAGGTACCTAACCGAGGTACATTGTCTGACACAACCTACAAAAACAAAAAAACCTCCCCGATATAATCGGGGAGGCTAAATCTTGTATGATTAAATTATACTCTTTTAGATTTGATACGAGCTGCTTTACCAGTTAAC
>JAZKIH010000011.1:0-48002 GCA_040384965.1 Bacteroidota bacterium | reverse complement strand
TGTGTAAGCCCCTTTTTCTTTCTCAGGTACTTAAGGTTGGAAGAAATATTTGCCATTTTAAAAATAAATTTGGAATTACTAATATTGTTAGTAAATTTATGCTCATAAAATTAGCAATTAATTTTAAAACACACAATTTAATTTTAAATATATATGCCGATCCTGACCACACCCTTAGCAAAGATGAAAAAGTACGTCTATTTAGTAACAGATCGTAACCGCAGCTGCCTTCATGTTGGAATGAGTACAGACTTAATGAAGACAATGACTTTCTACCGCCAGATGCCGAATCTGTTTTTTGATTCTGGTCAGCAGCTGACACGGCTGGTTTATTTTGAAGAGTTAAATTCTGAGAATAGTGCAGTACAGCGCTTTAACCTGATCAGTAAATTCACAAGGACACAAAAGGATAGGATGATCAGGTCAGTAAATCCTGATTGGATAGATCTTACCGTTGGCCTTGATTTTGAACAAATTCTAGTATCAGGGATTCAGCCTGTTCAAACAATGGCAAGGAGTTTCTCCTGATTATTTTTTGATAAATTTTAAAGCAGCGGAATTCATACAGTATCTTTTTCCACCTTTATTTTTGGGTCCGTCATCGAACACGTGACCCAGGTGAAGACCCGTCTTTGCTTCCACGACTTCATTTCGTATCATGCCATGGCTGGTGTCTGTAACTATAGCAATCGCTCCAGCCGTAATAGCCTTTGTAAAGCTCGGCCATCCTGTACCTGATTCGAATTTATCGTCAGAGCTAAATAGTGGCTCTCCGGTTGCTGCACTCACATAGATACCTTTCTCATGATTGTCATGGTAAGGATTGTTATAAGGTTGTTCTGTAGAGCCTTTTACCATTACCTGAAAAGATATTGGGCTAAGTATTTTTTTCCATTCATTTTCTGACTTTTGAACCGGATAGCTTTTTGCAGCCTTCGTTGCCTGGGATTTTTTGGGTGTCTGTGCCTGTACGTAAAACGCCAAAACTATTAAAGCGAAAGTGATATTTACGAAATACTTCATGATGTAGCTTTTAAATTGCTTATAGTTTAATTTACGAAAGGAAGTGATTATTGGTTTTAAGTTTAACCGCAGGGGGACTTTTATGATTCCCGTATGACTTAAACCTTGCACAAACAAAAAAAGCGATCCTAAGATCGCTTTTCGATTTCAATAAATTTATATCTACCATCCCGGTGCAAACACCAGCCCAAATACGCCGGCAGACACATCTGTTCTTTGGAATGGAATAGCGTAGTATGGTTCAAGAACGAAGTATCCAAAGACGTTCACCCGAAGTGAAACGCCAGCACTCATTGCAGGAACACGTTCCAGGTAAGCTCCTGATCCCGTACCGACAACACCCGGTTTTTTGTGGAAGGCAATTTTAGAATCGCTGTCATAAGCTATACCCATATCGAAGAACAGGTTCAGATCCGAGAATAAGAATTTCGATTCGATCTGAGCTAATTTAGCAGGGCCGGTAAATGGTAACCTTACCTCGAAATTTGCAACAGCCACACGAGATCCTACAAGCTGATTGATGTCAAAACCGCCAGTGCCAGTAGTTGTTCCGTTTTTGTAGAATGAATTCGCTTCATAACCTCTTATTAAATAGCCGTATCCTGCATACATCTGATAAAGACGGTTTTCATCACGTCCAAATCGGGAGTAGCTGTAAAGCCTTGCAGCAAAAGTAACAGGTTTCATCCTGACGTACTTTCTGCCATCAGCGGTTAGGGCACCGAGTTTATAGTCGCCCATGTAGTTTTCGATACCTAAGCGGTAACGGAAACCATCAAGCGGTGAAGTTACTCCCGAGAAGGAATTGTCACCTACAAACGCAGCATTTAAGGTTACGGTTGTAAAAGGATCGAACGGCACACCGTAAGTCTGCTGAGCATCTTCCTTGGACAACTTGGCCTTATCCTGGCCAATAGGGTAGAAGTTATTAGGATCGTAATAATTGCTGTAGCGATCTATACGGTAACTGTATCTTGAAATACCTGATCCAGCTTCGAAGCGGTGGTTTTTGGTAAACGGATAAGAACCAAATATCTGAGCCTGATCTTCGAAAGTCCGGATGATATCATAGCTTTCGTTATACACAGGTCCGTAACCATCCAGATTATCAAAACCCTGGCTCACCTGACCTGAAACGTAAGGGATATGCGATACAACTACGCCCCAGTTAATTCTGCTCTCCTGATTTACGTAAGCCACCTGACCACCGAAATCATAGATTTCGCCATTGACTGCTGCAGTAGCATAGATTTGGTTTCTTCCCAGAATATCACTAAAAACACCCTGAATACCGCTGGATAATCCAGTTCCGAAGCGACCAACAGATGCACCTACACCATTACTTGATAAATAATCCAGCTTGAATTTTGGTTTGTAGCCAATGGTTCTGATAGAATCGCTTGGAATCTTTTCAAAACGCTCAAAGTTGTTGAGGTTGGCGTTGATAATATTCACGCCGACTGACTTTGTAGGCGGAAGTAAAGCCGCGTCGAAGTTTATCGCAGTTGGCTCGACTTTTTCAGCTGTGAAGTCACTGACTTTCGCATTGTAGATTGTGTATTTCTGAGCTCTGTAATAAGAATAAAGAACGTCGTCTTTATTGGAGAGACTCAAAGCAGGCGAAAATTCGGTAATACCGCTGATACCGGTAAAGAAGTTTGTGAGTTTTTCTACTGTGCCGCCCGCGATTGAATACCGGTACATATTTCTAAAGCCATCTCTGTTTGACAAGAAATAAATGCTTTGGTTATCTGCAGAGAACTGAGGGTTTAAGTTATTAGCACCATCAAACACCGGAATATCTTTAACAGCTTTTGTAGCCAGATCAAGAATTGCCATGTTCATTGTAATATCAACATTTACAGAAGACTTGTCGTAGGTACTTCTGTCTGTGCTGAACACCATAGTTTTCCCATCCTTCGAATAACTCGGGTGGTACTCTGAATAGCGATCGTTTGTCAACTGAGTGATAACCTTCGTATTCAGATTGAACTGATAGAGATCACTTTGGCCCTCTTTCAAGCCCGAGAAAGCTACGTCGACTCCATTTGGTGCCCATGTGATATTACTGAACTCCTCAACTGCACCCATCGCATCTGTCGAAAGAGTTTTACCTGAGGCAATATCTACTATGATCAATTTAGTTACCCCGCCGCTGAACGCACTGAAAGCAAACTTTCGGCTATCGGGAGACCAGGCGCCCGCAGATTCAATAAAGTTGAACTCATCAATATGCGAGTTTTTAGCTTTACTGGTGAGCTTTCGGACAATCTTACCCGTTCGGGCATCCGCGAGGAAGAGGTCAATACTTAAAAGATCCTTTTCAGACAGAAAGGCTACATAGTTTCCATCAGGCGAAATTGCCGGTGCAACATTATAACTCTCACCGCCATTCTTTTCGTTAATGATCAGTTTCCCGATAGGAACCTGAGAAGTGTCTTTAAGATATGGTTTATATGAGTTTTCAATGCTCGTTTTCCAAAGACTTGATAAGGTCCTTTCGTCGTAACCAAAAGTTCTTCTGATCGCCATTTCATAGCCATACTTCGCAGTTTCCTTGAAGAAAGGAACTATAACGGTATCCCCGTAAGTCGATCCGATATATGACCAGAATGCTTGTCCGTAACGGTAGGGGAAATACTTGTTAGAAGTGGTCAGGTCTTTTAAGGTTGGAATATCGTTATTCAGAAAAGCGTCGCGCATCCACATAGCTGTGTAGGCATCCTGCTTCCCAACAGACAGGTATTCCGCCATACCTTCAACCATCCATAAAGGTAAGTTACCGATATTCTCAAGGTTTGTAGAATCACCTTCGATCAGGGAGTGGTATTGGAATGCGTGTACAAGCTCGTGGCCTAAAACGTGTCTTGTTTGATGGTTTAACTGAGAAATCGGCATGATAACCCGGTTCTTCATACCCTCGGTTACTCCACCTGTTCCAACTCCAATTTCACCATCCAGGGCAGTTGTTTGCTGGAAATCAGGGTGATTAGAATAAAGTATAAAGGGGTTTTTCTTTGTGAATGTATCCCGAAAAACCTGCTGATGCAGATCATACCATACTTCCGCTTCCTTGGCAAATCTCTTTACCAGGCTATCGTTTTTCAGATAGTAATAAAGCTCAAAGTGAGGGGTTTCATATACCTTAAATTTCAGGTTCTTATACCTTACTTTATTTTGTCCAAAGTATTGAGCCTGGACATCAGTTGCTAAACTGAAAAAAATAACTAGAAATAGGGATGAAATCAGCCAGAATAGTGGCTTCTTCGGTGCGTTCTTATCTTCTATCATTATATATGTGGAAATGTCTTACCCTAAACTACGTAAAAAATATCATTTCGATTTTTTTACGCAGAGCTTTTTCTTCTATAATAAGATTGTGAGACTAATTGTTTTGTTTAGCCTTATTTTCCCTTCTCTCTTCCCTAAGTTCTTTACGAGTCTTTTTTTCTTCAGGTACAGGTTCCGTTTTTACAGCAGGCGGAGGACGGTTGGCAGGCTGCTGACCTGACCTGTTTTCCTGTTCTCTTTGAGGTGTAGGATTAACGGGTTGCGGAGTTGTATTGATAGACGTATCAGAATTAATATCCGGTATGACTAATGAGTCCAGGTAAGAAGTGTCTACGGCAAATGTATCGACTTCATAACGCGGCGTTGGACACTGGTAAACCCGTGTGATTTCGACACCTGGCTTAGGGAAAGGGCCCTGCGTAATTTTAAGCGACGGGTCGCGATAAACTTTCTCCATGAACTTGGCGAAGATCGGCAAAGCAGTTCTTGACCCTTCACCAGTTTCGGATGATTTAAAATGCACACTGCGTTCATCACATCCAACCCAAACTCCTGTTACAAGATCTTTCGTAACGCCCATGTACCATCCATCAACATAATCGGAAGATGTGCCGGTTTTACCGCCAATCTGATTGTTTTTCTTGAAAAGATCCCATTCCCAAAGAGCCTGTGATGTTCCGCCCGGCTCTTCCATTCCGCCACGCAGCATATATATCATTAACCAGGCGATTTCCTCACTAAGGGTACGTTTCTGTTCCGACTTAAATTCTTCGATAACCTTTCCATCCTGATCGGTAATTTTCTCGACAAGGATTGGCTCAGACCGGACACCTTTATTCAAGAATGTTCCATATGCTCTGACCATTTCGAAAACGCTAACGTCATTTGGGCCGAGGCTGACAGAAGGAACGGCTTTCAGATCGCTCTCTATCCCACTTAAGTGAGCATATTTAACTACGTTTTCAGCACCAACCTGCTCTGTAACCTGAGCGGTTATCGAGTTGACAGATTTACCCATAGCCCAGCGAAGTGTCATTTCCCGGCCTGAAAAATTCCAATCGGCATTTTTAGGCTCCCAATATTCAGTTACGCCTCCATTTTCATAAGGAATACGAACAGCTTTATCGACAAGCTTATCGCAAGGATTCATGCCAGCTTCAAGCGCTGCCAGATAAGCAAAGGGTTTGAAGGTAGAGCCGGCCTGTCTTTTTGCCTGATTAACATGATCGTAGTTGAAATAATTATGATCGATTCCGCCAATCCACACTTTGATGTGCCCGTTGAAGGGATCCATAGTCATCATTCCTGTGTTCAGGATTTTTGCATAGTATTTAATTGAATCTATGGTTGAATAAAGAACTTCCTTTTCACCATTCCAATTGAAGACCTTCATCTTCTTAGGTTTGTTGAGGTAGTAATTGATTGAGTCTGTGTTGTTGCCGTATTTCTTTTTTAAAGCATCGTAATAGGGCAGGCGCTGGGCCGCTTTTTCAGGAAAATCAAGGATCTCTTTTCCATCAGCGGTTCTCCACGGATTTTCGTTACCCCATACATTCTCCAGACGGCGCTGCAGAATTTTCATCTGGCTATTTACCGCTTCCTGTGCATATTGCTGCATCCTTGAATCAATGGTTGTATAGATCTTTAAGCCATCGGTGTCGAGATTATAACCATTTTCCTGACACCATTTTTCCAGGTAGCGGGACACGGCAGATCTAAGATATGAGCCGCCTTCACTTCCCTGGTCAAGAGTTCCCGGGTTTAACTTTAATGGCCGCGTGCTGTATTTTTTAAATTCTGCTGCTGTCAGATACTCGTATTTCTCCATCTGCGAAAGCACAACATTCCGGCGTTCAAGAGACTTTTCGGGATTACGAATGGGATTATAAGTCGTGGTAGCTTTGAGCATTCCCACAAGCATAGCGGCTTCCTCTACCTGCAGCTTGCTGGCTTCTTTGTTGAAATAACGCTTAGATGCAGTTTTAATACCGAAAGTATTACTGCTGAACGGGACCGTATTCAAATACATGGTCAGGATCTCGTTTTTAGTATAATTGCTTTCAAGCTTAAAGGCGGTTATCCATTCCTTGAGTTTGTAAACAACCGTGCGCACAAGAGGAATATATTTAACTGCTCCCTGAGATTTCCGGTTGCGGGTACTATAAAGGTTTTTCGCCAGCTGCTGTGTGATCGTACTTGCGCCGCGCCTGTCGCCGGTAGCAGTGGAAATCATACTTGAAATGAAAGAGCGGAAATCCACCCCGCCGTGTTTATAAAAGCGGATATCTTCAGTTGCTACCAGAGCGTCGATTACCGCCGGTGAAATGCTGTCGTATTCAACAGGAGTACGATTTTCTTTATAGTATTTCCCGATTAATTTTCCATCTGACGTATACACTTCCGACACGATATTCAGAACCGGAGTTTTAATGTCTTTAACTGTAGGTGAGTATCCGAAAAGCCAGAGAAAGTTGAGCTCAAGGGCACAGAAAAATAAGATGATGAAGTATAAAGCAATAACGGAGTATCGGAGTGGCTTATTCGTGATTCTTCTGAACATAAGGTAAAGATCGGGAAATCGTCAGTAATATGGTGTAAAATTAGTGATTTTTAGAAATTCATGGATTTAACGAAATCAGGAAGGAAAAAGTTTTAAATTGCATGTCAGCCTAAATTTTTATTATGGAAAAGGTAGTAAAGCAATTCAAAGTAAGCAATGCCGGTAGCTTCAAGATTAAAGATCACGATCCGAAATTTACCGATAAATTCAAGAAGGACGATTCAGTGGAAATTCTTGCCAAGCTTAAGCTCGAGATGGAGTCGCTACAGGATCAGTTATATGCTGCCAATAAACACTCCTTACTTATAGTTTTCCAGGCTATGGATGCTGCCGGAAAGGATAGTGCTATCAAGCATACCATGAGCGGACTGAATCCGCAGGGCTGCCAGGTCTATAGTTTCAAGCAGCCCAGCGCTGAGGAGCTTGATCATGATTTTTTGTGGAGGCATTATAAAGCATTGCCGGAGCGGGGCAGGGTGGGAATTCACAATCGCTCCCATTATGAAAATGTCCTTGTATGCAAAGTTCATCCTGAATATATACTTGGTGAACGGATAGCGTCCATTTCGTCGGTTGAAGATATAAACGACGAATTCTGGAAAAACCGGTTCGAAAGTATCCGGACGTTTGAGAAACATATCAGCGACAATGGTACCGTGATCATTAAATTCTTTTTGAATGTTTCAAAAGAGGAGCAGAAAGAAAGATTCTTAGAAAGGATCGGCGATCCGCTTAAGCACTGGAAATTTTCATCGGCCGATCTGGATGAGAGAGAATTATGGGATGACTATATGAGCGCCTATGAAAGAGCAATCCGGGAAACATCCTTAGACCATGCACCATGGTATGTAATACCAGCAGATAAAAAATGGTTTACCAGGATCGCAATAAGCCAGGTGATCATAGATACACTAAAATCTATAAAAATGGAGGCACCTGAATTAAGCAAATCAGAGAAAACAAAGCTCGAAGAAAGCAAAGCCCGCCTGATGAGCGAAAGTTAATCCGCCGGACTTATGTAAGCAATACGTCAGCGTACGCAGGTGTTCTGTTAAATACAGACCTTGCAAAAGGACAGAGCGGAATTATTTTCAGATTATTATCGCGGGAGTAAGAAACAGCGGCGTCTACAAGCAGGTTTCCAACACCGTGTCCTCTGAGCTGATCTGATACTGAGGTATGATCAAGGATCATCTTCCCCGGGCCGGCCATGCTGTAAGTCATCTCAGCAATTAAAGCGCCGTTTTCCTCCACATAAAAAGAGCCTTTATGCGAATGTTCTAAGTGATTTATTTCCATACAACACACATCTGCTACTCGTCTGATCAGAAGCCGGACGGGTAAAATAAATACTCTACTTATCAGTAAGCTTGAAGTGGTCTGCGTCTTTCAGGAAAGGATGGGAAGTTCTTGCATTGTCAACCTCTTCCTTATTAATGCTGAAAGTATACAGGTCTTCGTCATTAGGTTTATAATAAACGACTTTTCCGTTCGGATCGATACACATGGAATCGCCGGAATGATAAACTTCATTGCCATCGTGGCCAACGCGGTTGACAGCAACTACGAACGACTGATTTTCAACTGCCCTTGCCGGGATTAAAGTTCTCCAGTGAAGGGAGCGTTTTTCCGGCCAGTTAGCAACTACCAGAAGCATATCATAATCTTCATCCTTATTGCGCAGCCATACAGGAAAACGAAGGTCGTAGCAAATTACCGGACAGATCTTCCACCCATTGAGCTCCACTACCAGCTTCTTACTTCCTGCAGTGTAATACTGATCCTCTTCACCCATCCCGAACAAATGCCTTTTATCATAGTATTCGTACGTTCCGTCCGGACGCATCCAGATCAGGCGATTATAAAACTTTTTGCCTTCTTTGACAATGATGCTCCCGGTAACCACACTTCCAAATTTCTTCGCCTGCTCAAGCATCCAGTTCATTGTTCGGCCGCCCATTTCTTCAGCGAGCTTTTCCACGTTCATAGAGAAACCGGTGCTGAACATCTCAGGCAGAACGATGAGGTCTGTCTTTTCGCGGATAGAAGACAATCTTAATCCGAGGTTTTGAAGATTTTTATCAATATTCTCCCAGAACAGGTAGGCCTGGAAGGTTGTAATTTTAAGTGTATTCATTAGTAATACTCATACGTTTAGTGGTGGTAAAAGTTGCTGTTACACTTTAGATAATCTAACAACGGCTTTTTCTAGTGTTTCTTGCTTTTTAGCGAAACAAAAACGTAATACATGGTGATCTGTACTTTTACTATAAAATGCCGACACAGGTATGCTTGCGACGCCAAATTCAACTGTAAGCCTCTGTGCCAGATCGGTGTCTTTCTCATCACTTATCCGGCTGTATTGTACCGACTGAAAGTAAGAACCGTAGCAGGGCAGCAGATCGAATCTGGTATCTATCAGCAAGTTAGAGAAAAAATCTTTCTTTATCTGAAAAAAATTCCTAAGCTCCAGATAATTCTGCTTGTTGCTTAAAAAATCAGCAATGGCGTATTGTACAGGGGTATTTACACTGAAGATCTGGAACTGGTGTACTTTCCGGAATTCGGACATCAGCCATTCTGGTGCGAGACAGTATCCAACCTTCCACCCGGTAGTATGAAAAAGCTTACCAAAAGAAGCGGTTATGAAACTGCGTTCCTTAAGTTCCGGATACCGGCTAACACTTAGGTGTTCGGCGCCGTCGTACACAAGATGTTCGTAAACTTCATCGCTAAGAATCAGAATGTTGGAATTATCAGTCAGGCTGATCAGCTCTTTCATATCGCTGTCACTTAGCGTGATACCCGTTGGATTATTAGGGGAGTTAAGGATGATCATTCTCGTCTTTGGGGTGATCAGTGCTCTTACCTCATTCCAGTTTATTTTATATTCGGGAGGATTTAATTCTAAAGACTTAACGATGCCTCCCAGAAGGGTGACAGTAGGAGCGTAGGAATCATAGGCAGGATCAAAAATCAGTACCTCGTCTTCCGGCCGAATAACACACGCCAGTGCAGTAAAAATAGCTTGTGTTCCTCCAGCTGTGATCGTTATTTCGGAATCCGGATTGTATGCGGAGTGATGGAGAAGTTCCTGCTTTTCGGCGATACGTTCTCTTAGTGCCATCAATCCGGCCATTGGGGCATACTGGTTTCGACCCTCGTTCATGTATTTGCTTACTAAACTGACGAGTTCAGGAGAGCAGTCATAATCAGGGAAGCCCTGTGAAAGATTTATCGCATTGTATTGAACAGCTAATTGGGACATCACCGTAAAAATTGTGGTCCCCACGTCGGGGAGCTTGGATTTTAAATACATCGTGGGACTAAAATAGGAATTAGGAATTGAGAAATGAGATTGTCTGGAACAGGATTATTAAGATTAACAGATAATTAGATTCTCAGGATTTCAGATTGGATTGGGATTAATAAGATTGCTCCTGAATTATTACTATTTTCATCCATCGAAAGAGCCCGACCATGACCTTCATAACCAAAGAGAGCCGATTGTTTTTAATACTTGGATCGTTCCTGATTGCCAATGCTATTCTTGCTGAATTTATCGGAGTTAAGATTTTCACTGTAGAGGGTTCACTCGGTATTCCCAAATTTGATATCAATATGTTTGGCGTAGAAGATCTGTCATTCAACATGTCGGCCGGAGTGGTTACGTGGCCGATCATCTTTATTATGACTGATATTATCAATGAATATTTTGGGGTAAAGCAGGTCAGGTTTTTATCGATACTCGCTTCGATCATTATCTGCTACGCCTTTCTGGTGGTAGGTTTTGCTATGGGTCTGGTGCCTTCAGATTTCTGGATCAATCAGAAAGTAGACGGCGAAGCGCTCAATATGAACGTGGCGTTTAACGGTATTTTCGGACAGGGGATGTGGATCATCGTGGGCTCCATCACCGCTTTTCTTATCGGGCAAATGGTAGATGTAATGATCTTTCACAAGATCAAGAAAAACACAGGGGAGCGACTTTTATGGCTCCGGGCAACAGGCTCAACGGTGATTTCGCAATTTATAGACAGCTTCGTGGTGATCTTTATCGCATTTTATATCAACCCTCAATATAGCTGGAGCTGGCAAATGGTTGCGGCCATCGGCCTGGTGAACTACACGTATAAGTTTGTCGTAGCGATCCTCATGACGCCCATATTGTACGTTGTGCACAAACTTATAGATCGCTATCTTGGGAAAGAATTGTCAGCTAAACTTATCACTGAAGCCGCCAGGTAATTCCATAGCGACCACATTTTAATCATTAATCTAAAACACCATCAATGAAGCGTAGCTGTTTTGCAGTCTTATTTGGAAATCTTTTGCTTTCAGGTATCTGTTTTTATTCTCAAGGTTCTTATGCCCAGGACACGCTTTGGAAAGAGCAAACCGCCTGGAAAGGAGTTCCCGAGTATTACCAGAAAATGAAGTTCCCGGATTTCAATTTCCCGGCTGGCCTGCCCGCATGGAACAACGACCGAAAGAAAGTTGAAAATACGCTTATACAGCTGCTCGGAGATATTCCGGCACGGCCCAGCGAACTGAAAGTTCAAACGGTGTTCAAGAAACAGATGAACGGATATACTCTTGAGAAGTTCCTGATCGATAACGGTGTTGACGGCTGGATACCAGGGTACCTGGCTATTCCGACCAATGTTAAAGGTAAGGTGCCTGTTATATTAGGGATGCACGGACATAGCAGCAGTAAAGAGAATATCGTTGGTTCAAACTCTGCTACAGCGCAGGATGTAATGGCCCTGCTCATTACCAAAGGCTATGCAGTTATGGCAATTGACAGTTATTTCAACGGCGAACGCCGGGGTACGGGACCGGCAGGAGAACTCGAAACGCAGGCCCGCGGTGCTGACCAGGAAAGCTCGCTTTTTAAACTTAACCTTTGGTATGGCCGTTCTCTGTGGGGAATGCAGCTTCGCGACGAGCAGATCGCCCTTGATTACCTGAATAGCCGTCCCGAAATCGATTCTGAAAGGATAGGAGCAGAAGGAATGAGTATGGGGAGCACCCGTGCGTGGTGGCTGGCTGCCATTGATAAACGGATCAAGGTAGTAGTAGGGGTAGCATGTTTTACGCGCTATCAGGAACTTATTGAGCAACGCGAGTTAAAGGCACACGGTATCTATTATTTTGTCCCTGGTATGCTGAGGCACTTCGATACCGAAGCAGTGATGGGGCTAATAGCACCCCGGCCTTTTCTGGCACTCACTGGTGACAGCGATCCCGGATCTCCGGTCAGCGGGATGAAAACACTGGAGAAAAAGCTGGATCAGGTTTATTCACTATATAAGGGACAGGACAAATTCCGCAGTATTATTTACCCTAATACCGGGCACGTGTATACCGATGATATGAAAATCGAAATGGTCGACTGGTTTGATAAACACCTTAAATAGGAGATCAGGCCGTCAGGGCTGAAAATCGATAGGCGATGAACAACAGCAATACGTCGTTATGCTATTTACCGACTTTTATCAGCTCAACTTCGAAGACCAAGGTGCTGTAAGGTGCAATATCTGGTCCGGCAGCTCTTTCGCCATAAGCCAGGGCATACGGAATGAAAAACCGGTATTTAGATCCAACAGTCATCTGTTGTAAACCTTCTGTCCAGCCCGGGATAACCTGATTGAGCATGAAAGTAGCAGGCTCACCGCGATCATAAGAACTGTCAAATTGTTTTCCACTAAGCAGAGTGCCTTTATAGTGGACCGTTACTTCATCAGTAGCCGCCGGCTTAGTCCCGGTACCCTGAGTAATTACCTGATATTGAAGTCCGCTGGGAAGCGACACAATGCCCGGTTTCTTAGCGTTTTCAGCAAGGAACTTAGTGCCTTCAGTAATATTTACTTCGAATTTTTTCTTTTCAAGTGAACCAAGAAAGCTCATAATCAGATCCTGGCATTTTTCAGGACTGATCAATGGGCTGCTTCCCGCAAATACATCGTTCATAGCTTTTGCGAGCAAAGAGTAGTTCAGGCTGGTAACGCCTCTTGATTTGATATCATTTGCAATACTAACACCGAAAGCATAGCTGGCTGAATCCGTAAGCGATTTAAAGACTGGAGTGAGCGCTTTTGGCTGAGCAGCTGCAGCCGGCTTTGCAGGTACGGCAGTTTTAGGTTTTGGCGCTGCAGGCTTGGTTTGTGCTGAGCTATATGAGTATGATGCTGCAAGAGCAATTAGTACAAAAATCTTCTTCATCTATATATTTATTGTGAAGGCGCTAATATAGATAGCGCCTGTTAAATAAGAACTATATCATTCAGTTTTTTGTTTCGGATTTTAATCCTAAATTGAAAACTTATGCCAGTTAATTACATCGCTCTTTCTATCCCTATCTTCTTTATTCTAATTGGTATTGAGCTGGCTTATACTGTTTACAAAAAACTGGGGTATTACAGGCTGAACGACTCATTGGCTAATCTTAGTCAGGGGATAGGCTCGCAGCTGGTGGGTATATTTCTTAAAACTGTTACGTTCTTCTCCTATCTGTACATATATAATAACTGGCGTTTTTACGAATTTCCAAATACGATATGGACCTGGCTCATCCTGTTCATAGGCGTTGACTTCTTTTATTACTGGTTTCATAGAATGAGCCATGAGGTGAATGCCTTATGGGCTGCCCATATTGTTCACCACCAATCCGAAGAGTATAATTTGACCGTGGCTTTGCGCCAATCCTGGTTCCAGGGTGGATTTTCCTGGGCGTTTTATCTTCCGCTGGCCTTTGCCGGTTTTGAGCCGATCATGTTTCTCACGGTAAGCGCGTTCAATACTATTTATCAGTTCTGGATCCATACCCGCGCCATAGATAAGATGGGCCCGCTCGAGTGGATCATCAACACGCCCTCGCATCACCGGGTCCACCACGGTTCAAATCCAAAATACATAGACAAAAATCACGCAGGTACACTGATCATCTGGGACCGGATGTTCGGAACCTTTCAAAAAGAAGAAGATGAGGTAGTTTATGGAATAACTAAACCTCTGGCAAGCTGGAACCCCGTATGGGCGAACTTTCACTATTGGTCTGAACTGACACAAACTGCCCGGAGTACGAAAGGTTTGCGCGATAAGATGAACGTTTTCATTAAACCACCGGGATGGTTTCCTGATTCCATGGGAGGTTTTCAGCATCCTCAGGAGATTGACATAAAGCTTTACAAGAAGTATAGTCCGAATTATAGTAAGGCACTTATTCCCTACATACTGGTTCAATTTGTGCTCTTTTTATCGCTGAGCAATTACCTGATCACTGCTTACCGCGACATGAGCATGTTGCAGCTGAGCAGCTGCACGGCGCTCGTGATTGCCACGCTCACATTATGCGGGGCACTTCTGGAGCAAAAGAAATGGGTTAAACGATTTGAATACGCACGGATAATTCTCTGGATGCTGGTGCCCTTTCTCTTCTATGGACATCCGTATTTTTTATACATAATAATCATTAATACCCTTGCAGCGGTAAGCTCATTAGTCTGGTTTTACCGTATGCAGAAGCTAAATCTATGTTGAAACGCCACATGATCTTCACGGTGATCTTTCTGATCATCGCAGCCGGAAATATTTATGCTGAAATTGACCCCTCTTATCAGCTTAAACTGTTCGTAAAACCGCTGATCTGCATATCATTAGCTATTTACCTTGTCCGGAATGTTAATATGGATACGGGCTTCAACAGACTGGCGCTTGCTGCCCTCATCATGTCGTTTATGGGCGATTGCCTTCTGCTCTTTGCAGGCGAGTATCCAAACTTTTTCATATTCGGACTGGTGGCATTTCTTGCAGCCCATGTGTTATATTCACTGGCATTTTTCCGCGACTTCAAGAATGACCCGCAGGGTGCTAAGACATATGGACATTTGATGCTGTTCTTAATGGGGGTGTTTTCGCTTAGCTATTATTCGATGATCCGGGATTATCTGGGCGATCTGCGAATTCCTGTGATGGCTTATATGTTTGTGATATCGATCATGGCCATTTTGGCAGGATACCGGTATAGGAGGGTGAATTTATTAAGCTTCAGATTGATTTATGCCGGTGCCGTGTTCTTTGTTATTTCTGATTCTGCCTTAGCTTATAATAAGTTTGTTGCGCCATATGAGTGGGCAGGGGTTGTAATTATGGGGACTTATATGATAGCGCAGTATCTGATAACGGTGGGGGTAATTGAAAGGGTCGTGAAATTAGGTGCGACGCGGTAGGGGATTGATTGGAATAAAACGGGTCTGTAGTAAGAATTTCCAGTACCTAAACGGCACTGGAAATTTA
Organism: Bacteroidota bacterium; assembly: GCA_040384965.1. Lineage (GTDB taxonomy): Bacteria > Bacteroidota > Bacteroidia > Sphingobacteriales > Sphingobacteriaceae > Daejeonella. Next base: position 32,830 of record JAZKIH010000011.1, on the reverse strand, counting down.
TAATAAGATACTGTTACCTGAAAGTGTTCACTACATCCTCAACACGCTCCTTTAAATTAAGCTTGTGGTCGTAAGTTTTATACTCGTCGCCTTCTATGTAATGTTTGAAGTTAGTTACGTCTTCGCGTACTGCTTTTTCGAACAAACCATTCAGCAAACGGGCAATTCCCTGTCCCAGGCTCCCGGCCGGGGGGAAGTAACTGATGTCCACAGTCAATTCTGTTCCAGAGCCGTTTAAGGCGTCATGAAATGTCACTTTCCCTGCGTTCTCAACCATTGAACCCTCGACAGACTGCCAGCCGATGTAGTTATTCTCGTCTTCACGGGTAATTTCAGCATTCCAGTTCAGCTTTAAGATCTCACCCGGCAAGTTGGCCCGCCAGTGGGAGTTTTTCTCATCATATTCATCTACCGATGCGAGGTGCTTCATAAAGCGCGGAAGATTTTCCAGCCGGCGCCAGAAGGCATAAACCTCTTCACGGGGGCGATCGACAATAAAGGTTTCCGTAATGTTTATGGCATCGGGATCTGTACCATCTTTATCCAGCACGTTGTAAACAGGACAATATCCTGTAGCTCCGCGATAAATGAGCAGACCACCGGCTATTGCTTCCTGAATACCGATAAAAGGGTGTTTTTTTAGTGTTTTAAGGCTTTTATAAGTGAGATATACTCCTCCCAGAACAGATAATATCCGTTCGCTAACGTCTACGTTTGGAATTTCCGATTGAATTCCGGAAAGGTTTTCCCGGAGTGAAGAGACATTTATATTGTCCTTCAGCTTTTCTGTTATTGTCTCTAAGTTCATAACTGCTTTTATTCGGTAACACCGGTCAGCTATCAAGTGTTTTGAATTACCCGGTTTTTAGAAAAAATAAACAGCATTTAGGAAATTTACAATGCATTCATTACATGCAAATTATGTACATTTATCACTTACCGGTTTCGTAACAGAAGCGGTAAAACTTTTAGCTACGAAACATTTAATTATTCATGACAAAATGCCTCGCTCTCGTCACTTTGTTCTGCTCTGTTACGGCAATAGCTTTTTGCCAGTCTGGCAAAGGCAGCAACGAAGGACCAGCTTTAGAATACGCACGTGAATTATACCATAAAAGCCTGTCTGATCAGGCCGGAATTTACAGCGGACCAGAGTATATCGGATATCCACATCCCGCAAAAACCGGTAACCAGTTTTTTAACTCTATAGATGTTTCCAGAGGGGACATCTACTACGATGGGATGCAGTACAAAAATGTTCCTTTGCAGTATGACCTTGCACGAAATGAGGTTATCGTAAAGCATTTGGATAACTTTTCCCAGATCAGCCTGCATAATGAGAAGATCAGAGATTTCACCGTTTTTGATCATCATTTTATTAAGATGGACGAAGAGGCATCGGCCAAATCAGGGTTGCCGAAAGGTTTTTACGATCAGTTATACAGCGGTAAATCCGAGGTACTAGTCAGACGGACGAAAGAGTTTATTATCACTACTGACCAGCAGGGGATTTGGATGAGTTTTTTCGACGAGAACAAAAACATATATCTCCGTAAAGGAACAGAGTATACCCCAGTGTCGAGCCGTAAATCAGTGCTCAAAGCCCTGGGTAAAAATGAAAAAGAGATTCAGGCCCATCTCAAACAATCAGGTATAAAATTCAAAAATGCGCGTGAAAAAGCAATTGTTGCTATGGTCGCTTACTATGATAAGCTAAATAACTAAGTATGCGCTACATCTTTACCATCATAATAACCTGCTGTTTATTTCTCACCACAGCCGCTTACGCGCAGGTAGAACCCCGCGTTTTAAGTGTTGACCTGAATGGTGCAACTATCAGACAGCTTGTAAGCGATATTGAATCGAAAAGTGACTTTCATTTCTTTTACGATGCCAAACAATTAGATAGTGTCAGGGTAACTGTAAAGATAGTTTCAGAACCACTGGCGGTAGTGTTAAGAAAGGCCTTTCAGAACACGCCAGTCAAATTTACTATCGATGCGGAAGGAAATGTCTTTCTTACCAAAGATAGAGAGATCTATGCTTCGCTTCCTTACGGCCTGTTTAACACCGAAAGGGACTCGGCGCGGATACTAAGCCAAAAAGAACCTTCCAGTCTGGCACAGATATATAACCAGGATGAACAGGGGAGCGTGACATCCACGCAGGAGAACAAGCTGGTAGAAATCGGATCGAAATCAAGCGCTGGTTTAGGCGGAACGGTTTCTCTTGCCGGATATGTGAGGGATGCCGCCAATGGTGCGCCTATCATCGGGGCAGCCGTATTTACGGAAAATCCACGCATCGGCACATATACCGATCAGTTCGGTTATTATTCGCTGATCCTTCCCCGCGGAGCCCATAATCTTAACATTAAGGCACTGGGAATTACGGATGCAAAACGGCGGATCATACTTTATTCTGAAGGTAAGCTGGATATAGAGATCAAAACACAAGTACTTTCTTTGCGGGAAGTAGTCATATCAGCCGAAAACTCTGCGAACGTAAGAAACGTGCAGATGGGTGTTGAAAAGTTAAGTATCGCTACCATCAGACAGGTGCCGGTTGTGTTTGGTGAGGCGGACGTGGTGCGGGTGATGCTCACCCTGCCAGGTGTTAAAACCGTCGGGGAAGCAGCGAGCGGATTCAATGTGAGGGGAGGAGCTGTTGATCAAAATCTGATACTTTTCGACGATCTGACCATTTATAACCCATCACACTTTTTCGGATTCTTTTCGGCATTCAATCCTGATGTAGTTAAAGACGTAGAGCTTTATAAGAGCAGTATTCCCGCCCGTTATGGCGGACGCCTATCGGCAGTTCTGGATATAAACAGCAAAGATGGAGATGTCAAGAAATTCGGAGGTACGGCAGGAATAGGCTTGCTGACCAGCCGGCTGAACTTAGAGGGTCCCCTGGTTAAAGACAAAACGTCATTTATTATGGGCGGCCGGACCACATACTCCAACTGGCTGCTGAAACTTCTTCCCGACGATTCAAATTATAAGGACAGTAAAGCTTCCTTTTATGATGCGAACGTGAGGCTCAGTCACAAGATCAATGACAAGAGCAATATCTACCTTACAGGTTACCTCAGCAATGACGATTCGAACCTGAACAGCGATACCTCATACGCTTACAGCAATAAGAACGTATCCATCAAATGGAAGCATGTATTTAGTAATAAGTTTACCAGCGTTCTGGTAGGCGGATTCAGCGGATACGAATATAATACCCGGAGTGATGTTAATCCGGTTAATGCGTATAGGCTGGGCTTCAACATCCAGCAGACAAATGCCAAAGCTGACTTTAACTATTATCTGAGCTCAAAACATACGCTGGATTTCGGTATCAGCACTATTAACTATAAACTTAAACCAGGCTCGTTTATTCCTGTTGGAGATAAGTCGTTGGTGGCTACCAATATTATCGATACGGAGCAGGCATTAGAGAGTGCCGTATACTTTGGCGACCGGTTTGACCTAACTTCTAATCTTTCCCTGGATCTGGGCGTAAGGTATTCCATGTTCAATTACCTGGGACCGCAGGATATCAGCACTTACGCACCGGGACTGCCGAGGTCGGAGCCAAATGTGACAGGCACTACATCTTACAACAAAGGTGATTTTATTAAAACTTATCATGGCCCTGAGCTTCGTTTCTCAGCGCGCTACCAGATCACTGATGACCTGTCTGTGAAAACCGGATATAACACGCTGAGACAATACATTCATGTGCTGTCTAATACCGTGGCTATGGCGCCAACAGATATCTGGAAGCTTAGCGATCCGAACATTAAACCGCAGTACGGTGATCAGGCATCTTTAGGTTTGTATAAAAATTTCAAGTCAAACACCATCGAAACATCGGTTGAAGGATACTATAAACGCATTAAAGATTACCTGGATTACAAGAATGGTGCTGTGCTGGTGATGAACCATAACATAGAGCGGGATGTGATCAATACCGACGGCCAGGCTTATGGCGTAGAGTTCCTTGTTAAGAAACTTACAGGAAAGCTAAACGGCTGGCTGGGATATACGTGGTCCAGAACCCTGTTGAAGATGAACGATCCTACTGCGGCGCAGCTCATTAATGGCGGCGAATACTACCCGTCAAGTTTTGATAAACCCCATGACCTGACACTTGTTGGGAATTACCGTTTTTCACACCGAGTCAGCCTATCACTCAACACAACCTACAGCACCGGGCGGCCAATCACTGTGCCGGTGGGTAAATATTTTTATGCCGGTTCATTGCGGGCGCGTTATTCAGGAAGGAACCAGCTTCGGATTCCGGATTATTTCCGTACCGACGTTTCTATGAACATTGCCGGTAATCACAAGATCCATCAGCTTACCCATAGCTCGTGGACGGTTGGAGTGTATAACTTAACTGGCAGAGATAATCCATATTCTACCTATTTCACTTCAGAAAAAGGCGTAATCAAAGGATACCGTTTATCGGTATTCGGCAATGCAATACCATACATTAACTATAACATCAGATTTTAATATATGATCAGGAAGCTATTAATTCTGTTTTTATTGTCGGCGGGCATCCTATACCAGGCCTGCAAGAAGCCATTTGATCCGGAGACCATCCAGGGCTTTTCCAGCGCACTCATTGTGGAGGGTGTAATTAATCCTACGGGAGTTACGAATATTACGTTAAGCCGCACGCTTGACCTCGACGATAAGGTGTCGGTAAAGCCCGAGCTAAAGGCGAACGTTCAGGTAGTAGCAGACAATAACACAGTAGTAACCCTGCTGGACCGTGGCGCAGGACTTTACTCTATCCCGCAAATTAACCTGAACAGCAATCTTAAATACCGGCTGAAAATTACTACCAGCAATGGGCGGATATATGAATCAGATGCAATGGCGGTGAAGAATACCCCAGCGATGGACAGCTTATACTGGCGAAGGGAGCCAAACGGAGTAGGGATCTATGTAGATACACACGACAGCCAGAACAAGACAAAATATTACCAATGGGACTTTGAGGAGAACTGGGAATTACGCTCTATTGACGAGGCGCGATACAAGGTTGCGCTAGTTACCGGAGGCGGACGGGTTGAGTCAAGAGATCCAAAGGAAACGGCTCTGATGCAAATCTGTTATAAATCTCAGCGTTCAACCGCAATAGATATTTTTTCAACAGCGAGCCTGACCTCTGATGTCGTTTCCAAACATCCCATCGTCTTTATAAAGAACGACGCGGAAAAATTGGCCTTCAAGTATAGTATCCTGGTAAGACAGTACGCACTCACTTTTGAAGCGTTTGAGTACCTCAGTCAGATGAAAAAGAATTCAGAACAATTAGGGTCGTTTTTTGATTCTCAGCCGACAGAGCTGGTGGGTAATATCAGGAATGTAAGTGACCGTAGTGATATTGCTATTGGTTTCATCACCATTGCGCCGGTGATCGAAAAAAGAATATTTATAACCAAAGAACAACTTGGAAACTGGGGGTTCAAATTAGAATGTCAGGATGTTAGTGTCAAAAATCATCCGGACAGTATAGCACGTGTTATGGGACCAGGATCAGCATATATGCCGCAGTATCCAATTGAAAATATGTCGGGTTCTATTGTGGCCTGGGGTGCAACATCCACAACTTGCCTGGACTGCAGAACGCGAGGCGGGAATAATGATAAACCGACTTTTTGGTAGAGAAATGAAGGGATTTGCAATTTTAGAATATCAATTTACAAGCAAAGATATGGTTCGTCGGTGCCAGGGAATACTCGGTTTGTTATTTGCGGCCAGTATGGCGTTTGGGCAGTCAGTGAGCCAGGACAGTATAATTGCCCGTTTCGACCAGTACGCCAAGAAAAATCTGCAGGAAAAGGTGTATGTGCATACCGATAAAAACATGTATTTGCCGGGAGAGATCATGTGGTTCAAAATCTATGAGATGGGTGCGGCAAACAACTCACAAATGGATTTCAGCAAAGTGGTGTATACGGAGATCATCAGCAATGATCAAAAAGTGGTGTTGCAAGCCAAAACCGGCATTATGAACGGAAGCGGAAGCGGTTCGCTTCAACTGCCAATTGACCTGACCTCTGGCACTTACCGGATTCGTTCGTACACTAATTGGATGAAGAATTTTGGTCCGGACTACTTCTTTGAGAAGAATGTTTATGTGGTAAACACGCTCATTAAGCCAGAACGCCCGGTTGCTGCAGACAAGGTAGAGTATGCGATCCAGTTCTTTCCGGAAGGAGGAGATCTCGTTGAAGGATTGAGCTCCAAAATAGGGTTCAAGGCTGTTGATAACGAAGGACTGGGAATAGATTTTACCGGAAGCATTGTAGATGAAAATAATGAAGTTATCGCGTCGATCAAACCCGCGCGATTCGGGATAGGGAGCTTTGTGATGAAGCCGATGGCGAACAAAAACTATCGTGCGGTGATACAAGTTCCCGGCGGGGGGAGTGTGACCAGCGCACTGCCGGCTGTTAAGAAAAATGGCTATGTGATGTCGGTGAAGGAGATAGCTGGTGATAAGCTAAACATTGAAATTGGCACAAATACCGGTACTTCTGACGAAGTGCTGTTAATAGCTCATACCCGGCAGGAAACAAAAATCACGGAGAAGATAAGCCTGAGAAATGGAAAAGCTGATTTTCAGGTTGATAAAAGTAAACTTGGGGACGGCATATCACACTTTACGCTATTCAGCGGTTCTGGACAGCCAATAGCTGAACGCCTGTATTTCAAGCGACCGGCCGCTAAACTGACGCTTAATGTTAAACCAGATCAGCAGCAATACGGGAAACGGAAGAAAGTGAGCCTTGACCTTGACGCACTAAATGAGAAAGGTGAACAAGCCGAAGCCAACGCTTCCATTTCAATTTATGCTTCGAACGGTTCAGCACCTGCAGGTATCGATATTGTCAGTTATCTCTGGCTGAAATCAGATTTGAAAGGCTATGTAGAAGAACCGGGCTATTACTTTAGAAGTGCGGATGCCCAGAGCACAGAAGCCCTTGATAATTTAATGTTAACACAGGGCTGGAGAAGGGTTATTTGGGACGATGTTGTTTCAAATAAAGTTAAAAAGCCTGCCTTCCTGCCTGAAATAGATGGCCATACGATTGACGGCAAACTGATCGATACGCGAACAAATGCACCCGCCAGTAATATCGTAACCTACCTTTCAGTACCCGGTAAGAATTTCCAGCTTTACACCGCCAGAAGTGATGCTAATGGAGAAGTTACATTTCATACCCGGAATGTTGCCGGCCCTTCCGAGCTGGTGGCTCAGACGAACTTTAAAATAGATTCTACCTATCGGATAGAATTCAAAAGCCCATTTTCTACCGAGTACTCTAATTATAAAGCACCTTCGATCAGGCTGACTGAAGATTACAGAGCACCGCTTTTAACTCAGAGTGTTGCCAACCAGGTTCAGAATGTATATCTCGGCAATAAGTTGAGGACATTTTATCCGGCGGCAATTGACAGCGGATCATTTTATCTGAAACCAGCAGACAGCTACCTGCTTGACAACTTTGTGCGGTTTAATACGATGGAAGAAGTACTAAGAGAGTACGTCACCAAAGTGCCTGTAACCCGTCAAAAGAATGAATTTAATCTTTGGGTATCGTTTAAGCGTCATTATGACGATCAATATGTAGATGTTGAACCATTGCTGGTTTATGACGGAGTACCTATTTTTGACCGCGGAACCAAGATCGTAAGATATGATCCCAAGAAAGTTAAGTCTGTTGAAGTTTTGGACAAGAAATACTTTGTAGGCCCGGCTAGTTTCAACAGTATTATTAACTTTAAATCGTATAAGAACAATCTTCCGGATTTTGCGCTCGACAACAGGGCGACAGTGGTTGACTATGACGGGGTACAGTTAAGAAGAGAATTTTATTCGCCGGTTTATGAAACTGAAGCACAGGCTTCTGACCGTTTACCGGATTTCAGAAATTTACTTTACTGGTCGCCGGACGTAATGATGGGAGCTTCAGGGAAGAAAAGTCTCAGTTTTTACACGTCGGACCAGAAAGGGAAATATACAATAGTTGTTGAGGGGATAAGCTCTTTGGGAATACCAGGAAGCAATGTGTTTAATATAGAAGTAAAATAATATGTTACCCAGGGTCTTAGTGCTCATATGCTGTCTGTTTAGTCTCCTTTCGGCAAAGGCCCAGACCGGTACCCAATGCCCTCAAAATATAGGATTTGAGAGCGGTACGTTCACTAACTGGAAATGCTATTCCGGAAGCATATCTGAGACGGTACGGGGTGCTCCGCAGAACAATCCGCCTGTAATAACCCTGACTGAGACCTCCCCACTTTATAATCAGCATAAGATTGTTAAGAAGTCCGACGAGAGGGATGATTATGGCGGCTTTTCGCTTGACTCTCCCAACGGCAGTGATTATGTGATCAAACTTGGCAATGACCAGGGGGGACGCGGCGCGGAACGGGTGAGCTACACCCTTAACGTTCCTGCGAACGTGGATGCCTATTCGGTGATCTTCAACTACGCAGTAGTATTGCAGGATCCGTCGCACGCAGCGGCAGAGCAGCCTAAATTCACGGTAGAAATCATTGATGAAACTTCAAATTCCTCCACGAGCTGCGGTTCTTTTGAATTTGTAGCCAGCGGTTCATTGCCTGGGTTTAAGCGTTCGGAATTTATGACTAACGTGCTATACAAACCGTGGTCGCCGGTACTGCTGAACTTGACGGAATACGTGGGCCGAAAGATCAGGCTGGAATTTACGACGAATGACTGTACGTATAACGCCCACTTTGGTTATGTGTATCTGGATGTAACGGAAAACTGTTCTTATCCTATTACCGGAAATATAATTTGTCCCGGGACAAAGCCAATAACACTCAAATCACTTCCCGGATTTAGTGAATATCACTGGTTTAATGCAGTTACAAAAGAAGAACTTGGTACTGTTGACAGCCTAGTACTGCCTGCAAGCACTCCGGTAGGCACCCAGATTGCTGTGAAGCTTGTACCTTTTTCGGGACTGGGATGTATTCAAACCCTGTATGTAACACTTGAAGGGCCTAAGGTAAATGTCAATCAGCCGGCTCCTGAATGTTTGTCTGTCGATATCACCGCGTCATCAATTACATCCAGCAATTCTCCCGACCTGAAATACAGTTACTGGGCGGATGCCGCGGCAACAATCCCGCTGACCAATCCGAAAAACATCACAAAGAGCGGATCATATTATATTAAGGGGCAAAATATGCCCGGATGTTTTGCTGTAGGCGAAGTAAAGGTAGTTATTGTGGAACCGCCGCAGATTACCGTTACCGACCCGGAGCCGGTTAACTATCCGCAAACAGTAGATATTACCAGCAGCTATGTGCCGGCCGCGAATCTTACCTATTCCTACTGGAAAGATCCAAAGGCAACAGTGCCTTTATTGAACCCGACAGCAGTGAACAGGGATGCGCCATTCTATATAAAAGTAACGAATGCGTCGGGCTGTATTACGATAGCCACTGTTAATGCAAATATCATTTATCCGGGTATTGTGATACCCAATACGTTTACACCTAACGGGGACGGGGTCAATGATGTGCTTACGGTACTGATGGAAAATTCAATCCACGTCAAATCTTTCAAGATAGTTAATAAGTGGGGAGATGTTTTATTCTCAACAAGCGATATTTACAACTATTGGGATGGAAACAGGGACGGTAAAGCTTTGCCAGTGGGAGTTTATTACTGGTTTGTTGATGGAGTTGACACTTCGCAGCGCAAAATACGCCAGTCGGGCTCGGTAGCGATATTGAGATAGAAGGGTATAAGCCGGAATTCAGATCATAGAGATATTTTTGTAATTTGTGGCCGAATTAAAACCCTTCGACCGTATGATCCCAAATTTCAATTCAAAGTTTAAAGCCTTCTACTTTCTGTGTGTAATGCTGCTGTCGATAACTTCCGCTGCCATGGCGCAGGTGAAGGCAAAACCAGAGTATAAAATTCGTGTAGAGTGGACCCCTTTGCAGAATAATTTTGAAGGACAAAACCAGTCGTTATCAAGCCTGAACATCATTAACGATTCAGATATTGATCTTCCGTCGAAGGGCTGGACGCTATATTTTAATTACAGCGGAAGCTTTCCTAAACCAGAGAGCCGCGGACTTACTATTTCATATATCAACGGCGATCTGTATAAGATCGAACCGACTTCAGATTCGGACGGAATTACAGCAAAATCCAATCTTACTTACCAGATGGTGAGGTCGGGTACCATTGACAATGTAACGATGAACCCGCAGGGCTTTTATCTGGTATTGTCCAGTGCGCCGACAAAAGCTATACCTGTTCCAGCCACCTATCCTGAACCAGATAAAGCATTTATAAAGAGTCTGGCATCAGCGCCAAACAGCTCAATGAACCCCGCAAATGTGTTTGCTAAAAACATGCTTGTTAAGGACCTTCCTACAGACGAGCTGGTAAAAATATTTCCAACTCCGATGGTATACAATCCGGGAAGCGGGGTTTTTAAACTTTACGCCGGTACCCGAATTTATGGAGAGGCCGGTTTCGCAAAGGAAGCCAGCTACCTGGCTACCGAGCTTGAGAAACTTTTATTATTGAAACCGGGAATTGTTACGGCGTTACCAACAGGAAATTCCATTATTATTCAAAAAAATACGCGCCTCGCGCGGGAAGCCTACTCGCTTAAAGTTTCATCAGCGGTTGTAGTGATCTCAGCTTCTACGCCAGTTGGAGCCTTTTACGGGATACAGTCGCTAAAAACATTGTTTCCACCCGCGAGCTGGAAAGGAAAGCAGGGAGATATTTTAGTGCCGGGAGTCGAGGTTATTGACCAGCCGCGTTTTGGTTACCGCAGCCTGATGCTCGATGTGTCGCGTAATTTCCAGTCCAAAGCTGAGATCCTTAAGGTGCTTGATTTGATGAGCCTGTATAAGCTTAATGCGCTTCACCTGCACTTCTCAGATGATGAAGGGTGGAGGGTAGAAATCCCATCGCTGCCGGAGCTTACCTCGGTAGGAAGCGTGCGGGCCCATACGGTAGATAATAAAAATAATATCCAGCCTTCGTTTGGTTCAGGCGGCACCGGCAATGTACTTCCGGGAAGCGGACACTACAGTAAGAAGGATTTCATAGAGATCCTGAAATATGCTGCAGAGCGGCATATCAGCGTGATTCCTGAAATTGAATCGCCGGGACATGCCCGCGCTGCCATCAAATCTATGGAGAACCGCTATGCAAAACTGATGAAAGCCGGGAAAGCGACAGAAGCCAGTCGCTACCGTTTGGCCGAACCTGCCGACAGTTCCAAATACCGTTCGGTACAGGGGTGGAGTGACAATGTCATTAACGTGGCCCTGCCATCAGCATATAATTTCATGGAAAGGGTTACAGACGACCTCATTGCCATGTATAAAGAAGCAGGTGCACCATTGAAGACCATCCATTTCGGAGGGGACGAGGTTCCGGCGGGAGTATGGGAAAAATCACCAGCCTATTTAAATTTAAAAAAGACTAACTCAGCAATTAAAAACACGGACGATCTGTGGTACTACTATTTTGGAAAGCTGAATGATATGGTTAAAAAGCGCGGGCTTTATGTTTCAGGCTGGGAAGAAGCCGGGATGCGTAAAACCATGCTGGACGGTAAGCCGCATTATATAGCTAATCCGGACTTTGCAGACGATAATTTTCACCTGAACGTATGGAACAATACCATTGGTTCAGGAGCAGAAGATCTGGCATACCGCCTGGCAAACGGAGGTTATAAAGTTGTACTTTCTCCTGTGTCCAATCAATATTTTGACCTGGCGTATAACAACTCTTATTATGAGCCGGGATACAAATGGGGAGGAATGGTTGATGCTGAGAAACCTTTCTATTTTATTCCTTTTGACATGCTCAAAAATGTGAAGGAAGACAGCAGAGGTAATCCGATGAGCAACCTTGACCAGACCGGAAAGATCAGGCTGACTGATTACGGTAAATCCAATATTGTTGGCGTACAGGGTTTGCTGTGGTCGGAGAATAACGTGAGCAGCGAAAGGCTTGAATATATGCTGCTGCCGAAGTTACTTGGGCTGGCGGAACGTGCCTGGTCGAAAGAGCCGGAATGGGCTACAGGCACAGACAAAGTGAAATCGGACGAGCTTTATATGCAATCTTGGATCGAGTTCGCCAATATCGCCGGCAAACGCGAATTGCCGAGATTGAGTTATTATAATGGCGGGTATTCTTACCGGATTCCTGAACCGGGCCTTAAGATTGAAAACCGTCGGGTTGTTGCTAATATCCAGTATCCTGGATTGGAGATCAGATACACTACAGATGGCACTGAGCCGGATGCAAGCTCTGCGTTATATACTGCACCAGTTTCCGGAAAAGTATTAGTCAGAGCTGCGGCTTTTGACATTGCAGGGAGAAGAGGGAGAGTTGTGGAATTGGATAATAAGTAGTTTTCACTTTGGTAGGAATGACGTGGTTCCTCTCCGCCTTTGGCGAATCGGAATGAGGGTGTGATCTGTTCGGTTCTAGTTGTCACGGTATGAGTTTTTAGGACATCCGCCCAGTGTCCCCCGCTGGCGGGGGCAGGGGGTGGATTTTTTGTTCCAATGTCCTGATAAAATCTTCTATCCGGTAATAAACCGCATTGATCGATGACAGCACATCATCGTCATCAAATCTCATTATTGAAAACCCCATCGCAATCAGTCTTTCCTCTCTAACTTTATCGTTCGCAGCAACTTCTTCCCATTGATGGGTCATTCCGTCCACTTCAATGATTAACAACAGTTCTTTGCACATGAAATCAGCGATATAATTAAGAACGGGCCTTTGCCGGCGAAATTGATAGCCGCACATTCGGCGACGGCTGAGTACATATTTCCACAAACATGCTTCAGCCTTAGTCATGTCGCTTCTGTTCTCATGAGCAAAGCGCCCGAGATTTTTATTGTACCAGAGATTATTGTTGTTCGGATTCTCCATATCTTCTGAACGGAGAATAAATTTATTCTCGCTAGAATGAGATTTATTAGGGTACTTAGTAGGCGGGGGATATGATTGAGTTAGTGGTATCTCCACCCCCTGCCCCCGCCAGCGGGGGAGAGCATGACGCATATACAATGAGTAATGCCTAAAGCCAATAGACTTTAATGCTTAACATAGATTCCGCCTTGCGCGGTGAGGACCTCAAGATAATATCTGCCCTATCTAACTCAAATCCTTAATAATATAATACCCCTGTTTCTCATATCCGTTCTGTTCATAAAACCTGTGTGCGTCTTCGCGATGGAAGGAGGATTCGAGGCCCAGGAATTTGCACTGATGCTCGCGGGCGATGTTTTCGGCATCGTCTAAAAGCATTTTTCCGATTTGTTTATTTCGCATTTTATCGTCCACTACGAGCTCATCGATGTTGGCGAGGTTTCCTTCGGCTTTGAGGTTGTTGCGGATGTACATAGCGCATAAGCCCACGATTTTTTCTTCATGTATTGCTACGCGGATGATGTGGCCTTCGAGAGTGAAGGATTTTGTGAAGGAATCTTTGAGTGACGTGGCGGTGATTGGTTTTGATGGCCAGAGCTGGCGGAGTAAAGCAACTATCGCGTCAAGATCTTCGGGGAGAGAAGTTCTTATTGTAATGTTGGTTGGATGGAGTGAAAACATGGTTAAAATTAAGAATATTAATGTATTAGTTTTCCCCCTCATAGGCGCGGAGGCCTAGTCCTTTTTCGTTTTCTATTAATGTTTCAGTGCCCGCTTTTAAGAACCTACCTGCCCGTAGGCGGAGGGAAGTGTCAGCTTTTCTTTAACCTGAGAGGTTTTCGGGCTGCAAACGCTTTAAAATTACCGACCGTAATTGCTCTTCATTTTTATCGGCCCAGTTTCCTAAGGATGAGATTAAGGGAATTACAGTTTTACCAAATTCAGTCAAACTGTACTCCACTTTTGGCGGTACGACAGGATAAATTTTCTTTGTAATCAATTCGTGGTCTTCCAACTCTTTCAATTGAATGTTCAGCACACGTCTTGTTGCATCGGGAATCTTTCGTTGTAATTCACTTGGACGCTTATGACCTTCGTTAATAAACCACAATAAACGAATTTTCCATTTTCCATACAGTACTTCGCCTATTAAATCCAAGCCGCAATTCAGGTTTGGTAAGACCTTTCTTTCATACATTGAGCAAATGTAAACCTATGTTCCAAATTGTGCAATAGGGGAAAAATTGTTCCCTATCCGAATCGTTAGTCCGTACTTGTGAGAAGCGTACATAAGTCTCAGTTTTGACTAAAATAATGTAAGCAATGGAACAATTTAATTTCAACAATGAGTTATCAGGCAAAATCGCTTTGGTAACAGGAGGTACAAAAGGAACCGGAAGGGCGATTGCAGAAAGGCTTTTGCAAGCTGGAGCAAGGGTCATTATAACAGCTAGAAATGCACAGGAAAAAGAAAACAGCAAGTTGCATTTCATTCCTTCCGATTTGAGCAAGATAGAAGGTGCTCAAAAAGTTATTAGCGAAGTCCTATCAGTATACGGGAGGCTGGACATTCTGGTGAATAACCTGGGTTTTTCGGAAACACCAGCCGGCGGATTTGCCGTTTTAACGGATGAAGATTGGGAGAAGACCCTGCAAGCTAATTTGCTTGCGCCAGTTCGGCTGGATCGCGGATTTCTACCGCAAATGATATCGCAAAAGAGCGGAGTTATTATCCATATCGCATCTATTCAAGGCAAACTACCGCTATATGATGCTACTTTGCCTTATGCAGCCGCAAAAGCAGCATTGATTAATTACAGCAAAAGCTTATCAAATGAAGTAACGCCAAAAGGTGTACGGGTACTAACGGTCTCGCCGGGATGGATCAGGACGGAAAATGTTAAATATTTTCTAGAAAGGATTGCCAATGTTTCTAATATTTCTATCGAGGAGGCCCAGCAAAGTGTTTTGGATGCCCTGGGTGGAATACCCTTCGGCAGACCCGCAGAACCAGAAGAAGTAGCAGAATTAGTTGGTTTTCTGGTTTCGCCAAGAGCGAGTTATCTATCAGGAACCGAATTTGTAATCGACGGCGGAACAATTCCGACCATTTAACAATCTAGAAATTAAAGCAATGAAATTACCAAGCGTATTGACCGATTTAATAATGGCACAAAACAATTTGGACAGCATCGCCTATGCAAACTGTTTTACTGAAACAGCAGTAGTATTTGATGAAGGGAAAATACATACCGGCAAAACAGCAATAATAAGCTGGATAGACAAGGCTAATAAAGAATATCAAACGACAATGAAACCTGTGGAATACTCAGAAACAGAACATACGTTGAAAACTGAAGTCTCAGGAACATTTCCCGGAAGTCCGATTATAATGACTTATCACTTTGAACTTAAAGACCGTTTGATTCAGACATTAAAAATTATGTAAGTCTAATGTTGGAGCTGCTACAGGGCAGTGGTAAAAGCAGGGCTGAAGTGTAAACTTCAGCTTTTGTGCTTCTATTAAAGTTCTTTACTTTTACCAAAATGAGATATTTTGATTTGCCCACCATCGCCAACCGAAACATAAGTGGCAACCCTAGAGACGTATATAAAACAGGTACGACGTGAAACTTTCTTTTAGAATACATAAAAACATCGATCTCGTTTTTGACTATTTGACCGATATGCAAAAATTTGTTTCGGTACATCCGGTTATTTCTCAAATTGACCCGACCGGAGGCGAAAGTTACTTAGTTCATGAGACGTTAAGATTCGGATTTATTCCATTTTCATTTACTTATCCAGTGACGATTGAAAAAAGTCTAGCAGATAAAAAAATTACCATGCGGGCGACCGTTTTTAAGATGACAAAGATTGTAATGAGATACCAGTTAAGAGGAGAGGATGAGTTTACCGTTATTGACGAAGAAATCACTTTCAGATCGCCTTTGCCAGTTGGATTCATTATGGAAGGTATTTTTAGAAAACAACATAGCCAACTCTTTAGTAATATTGAAGGGAAGTGATAATTTAAACGGGCATGTTCAATTGGGACATTATAAAATGGAATAGAAGCCAATGTGGTAATTTATTTCCACTCATCGCAGCGGATGCCTGGTTGATTTGTGTAAAATCAATACAATATTTATCTTCAAATATGAAAAACAGAAAAGCACTCCTATGCACAGTTTTAACACTGCTTTTTGCATACAACATCCATGCTCAGGAAGCATCAGACATTATAAAACAATCCGCGGCAAAATATGACGGAATGAAAGTTTATATGGATTCCGGCAAGGTTGTTTCGAGCTTTTACAATCTTGCTCGGCCTCATAGCACTGCCTTGCTTTTTAAAACAGCTTACGCGAATAATGGATCGTTCAATTTTGAATATTATCAATTAGGATCAACTGATATTAATGTTTTAAACAGGGATGCTGAAAAGCAGGTAAAGGTTTGGCAGGGATTTTCTAACAGATTAATTTCCGGGCAGCCCTTAAAGCTGGCCATGGCTGGCTTTGTAGGTATCTCCAGCTTTACAGTGGCACTTGTGCCGACCTTGCTGATGGCAGAAGAAAAATTAATGCCGCGCACCATTTTTGATCAAATAGCAGGTCCGAAAGTTGCTGCAACAGAAATGGTTAGTGGAGTTGAATGTTATAAAATTGTTGAATCGAAACCGCTACCAATAGCTACGTGGGTTGTTTGGATCTCTAAATCAGATTTCATGATTCGCAAAGCGGAGATTGACCGGAAGGTTAATGATTTTAATGTAAGAGCCACATATACTTATTTTCCGTACACGAGTGCTGACCCGTCTATTTTTGCCTTTAAACCTAATCGAAAAGTGAGTCTGTAGGGTAAGATGAAATCTAACAAAGAAATTGTACTTTCTTTTTTTGAAGCAAGCAATAAACGTGACTGGCGGACAATTGAGAGCCTGGTGCATGATGACTTTATCCGTAATAGCTCGTCCGAGCCAAGGGAGATAAAAACGAACAGGGGTTTAATAACTTTTCATAAGCAAGAAGCAGAAGTTTTTCCGGATTTGAGAGAAGAAGTCGTCTTTGCGATTGAGGAGGGTGATTTGGTCGCTGTCCGGGTACACTTTCTGGGTACACAGCGTGGACCACTTGGAAGCTTTCCTGCATCAGGGAAGATTTTGGATGCTCATTTTAACTGCTTTTTTAAGGTAACGGATGGCCGGATTAAAGAAAGCTGGGTAGAATACGATAATTTAAACGGGCTTGTTCAATTGGGACATTATAAAATGGAATAGAATTGCATTTTGGGTAATTATTCGCGCCTCGTGCCGGCGGAAGGCACTTACTTTTTTCTGCAGCTAGAAAAGTAAGCAATGCCGACGAAGGGAGACCATGAGCTCCAAAAAATACCAAATAACAAGCGAATAAAGCCGCCGCTGGGTGTGATGCTATTGAAGGTTGCCGACGCTAGGATTGTGCTTGCCCGCATAACACAATGCGGAATGACGGTGAACGGGGATTCAGTGGTGGTTTGGCTCAAGAAACGTACCTGACGCCTGCTGGTGTCGATGGGCGCGCCTGTGGTTCGCTGCAAACTAAATTGCCCGATTTTGCAAGAGACCCTGAATAGATTGTAGGTATGCTACTGCTTCCTTTTGTCCTATTTCGTTTTAACCGCCGGTAGTTCTACTAAATCCGATAAAAAAGCAAGGTTGCCCACTGGCTTTACGGTCTTATCCTTCAGCTTGTTAGTAAATACCTCCTGGTAATATTGCGTGATGAATGATTTTGCTGCAGGGTCATTAGATTGCGACAATTCAAAAATAGACCTGAAAACAGTTCTCAAGGCGGGATGGAAGGAACCCCAAACCGGATAGCCACCTAAAGGCATCGAAGTGTTCATTCCATAAGGAGTATAGCCTTCCATTCTTCTTCCTGTCTGGTTTGCGTAAGCAACGCGATACCAGCCATTGTCGCCGCTCCAGAAATTGGTGAACAAGGGATATTGAGTATCACCATTCCAGATTTTGTCGGAGATCTGATTAGCATAAGCCTGGCGGAGAGCCAGCGGATCGAAAGCGGGGTTATTATAGCCCCAGACCTTTTTGATATTTTCCCGGTTTCGTACAAACGTTTCCAGAGCTGGAACCAGTCTTCTCGCATGACTGATGTCCCAGGACACGTCGTCCGAGAGGTAGTTGCTATCCAGGGGAACCCGGGTAATCATTTTCCAGCCTGCGCCTTCTTGTTCCCATGTTACGGGGCTTAACGGTCCGGCGTATTTAGCATACCTGTTGTCATAGTGGTTCTTCCAGAAGCCTTTGTCTATTTCAGCCCTGAGTCCGCTTAGGGATTGTGTCAGGTAACTTCTGGCAACGAACAGATCAAATATTTTACTAATTCCGGGCTTTTGATTTTGCAGATCGGCAAATGCTTTCTTTCCATCTTCAGCTGCGGGCTGAACCCCGGCCTGGTGCAGTTCAGATAAATCAGAAAGTACAGTTAAGAACCAAAGATCCCTGTCCGAAAAATAATGCCCCAGGTTGGCGTCTTTCATATCAGCAGCGGTCCGGGGAAGGCGGTTATCAACCGAACGGAAATAGTTTGGTGTAAACCAGCGGTCTAACTGAACAGCAATCGTATTAAAGGTGTTCCTGACGAACGCCTGCTCGGCAGGAGTTTGCTTACGCAAGGGAATATTTTCGGTGATATTGGTAGCGAGCGCGCCCAATAAGCCCAGGAACTGCACGCTGCAAAGAGGTACTTCCTTTCCAATAAGATTGTAGGCTGTACAATTAGGCCCTCCTGTGCAAATCCATCCGGTGCTATTATCCGGTGCGATCGGCTTCAATTGGGAAAAGACAGGACTTAACATATCTACCAGCTCGCCCATTTGTTTGGTGTCCTTACATCGGCGGGTCATCTCCACAAAAGATTGCAGTCCCTGGATCTGAGCATCATATAAAATATATACGTCACCATTGTCAAAGAGCCTTTTTTTAATTTCTCCAGCGAAGTAATTGCGGTAATAGGCGTCCCAGGAATAGATCACCTGTTTATGGATGTCGCCTTTTTTGGAGAAATCAAATTTTTGCTGCGATAGAGCAGGATGAAGAATTATAAAAGATAGGGCTATGAAAGTTAGTGAGAGGAGGATGTTTTTTTTTGTTTTCATGGCGTGATGAAAATTGTTGGAGGTGTTTTTGGTAATGGGTTTTGATATTCGAATATAAAAGAAATTTGTGGGATTAAAGGCGTCGTGTATGTACCCGCTAATTCCCACTTTAACCACAAAAAGCACAAAGGACCTCTACCTGTGTGCACAGACACAAAGAGCACAAAGATTTTAATCGCAAAGTTTCGCTAAGAAACAGCAGAGACGCAAAGGGATTATCGTTAGATGGAGCTGGCAGCTTTTTCAGCTGACTGAGGGGTCTGTTATTCCATTTTCTTTGGCGTTCTTTTCCGCAATCGCAGGTTTTGCGAACGGCCATTGCGGCGGATAATAATACCAGTAGAATGCACAATATATAGCGCCGAAAATTATCATAACAGGTGTTGGTGGATTCTCTGCCATCGCCTGTTCGCCGCCATATCCTATTCTGAAGCCTCGTAATTCTGTGATAAAGCTCAATACGAGATAACTGCCAATTATTGGTTTTATCCACCTCAGTTTTTTGGATTTATACCATTTTAGAGGTGCAGGCTTAACCGCTTCGATACGGATAGATTCGATCTGGAGATCGAGCAGACTGAGGATCCGGGGCACTTCATCGTAAGTCGGTTTGGTCCATCCTTTTTCCAAACGGTCATAGGCCGATTTAGACATATTGAGCTTGCTTGCCATTTGTCTGATACTCAGTTTGTGCTCGGTGCGATACGCTTTGAGCGCCGCAGGTAAATCAAATTTTTCCATAGGTAGGTTTCAATGATGCGGGAGCGTAATTAAAAGTAAAAAATGATTTTGGAAATAAATTGGGTTGCATCATCCGAATTCTACCCGTTTTCCCCTGTAAGCCTTTAAACGGCGATTTATTTTCATTTGTCCCGCAATGAGGGACACCGTTAACTAAGTAATGGGTGCATTTTTCGGGAAATGGAACGGTTTTATTTTAGGATAAATTGAGTGGCTTGGCTCGAAAGGTATCGGGCAGAAATACATGAAAGGGCCAGGACTTTGTCCCAAGCGAGGGACAGCTTGTCCCGCTACCAGGGACAATATTCTTCTTGTTTGATGAGAAATAGGGCGAAATTCATGATTGTCGAAGTGTGAATATGCATGGTCAAAGAAGTTGGACTGGAGTGAAGAATTTGGCTTGCAGATTACGGCAAGTTTTTAGGTTATGGAAGGCACAATGATGGCCAAAATGAGGTGATGCTTTAACACAGAGATAAGACTGAGATCACTATGAGATAAGACTGAGATAAGACTGAGATCACTATGAGATAAGACTGAGATCTGAAGTCAGAAGTCTGAGGTCGGAGGTCAGAATTGGAAGGGGTTTTTGGCGGGGGGGGATTTTGGTTAAAGTTGAGTGAACGCTTAGTGAACCACTAGTGAATCCTTAGTGAATGAAACAAGTAAGGAATTGGCAGTGGACATCCGATAGCTATCGGGTTGACAATTCCTGGGTGGAGAAAGAAGATACCGGTATAGGAGTGAATCATTGACTATTAAATTTTAGGCGTATGGAGAGATGAAAGAAGTTTAAAAGAATTGAAAATGAAAAATGGAAAATTGAAGACGGCTTGTTGGAGATTAGTGTGCATTAATTTTCGACTAGTTATGCATCGTGCTCACTTTCAACTTTCAACCCGATAGCTATCGGGTTTCAATTTTCAACTAAAGTGAAGCTTACTGTTGCTTTGAAACACAAACACTGGTGCATTACAGTTATTGGGTTTACTCCCGAATGGTGCCGCAAGTATGGTGAGGCTGATAGCTACAGCAGTACACCGAACGCGAAAGAGGCGGTAAGTATGGAGACTCTGCTAAAAGTTTTTTTAAAGGTAGTATTGAATAGTGAGTGTCGAGTATCAAGGCTTCCACAAAGAGTTTTGACAGTTGACAATTTCGAGTAAAATAAAATAGCTCTTGCAGTCCTAGCATACGCCGGATGATTGTGGATTGTTTGCTGACAAAGGAGTTATACCTATCTTGACTAATAAACTGTAGACAATGACCAACTATTTTATCAGAACTCTGACCATATTTTGCGTGCTGGGTGTTATTATTTCCTGTGACAGACCGGCATGTGAAAACACAAATGAGGTTTTTCTTGACCATGCTCCTCAGACAAAACCATATAAAGATGAGTTGGTGAAACAGCTAAAACTAGTGGATCAATCTAAATTGTCTTACTGGATGGGAAGTTATCAGGTACAGGGCAACATTCAATATGTCAACGCAAACATTCAAGGTGAGAGTTTATGCGCTATAGTTGCAATGGCGGTAAGTGAATCCGACAAAGGTATTGAGGGGATTTTAAAGAATAAGGGCATGGGTTATATTGGTGCAGAACTCAAGGGCCTGAAATTCGACATCCATCAGGACAGCATGAGTACTGAATTTGTGTTCAGATCGGTTGAATCGATAATAGACTAAATAAGTGGTTGCAATCCAACAGACTTAAATTAATAGATTACACCACCTCATGCTTAACCAACCCGCATTGGAAAAGGGAAAAAGTATTCTGAATAAGTGTGTCGAAAGGTGAATTACATTTATTAATTGTTAAATTGTCTCCTAAATTATTGATTAATAATATCTTATAATCCTTAATATTTATTTGATCACGAACCGAAATTTATGACAATGAAAAACTTCAAACTTGTTCTCCTGCTCGCTATAATACTTTCAGGTTTTAACATGCAGGCTCAGGAAAAGGTAAAACCACCAAAGGCCGAAAAACAGTATATTATTCATGAAAGAGCGCGGCAGATAACTCGTTTGGAGTTTTGGAAAGATCCAAGGGCCACGGCCAACATAGTTGTGATACAAACTCAAAGTGTAACCGGGGGCAGTGCGACTCTTTTAAGCGGAGATGTACCTACTGTTGAAATAACGAGCATGGAAGTGGTCGTCGGTGGCTATGGTACAAAAAGGGAAATTTCCAGAACGGGTCGCGCTGTATTACTGGAACTCGGAAACGTTGCCTTCCCGATCAGATTAAGACTTACGCTCGCTGACCGGCCAGTACTTGAATTTGAACTAAAGGAACCAGGAACCTGGAATGTATCAGCAGGGGTAACTTTATAGCGGCAGGGGATATTGGTAAAGGAGTGTATTATATTCGTGATTTGAAAAAAAATAAGCCGCCCTTATTATCATGAGCCTCCACAACAAACTAATTTTCCTCCCAATTCTTTCGATAAATCTCTTTTTCACTTCGCCTGCCAAGGAAGGAAAAACAAACATCCCTAAACAAAATTCACTCACTCCTGTAAGTCAACAAAACTTCCTTCAAACACAAAATCAAAACCCAGTCGGCAACGTTGGCAGCAGTTTTCAGGATAGAAAAGGCAATCTTTGGTTCACGACAACTGGTAATGGCCTCTATCGGTACGATGGAAAATTTTTCACAAACTTCTCAATAAAGAATGGCTTAAGCAGTGATTTTGTTTATTGCATTGCTGAAGATAGGAAGGGAGATCTTTGGCTGGGCGGCGATGCTGGTATAACTCACTACGATGGCAAAACCTTTACTAATATTCCAGCACCGGATAATTTTGTAACAAGTGTTTTAATGGATAAAAGTGGCAAGCTTTGGGTTGCTACGCGCAAGGGAATTTACTGGTATGATGGGAAAGTCTTCACGCCGTTTTTAGATGATCAAAAAATCAGGAATCCCAAAGGTCTTGCTCTCCGGGTAGTGCAGGATTTGCTGGAAGATCAGCATGGAACTATTTGGATCACGACTAAGGATGAAGGCATTTGCCGCTATGATGGTAAATCGATTGTTAATTATACTCCCTATAATCAAACCTGGTTTCGCGGACTTTTCGAGGACCGGGATGGCAATATCTGGGCTGGCGGAAAAAACACAGGTCTTTGCCGTTTTGATGGGAAAGGATTTTCCAGGGTGCTCGCAAATGAGAAATTGGATACTTACAACATATATTCGATAATTCAGGACAAATCCGGAAAGCTTTGGCTTGGTACTGAAGCTGATGATTCTTCTACAAGGGATGTCGACGGTGGTGTTTGGGTTTACGATGGCAAATCCTTTACAAACTATACCAAGCAGAACGGTTTGAGCCATAATGCGGTTTGGTGTATTTTACAAGATCGGGGAGGTAAGTTTTGGTTTGGTACAAGGAGGGGTTTATCCCGCTATGACGGAAAGAGTTTTGAGATTTTGGTGCGTTAGGCTAAAAGCCAGGTCAAGCTGATACTGATTTACGCAAGATGGGAGAGGGGGTGTCTTAGCTTTGCTGATGTCGGTAAACGATAGTTTAAAGAAGGTTTTGGAAAGACGCTTATAGTTTCGTTTCTTTGCAATCCTAATCACGACTCCTTAGCTCAGCTGGTTAGAGCTACTGACTCTTAATCAGTAGGTCCTGGGTTCGAGTCCCAGAGGGGTCACGTCAAAACCTAAAGCCTTCAATATTTGGAGGCTTTTTTTATTCCCTAAGGTTTATTTAGACTTCCTGCACTTTTGGGAAAACCAAAGCCGTTCGGCTGGGGTTCTATTTCAATATTGTCAAATCCCACACTTGTATGAACAATAAAGACATTCTTGAAAAAGCGAACGCGTTGGTTACAGCGGGTGACAATGAAGGTTTTTTGACCTACTGCACCGACGATACGGTTTGGACATTTGTCGGCGACCAGACTCTCCAGGGAAAGGAAAGTGTGCGGCAATATATGGCAGCTGCTTATCTGGAGCCGCCAAAGTTTGATGTTGAAAACCTGATTGCTGAAGATGATTTCGTTACGGCTGTCGGCAAAATAAGTATGAAGGACAAGGAGGGTAAGATGAGGGATTATTCCTATTGCGATGTGTGGCGATTCAGGGATGGTAAAATGGCTGAATTAAAGGCATTCGTTATAGAGATTGAACCTGTCTAGAAAATCAATGTTTACCATTGGCACAACGGTTAAAATCGTACCTTACTGTAAGTGTATTTAATCAAAAGGATATGTCATTCATCAACTCAAAAATCCATGGCATTATAGATTACCTGGTAGTAATCTTTTTATTGGCATCGCCCAGTGTATTTGATCTGCCAGAGGGAACTGCTTTGTTCACCTATATACTCGGGGGAGTTCACCTTCTACTAACCGTGCTTACCGATTTTGAGTTTGGAGTCTTTAAAGTCATCCCTTTCCACATTCATGGCTGGATTGAGCTGGTTGTCTCGCTGGGGTTAGGCGGTCTGGCATTTTATTTTTACACCATACGGGATGTGATATCGCATAATTTCTGCGCGGGCTTTGCTATTGCTGTATTCCTGACCTGGCTTGTTACGGGGGTATAAGCGTACAGCTGGCAAATAGATAGAACTCAGGTTTATATTCCAGATACGAGAATCCCGAAAGGCTATAAAATTGCTATGAAACTCTCTTCAAAAGCAGAAAACATCCTCGCCCAGATCAGTCCTAAAACCAAGCTGGGTGACTTGCGGACGATTGCAAAGTCAATCAAAAAGGACCATGAACTGGCTATGGAACTATGGTCTGGCGGGAGCTTGTTGCCGAGGCTGTTGGCTATCCTGAGCATGGACAGCAAGCTTCTTTCCCAGGATGTGGTTGATATGCTAGACAAGGATATGAAAGCTCATCCGTTGCAAGAGGGAAATCAGCTGATGGACTGGCTAATGGCCAATCAGCTTGCCAAGGATAAAAATACAATTGCACTGATTCATTCATGGGAGAATAGTGCTTCGGCTCTGCAGCGCCGGATATTCTGGTATTATCAGGCCCGCTTACGCTGGATGGGGCAAACTCCGCCTTCAAACACCGAGGAGCTGGTAGCTAAAATTGAAAGCCGGATTGAAAAGGAAGAGCCGGAGGTTCAATGGGCCATGAATTTTACCGCCGGCTGGATTGGGATTTTTGATAAAACGTACCGGGATCGCTGTATTGCAGTGGGAGAAAACACAGGACTTTATAAGGGCTTGATGGTTTCGAAAGGGTGTACTCCTGATTATTTGCCAGAGTTTATTGCGATTGAAAGTGAGAAGAGGGGGTTGTAAATGTTTCAATTCTCTTAACCTCCTGACATTAACTATTTCCCGTCCGTTTTATATGCTTCAATTTCTTCCAGAAACTCTTTGGCTTTAATGAGCTTTTTACCACCAAAACTTTCGATAAAGCCTCTGACCCACTTGCGGTGAATGTTTTCAAAAGTTAGGGTTTTGAACAAGTACAGGGAAGCTATAACAAATAGGGTTACAACCGAAAGATTGATGATCCAGAAGGTGGTGCCGGCATGATTAACGAGTTCCTGGCTGTACCAGAAGGTGCAGTAGAATGGTGCCTGCAGTACCAGGATGCGGCCGACATTATTCAGGGAGGTTTGGATGGCGGCAAGCTTTTCCTGTGCGCCGGTAATGCTGTCGGCGATGTTGACCTGATCCAGCAACACCAGGTGCCGGATGTAAGTACCCACGGCAAAGATGTTGAACAAGGCGATCATTCCGATGGAAATGACGAAATAGATGTTGTGCATGGTATTGACGACGAGAAAGACTAAGAACAGGATCCAGAGGATGCCGGTGATGATGCCGGCCACCTGGTTCTTTTTAAAGGAGCCGATATGATCTTCGTATTTTTGGGTCTGCATTTCCCGGATGATCCTGTAGTTGAGCTGCAGGCTTTTTTCCAGTTTAGCATCGTAGTCGTGCCACAGTTGTCTGATCGCAAATTCTTCCATGTTGTTATTGATTAGTAGTTGAAAATCTTTTCTTTAATTGTTCTTTGATGCGGCTGATCTTCGTGCGGATGTTTGCTTCGGATAAGCCTAATATTTCGGCCATTTCTTTACCGCTTTTTTCCTCGAGATAAAGAATCATCAGTGCCCTGTCGAGTTCCTTTAGCTCGTTAATGAATTGCTGAAGCAGGTTTAGGCTGGCTTCGTTGGATTCGTTGCTGTCGGGGAAGCTGAGCACGTTTTCCGACAAGGGAATAAATACCTCCGTCTTCTTTTTTTCCTTCCGGTATGACGTTATGGCTACGTTGAGGGCCACGCGGTACATCCAGGTGGAAAGCTTGCTGCGCTGATCATAAGCAGGGAAGGAGCGCCAAAGCTGGAAGATGATCTCCTGCACCAGGTCTTTTTTGTCGTCCTCATCTTTATTAAACGAATTGGCAATCTTGTAGATGATGCCTTTGTTCTGTTCAATGACGGATAAGAATAGTTCCTGCTGATTGCTGCTCATTAAGTTGTGCTGTTTTAACAATGATTCGTTTGAGGTGGTGGAATGTTACAAGGTATGGTGACAAAATAATTAAAAGGAATTGGAATGGATGCCAATCTAGAGGTTCCAGCCTGCGCTGGAATGACAACTCAGTGTGGGGTATATTTGGAGATTCCAGCCTCCGCTGGAATCGCAATGCCCTTTTTCTAAATAATATTATCCGCTCAATTATTTTCTTCCTCTTCTCGAAACATGTCTGCTAAATTCGGAAATGAACGAGTACTATGTGTACATGTTAACTAACAAATACGATAACGTGCTGTACGTGGGCGTGACAAATAACATCCGTAGGCGTGTTCTTGAACACAAGCAAAAACAGGTATACGGGTTTACCACTAAATATAACTGGAATAAGTTAGTCTGGTATGAAACTTTTACTGATATCAATCAGGCGATTAAAAAGGAAACACAGTTAAAAACATGGCAACGAAGCTGGAAAAATAATCTGATTGACAAAACTAACCCACAATGGCTCGATCTCGCCACGGGGTGGTTTAAAAATCATTCCCTTTAGATTCCAGCGAACGCTGGAATCTCCTTGTCACTCTAATAATTTTGTCATTCCAGCGAAAGCTGGAACCTCAATCCATAAACTATTTCTACTAGTGCAGGCTGGAACCTCGACGTCTAAAGTATTTCTCTTAGCGAAGGCTGGAATCACCCTATGATAAAAGAGAGTACTTTTGTGTTAAGACAATTGATTTATTAAAGACCCTATGACTGCTAAAGACCTGATTCAGCACTTACAATTACTGCCTCATCCGGAAGGGGGCTTTTACAAGGAAACGTACCGATCTGCAGAGACGCTGGTGAATGCTCAGGGAAATACCCGGAATATCAGCACGGCGATATACTATTTGCTGGAGGATGAGGATAAATCACATTTTCATCGGATTAAGTCGGATGAGCTTTGGTTTTTTCACCAGGGAGAGGCTTTAGAGATTGTGTCTATAGAGGACGGGAGATTGTCGACAATTATTCTGGGAAATAATCTTGCGAAAGGCGAAGTGCCGCAAGCCAGAATACCTGCAAACGCATGGTTTGGTTCGCATGTAAAGGATAAACAAGGTTACTGTCTGGTTAGCTGCACCGTAGCACCGGGATTTGACTTTGCAGATTTTGAAATGGCTAAAAGGAGTGATTTGCTGAAAGAGTTTCCGGATTTTAAGAAGGCGATAGAGGAATTTACGAGGGGAGAGTGAAATAAAATTCAGGCAAACTTTTAAATTTGCCGGATAAATTTAATCGAAGCATGAAGGCAATAGTTACCGCTCTATTTTTATTTTTCCTTGTTCCGTTTTCCTATTCACAGATCGTAGCTGAAGGCGTCGTTAAAGAAGCGGGGTCGGGCAAAGTGCTTTCGTATGTCAATATTGGGGTGATCGGCAAAAATATCGGGACGGTTTCGGATGATGACGGAAAGTTCAGACTGACGATACCAGCAAGCTTCAGTAATGAGACAGTCAGGATTTCTATGCTGGGTTATAGTCCGCAGACCTATACAGTTTCGGAATTTGCGAAGCAGCTTGCGGATAAACAGATTGTTTTGCAGCCCTCGGTATTCGAGCTGCCTGGAGTTGTGGTGTCCAATAAGAAGCTGAAAGAAAAAATTCTTGGCAATACGACCGAGTCGCAGAGTACGACTGTTGGATTTACTTCGAGCAAGCTGGGGAACGAGGTGGGGATCATTATTAAGATTAAGAAGTCGCCAACCTTTATTAAATCTTTTGCGGCATCAGTAGTGTCTAAAGATAATAATCCGGTGAAGCTGAGGCTCAATTTTTACAGTATTAAAGACGGGATGCCGGATAAGATCATCCAGGATAAGAACATCATTATCAGCGCACCGGTTAAGAACGGAAAGGTAGAAGTGGACCTTCGTCAATACAATATCGTAGCGGAAGATGATTTCTTTGTAAGCCTGGAATGGATCGAAAATGATTCGGGCAGGATTGTTTTTTCGAGCAGTATTCTGAAAGGCGCGATAATTGCAAGGGAGACGAGTCAGGGCGCCTGGGAGAAGGTGGGAATGTTTGGGATTGGGTTTACAGTAAAGGCGGCCTACTAATTTTAACCGTTAAAAGCGATAAGAATGTTTTCTGATACTTTAAAAGACGCTACTCAGCAAAATCACCAGGACCTGGAGAAAATAATTGTTCCAAAGATCAGGTCGATCCGTTCTGAACCGGATTATGTAAACCTGCTTAATTTATTCTATTCGTACTTTGGCGGACTTGAAGCCCGGGTGCAGTCGGCAGTGGATGAAAGACTTCTGCCTGACTATTCGGAACGCCGCAAAGCCATGTCGATCTTAAACGATATTGAAGCACTGGACGGTACTGCTATCGAAATGGCAGCAAATGCTGATCTTCCAGAAATTAAAGACCACACAGCTGCGCTGGGTGCCCTATACGTGATGGAAGGGTCAACACTTGGCGGAAAGATAATCAGCAAGATGATTGCGCAGGCGCTGCCGGGCAAAGCCGACCATGCCCTGACGTTTTATCAAAGCTATGGCGAGAACACTGGCGAGATGTGGAACACGTTCAAGACCGCCCTCAATGAGCAGGTCAACTCTGCTGAAGATCAGCAGAGTGTAATTGATGCAGCTAATGACACGTTCCTGAAATTCAGTCAGTGGATTGAAAAAGCGAGCTGATTATTTCTTGAACGCGACATAGAAAGTCGAGCCTTTTTCGAGCTCGCTGTCAGCCCAGATCTTGCCCTGATGCTTTTCCATGATGCGCTTCACTATGGCTAAGCCGACACCGGAACCTTCAACATCCCGCACATTATCGAGCCGTTTAAAGAGCTCGAATATATTAGGAAGCTGTTTGATATCTATACCAATCCCATTGTCACTGATGGCGTAAACCACTTCAGCTTCATCTTCCTTACCCTGGATGGAAATTTGAGGAGGATCTGACTTTAGTGAATATTTGATCGCATTACTCAGGAGGTTGGAAAAGACCTGTGATACCATTGTCGGATCGCCTTTTACGGGCGGAGTATCGCCAATCTGTATATCCAGATTATCTACACCAAAACCTACCTGGAGGTCTTTAACCAGTTCTTTTATCATGGGCCCGGTTTCTATGACGGAGAAGTCGGGGAGAGCCCTTCCCACACGGGTATAATCCAGAACCTCGTTTATCATCATCCGCATTTTTTCGGCACCTGAAACTATCCGCTTTAAGAAGTCACGGGATCTCGGACTGATGGTATCGTCGCGTTCCATGAGCTGCGAAAAGCTGGTGATGGTTGAGAGCGGATTTTTAAGATCGTGAGAAATGGTGTAGCTAAACGTGTCCAATTCTTCGTACGCCTGTTTCAGCTTCTCGTTCAGGATCCTGATCTCGCTTGCTTTCTGGCTAATTGCCGAGATCACTTCGGTCTTGAGACGGATTACCGATTTTATTTCTTCATTGCTCCAGCCTTCCGAATGCCCGGAGACAGTTTCAGACCAGGCTTCAAATGACTTGCGGGGTGAGATCTGAAGAACACCGTTCTCGTCGGTCTCGACCGGCTTTTCCGGATTTCCAGCCCATTTAATTTTTTGCAGTTTCTCCTGTTTGAACCAGATCATGTATTCTCCCAGCTCGGCCGACAGGGTACACAGCATAATACCGCTGGCCAGATCTTTATAGGCCTTTGCATCGGGATTAACTGCAGAGAAGTTATCCGTATAATACAGCTGTTCGGTCACATTTTCCCTTGCCCAGCTGACCAGCGCTTCCAGTTGATCATGGTCTGGCGTAGCACCTATGGGATGAAAGCTGTTTTCAAAAACTAAGAGCGCTCCGGTAGCACCGGTGACGTCAAGCAGAGTAATATCGTTCTTCAACAGCGCATCTTCAATGCTGCCGGTTTTAAACATGAACTTTGACAGCTTATTTACGGCTGCCTTAAACGCTTCCGTTTGATACTGGCTTTCTTCATCCTGGCGGAACTCGAGTGCCGAAGACAAAATCTGGCCGATAAGCTTTGCGGATTCACGTGATTTGAAGTCGATGAAACGGGGACTGTAATTATGACATGCGATGAGGCCCCAGAGATTGCCGCGGTACAGCAGCGAAATGCTGAAGCTGGAATCGACCTTCATATTCTTGAGATACTGGATATGAATAGGCGATACTGCTCTTAACTGAGAATGAGTCAGATTGAGCGGAGTTTCTCCGTACTCAGCAGTGCTGAGGATCGGGGAAGGATCTGAATGTACGTTGGCTATAAGCCGCGTTAAATTTAATTTATAGAGCTCACGCGCCTGCTGCGGAATATCAGAAGCCGGGTAATGTAAGCCCAGCCATGATTCCAGATCTTCATTTCTGGCTTCAGCCACTACTTCCCCGTGCCCGTCGTCCGCAAAACGGTAGACCATGACACGGTCGTAATTAATTACTTTTTTTATCTGCTGGGCTGAGTTGTTCAGAAGGTTCTGCAAATTCTTATCTGCCAGCATTTCCGAAATGGAGCGGCCGATGGCCTTGTGGACGTCAAGAACATTATCTGAAACTGCGGGCTCAAACTCCAGTAAGTAGTAGTCTGCCGACACCGATATTATCAGATAGTAGGGCTTTCCCTGGATATCAGTGGTGAAAGGATTAGTCTGCTCGAAACCATTCGTTTTTCCGAGAGAGATGAGCTGCATCATGAAATCAGGCGGTTCGTTTTGCCCGATGATAGGCTTTAAGGTGTTGATATGTTCGCCGAGCAGGACATCGGGAAGGCCGTGAAGGTGTTTCGTAATGTTTTCACTGTGGAACCTGATTGTAAAGCTGGGATCAATAACCAGAAGAAAACCATGGGATTGAATCTGGCCGGGAATGTGAATCGGCTCGATGTCACAGTTAGTAAGGTTTAGCATGCAAGGGTTGTGATTTAGGTTTGGTGGGGGTATATCAGAATTTATGCCAGAATTTTCTCTGGTTAATATTTTTTCCCGCCTCCTGCCGGCGGAAGGGCACTTACTTTTTCCAGCAGCTGAAAAAGTAAGCAAAAAAGCCGCCGCTGCGTCTGGCGCTATGGGAGTTAGTGGTTGGGCTTGACCTGACTTTACCGCACCAGCCGATGCGGAATGACGGTGAGCGGGGATTCAGTGGTGGTTTGGCTCAAGAAGCGTACCTGGCGCTTGCTGGTGTAAGAGGGCATGCCTGAGGCATGCGAGGAAAGTAATTCACCCGCCTTGTGCCGGCGGAAGCACTTACTTTTTTCTGCAGTCAAAAAATAAGCAATGCCGACCGCAGGGAGACCATGAGCACCAAAAAATAACAAACAACAAGCGAATAACGCCGCCGCTGCGTCTGGCGCTATGGGAGTTAGGGGTTGGGCTTGACCTATCTTTACCGCAATCCCGCAGGTGCGGGACGGAATGACAGTGAATGGGGATTCAGTGGTGGTTGGCTCAAGAAGCGTACCTGGCGCTTGCTGGTGTAGAAGGGCATGCCTGAGGCATGCGAGGTAACGAACTATTAGTACACTAGATAGGAGTGTGCGGTGTTATCCGATCTTGACAGACGTCATTGTGAGTGAGCCGCCGACTGCTTTGTCGTTGAAGAATGAAATGTCGTCGTTTTTGGTGTTGAGACCAAGGGTATACATCAGGGGCAGGTAGTGCTCGGGGGTGGGAATGGCCAGCATTGCCTCCCGGCCTAAACTGCTGTAATTGATTAATGGTTTATGGTTGCCGGAACTTATTAGTTCCTTGAATTTATGGTTCATTTGGGCGGCCCAGTCGTAGGCATATTCAGAATCGTTCAGCCTGCCCCACGCAACCATTCTCAAATTGTGAACCATGTTGCCACTGCCGATGATCAGTACGCCTTTCTTCCTTAAAGCAAGAAGCTCTCCGGCCAGATCGTAGTGATATTGAGGCCCTTTGGTATAGTCGATACTCAACTGCAGTATAGGGATGTTTGCTTCGGGATACATGTGGCGCACGACCGTCCATGTTCCATGATCTAAACCCCAGTCGTGATCCAGCTCAACATTAGCGGAGTGAAGCAGTTCTGAGGTTTCTTTTGCCAGTACCGGATTTCCTGGAGCATTGTATTGTACGTCAAACAGCTCCTGGGGGAAGCCGCCAAAATCGTGGATCGTTTGCGGGAAATCCATCGCCGTGATTTTGGTTCCTTTTGTGAACCAATGCGCTGATACTACTAATACCGCTGCCGGCGTAGGGATCTCCTTAGCCATCTGTGTCCACCGACGGCTAAATTCGGTGTCTTCGATACCATTCATTGGTGAACCGTGCCCTATGAAAAGAACGGGCATAAGGTGTTCCTGTTTGTTTAATGTAGAAGTGAAGGTTTTGAATGATGATAGGGTTTTCATTATAGTATCGGTTTTGAAAGAGTTTGCCAGATAAATTAACTGTCCCGCCTCATGCCGGCGGAAGGGCACTTACTTTTTCCAGCAGCTGAAAAAGTAAGCAAAAAAGC
>JAZKIH010000010.1:0-6310 GCA_040384965.1 Bacteroidota bacterium | reverse complement strand
TGTCTTTATAGGAACTATGTAATGCGTCTACGGCTTCTACATCGGTTGCGTAAGTGTTCATTCGGTCAATTTTGGGCTGTGGTCCAGGTGGCTATCTCAGAGCAGGTTTGAAATTCAGAATCTATCTTGATATACGTAATCTTTCTGCGTTTTTCGAACCACTCGCTTATCGTACGGTTAGTCTTATCTTCAAAAGCCACTTCTTTGATTTTAGGGAAATCCTGATCAAGGCTCGCCTGATGAGGACCAGTCTTAGATTTCAATAAAAGAAACCGATACCCTTGTTTCCCGTCGGGCGCCGTGAATAATACAGGCTGCGAAACAGAGCCTGCCTTCATTGTGTCAACTGTAAGGAATATAGCAGGATCAAGTTTATCTGTTGGGATAAATGTAGTACGGCTCTGAACGTTCTCTGCATTGAGCATCATCCCGCCATTGTACTTCGTATCGTTATTATCGGAATATAACGAAGCGGCTGTACCAAAATCGACCGCCTTTTTAATAACGTTATTGTACACGCTATCTATATGCGCCTTCGCTCTTTCCAGACTTGCGGGAACCGCCTCTGTTTTAATCAAAATGTGGCGTACATTTACCTGCTCTCCACGTCTCTCTACTAACTGCAGAACGTGGAAACCAAACTCAGTTTCTATAACCTGAGATAACTCCCCTGGTTTCAGTTTGAACGCTGTTGCTGCAAATTCCTTCACTAAACCTGACCTATCCATAAATCCAAGGTCGCCGCCTTCAGCTGCAGATCCGGGGTCCTGAGAATAAAGGCGTGCCAGCGTGGAAAAATCCTCACCACCCTTAACTCTTAGCCTCAATGCTTCTGCTTTATCGCGAAACGCTTCTTTCTCAAGTTTATTCATTTTGGGATATACAACCACTTCACCGATCTCAACTTCTGTGTTGAAGAATGGAAGGCTATCTTTCGGAATTGCATCAAAATAGCGTTTAACCTCCAGCGGAGTTACAGCCACATTTTCTGTAATCTTAGCCTGCATTTTATTTGCAATAAGCATTTCCTTAATATCTGGCCTGATCTCATCTTTGTATTGGATAATCGAACGGTTTAGAAACTGCTCCAAACGTTCCTGCCCGCCAGCACGGGCAATACTACTCCTCAAACGACGGTCAATCTCGTTGTCAATGTCATCTTCAGTTACCGCAATTGAATCTATGATCGCCTGCTGTCCAAGTATTTTCTGTGAAATCAACCCTTGAAGGATCTGACACCTTACATCGGGATTGTCCGGATTTCCCTGTGACAGATACTGAGCATATTGCATATCAATTTCAGATTGCAGGATGATAGAGCTGCCAATAACAGCCACTACTTTATCGAGTGATTTTTTTGCATTCTGCGATGTGGTTTGCGCGGTCACCTGCGCGAGGCTAATAAACAGTATTCCAACTATTATCCCTAAGGTCTTTCTCATCTTTTGTATTCTCATTCTCTTTAAGCAGGCTAATCCTGCATGTTTAATGTCGTTCAACCCGTTCAAAAATAATAGCCAGCCCAGGGGACCAGCTCACGGATTAATTCTGCAAAATTATCAGATATAATTCATTAATCAATGATTTAAAAAAATAGGCGGTTTTTTGCCTTAATTTATGCCTAGACTAACGTAAAAAACTGTAGAGATGATATCTCAATATAAATATTCTAACACGCTTTTTAAGCACCTGAACGGAAATGTTACTATGCAAGACGTGATGAATATCAGCAGTTTCACCGAATCGCCTCTAAGTTAACCTTTTCAAAAATAAGGCTGTTCCATTTAACTAATTTTAACAGATGCTTTATTAGTTTTGCATGGCTTTTGGAAACAACGGCAAACAACATGGGAAAGCTGATCACTCATAACGCGAATGCACTGAGATTTTTAATGACCGAGGACCTCTATGACCTCGGCGACGCTGATCAAACCGTGATTTCTCCAACAATTCCTATTGAAGTCAAATCTGAGCCAGTAATCTCTGAAGTCATACCGGAAAGCAAAATAGAAGAAGCTCCAAATGTAAGTTTCAATTACCTAGGCGAAAACAACCGTTACTTTCTTATCGTTGTCGATGACCAAACCCATCGCGACCTTAACTCTGCGCATCGTGAGATGCTTATGAAGATCATGGCTGCCAAGAAACTTGAATTAAGGGATCTTGCTATACTTAACCTGGCACAATATCCTGATTCACATTTCAACCAGCTTAAGGATTTTTTCAGCTGTAATAAGCTTGTACTTTTCGGAATAGATCCTCAAAAACTTGGTTTGCCTGTAATGGGAGCAAACCAACCAGGAAAACATCTGGATGTTAAAGTTTTAGCCACTTTCGGACTAGAAGAAATGGCCATCAATACCGATAAGAAAAGAGAATTCTGGAATGTAATGAAAGATTTTTGATGGAACTGATATTCGCAAGCAACAATCATCATAAAGTAGATGAGATTCAGGCCATCGTTGGCAATAAGGTTATTGTAAAAAGCCTCAACGACATTTCCTGCTTTGAAGAAATTCCTGAAACCGGAAGAACCTTCGAAGCTAACGCAGGGCAAAAAAGCCGCTTCATCTACGATCGTTATAAGCTAAACTGTTTTGGGGATGACTCCGGACTGGAAATAGACGCTCTAAACGGTGAACCCGGTGTCGATTCAGCGCATTATTCAGGAAGCAGAGATTTTGAGGCCAACATGCAGCTCGTCCTTTCAAATTTAGGAGACAGTCAAAATCGGAGCGCAAGGTTCAGGACGGTAATCTCTCTGATTGTAAACGGCACCGAACATCTTTTCGAGGGTTCTATAGAAGGTCATATAACCAAAGCTATATCCGGCTCAAAAGGGTTTGGGTACGACCCGATTTTTACACCCATCAACTACGACATAACTTTTGCTGAGATGGATGCCGCTGAAAAAAACCGCATCAGTCACCGGGCTATTGCCGTTAAAAAGATGATTGACTTTCTTAATCAGGGCTTTATATAAGTAGACTCAGACGCCGCTTTTCGTAAGTGTCTTCCCATTATTTTTTGGCGGCGATATTTTTACAGGGACGGGCTTAGGAGGAACCGCTTTAGCAGGAATTGCTTTAGACGGTGGCCTCTGACCAGGAATAGTTGGCTTAGGATCGGTTTTAGCCAATTGTGGTATGATCTCTTCCTTAGATTTCGGACGATCTTTAGGCTTCCAAATAAAGCCTTTCAGAATTTTATCTTCATCAGTCAACTTATCCATAGGCTTGGTAGACGCCTGCACAGCACGAATGAAGTTAATCCCGCGAAGCTTTCCATCCGCAAAATTCATTTTTATCCGGCTGCTGATCTGATGGTTTAACCCGACGTACGCCGAATCATCTTTAACATAATATACACTTTCGGCATTGCCATCAACAAACAGCTGGTTAAGCTTATTATCCTTGAAATACCCAGTAATTACTTTCCCTTTAATCTGATTAAAATTTGTTGAATCTTCGTCTTCAGAATTTACAATGAAACTATTGTGCTGGAGGAGCATATTGTTAAGCTTCTTGTTTTTCATCTGGAGATAAATAGTGTCTCCTGTTAACTGGGAACCCTGAGCCCATAAAATCGGATTGAAATAACATCTCACTGTAGAGTCAGAATAGCTGAAAAACATAGAATCGGCTCTGGCCTGCAAGTCTGATTTAAATATTTTCGCATTATGATAAGCAATAACAATCCTGTTCCTTGCCGTATCAAGTGAAACAGAATCTGGCTGAAGTGATTTGGTAACTTTCGCAGTGTCTTTCACAGCGCTTTTCGGTGGTACTACTGCATTTTTCCGTACAGGTTTACCCTTCGGCGGATTGTCTTTCGCAGTTACCACGGTATTTTGAGTTTTGGCAATTGGCGGAGGGACGACCTTTTTATCCGCAACACCTGAATCAGCGTTTTTTGATGTATCCTGTACTACAGAGCTAATCATTACTGAGTCCTTCGGCGCTGATAATGCCCCAGATGGAGGAGGTTTAAGAACGCCAACGGGATCCGGGGCCGCAAGTTCTGTGTCAGTTTTTAGCTCATCTTTTTTGTAAGGCTTTACATCCCGGGTAAAAACCACTTTACTAAAAAGCGTATCAGCGGTATACCATATCGAATCAACTTTTGAGGAATCAGACTCGGTGATAATAACAACATACGGGTTCTTGGTTACCAGAATGCTTTCATCCGACTTCCGGTAAAGCCCAACACCTCCACGAAGCAAAGCCTTTTCGGCTGTATCAATAAAACTAATATTTCCTACCGCGCGGCCGTAACCAGCTTTCCTGTCATAGAATAAGCTATCACCTTTAAGTGATTTACTTCCCTGCGTATACAGATTTTTCTTACCAAAACGTGCCTGATCATTCGCTGTATTATAAGTTCCGTTTTCTGTGTACAGAGTATCATCCTTACCATAAATGTTCGTAGGTCCGTAGAAATAGGCAATTTTGGACGTGGCATTATAACGGAGAGTATCTGTCTTTATTAAAGCATCCGGCGAAGTAAGAACTACATTATAACGGAAATAAGCATCGCGGGTTGACTCGAAATAATAGCCATTTTTACTTGTCAGTACATTTTTGCCGTTCACTATCTTTCCACCGCCTGTATAAGTACCTACGCGGGTTCCCATATTATATGTCATCAATGGGGTTGTAAGAACAGCGTCTTTGTCAACCAGTCGTACATTATTAGTTAGTATGGCTAATTTCGTGTCCCCGTTGTAGTTAAGAAGGTCGGAATATATAACCGTGCCGGATGGCTGGGTAATTACTACGTGGCCAAATGCGTCAAAAACATTCGATTCAAAATTAACATCGGCACTGTCGGCGGCTAGTGTTGATCCATCATGTTCGAAAACTGGCCCGATTACCCGCGCAAATCCCTCTTTCTGGAATCCTTTTGTCACTATAGAACTGCGAAGTTGAATCTTAGTACCTTGTGCAATAGCAGCGAGGGATAGAACAGTAAGCAGTACAGAAAAAATGATTTTTCTCACCTTACAAAAATAGTTTTTTGGCTAAGGATTTTAATTAAATAATTTTGACCTGATGGATGCCCTTAACCGCCTTATCCCCTTTATCAAACGACATGCCCTTTTCCTCCCTGAAGAGCGCATTTTACTTGCTGTAAGTGGAGGCCGCGACTCAGTGCTCATGGCACATCTGTTTAACGAAGCGGGGTTTAACTTTGGTATTGCACACTGTAATTTCAATCTGAGGGGAGAGGAATCGAAAAAAGACGAAGAATTTACATCAGATCTCGCCGCGGAACTTGATGTTCCATTTTTCACATCCCTTTTTAACACCGCCGAATATTCAAAAGAACAGCACATTTCAATCCAGATGGCTGCCAGAGACCTTCGCTACCAATGGCTTGAAGAAATTAGATCTGATTTCGGTTTCCAATATATTGCCATAGCACAGCATCAGAACGACGTTATCGAAACCATGCTGCTGAATCTTACGCGCGGCACAGGTATCGCAGGCATGCATGGAATTCTGCCAAAAAAAGATAAAATAATCCGGCCCCTGCTTTTTCTCTCAAGAGATGAAATAGATAAAATTTTCAAGGAAAAGCAGTTGTCATATCGTGAAGACAGCTCTAATAAATCCAATAAATACGCGCGGAACAAGATTCGCCTGGATATTATTCCTGTTCTCAAAGAATTGAATCCATCCCTTGAACAAACTTTTGAGGCTAACAGAAAACGATTTGAAGAGCTGGAAGTGATATTGGACAAGAGAGTTGAGGAAATTAAGACTAAGTTGATTAAAGAGGTTCGGACAGATGAATATGAAATTAATCTTCCGGATCTGAAAAATCTTGATCCAATAGATACTCTACTATATGGTTTGTTCCGTCCTTACGGATTTACAGAAACCGTGCTCATGGACATGAAAGCTTCATGGGATGGCACACCGGGGAAAATATTCAGTTCACCTTTATATGACCTCAATCTCGACAGAAACCGGGTTCTTCTGACCAAAAAACGAGATTACACTAAGAGTGTTTGCTATATCGACGATAGTACAAATACCGTGGAATGGTGCGGGCAAAAGTTTAAGTGCTCGTCAATTCCAACGGAGCAATTTGCATTAAAACGTGACTCGTCTGTTGCTCAACTGGACTTGAAGCTGATCAAGTTTCCACTCATATTAAGGAGTTGGAAAGATGGTGATCGCTTCCAGCCTCTTGGAGCCGGCGGGAAGAAGAAACTAAGCGATTTTTTCATTGAACAAAAGATCCCATTGGGACGTAAACAGGACGTTGGCGTACTTGAAAACGGCAATGGCGACATCATCTGGAT
>JAZKIH010000009.1:0-56096 GCA_040384965.1 Bacteroidota bacterium | reverse complement strand
CAAAGTACGTGCTTTTTTCCGGGAATTTCAAACTTAATTTTTTGTAAGTCTCAATGGCCTTGTGAAATAACATCTGATCCGTATAGATTTGTGCGAGCGTCTCTGAAACAAGGTCATTAGGATCCTCCGCACTCTTACGTGCTTTATTCTCATTATCCAGTTTTTCAGAATTAGGAGGTTTGATCTGAGGCTCTTCCCGCATAAACTTCTCAAGAATGAAATCTTCTTTGCGTTTAACCTGGAAAGGCACTGTTTTAGGTGCATTCTCCAAATCGTCAACCGGAGATTGCAAATGAAAGATATTCTCAATAATCTGACTGCTCAGCTGATCAACTGTATTCCGTTTAATGCTTTGACTAGTGTCCAATTGGAAACTTACATAAGGCTGATAATTACTGGAATGCTCTTTTCGTGTCTTACTGAGCCACCACAGGAACGAATATGGCATTTTATCATCATCGTATCTGGATACATTTTGCTGATCTTCAACCACAGCATTATGAGTGATGTTTTCAGCAATGTCAAGCTCCGGAGTAAATACATCCTCAGTCTTGTCTTCCAAATTATCGCCTGATAAATCTTCCTGCAGGAAATCTGCTGAAGCAGCACTCTGTTTTATCAGCAGATCTAATTCGTCTTCCGCCGGCGTCTCTACCAAAGGGTTGATCTCAGCATCATTAACCAGATTGTCAATAACATTTCCCGCCAAATCATCGTCATGGTCGGGATTTGCCTCTGCTACAGACTGCTCTTCGGGTTCACTATTTTCTGGTTCATTCGACAGGATATTGCCTATCTCGCTTTCCTCATCTTCTTCGATTACGAGTTCAGGTTCTCGAATTTCCTCTGTTTCTTCCTGATCTTCATTGATGTCAGCAATACCAGCATTCTGTTGTTCAGTGTCCGCAGCCAGAATATTTCCTATTTCGCTCTCTTCCTCGCTTATATCATCTGAGTCAGGAAGCTGTGTTTGTTCTTCTTCGTCAGAAACAATATCTTCTTCCGATATCTCCGATTCATCAGTTGGCAGAATCTCTTCTTGCGGAACTTCGTCAGAATCATCCGTAATGGTCTCAGTCGTTTCTGTTTGTTCTTCCGGCAGTTCAGCATCAATAAGCTTTGAATCTATTTCCGCCGTAGGGAACTCGGTTGATTCTACGTCTCTCGATTTGCTTTTAATTGACAGGGGATCTTCTATAATAGCTCGTAAAACACTGCCATCTGTAGAATATAATGCTGTTTTGGTTAATTCCTTATCAAAAATTACTGAGTCTGAACTGACCAGAGAGCGTGTATAAAAAGATCTTACCAGTTGGGAGTAAGGATATTTCTCAACCATTTGTTTAAGCACCTCTGAATCATCAGTGGTTATGGCTGTAGGATCATATATGAAATCCGAGAATATTTTTTTAAGCTCCTGAGAGGTTTTCTGTTCCACTATGCTGTCCAATTTTTGAAAGCTAAAAATTTTTTACCAATTGGCGAAAGCCTTGTTGAAGATAAGTTCAGACAGCTGCCGGTTAATTACTGTAATTAGCTTTTGTTGCTGCGCTTCCAATGACCCCTGGTTTAAGCTGAATTCCTGGCTGGCGTTAAAAGACTCCTCGAAACTCAGCTCAGGTTTTAACGTGTTAGTGTATTTAACACTCACCGTTACGGTGATGCGGGTTAGGCCAGCGCGTTCATTACCCTGTATAGCAACGGGGCGCACAGTATAATCAGTTATTCGACCTTCAAAGTTGGCATCCGCTTCTCCCCGCTCTATACTCAGAGACGATTGATTTCTTATCCGTTCCTTTAAAGTTTCAGTGAACTGAGAACTCAGGTATGGAACAACCAGTATTGCGTTATTCTCAAAGAACTGAACGGAGACTGATTTAAGACCTTCAGTGGATGCTCCTGAAAAAGTATACGTACCGCATGACTGAAATAATAATACGGCGGAAAAACTTAGAAAGATAATACCCGATCTTACGCGTTGAAACATATCTAAATAATTCTTAGAGTTCTAGTTCTTTAATTTTACGATATAAGGTCCGTTCCGAAATGCCGAGTTCCCTGGCGGCCAGTTTACGTTTACCCTTGTGTTTTTTGAGAGCTTTTTTGATCAGATCTGACTCTTTATCGACCAGCGATAGCGATTCCTCAACTTCTTCAGCTTCATGAGTTATCTCGTAAGCCTTGTCATGCGGCTGATGAATAATCAATTTGTGAGGATCGGAAGAGATATTATTATTCGCAGGTAATTCGATATCGCGATACAAATTATTGATCACTTGCTGATTTGATTCAAATTCAGAAGCATTCCCGCCATTCTGAATGATATCAGCTACCAGCTTCTTCAGGTCTGTCATGTCTTTCTTCATGTCAAACAACACCTTGTAAAGTATGTCGCGTTCTGAAAAATCCTCTTTATCCTGATTGCGGATACGCATTGGAAGCGTACTTCCAGCCTCATTGGGAATATAATTAAGGAGGCTCTGCGCCGACAGGTTTCTTTCCTTTTCCAGAACCGCGATCTGTTCAGCTATATTCTTTAATTGACGAACGTTTCCTGGCCAGCTATAATCCATCAGCATTTGCTGCGCAGTCTGGTCGAGCTGAACTGAAGGGCTTCGATATTTATCTGTAAAGTCTGCGATAAACTTTCTGAATAAAAGGTTTATATCTTCTTTTCTTTCGCGAAGAGCCGGAACCTTTAGCGGAACAGTATTCAACCTGTAATAAAGATCTTCTCTAAACTTGCCAGCCATTACCGCGTCAAAGACGTCTTTATTTGTGGCGGCCATCACTCTAACATTTGTCTTTTGAACTTTTGAAGACCCAACCCGGATGTATTCTCCGGTTTCCAGCACTCTCAGTAAACGCGCCTGCGTACCAAGCGGAAGCTCTGCAACCTCGTCAAGGAATATTGTTCCGCCATCAACCACCTCGAAATAACCTTTACGAGCATCAGAAGCACCAGTAAAAGATCCTTTTTCGTGCCCGAAAAGTTCTGAATCTATAGTTCCTTCAGGGATTGCACCGCAATTCACGGCAATGAAAGGCCCGTGCTTGCGGGCACTTAATGAATGAATGATGTGTGAAAACACTTCTTTACCACTTCCGCTCTCACCCGTGATCAATACAGAAATATCGGTAGGTGCAACCTGGCGTGCAATATCAATTGCCCTGTTTAACAGTGGAGAGTTTCCAATTATTCCAAAACGGTTCTTTATGTCTTGAACGTCCATATTTTTTGTATATCCAATGCTCAACATGCATTGGTTAATTCGTCAACTTAAGCAGTAATTATTTTGCCGAGCAAGGTTGCAGGCGTACATCTGTCAATTAAAACATCCACATAATCTCCGGGCTTATGATCGCCGGTTACTGGAAATATCACCGTGATATTATATTCAGTCTTACCTGAGAAATCAAGATCCGATTTCTTGGAAAGCCCGTCTATCAGTACGCGGTAGGTTTGACCGATATGGTTCAACAGTCTTTTGTGAGACCCTTCCTGCTGTTTTGATAAAATTTCATTGAAACGACGGGTCTTAACATCCTGCGGAATATCATCTTCAAATCGTTTCGCAGCCAGAGTTCCCGGTCGCTCTGAATAGGTGTACATGTATGCGAAATCATATTGTACATAATCCATCATGCTCAGAGTATCCTGGTGCTCTTCTTCAGTTTCTGTACAGAAACCAATAATTATATCGGTAGAGATAGCACAGTCCGGAATGATCCTCCTGATTGTATTAATACGTTCAAGGTACCACTCCCTTGTATACGTTCGGTTCATCAGTTCCAGGACCCTGGAGTTTCCTGATTGTACAGGCAGATGAATATGGTTACAGATATTGTCGTACCTAACCATAGTATGTAATACCTCGTCGGTAATATCCTTAGGATGGGAGGTTGAAAAACGTACTCTTAAATTAGGATCAATTTGGGCAACCTTTTCCAGAAGCTG
Organism: Bacteroidota bacterium; assembly: GCA_040384965.1. Taxonomy (GTDB): domain Bacteria; phylum Bacteroidota; class Bacteroidia; order Sphingobacteriales; family Sphingobacteriaceae; genus Daejeonella. The sequence goes on along the minus strand of JAZKIH010000009.1, from coordinate 52,138 downwards.
AGCAAAATTGGTTCTCTCACCCGGATTATCCGGAAGTGTTTGACCAACTGTGCCGTCAATATTTTCCTGAGCTGCGCTCCATTTATAAGAATCTACGTTTTGCCCCAGCAAGGTAACTTCCTTGTACCCATTGTTAAATAAATCGCGGGCCTCTTCGACAATCGAATAGGGGTCACGGCTTCTTTCACGTCCTCTGGTAAACGGAACAACGCAGAATGAACACATATTATCACAACCCCGCATTATCGAAACAAATGCAGAAATACCATTGCTGTTTAACCGTACCGGGCTTATATCAGCGTAAGTTTCTTCTCTTGATAGAAGTACATTTACTGCCCTTGCCCCTTCGTCAGCCTGATTAATCAGATTCGGAAGATCACGATATGAGTCAGGTCCGATAACAATGTCAACCAGCTTCTCTTCTTCGAGGAACTTAGATTTCAGGCGTTCAGCCATGCATCCCAATACTCCGATAGTCATTCCGGGACTTTTGCGCTTAGCTGCACCAAATTCCCTCAGCCGGTTTCTCACCCGTTGCTCCGCATTGTCGCGGATAGAGCAAGTATTAATGAAAATTACATCAGCTTCTTTATACTGTGACGTTGTTTCGAAGCCCATGTCAAGCATTATAGATGCAACTATTTCACTGTCAGCAAAATTCATTGCACAACCATAGCTTTCGATATACAGCTTGCGACCTTTATATTTCGCTGTCCGTTCAATCACTAAAGCTTCACCCTGCCTCGATTCATCGTGCAAAGTAGGGTGTGAAGCATCTATCACATCTGAAGGCCTGTCAAACATTTATTAGATATTTAGGCCGCAAAAATACGAATTTTTCTTCTTAATGACAGTTTGGCAGTGATGGTTTTTTAAATAAGCTGATAAACTTTATTAAATTGGGCTAAGAAATAATTCAAAGTTTAGACCATTCAGCATCTAATGGTTTAAATACTAAGTTGGAGATATCTATGGGGCTAAAACGTTTGGGGACAGGAAAATGGAGGTGGGCTCTTTATATAGCGTTGATTATAGCTGTGATACTGACATCCTTTGCGATATACCTTAATTATCGCTGGAAGCCAATTCTTAGTGCCCGTATAAAGAACGCGATCCAAACCTCAACCAACGGTCTCTACAGTATTCAGTTTGAAAATATCCGAACGAACATTATCAGCGGGAGAATCAGTGTTAAAAATATTGTATTCATACCTGATACCTCGGTATTCAGCAAGATGAGCACCGACAGCCTTGCGCCAAGACATTTGTATACAGTTGAAGTAAGTGAACTTACCCTGAAAAGAGTTCATCCCTGGAAAATATACTTTGACGGCATTCTTGAGATGGGAGCCGTAGTTATTGATAAACCTAAACTACAGGTCATCTTTACCAATGCTAAGCGAAATAAGCAGACTACCAGTCCCGATATAAGAACTGCCTGGCAGCGCCTTAAACCCTACCTTCGCTCATTAAAGGTGCAGAATATAACTTTTCAGGATGCTAACTTCCAGTACGTAGATAAGAGTGTTGCGCCGGCGCGAATAACAAATCTGAGCGGGTTAACCATAAGGGTAAGCGACCTGCTTATAGATTCTTTATCTCAGTTCGATAAATCTCGCCTATACCATACCCGCGACATTTATGCAGAGCTTAACTCTTATAAAAGCATTACTGCGGATAGCAATTATACCATCCAGATCCAGCAATTTAGTGCTTCTACTGCTAAGCGCTATGCTCGTGTAAAAGGGTTTCGCCTGCAGCCGAGACTTGGTGAAATGGAATTTGCCCGAAAGTTTAAGGTTCAGAAAGACCGGTATCGTGCTCAGGCCGAAGAACTACAGCTTAATAATATCGATTATGGGATGCTTAATATAAACAGGCGTCTCATAGCATCCAGCCTTACAGTACAAAAAGCAGATCTTTCTATTTTTCTCAACCGCTCGATGCCCGATTCATTGCGCGATAGAGGCTTGAATTTTCCACCCTTTTCGCTGCAGCGCTTTGAGCTGGATTCCAAGGTCGATACTGTATCTATCCGCGATTCACGGGTAAACTATTCAGAGTATAATCCGGACTCCAGGCGGAAGGGCACGGTAACTTTCAGCAAAATCAATGGCCATATACTTAACGTAACCAATGACTCAGCAAGTCTTGCCGCCAACCGGAACGCGGAAGCTAAGCTTACCGCTCTGCTCATGGACAGAGGAAGATTTAACGTGAACATGAAGTTTGATCTGGCATCACCTGCTGCGGCCTTCAGTTTTAATGGAGATGTTGGTAGGATGGACGCCGACATGTTTAATGCTGCCATACGGCCGCTATCGCTGATTGAGATTAAGTCGGGGTCACTGGAGCGGATGGTATTCAATGGCGCGGGAAGCACCAAAGGCGTAAAAGGTCTGCTGACATGTTATTACAACAATCTTAAAATAGCACTCCTTGAACGAAGTGAAAAAACTACCTGGTTAAAACGCCGTGGTATCGCCTCAATTTTTGCAAACGTCCTGATTATTGAAAGTGATAATCCCTCTCCGGGCCGCCCGGTAAGAAAGGTCGGTTTTAATTATACCCGCCCTCAGCACTCCTCGTTCTTTAACATGATCTGGAAGGGGATGTCATCGGCTCTTCTGGGCAGTATCGGGCTGGATGCGGAAACTCAGCGGGAAATTAAATCGCGATTGCAAAGGATGGAAGTTGAACGTTTCCAGCGGGAGGAGCGGAGAGACGAACGGGAAAAGAGAAAGGTGAAAAGGCGTTCCAATAGAAAGGTCCGAAAACAGTAACAGATATCGCATAAAAAAAGCTGCCCGAATTGCCGGGCAGCTTTTTTAAATTATTTAAGCTTAAAATTATCCTACAAAATAATTCCAGCCAAACTCATCTGCTGTACGACCGTACCGGAGAGCGTTCAATGTTTGTAAAACCCGGTTTGAAAATTCACGTTTTGCCGGATCAGGTAGAGTGTAAACTTCACCTTCATGGCCTATTTCAGCAATATGAGCTATGGTAGCGGCAGTACCGGCACCAAAAGCATCTGTAATTCTTCCTTCTTTAATTCCGCTCAAGATCTCGGCAACAGAAACACGGCGTTCCTCAACTTCGATGCCCCAGCTTTTAGCAAGAGTGATAACGGTATCGCGGGTAACACCCTTTAGAATGGTATCGCGCGTAGATGGAGTTATCACTTTCCCAGCCATCATAAACATAATATTTGCAGCGCCAAGTTCTTCGATGTAAGCATGCTCACGTGAGTCCGTCCAGATAAGCTGATCAAATCCTTCCTCAGTTGCTCTTCTTGCAGGCAGCATTGAACCGCCATAGTTACCGGCAGCCTTTGCAAATCCGAAACCGCCATCACTCGCCCTCGAGAAGTTGGTTTCAATTTTCACCTTAAGGTTTTTTGAAAAATATGGTCCTACCGGTCCGGTAAGGATGATGAATTTGTACGTCTCTGAAGGTGTTACACCCAAATACGGATCAGTCGCAAACATGAACGGTCTGATGTACAAGCTATGCCCTTCCTTAGAAGGCACCCAGTCTTTATCGATTTCAACAATTGCAGAAAGAGCCTGTAAATACATATCTACCGGAATTTGCGGCATGCACAAGCGGTCAGCTGATGCATTAGAACGTTCAGCATTCTTCTCAGGGCGGAAAATTGCGATCCGTCCATCAACATGTTTATAGGCTTTAATTCCTTCGAAAAAAGCTTGTCCGTAGTGAAGTGCAGAAATCGCCGGACTTAACGCAATCTCTCCGTAAGGGACTATTTGAAAATTTTTCCATTCACCGCCTTCGTAATCAGCGATGAACATGTGGTCAGAAAAAGTCTTGCCAAACGGCAGATTATCAAAATCTGTCTTCTGCAGACGGGAATCAGCTGTTTTAGTTACAGCGATGTTTAACGTATCGGTCAACATGGTAATTATGATTGGAGGGGCAATTTACGAAAAAAAAATTTATCAGATGCGTGGCGGTGAGCATTATATGTGCCCCCGGTGCAAAAAACAAAGCCTTTAAATACCAGCCCTTTTTTAGGGATCCAAATCTCCTTCATGCCCGGTTATAGAGAGCTAAGCCGCATATTATACGGAGGTCTTTCGGATTTAGGTCGGGAAGCTCCGAAGAACCTCCGAAGGATGTCCGAAGCATCTCCGAAGGAACTCCGAAGAAAGCCCCAGGAAATACCGCAAGAATCAGGAAGTTGGGTGAAAGGAAACGCGGTCATTTATGACCGGTTTTCGTCCTGATCAGATGATGTGTTCAAGAAAATTCAGAGGGTAAGTCTTACAAATGTTCTGGCACTTTTAATAAAGTATCCTGAACTTAATTGTATGATCAATCTGTTTCAGGTCTTTCAGCACCCTTTTATCATATTGATCGCTGACATCTGTAATAACATAACCAATACTCACATTCGTCATCAGGTATTGGCCTACAATATTTATGTCATGATCAGCAAAAACCTGATTTATACTTGCCATAATGCCGGGGACATTATGGTGAATATGGATGAGTCTGTGAGCACCGGCAATCCGCGGAAGCTGCAGGTTCGGGAAATTTAAGCTTCGGTACGTATGGCCATGATTAATGAAATTTATCATACGTTTCGCTATAAATTCGGTATTGCCCGCATTATTTTTGGGGTCATCGAAAACCACAATACCCATGTCGGTACAGATATCCCTGGACAGGATCAGCCTGCTATTTCCAAGGTAGCCGACCGTTTTAAGCTTGACTGCGCGCTTCAGCTTTTCATCTTCCAGCAACTCTCCATTTGCAAGCAGCATCATGCCCACATCCGGCACATATTTTTCTTCAAAGCTGGTTTTATGACGGATCGAAAACCCGTCTTTTTTAAGAGTCTGAATCGCAAGTGCAGGGACATCGCCTATAACGAGACATAAAATGCGGTTTTTAGGATATGATATGGCACGCGGAAGGTTGTTTACATAGAGAAATTCATCAAAACTTGGGGTAACATGATCTGCTTTTTCAGCAACCGTTTTGCGTTCGATATTTTCAGTAAAGGCATAGAATTTTTTGATCATGCCAAATTCCTTTAGCTGAAAATCTGAATGCCCGTCGCCAATACCATAAATATCACCCTGTAGTTTGAGATCTTTAAGCAGGGTTACTTTCCCGCCTTCATTGGAGAGCGGGTTGCTTTCATCGTAACCGATGATCTTACCGGTATCATCAAAAACAAAGGTATTTGCATAGATATTGTCTTTTGAAATGTGATACGACGAAACTACCGGGATTATAAATTCTTTGAAACCACCGGAGACAATCAATACATCGTCGGCATGTTTTTTAAAGAAGGTTTTATTACGGGAGAAGGATGCGGAAACTTTGGTTTTGAGATGTGAAATCAACTGCTTCAAATGATATCTGTTTGCTTCTAGCAGCTGCACCCTTGCGGTAAGACTTTCGCGGAATGACATTTTTCCTTCCATCGCCGCGTTTGTCAGATCCTCGATCTTCTGGTAGATGCCTTCCCGATTCGGGTGGTCCTGTAATGAAATTCTCGCAAGTTCATCCAGCGCTTCCACCTGGGTGAATGTGCTGTCGAAATCAATAATGTAAAACTGCTTCAATGGGATTGTATGTTAAATCTTGTCGTAATTCTGGCAAATCTCCGCGATGGAGTCTTTGACAGATCTGAACTCCAAATTTAGAGCCTTTTTAATTTTTTCGTTAGAATAATTCTGCTTTTTGAAAGCAGTTCTTACGGTATCCTTACTTAAGCTATTGCCCGTTCCGGTGAGAGCTGATATAATTCCTTTTCCCAATCTCGCCGCATTTAGCATCCAGGGCTGTAAAGCTATTGCTGGCGGCTTTTTATTGTAAGATTTTGCTATCTCTGTGAACAGATCCCGATAAGTCCAGTTCTCAGCACTTATTATAAATCGCTCGTCAGTAATATCGCTGTCCATCAGGCTAATCATTGCTGACGCAACATCGCTTACATCTACGTAGCCAAAACTTCCGCCGGGATAGTAAGATAGTCCCTTTTGGATCGTATGAAATATTTGTCCGCTTCCGCTGGTTCCTGCATTTTTCCCTATGATGATTGAGGGGTTAACGATTACTGTATTTAAGCCTTCAGCAGACGCGCGGAACACCTCCATCTCACTTTCATATTTGGAAACAGAATAACTGCTCTGACCTGTGCCGTATTCCCAGTGATCTTTCTCGGTAATAAGCGCTCCGTGTTTGCTGTTCCCCACTGCGGCCACCGAACTTACATGGAGGAATTTTTCGACGTTATTAGCAACAGAAGCATTCAGCAGGTTACTTGTGCCTTCAATGTTCACCTTCATCATTTGCTTCTTGTCGCGGCTTGCAAAAGACACGAAGGCTGCGCAATGATAGACTTTTTTAATCCCGGACATAGCTTCATCCAGGCTGTAATAATCGAGGAGGTCTGCGTTCATCCATTCGATCGACGGTTCATTTTTAAGGATGTCCGGAATAATAGAAGAATCGCGTTTAAGAGCACGAACTTTTTCTCCTTTTAGCAATAACTGCCTGACTAATTCGGACCCTAAAAAACCGGTGGCGCCGGTGACTAATACCATCGAATGAATTTTTTTTAATGCTTTCAAAAGTAGTTGAATAAAGTGATATTTGCTTTCAGTCTGATGTCATAATCTCTGCCACAGCCTGAATTGTTTAACGGGAGCTAATTGAACTAATCGATCTCAGAACTATTTCCTATGTCATTATCCGATTTTTTATCTCCTGTAAATTATACATTACCCAAAAATGGTTTCTATACGAGTCATTTAGGCACGAAACTGGAAATCTACCATTCAGATTTTCCTGACCTCGAAAGCAATATCTACGATATAGCAATTGTGGGAGTTCAGGAGGAAAGGAATGCAATTAACAATTCAGGAACAGCGCTGTCCGCCGATCACTTTCGGGAGAAATTTTACACACTCAATGAAGGGAATTATACCACACGGATAGTGGATTTGGGTAATATTAAGGCTGGTCATACGGTGTCTGATACTTATATCGCCCTCAGGCTCGTAATAACTGAACTTGTTAAAATGAATATCCTTCCGGTGATTATAGGCGGCGGTCAGGATCTTACCTATCCGCAGTTCCTTGCATATGAGGAACTGGAGCAAAAAGTAGACCTGCTGGTTATTGATTCTCATTTTGACCTCGATGACGATCCTGAAGGCATTGATGGAACTACTTCTCAATCATATCTGAACAGGATTTTTTTACACGAGCCGAACTACTTATTCAATTACAGCAATATTGGTTATCAAACTTATTTTGTTAATCAGGAAAGCCTTAAAGTAATGGATAAGCTATATTTTGATATCCACAGACTTGGTGATTTCTCAAATTCCATTACGATTGCAGAGCCCATTATCAGGAATGCAAATATGATCAGTTTCGATATGTCGGCAATCCGTTCATCTGATGCGGTTGCTAATGCGAACGCTACTCCAAATGGATTTTATGGCGAAGATGCCTGTCAGTTATGCCGCTATGCGGGAATGAACGATAAGCTGTCGTCTATCGGATTTTATGAGTTTAATCCTGCATACGATCAGAATGGCCAAACTGCTTTGCTTCTTGCGCAGATGGTCTGGTATTTTGTTGATGGATTTTACAATCGCAAGAAAGAACATCCCTTACTTCCCAAGTCGCAATACATTACCTATCGTGCAAGTCTGAAAGATGGTTCTCACGAACTTGTATTTGTGAAAAGTAAAAAGTCTGACCGCTGGTGGATGCAGGTGCCATACCCAACGGGGATGTCTAAAAACGAGCGTCATCATTTAGTGCCCTGCAGGTATGAAGATTATCAGCTTGCGAACTCTGGTGAGATGCCGGATTTATGGTGGCGGACATATCAAAAGCTTGTTGGTTAGTTATTGGTTTTTCGTTGTTAGAGCCTCCTATTTAAAATGAAACCAGTAAATTCTAATCAACTAAAAACTAATCACTAACAACCACCATGCTCCTACTCGGCATCGACCTCGGTACTTCATCAATTAAGGTTTCGGTATTAGATTCAGAAACACGGAGATGCATAGCAAGTGCTCAGTATCCTGAAACGGAGAGCGAGATCATCGCGCTGCAGCCGGGTTGGGCAGAGCAGTCTCCTGAGATGTGGTGGGAACACGTACAGCAAGCTGTTTTGCTTTGCAATGCGAAGAAATTATATGATTCAAAGGATATTGGTGCTATAGGCATCGCTTACCAGATGCATGGTTTGGTAGTGGTGGATAAAGATCAGACTGTGCTTAGAAATTCTATTATCTGGTGTGACAGCCGTGCGGTAGAAATAGGGAACGTGGCTTTTGATGCTATAGGGCCGGATAAATGTCTGAGCGACATGCTTAATTCTCCCGGCAACTTTACAGCTTCAAAATTGGCCTGGGTAAAAGAGAATGAACCCGCCATTTATAAAAAAATAGACAAGGTTATGCTTCCGGGAGATTTCATTGCGATGAAGTTCACAGGCGATATCACAACCAGTATTTCTGCTCTTTCAGAGGGGGTGTTCTGGAACTTTCAGAAGGATGAGATATCCGGAGAAGTGATGGGTCAGTACGGGTTCGATCAGGATATTATCCCTCCTGTACATGACGTCTTCTCAGAACACGGAACAATAAAGCCAGAGGTTGCTTCTGCACTCGGACTTAACGCAGGCATCTCCGTAACCTATAAGGCCGGCGATCAACCCAATAACGCTTTATCATTAAATGTGCTTAAACCGGGTGAAGTGGCTGCCAATGCCGGAACATCCGGCGTTATTTATGGGGTTTCCGATCAGCTCACTTATGATAAGCAGTCGCGGATCAATACGTTTGCACACGTCAACTATACTCCCCGGCAGAAACATCTTGGAGTTTTATTATGCATTAATGGCACTGGAATTCTTAACCGCTGGGTTAAGAATACTTTTGCTTCGGGAACTACTTATGATCAGATGAATGCCGATGCGTCAAAGATAAAACCTGGCAGTAATGGAATACGCATTATTCCGTTTGGTAATGGCGCAGAGCGGATGCTGAACAATAAAACAGTAGGCGCGCATTTCCATAACCTCGACTTAAATATTCATAAGTCAGCCGACATATTCCGGGCTGTACAGGAAGGGATAGCCTTTTCATTTAGGTACGGTTTGGATATTATGCGTGAAAATGGAATGAATCCAACGGTTATCCGGGCGGGCAAAACTAATATGTTTTCAAGCGAGGTATTTACGGAGGCATTTGTAAATGCCTGCGGTGTACCAGTTGAACTCTACGAGAACGATGGCAGTGCGGGTGCGGCAATTGGCGCCGGCATCGGGGTGGGGGAGCTGAGCCTGGAAAATGCTTTCGGGAATGTAAAGGCACTGAAAGTAGTTGAGCCGAACTCGAAGAGGCAATATAATGAGATATATGAGGAGTGGAAGGAATTATTAGATCAGCATCTGAAGTAGCGACTGAATACGAAGTCTATAATAGGGCAGAAGGGCACTTCGTCAGTCTTTATTTCCCTTTAAAATGATAGTCTGCAAATCGTATAAAGTTAGTCCAGTCAAAGCCTGTCATGTTGTGGATTCCGATACGGTTATGATAACCAAGAGGCGATTGAATCACAGCTACGTTAGGTGCAGGTGCGTCTGCTCCCAACGCTGACTTTAACTTGTATAAATTATAAACCGGCTCGGCATTTTTAAGAGCTAAAAAAGTGCCTTTCGGATCTGCCCAGAGATCTTCAGTGGCGTTAGTTGCATACACAGGCCTTGGCGCCACAAGCCCTATCAGCATGTGCTGATCAACGGGTAAGAGGCTTTCTTTGTCATTGAACTTCTTATAATTCGTACTGAACCAGTGCGGGAAGGAAGTGTTGATCCTCCTGATCCTTTCTCCGAATTCCCGGCGGGCAAGCTTTGCTCCCGTACTTCCGGAGCAGTTGCTTATGCACATTGCAAAGCGCTCGTCCTGCGCAGCAGTCCATAAAGATGCCTTTCCCCCTCTGGACTGACCAACAACAGCAACTTTATCCTTGTCGATGAGTGACTCTTGTTGAAAATAATCCATGACCCGGCTTGCTCCCCATGCCCACGCACCGATAGCCCGCATGCCATTAACGGCAGATAATTGTTCCGGATACAATTGCAGGACGCCGTTCATAAATAGCTTTGGGTCATCAGGTGCCACATCGGCATTGTGGAATGCGGCCATAGCATAACCAGCTTCGATTGCTTCTTCTGCCGGCCAGAAATCACTTTTAACGGTACGTGTCGGATCGGTTTGATCTTTCGCCCTATTGTTAATGAGCAGAAATGCTGGGGCAGGTTTTGATGCGTTGTTTGGGATAAACAATACCAGGTTTATTTTCACACTTTTATTCAGTCTGAATACTTCAATAAGAACTTCTTTAAGATGCGCCTTTCCATTCATTGCCTGTGGGTTCTCATTGCTTAACGTATACCGAATACTGTCGTAATCCTTTGGCAGCTGTCCGTAAATGTTGTCCTCAAAAAGCCTTAATATTTCAGGCCTCCTGGTTTTCTCCCATTGGCCCTTATTCGTTATGTGTTTGCCAGCTGTGGTCTTGAGAACTTCCGGCAAAATGTATGCTGGTACTTTGGCCTCATCGTAATTAGATTCTTTATGGTCTTGCGCTTTTACTGAAAGGGTTGCTATGAAAAATATAAAAGCAGTTAGAAAGGTCTTCATACGATCTGATTTTTATGCAAAATATGAAAAGGAGGGTGCTTTTGGAAACGTAATTATATGCTGTCCGCGATGACTTGCGAAGTCTATATCCGAGCGGAACATGACTTCGCCAGTCTAACATTCTGGATTTAGACTTGCGAAGTTTCCGGCATATAGGAGATAAACTTCGCAAGTCAAAAACTCAAGTCACATAAATTCTATAAATTAGAATCCTAAACAAAAGCTATGTCATCTATAACTCTGGGCAACAAAGAATTCTTCAAAGACATCTCTCAAATAAAATACGAAGGTCTCCAATCCGATAACCCACTGGCATTTAGGTGGTATGACGAGAACAAGATTGTTGGAGGTAAGACGATGAAAGAAACCCTTCGTTTTGCGTGTGCTTACTGGCATTCTTTTGTTGGGAACGGTGCGGATCCTTTTGGTGAGCCAACCCACATTTTTCCATGGGATGAGAAGGCAGATCCCGTTGAGCGTGCAAAGGATAAAATGGACGCAGCTTTCGAGTTTATCACTAAGATGACTCTGCCTTATTACTGTTTTCACGATGTGGACGTAGTGGATTATGGTAATAACATTCTGGAGAACGAAGCACGTTTACAAGCTTTAACCGAATACGCAAAGCAAAAGCAAAAAGATAGTGGTGTGAAGCTTTTATGGGCAACGGCTAATTTATTTTCACACCGCCGTTATATGAATGGTGCAGCGACTAATCCCGACTTTCATGTATTAAGTCATGGAGGAGCGCAGGTAAAAGCAGCATTGGATGCAACGATTAGCCTTGGGGGAGAAAACTATGTTTTCTGGGGCGGACGTGAGGGGTACATGAGTCTCCTGAATACAAACATGAAACGGGAGCAGGAGAACTTTGCACGCTTCCTTCATACCGCTAAAGATTATGCGCGCGGTCAAGGCTTTAAGGGGACATTCTTCATCGAGCCAAAGCCATGCGAACCAACAAAACATCAGTATGACTACGATGCGGCTACAGTGATCAGCTTTCTGCGTCAGTATGACCTGTTGGGAGATTTTAAACTGAACATCGAGGTAAACCACGCTACTCTTGCCGGGCATACCTTCCAGCACGAATTACAGGTCTCTGCAGATGCGGGACTTTTGGGGTCTATCGATGCAAATCGCGGCGACGTACAAAACGGTTGGGATACTGACCAGTTCCCGAATAATATCAATGAGCTCACCGAAGCCATGCTGGTCATTATCGAAGCAGGCGGATTTAAAGGTGGTGGTATCAACTTTGACGCCAAGATCCGCAGAAACTCAACAGATCCGGCTGATCTTTTCTATGCCCATATTGGTGGTATGGATATGTTCGCTCGCGCCCTCATCGCTGCTGATAATATTCTTAACAAATCTGATTATAAGAAAATACGCAAAGAGCGCTACGCGTCTTTTGATTCTGGTAAAGGTAAGGAGTTCGCTGCAGGGAAGCTTACTCTTGAAGATCTGAGAGCTTACGCGATTGACAAAGGTGAACCTGAAATAAGGAGTGGGAAACAGGAGTTAATGGAGAATTTGGTGAATAGGTATATATGAGCTCGGAGAATTGCTGGTTTATTTGATCTGGTGCGTTCCCTCCTCAATCCTAACTCCATAAACCAGCATCTCAACCCCTGTCTCTTCTTTATATTTCTTTGAAACCGTACTGATAATTGCATCAGCAGCCTCTTCTTTTATCAGGTTAATGGTGCAGCCGCCGAAACCACCTCCCATCATGCGGGCGCCTAGAACATCCGGGTTATCCTTAACCGTATCAACCAGAATGTCCAGCTCTTTACAGCTGACTTCATATAACTTACTGAGGCCGTCATGCGTTTCAAACATCTTCTTGCCAAAGGCATGGATGTCGTTATTCTCTAAATCCTGGCAACCAGTGAGCAAGCGTTGAATCTCTGCTACTATGAAGGTGCAGCGATTGTATACCAATTCATTGAGTGGTTTAACATATTGCTGGAGCATTTCTTCCGTCACATTCCTAAGGCTTTGAGCTTTGAGCTTTGAGCCCTGAGCTTCCACGAGACGCACCCCTTCCTCACACTGCTCACGTCTTTCGTTATATGCAGACGATGCCAGTGAATGTTTAACCCGGGTATCGAAAAGGACCACTCTAATGCCGTCTAATTTAAAAGGTATGTAGGTATATTCAAGGCTTCTGCAATCCAGACGGATCAACTGATCATGTTTACCGAACATGCTGGCGAACTGATCCATAATACCGCATTTCATTCCCACAAAATCGTTTTCAGCTGCCTGCGAAATCTTGACCAGATCTATTTTAGATATTCCCAAACCGAACAGTTCGTTGAGTGCATAAGCTGTGGCACATTCCAGTGCGGCCGATGAGGAAAGTCCGGCTCCAGGTGGGATATCACCGCCAAAAATAATATTGAAGCCCGGCATGTTTGCACTGACTTTCTTATGAATCTTAATTTGTTCAACCACTCCTAATATATAATCTGGCCAAAGCTTCCCCGATATGGCAATCTGGTCAGTTGTTGTAATATGGATATCGTCATAGTCCAGCGAGTGCAAATGAATTTCAGCATCCTCGCGGTTTTGAATACCGAGGTAAATAGCCTTGTCAATGGCAGCCGGCAACACAAACCCCATATTGTAATCTGTATGCTCGCCAATAAGATTTATGCGGCCGGGTGAGCAGACAACGATTGGCTCCTGATTAAAGAGTTCGCGGAATTTTGATTTTATAGTTGAGGGATAATCGGATATTTCAGAAGCCATGCGTAGATGTTTTTTCAAAACTGAGCTTTTATTGCCATTTATTAAAATCTCATTTTAGGTCTGTCGGCGAAGAGAGTATTAGGGTTAGATTAAGGCAGCTGCATTTGCGGTTTGAAAACTATGTAAGAAATTGTCATTCCTTGTCCCCAAATAACTATCATTGAAATAATTTGCATTTGCTTCCGTTGGAGTATTTCAGAATTTTCTGGGTAATTTTAGCGGTTTACTTATCCTATAAATGCGGTTTTTTAAATTATATGTTCTCGTTTTACTGTTTGCCGTTTGCGCCTCATCACACGCACAGCAAGCTTCGTTCACAATTAATGGAACTATTGACACGTCTTTGAAGGTGAATGTGATTTACTTTGGTCAGGGCTCATTTGTAAACAACCAGGCTCCTCAGGTAAAGAAAGTATCTGTTCAGAATGGAAAGTTTGTGATTGCCGGAAATATTCAGGAACCGGGGCCCGGGTTTTTGTCGTTCGATGAGAACCTCAAACCAAAGGATCCGTCAGACTTCAAGCAATTCATACTTGACAAAGGCAGCATAGTGATTAGCATCAAGGATAAAGTGTCGGCAGCGGTTGTTGCTGGCTCAAAAGCTAATGACGATGTGCTTGCATATACTGCCGGACAATCACCCTACATGGCTAAGCTCAGTGCGCTGAATGAAGCGGCAGAGCGTCAATCTCAACTGGGTGTTCCGCTTGACTCGATTGTCAAAATGTATTCTCCATCGCTGAAGGAAGCAGGGAACGAATTGGTCACTTATCAGAAAAAGTATATTGATAAAAACCCGTCGGCATTTATCTCAGCGCTTTTATTGCCTGAGATGACACGGGCATCAAATGATTTCTTTGAAGCCGAAGCTTCTTTTAACAAGCTTGATGCAGCCGTCAGACTAAGCCCCACAGGTAAAGCCATCAGCGAATATATCACCAAAGAAAAGAAGACTTCTATTGGAGCTATTGCACCAGAGTTCGCTGCGGCAGATACTGCAGGTAAACTGGTAGCCTTGTCATCCCTCAAAGGAAAATATGTACTGCTCGATTTTTGGGCAGCGTGGTGCGGACCCTGTCGGCAGGAGAATCCTAACGTCGTACGAGCTTTTCATAAATTCAAGGACAAAGGTTTTACTGTGTTAGGCGTGTCACTGGATCGTGACCGAAAGGATTGGCTCAAAGGCGTTCGTGATGATAAATTGACCTGGACGCAGGTATCAGAACTGAAATATTTTCAGAGTGCAGCTGCGGTGCTATACGGTATTCAGAGTATACCAAGAAATTTCCTGCTGGATCCTAGCGGCAAGATAATCGCGAGAGACCTCCGCGGGCCTGATCTGATTGCGAAGCTGGAAGAAGTTTTAAAGAAGTAGGATAACGGTTTTTTCTTGCTGTTATAAATTACATAAGGTCTGCCCCGATATCGGCTCTGAAATATCTTCCATCAAAATAAATCCTGCCCGCATCGGCTGTAGCTTTTTGTACAGCATCAAACATGTTGTCCTGCAGTGAGGTAATAGCGATTACACGCCCTCCATTTGATTTTACAATTCCATTATCCAGCTCCGTACCAGCGTGAAAAGCAACGGAATGTCTCAGGTTTTCTATGCCGGTTATCGCTTTTCCTTTTAAGTATTCACCGGGGTAGCCACCGGCGACGAGCATAATGGTAGCAGCAATCTTAGAAGATATTTTCAATTCTTTTTCTGCAAGATTTTCCTCCGCAACGCCTTTGAAGAGCTCGATTAAATCACTTTCGATTCTGGGTATAACGCTTTCGGTTTCAGGATCGCCCATGCGTACGTTGTATTCGATAACGTATGGTTCTTTGCCTTCCGGACTGTGCGAAGCCATGAGTCCGATAAAAATGAAGCCTTTGTACGGGATATTATCCTTCTTTAAACCTTCGATCGTTGGAATAATAATACGGTCTTCAACTTTCTTCATAAATTGAGCATCCGCAAAGGGAACAGGAGAAACAGAACCCATTCCGCCGGTATTTAAGCCGGTATCGCCCTCGCCAATCCGTTTGTAGTCTTTAGCCTCCGGAAGTATTTTATACGATTTCCCATCGGTCAGAACAAAAACAGATAATTCAATCCCGGTAAGAAATTCTTCAATAACTACCATACTGCTTGCCTCGCCAAACTTAGCATCAGCCAGCATTGCCGTAAGTTCCAGTTTTGCTTCGGCCAGCGTCTCACAAATTAACACCCCTTTGCCAGCAGCCAGGCCATCAGCTTTTAACACGATAGGGAGTTTTTGAGTTTCGAGATATTGTAGGCCTTCCTGTAAAGTGTCTACTGTAAAGGATTTGAAAGCTGCGGTTGGAATGCCATGCCTGATCATAAACTGTTTGGAAAAGTCTTTGCTTCCTTCCAGTTGTGCTCCCTCTTGCTGAGGACCAATAACCGGGATGTGTTTTAAGTCTGCCCTGTCAAGAAAATAATCATGAATACCTTTTACTAGTGGCTCCTCCGGCCCTACGACCACCATTTTTACATCGTTTTTAAGAACAAACGTGCCTATCGCATCGAAGTCTGTCGCTTTTAAGTTGACATTCTTTCCGAAAGTTCCCGTGCCGCCGTTACCCGGAGCGATATATAATTGAGACAAAAGCGGGCTTTGAGCCATTTTCGCTGCGAAAGCGCTTTCACGCCCGCCGGAGCCTAGGAGGAGGATATTCATGATGCGAAGATAAAGAATCCTATCATTCCTATAAATCCTATTATCATAATTAAATCGTAATTTTGCACCTCCATTTATGCCATTCTGACTTTCAAATGGCAATGGCTTAGTTGTTGTATAAACTTGATTTCAACATTACCATATATATGTTAGCTATTTTAAATAAACTTTTCGGAAGTAAATCTGATCGCGATATAAAGATAATTCAGCCTCTTGTAGAAAAAACAAAGGAAGAATATGCCAAGTTAGCCGCATTAAGCAATGATGAATTGAGACAAAAGACTCTCGATTTTAAAGCGCGTATTGCAGAATTTTTGTCTTCAATTGATAAGGAAATTGCTGAGGTTAAGCTAAAGGCTGAAGCTGCTGAGCTTCCTATTAATGAGAAAACAGCTATCTACGATGAGCTGGACAAATTGCAAAAGGACCGTGATAAGGAGCTTGAGAAAGTCCTTATGGAAATACTTCCTGAGGCATTTGCAGTGATGAAAGATACTGCGCGCAGGTTTACTGAAAACAAAACATTAGAAGTTACAGCTACCCAGGCCGACAGGGAGCTTGCAGCACGTAAGCAGAATGTTGTTATTCAGGGCGATAAAGCAATTCACCATAATACCTGGCTGGCTGCAGGCACCGAGGTAACATGGAACATGATTCATTACGATGTTCAGCTGATAGGTGGTATCGTTCTTCACCAGGGTAAGATCGCTGAGATGGCAACGGGTGAAGGTAAAACGCTTGTTGGTACACTTCCAGCATACTTAAATGCACTTTCCGGGCAAGGCGTTCACATCGTTACGGTGAATGATTACCTGGCGCGACGTGACTCTGAATGGAACGGTCCGCTATTTGAATTCCACGGTTTAACGGTTGATTGTATTGATAAACACCAGCCGAATTCAGAAGATCGCAGACGGGCTTATGGCGCTGATATCACTTTCGGAACAAATAACGAATTTGGATTTGACTACTTGCGTGACAATATGACATTGAACCCGGAAAGTCTGGTTCAACGGAAACTGCATTTTGCGATGGTCGATGAGGTGGATTCAGTATTGATCGATGATGCGCGGACGCCGCTAATTATTTCCGGTCCAATCCCCCGTGGTGATGAGCATGAATTTTATGAATTAAAGCCAAGGATAGAAAGACTGGTTACCGCTCAAAAGAACTTTATTGTAGATGTTCTTAATCAGGCTAAGCGTTCCATTAATGCAGGACAAAACGGACCACAGGATGGTGGTTTAGCATTGCTTCGTGCATATAGGGGTCTGCCAAAAAGCAAGGCATTAATAAAATTCCTTAGCGAGCCCGGAATGAAACAGGTGCTGACTAAATCGGAGCATCACTACATGGAAAACCAGAACAAAGAAATGCCAACCGTTGATGCGGAGCTGTTCTTTGTGATAGATGAAAAAAATAATCAGGTTGAGTTAACCGAAAAAGGTATTGAACTGATCACAACTTCTGGTGAGGACCCGAACTTTTTCGTTATGCCCGATGTGGGTACTGAAATAGCTGATCTTGAAAAGTCAAGTTTGTCTACTGAAGAAAAGATTGCTAAGAAAGATGAGCTGATGCGGGATTTCTCAATTAAGTCTGAGCGTATCCACTCGATCAATCAATTACTTAAAGCATATACATTATTTGAGATCGACGTTGAATATATCGTTGACGAAGGCAAGATCAAGCTTGTAGATGAGCAGACCGGCCGTATCATGGATGGCCGCCGTTATTCAGATGGTTTGCACCAGGCGATAGAGGCGAAGGAAAATGTAAAGGTTGAAGATGCGACTCAAACATACGCAACAATTACCCTGCAGAACTTCTTCAGAATGTATCACAAGCTGTGCGGTATGACCGGTACAGCTACCACCGAAGCTGGCGAGCTATGGACGATCTACAAACTGGATGTTGTTGAGATCCCTACAAACGTTAAAGCTCAGCGTAAGGATCAGGAGGATATGGTTTACCGTACTGTCCGGGAAAAATATAATGCTGTGGCGGATGAGATTACCAAATTAACTCAGGCAGGCAGACCGGTACTTGTGGGTACTACTTCAGTTGAAATCTCTGAGCTGTTAAGCAGGATGCTTAAACTTAGAGGTATTAAACATAATGTACTGAATGCGAAGCTTCACCAAAAGGAAGCAGATATCGTTGCTGAGGCTGGACAGGCCGGTACAGTAACTATTGCCACCAACATGGCAGGTCGGGGTACGGATATTAAGCTTGGTTCGGGAGTAAAAGAAGCCGGAGGTTTAGCTATTGTAGGTACTGAACGTCATGAGTCACGTCGTGTGGACAGGCAGCTTCGCGGACGTGCTGGTCGTCAGGGTGACCCCGGGTCAAGCCAGTTCTTTGTTTCCCTGGAGGATAATCTAATGCGTTTATTCGGATCAGAAAGGATTTCAAACATCATGGTGAGAATGGGTATTGAAGATGGGGAAGTTATCCAGCATTCGATGATCACCAAATCAATTGAGCGTGCGCAGCGTAAAGTTGAGGAGAATAACTTCGGTGTACGTAAGCGTTTGCTTGAGTACGATGATGTGATGAACTCTCAGCGCTCGGTGATCTATGCAAAGCGTAAGAACGCCCTGTTCGGTGAACGTCTGGACGTGGATCTGAACAATACCATTTTTGACGTTGTTGAAGACATTGCTACTGAGTATAAAGAAGACAATAATTACGAAGGGTTCCAGATGGAGGTCATCAGAATATTCTCTGTTGATCCGGAGATTTCTGATAAGCAGTTTGCAGAAATGAATGCGCATAAGCTTACCGACGCTGTTTTCGCCCGGATTGATGATTTCTATCATCGCAAGCTTGAAGCAGTGGCTCAGCAAACTCTGCCGGTTCTGAAAGATGTTCTTCGGGAGAGAGGCGAGCATATCGAGAATATTATAGTTCCTTTCTCGGATGGCGTCCGTCAGGTACAGGTATCTACCAATCTTAAAAAGGCAGTAGATACGGGTGGCTATGAGGTGTTCAAAGCATTTGAGAAGACTGTGGTGTTGGCTCTGATCGATGATGCGTGGAAAGAACATTTACGTGAAATGGATGAGTTAAAGCAATCTGTTCAGAATGCGGTTTACGAACAAAAGGATCCATTGATCGTCTATAAGATGGAGGCGTTTGATATGTTCAAGCAAATGCTTGCCACAGTCAACAAGGATATTGTAAACTTCCTTTTCAGAGGAAATATCCCATCACAGGATCCGGAGCAGGTTCGTGAGGCTCGCCCTCAGCCCAAGCAGGACATGAGCAAATTGAAGGTTTCAAAACCTGAGCTTGCCCAGACCGCCAACGGAGTACCGGTTGATGATACCAGGGAGATGCAAAAAACACAGCCAATTCGTGTAGAGCAAAAGATCGGCAGAAATGATCAATGTCCTTGCGGAAGCGGCAAGAAATATAAAAACTGTCACGGAGTAGGATTAGATTAATTGATGCGCGGGAAACTGATCATAGGGCTATTATTTGGTTTCTTTTTAACAACTGCCGCTTTTGCCCAGCAGGGCAAGGTAGTTGTGATTAAAGATCCGCAGATAGACAGCCTCATTTCCAAACGGCTGGCTATCAGCCGGGCAGGCGGTTCCAGGAATACGGTTACAAGCCTTGGCTTCAGAGTTCAGATATTCTCCGGACTTGGCCGTGATGACGCATACTCGGAGCAGAGCAAATTCAAGTCGCTTTTTCCTGGTGTTACGAGCTATGTCAGTTATACCCAGCCAAATTATAGGGTTAGAGTCGGTGATTTCAGGACGAAGCTGGAAGCACAGAAGTTTATGAACGACCTGAAAAAACAGTATAACTCTCTATTCATTTTCCCCGAAAAAATAAATCCCAAGTAATGCTTAAAGATAAGATCAGCCAGTTGGCTCAGGATATTCATAAGGAAGTTATCGGAAACCGCAGGCATTTGCACGCCAATCCCGAATTGTCTTTTGAAGAATATGAGACTTCTGCATTTGTAAAATCTAAACTTGATGAGCTGGGAATTACTTATCAAAACATGGCCGATACGGGTATTGTTGCCCTCATCACTGGGTCTAAACCTTCCGGGGCTGTAGTTGCGCTTCGTGCCGATATGGATGCCTTGCCCATCCTCGAAGCCAATGATGTCCCTTACCGCTCAACGAAAGCAGGGGTCATGCATGCATGCGGGCATGACGTTCATACTTCATCTCTGCTTGGCACTGCAAAGATCCTGACACAGTTGAAGGATGAATTTGCAGGAACAGTTAAGCTGATATTTCAACCTGCAGAAGAGAGGCTGCCCGGCGGAGCTAATCTGATGATCAAAGAAGGCGTTCTGGAAAATCCAAAGCCGCAGGCAGTTATTGGTCAGCATGTAATGCCTTTGATTGAAACAGGTAAAGTTGGTTTCCGTGCGGGTAAGTATATGGCTTCAACTGACGAAATATATGTCACCGTTCATGGGAAAGGCGGCCATGGAGCTCAGCCCCAACAAAATATTGATCCTGTATTAATTACCTCTCATATTATCATTGCCCTGCAGCAGATCGTTAGCAGAGTAGCTGATCCCAAAATGCCATCTGTTCTTTCTTTTGGAAAGGTTATTGCGAACGGGGCTACGAATGTTATTCCTAATGAGGTAAAGCTTGAGGGGACCTTCAGAACTATGGATGAAGAATGGAGAGGTCAGGCACATGTGAAGATGAAGAAAATGGCTGAAGGTATTGCTGAAGCGATGGGCGGCAGCTGCGACTTCAACATTATGAGGGGTTATCCTTTTTTAATCAATGAAGAAAAGCTTACCGCGAATACCCGTGCCCATGCAGAAGAATATTTAGGCAAAGAAAACGTTCTGGATCTGGATATCTGGATGGCAGCTGAAGATTTCGCGTATTATTCTCAGGTCTCGGATGCTTGTTTTTACAGACTTGGAACTGGTAATGAATCGCGCGGTATAACCTCATCTGTACACACTCCCACGTTTGACGTGGACGAAGATTCCCTCAAATTAAGTACAGGCCTCATGACTTACATAGCCCTGAAACAATTGGGTAATTAATGATTGCAGTCCGTCTGCATTTACAAGTACTATGAAGAAGTTTATTTTAATTATTGCTGTACTATTTTCCAGTGCTCTTACTTTTGCGCAGGACCTTCCGCGCTTTAATCCCGATACAGTTTGGACGATCAACATCGACTCAGCAATAACTGTTCAATCTACGCGACTAACTGTTGAATCATTTATTAACGAAGTAATGAATGATACAAGTTTTTATAAAGCGTTCCGGAATATGAAGAAATATTCATTCACAGCGGAAAATAACGTCTTTACTTACGATAAAAAAAATAAGGTTGAGGGCAGTATTTACCGCAGAATATTTCATAATAACAACGGCCCTTATAAAATGCAGATTCTTGAAAAAAGAGATAAAGGCAAAGTTTATAAGAAGAATGGCAAATACTCGCTTTATACGGTGGAGATGTTTGACTATATCTTTATGAATGCATACAACTCTGACTTTACGCCTTCCGAAGATTTGGGGGGAACTAAGGAGAGCAACGAATCTTACAAAAATAAACTTAAGACGCTGATCTTTAGTCCGGGCCGACCGGTTAAAGGAATCCCTTTCATTAGTAATAAGACGGCAATCTTTACTCCAAACATGCGTCAGTTTTATGATTATTCCTTTTTTCGGGGCACTTATCTGGACTCAATTCCAGTGTATATTTTTAAGGTGAAAATGAAGCCGGGTTTATCGAACTGGACCAAAGACGGCATAATGATTAAGGAGCTGATCACAACTTTCGATATGCGTAATTTCCAAATCCTGGGTCGTTCTGTCGACATGAAATATGGTAATCTTGCCTTCGATTTTGATGTTAAGATGAATATCGAGCTGGGGTATTTTGGTGATGATCAGGCTCTCCTTCCCACCAAGATCAGTTACCAGGGAAACTGGGATATTCCGCTAAAAAAAGAAGAACGGGCGAGCTTTTTGATCCTGCATAAAGGATACAAAATGGGCGCAAATTAGTTTGTTGCTACAGTTGCACCACTCCCTGTTTTATCGCCCAGCATAGCAGCTGGTAGAAATTACGAAACCCCATCTTCCTCAGCATATTTTTCCTGTGAGTCTGAACAGTAAACTCGCTTATGAATAGCCTGTCTGCGATCTCGCGGCTGTTGTAGCCATTCGACAACAATTGCAATATTTCTCCTTCCCGCTGACTTATCGTCATCGCCGAAATGGCGGGCTTGTTTAAAATTAAGTGATGCATGATATCCGTATTTAGTTTACTCAAATCTCTTCTATAGAATTTTCACAGCTCAGGTGCTATTCACCCAAAATGACTGGGTGTTTTTACGGTGTTGGGAATGAGGATCTTACGGGTTGTTTCTTCTTTAATTTTTTATGGATATTAGTGGAAACCTAAAACTTAAGAAAATGAGTAGAAATTTAATTCTTATTGCATTACTAGCAGCCTTTACGATAGGTTGCGAGTCAAGTTCTGAAAGGAACGTCGGTACAAATAGTCAGAATAATGATGAACTTCTGGCTAATATTTCCTACGATAGTTCAGGCTATACTGCTGACGCGCTGTCTTTTGGTGCCGCTGATACGATGGTAAGAAACTATAAACCCCATGCGGGTAAGGATTCTGAAGATTCGGGTAAGCAAAATACCAGATCTGTTTGGTTTCACTTAGACACATTGGGTAAGTTAGTCGATCAATTGAGAGCAGAACGAACCGCGCTGCAAAAGGGAGATTCTACAAAGACAGACAGCGTAACTGATGGCGTTCGTATCTATTTTGGACGATATCAAAATGTTTCTGGGAGGAAAGAACGTAATACGTTGATTTTCGTCTCGACTTTTTGGGTTAAAAGCGAGAAAGGACATAAAGATTATTACCACAAGATTCCAAAAAAGAGAACCGAGCCGCTAAATAATGGAGAACTATCTCCTCCAAATAATTTTGGCGTCAGTTTTGGATCTGAAGTAGATTAAGAATGGAATGGATAAGCCCGCATGTACTTATTGAATCCATTTGCCTGATTTTTGCATTTGCGTATTTGCGAAATGAACCAGATCGTTATTGGAGATTCACAATATTGTTTCTTCTTGCCACGGTATTGATTGAGATAACAGGCTTTTATGTGCTGAGGAAAATAATGCACACCAGTAATGCCTGGCTTTACAATTATTACACACTTTTGAAAATTGGTTATGTGGGCTCAATGCTTGTGCATTTTCTTTCTGATTATATAAAAAAACCTATATACTTATTAGGGGGGCTATCAATCCCTCTAATAAGTTTTTTTGCTGAAACAGTTCTGCACGGCATTTCGGTTTATCATTCCGTGACTAATACCATAATGTCTGTAGTATTTGTAAGTTATGGATGGTATTATTTCTATCAACTCTTAAAGTCGCCACAGTATATCAATTTAAATACTCATGCTCCTTTTTGGTGGATCAGCGGGATTTGTTTCTTTTGTTTTGGGAGCGTAATCTGCGATCTGGTTTATATACGGATAAGCATTTTTATAGATGGTGTTCATACGCTAAGGTATTATATCTTTATACTGCTCAATATCTTACTTTATGGTTTCTGGTCCTATTCGTATTTATGCAGGCGTCGAATAACGAACTTACTAGCATCATAATTCTAAGTACGCTTGTATTTTTACTGGCTCCGGCTTTTTTGCTGCTTTATATTACTTCATATAATCGCAGAAAAAAAGGTTATATCATTGAAAAGCAAACTCTGCAAAGTGAATATGAGGCTGACCTCCTAAGAACTCAACTTGAGGTTCAGGAGCAAACTATGAAAACCATAGCTGCAGACCTCCATGATAATATCGGGCAGCTGTTAAGTCTGACCAGCCTCACTTTGGGGTCTATTAAGATCACAGATGTTAAAGCAGCTAAAAAGCTGGGCGACTCGCAGCAACTCGTGCGGCGCTCCATTAAAGAATTAAGGCAGCTGGCTAACCTCCTGCATGGAGAGAAAATAATTGAAACAGGCCTGGTAGATGCTATAAAATATGAGATTGAATGGTTAAGGAAGTCTGGCAGCTATACTGTGAACTTCAATAATGATGTGCCATTGGATTGTGACCTTTCGGCAAAGAAAGATTTAATACTTTTCCGGCTTGTGCAGGAAGTGATTAACAATATCATTAAGCATTCATTAGCTACAGAAATAACAATCACTTTGAATTTTTCTCAGGAAAACCTTTTCCTTTCAATTGCTGACAATGGAGTTGGATTTGTGCTGGAGGAAGTAGCTCACGGTATGGGCCTGTCGAATTTGTTTAAAAGGACGAAAGCAATTGAGGGCGATATTGATGTCGTCTCTGCCCTGGGTAAAGGCACTACAATTGTTATAAATGTCCCCTATCCTTAAGTTATGACAGAGAAGATTTCAATTGTAATAGTTGATGACCATACCTTATTCCGATCAGGTGTGGCAAACCTGCTTTCTGAGTTTGAGGAAATTGATGTTTTGTTCGCTGCATCAAGCGGCAAAGATCTCCAGCAAAAGCTTTCTGCAGATAATTTACCGGATATCATACTCATGGACATTACTATGCCTGTAATGGATGGGTACGAAGCGACGAAATGGGTAACATCTCTATACCCCAAAATTTGTGTCTTAGCCTTAAGCATGTTTGACGATGAACGATCCATCATCAACATGTTAAGAGCCGGTGCGTGCGGCTATTTGTTAAAAGAATCCAACGCATCTGATCTGCTTGAAGCGATAAAGATTACAAAAGAAAAAGGGTTGTTCATTAATGAGAACGTTTCCGGAAGAATGTTAATGTCGCTCCGAAGTGAATCTAAACCTGGTGTTACCGAGGCGAAACCTAGTCAGAGAGAAATGGAATTTCTCCAATATTGCTGCACTGAATTAACCTATAAAGAGATTGCTGATAAAATGAACGTAAGTCCGAGGACGGTGGACAGCTATCGTGAATCACTCTTCACCAAGCTAAACATTAAATCACGGACTGGACTGGTAGTTTATGGAATTAAGAATTCGCTTATCAGCATCTGAACTTGGGCAGGATGTAATGCCTATTCCTAAGAAATTTACCCCTTTCATTTACGCAAGACAAAAATTTCAGTAATTTTAAACCCCAGCTGAATAATTTTGATCCCTAAAGAAACTGTTGATAAAATCATTGAAACATCCCGTATTGAGGATGTTGTTGGTGACTTCGTATCGCTGAAGCGCAGGGGAACCAGTTTAATCGGTTTATGTCCGTTTCATAATGAGAAAACGCCCTCATTTCACGTTTCAGTAGGAAAGGGTATTTATAAGTGTTTCGGATGCGGTAAAGGCGGAGATTCAGTACGGTTCGTCATGGATCACGAAAAAGCGACTTACCCGGAAGCCCTGAGATACCTGGCAAACAAGTATAGCATTGAAATTGCTGATGTAGAAAATACACCGGAAGAACAGGCGATTAATGACCGGCGTGAAAGCCTGTTTATCGTTTCGGGATTTGCTGCCAGATTTTTCCAGCAGCAGATGCTGGAAACAGATGAAGGTAAAAGCATCGGCCTTAGCTATTTTAAGGAGCGTGGATTTCGGGATGATATTATTAAGAAATTTGAACTCGGCTATTCGCCCGATGTTTGGGATGCATTTACGACTGCAGCAACTGCCGAAGGCTACAACATTCAGTTTCTTGAAGAGACAGGATTGACGATCCGAAAGGACAGTGAAAAACTCTACGATAGGTTCCGTGGGCGGGTGATGTTTCCAATACATAGTTTCACGGGCCGGGTGATTGGTTTTGGCGGTAGAACTCTCAAAACCGATAAAGCCGTTCCAAAATATGTAAATTCTCCCGAAAGCGACATTTACCATAAGTCGAATGTGCTTTATGGTTTATCATTCGCCAAGAAAGCAATCCGGGATCTCGATAACTGTTACCTGGTTGAGGGCTATGCGGACGTCCTCTCTGTTCACCAGGCAGGGATCGAGAACGTCGTGGCTTCCTCAGGAACATCTCTTACTGTCGAACAGATCCGACTGATCAAACGCTTTACTGAGAATATCACTATATTATATGATGGGGATGAGGCCGGTATCAAAGCATCTTTAAGAGGTTTGGATATGATTCTCGAGGAGGGACTCAATGTTAAAGTTGTTCTTTTCCCGGATGGCGATGATCCGGATTCTTATGTTCAAAAGTTCGGTAGTGCTGCATTCAAAACGCACATAGAGCAAAGCAAAAAAGATTTTATACTTTTTAAAACCAGTATCCTTTTGAAGGATGCCGGAAAAGACCCTATCAAGCGGGCTGGAATTATTCGCGAAGTTGTTGAAAGTATTGCAAAAATCCCGGATGGCATTAAAGCATCAGTTTTCGTGAGAGAGTGCAGTTCCCTTTTGCAAATTGAAGAGCGGGTTTTAATTTCTGAGCTCAATAAAATAAGGGCTGCAAAAAGTAAAGGTTCGTATCAGCCCCCGGCAATTCATGAAGCTCCTCCAGAGCCGGATTTTGCCGAAATGCAGACCAGCCCGTCAGATACTGATGAAACGCAGGAAAAGGAGATCGTTCGCCTGCTGCTAAATTACGGTCATGAATTAGTTCACTGGGACGGGATCACTGACACTTACATTGCCCCGTACGTAATTGGGAATCTTGCTGATGTAACGTTCGAACACCCCCTGTGTATCCGGGTTATTGATGAATATAAGCGACAATTAGAGGAAGGCGAACTTCCGTCTGAGCAGAATTTTATTAAGCATTCAGATCACGAAATTGCCGATCTCGCGATATCAATGGTTTCTTCACCATATATCCTAAGTGAAAACTGGTATGCCAAAAGGAAGATCTATGTGAAAAATGAAAGTGAAAACCTTCGTTCAACTATATTGGGTGGAATTTTTCATTTAAAAAAGCGAAAGGTCGATCGGATACTCAAAAAGATCCGGGATGAGATCCAGGCAGAAGATGACACGGATAATCAGGCAATCCTGATGAAAAAATACTTGCAGGTAAAGGAAGTTGAGAAGGGAATATCAGCGTTTCTTGGGTCGGTCATTGTTAAGTAATGGCTTCGCATAACGACACTGGCAAAAGAGGAGAAGTCATTGCAAAAAAGCATCTTGAAGATAAGGGATACGAAATTCTGGAAGTCAACTGGAGATACAGAAGGGCAGAGGTAGATCTGATCGCATCTAAGGATGAAACATTGATCTTTGCGGAGGTAAAAACAAGAACGGGCAATACCTATGGCGAGCCAGAAGATTTTGTCACTCCTGCCAAGCAGGGCCTAATGGAATACGCGGCAGAGGAATATATTTACAAGACCCGCCATAATGATGAGATCAGGTTTGATATAATATCAATACTGTTTGATAAATTTGATAGTTATTACATAAACCATATCGAAGATGCGTTCTGGCCAGGGTCATAGCACTAGTCTTACAAACATATATACCAATGCGTTTAAAATTAATTTTTCTCTCAGCTTCGGTCATGCTATTATTGACTCAATGTAACAGTGATGGAACTAAGACCGCGGAAACATCCAGCTTCGTTAGTCCGGTAGCAGGCAGATCTGTAAATGTTGGCGATAGTATTAATTTGCAGGTAAAGCTTGCTGATAAGGCAGATTCAGTAGTGTATTTCGCAGACGGTGAACGTGTCTCAAATACTGCAGGTGGTAAGCCTGTTAGTATTCAAACCGCGAAATTACCTCTCGGGACAAAGGCAATTACGGCAAAAATATATCGCCAGGGAGCGGAACCTGAAGAGATCAGTACGAGCATTGTCTTGAAATCTTCCTTAATCCCTCAGAAGTTGAGTTACACTGTTGTCCAGGAGTTCAAGCATGATACTGAGTCATATACTCAGGGACTGGAATTTCACAACGGCGTATTCTATGAGAGCGATGGTCTGGCAGGTGAATCGTCTATAAGGAAGGTTGAGCCGTCTACAGGTAAGGTATTACAGCTAACCCCGGTCGATAAAATCTTTGCAGAAGGCATAACCATTGTGGGGGATAAGATTCTTATGATTACTTATCAGGAAAATCTGATGATGGAGTATGATCTGAAAACCTTGAAAGTCCTCCGCCAATGGACGCCTAATTACATCCGCGAAGGATGGGGCTTATGTAATGATGGAAATAAAATATATAACTCTGACGGTACCAATGTCATCCATATACTGAACAAAAATACTTACATGGAAGAAGGTTACATAGAAGTATATGACCATAATGGTCCCGTTGAATATCTAAATGAACTAGAGTTTATAGACGGTAAGATTTATGCGAATGTTTATGAATCAAATCGCATCGTAGTTATTAATCCTGCAAACGGTCAGGTAACGGCTGATATAGATCTGTCAGATCTGTATCCTAAGTATTCCGCAGATACAGATTTGGTTTTAAACGGTATTGCATGGGATGTTGCGGGGAAACGACTATTCGTAACCGGAAAGAAATGGGATAAGTTATTTCAGATTAAATTAAGTCCTCAAACAATCCTATAATGAAAAAAACATTACTAATAGCCGCCCTGTTTCTTTGCGGGTCATTTGCATCAGGACAAAATAAGACCAAGAATCTGGTCGTAGTGACACTTGACGGTCTCCGATGGCAAGAGGTTTTTAGAGGAGCAGACTCGGTTTTAGTTAATATGAAAGAATATAACTCTGAAAAGAAAGGAGTTACAGCCAGATTTGTCAGGGAGTCACCGCAGGACCGCCGTAAAATACTAATGCCTTTTTTATGGTCGACAGTAATAGAGAAAGGCCAAATATATGGCAACCGGGATTTGGGCAATAAGGCTGAAGTAGCAAATCCTTATAAGTTCTCTTACCCAGGATACAGCGAACTTTTTACAGGTTTCCCGGATCCCCGGGTCAACTCGAATGATAAGGTTCCTAACCCGAATACAAACCTGCTGGAGTTTATCAACAAGCAAAAGGGTTTTGAGGGCAAGGTAATTGCGTTTACTTCATGGGATGTTTTCCCCTCCATATTAAACGACAAGCGTTCAGGTATAATAGTTAATGCTGGTTTAACTGACCTACAGGTTCCCGATATGAGCGACCGGCTAAAACTCTTAAATGAGCTGCAACATCAGGCGCCAGGCTTTGTAGCAGAAGAGATTCGATTAGATGTTTTGACCTATCAATTCGGCAAGCAGTATATGATAGATAAAAAGCCGAGAGTATTATATCTTGGCTTTGACGAAACCGATGATCTCGCACATCAGGGAAATTATAGGTCTTACCTACAGCAAGCGACAAAAACAGATGCGATGTTAGCCGATCTGTGGAAGTACATTCAGTCAGATCCTTTTTATAAAGATCAAACAACACTTTTGATAACATGTGATCATGGCAGAGGACAAATGCCCCTTGACACCTGGCGAACCCATGGCGAGAAAATTGTCGGCGCCGAGCAAGTTTGGTTTGCAGTTATCGGACCAGACACCCCCGCTAAGGGAGAAGTGAAAACTCAGTCAACAGTTTATCATAAACAGTTGGCGCAAACATTGTCGGGATTGCTCGGCCTAAATTTCAAGTCAGCTGCGGGGCATGAGGTTGGCGAACCCATAAATTTAAAATAAACAGTCACTTGATTATAAGTTAACTGCGGGTTCGCCGTTTGGAATTTAGAAAACTGTGAATTGTTAGCGTTTCAGTTCAACGCCAGGCTTTATACTGATTGATTAACCCATTTGTGGAGGCGTCATGCCCATCAATTTTGGCGTTATTCTTCAATTCCGGCAGGATTTGGCCGGCAAGTTGTTTCCCAAGCTCAACACCCCATTGATCGAAACTAAAAATGTTCCATATTACGCCCTGCACAAATATCTTGTGTTCGTAAATCGCGATCAACGAACCTAATGTAAATGGAGTAATCTTTTTGACAAGTATGGAGTTGGTTGGTTTATCACCATCAAACACCTTGAAAGGGGCAAGTTCGACGATCTCTCTAGCCTTTTTGCCCGAAGCTTTGAGCTCAGCCTCTACTTCTGCCCTGTTCTTCCCATTCATTAACGCCTCAGTTTGCGCAAAGAAGTTAGACAGTAATAGTTGATGATGCTGTCCGATAGGATTGTGACTCTGAGCAGGAGCGATAAAATCACATGGAATAAGTTTTGTTCCCTGGTGGATTAATTGATAGAAAGCATGTTGACCGTTGGTGCCGGGCTCGCCCCAGATCACAGGACCTGTTTGATAATCTATGACGTCTCCATCGCGGTCTGTCGATTTTCCGTTACTTTCCATGTCTCCCTGCTGAAAGTAGGCTGCGAAACGATGCATATATTGGTCGTAAGGCAAGATTGCCTGACTTTGGGCCTCGAAAAAGTTGGTATACCAGATACCAAGTAAAGCGAGTACCACCGGGATATTTTCGTTAAAGTCGGCATTCCGGAAATGTTTATCGGCTTCATGTGCGCCATCGAGCAGCAGCCTAAAGTTTGAGAAGCCCACACCACAGGCAATACTCAAACCAATAGCACTCCATAGTGAATAACGGCCGCCAACCCAGTCCCAGAATTCAAACATATTATCGGTGTCGATCCCAAATTCTGCAACACCTTTTTCATTAGTCGAAATAGCTACAAAGTGTTTTGCCACTTCATCTTTTGTGCCCCCATTATTCAGGAACCAGTCGCGGGCAGAGTATGCATTGGCCATCGTTTCCTGAGTAGTAAATGTTTTGGAAGCAATCATGAACAAGGTCGTTTCCGGATCAACTTTCTTCAGCGTTTCAGCAATGTGAGAACCGTCAACGTTGGAAACAAAATGTAATTTAAGATGGTTGCTGTAAGGCTTTAAAGCTTCGGTAACCATTACCGGACCGAGATCGGATCCTCCAATTCCTATGTTTACAATGTGCTCTACAGGCTTTCCGCTATACCCTTTCCAGTCTCCGCTGATGACTTTTGCAGAGAACGACTCCATTTTACCGAGAACACGGTGAATGTCAGCAGATATATCTCTGCCTTCGAGCATAAATCCCGACTTCCTCGGGTCACGGAGTGCAGTATGTAAAACAGCCCTGTCTTCGGTTTCATTAATCTTTTCGCCGTTAAACATGGCCTCAGTAGCTTCCTTAACACCGCATTCCCTCGCCAGCTCTATAAGTAATTTTTGAGTTTCGTCATTGATTCTATTTTTAGAGTAATCCAGCAGTATGTCACCAAATTTTATTGAGAATTTATCGAACCTTGCCTTATCCCGAAATAAATCTCTCAGATGGTGTTTTTTTATTTGATCGTAGTGCTGACCTAAAGCTTTGAAAGCGTGTGACGATGTCAATTTCTGGCGTGGAAGCATGGTTAATTATTTGTATTTGGTGTAAGTATTAAGGTAGAGCATTAATACCAACGGAGTTTTAGGTAAATCTGGTTTAATTAATTGTAAAATTAGATATATATCCATTAATTTGAATTTATTCCTGACCAATCAATTATAAATTAATGAAGAAATTATTAACCATCTTACTGATGGGCTGCTGCATTCCACTGTTTGCGCAGACTAAAGCCGACGATGTGAAGACATTTACATTGAAGAACGGAATGAAATTCCTGGTGCTTGAGGATAGTTCGATTCCCAATGCCAACATGTACCTGTTTTATAAAGTTGGATCCAGGAACGAGTATCCCGGAATAACCGGCTTATCGCACTTTTTTGAACATATGATGTTTAATGGAGCCAAGAAATTTGGCCCGAAGATGTTTGATCAGACGATGGAATTCAATGGCGGCGCAAATAATGCTTACACCACCCAGAACGTGACAGTTTATACGAACTGGTTTCCGGTTAGCGCCATGGAAACCATTTTTGACCTCGAAGCCGATCGTATTTCAAGCCTGAGTATCGACCCTAAGATGGTTGAAAGCGAGCGTGGCGTAGTTCTTTCAGAAAGAAGCACGTCGCTGGAGAATTCCCCATGGAGTATGCTTGGAGATGCAGTAAATGCTACGGCTTTTCAGGAGCACCCATATCATTGGACGGTTATTGGTTATGAGAATGACATTAAAAATTGGACTAAGGAAGATCTGGAAAAGTATTTCAAAACCTACTATGCTCCGAACAATTGCGTGGTAGTTGTTTCTGGTAATGTAAAAGTGGATAATGTCAGGCAACTTGCTGAAAAATATTTAGCCAATATTCCGAAAGGACCGGATCCTAAACCGGTGCATCTGGTTGAGCCGCCACAAACTGGAGAGCGTCGGGTAACGGTTCAGAAAGAGGTTCCAACTCCGTACATGATGATTGGATATCATACCCCCGAAGCAAAGCATAAAGACTACTATGCGCTGAGTATATTAAGCTCTATTCTTAGCAATGGAAATTCATCACGCCTATACTCTTCACTAGTTGATAAAAAGCAGCTTGCAACAGCGGTCTTTACCGACTTCAGTGAGAGTTTCGACCCTAACTTATTTCAGTTCTATTTGGAAAGCGCTGAAAATGTAAAGGAGGCTGACCTTGAAAGCGCGGTATACGAAGAAATCGAAAAAATCAAGAAAGAAGGGATAACTCCGCAAGAGCTGCAGAAGATAAAGAACCAGAAGCTTATGGAATTCTATTCCCAGCTAGAAACAATCAATGGAAAGTCTAATAACATTGGTACTTACGAAGTATTTTTTGGGGATTATCGAAAGATGTTTGATGCCCCGGGAGAATATTCAAAGGTGACGGCAGACGATGTGAAACGAGTTGCAAATGAGTATTTCAAAAAGTCGAACCGTACTGTCGGAGTTTTAAAAACTAACGTTGAGGACTAAGAAAATGAAAGCTATTACAAATTATATATTCTCTGCTTTAACAGTTATTGTACTATCACTTACAGCTAATGCACAAACTAAGCAGGCCGCCTTTAAAGTTCCCGCTTATGAGAAATTCACACTGTCTAACGGGCTGACAGTATATCTGATGGAACAGCATGAGGTTCCGGTTATTAGTGTTTCCGCAATAGTCCCGGCAGGGGCAATTTATGATGGAGAAAGATCCGGACTAGCATCACTTACTGCCTCTGGCCTCCAGTATGGTACTAAGAGCTATTCAAAAACTAAGATTGAAGAAGAGCTTGATTTTATTGGCGCTACGTTAAATACTTATGCCAGTAAAGAATCAGCTGGTCTATCATCAAAATTTGCGTCAAAAGATGCTGATAAAGTCTTGCCAATCCTTAAAGAGGTGCTTGTTGATCCGGTTTTTGACAAGGATGAGTTTGAGAAGGAGAGGAAGAGAGTATTGACAAACCTGGAGCAGGCAAAACAAAGTCCCCGGAACGTGATAAATTCATACTGGGACAAATTTATTTACGGTGATCACGTGTATGGTAACTCGCTAACAGGAAGCCAGGCCACTGTAGGGAAGTTCAGCATTGATGATCTTAAGAGTTTTTATTCCTCTAATTACTCTCCAAAAGGATCGGCAATTGCTATAGCTGGTGACTTTAATTCTAAAGACATGAGAAGTCGTCTGGAGTCATTGTTTGGAACCTGGAACGCAAAGGCTGCCGCCCAGGCTAATCTGGCAGCGCAAACTGTTCCGTCTCCTTCGTCAACCAGAATTTTACTTGTTAACAAAGAAGATGCACGCGAAACTACCTTCCTAATTGGAGGCTTGGGAATTCGGAGAGATAATCCGGATTTTGTGGCAATCGAAGTTGTAAATACAGTTTTCGGAGGACGTTTCACATCATGGCTTAATGACGAACTTCGGGTAAATTCAGGACTTACTTATGGAGCGAACAGTCGCTTCACACCCCTGAAGAATTCAGGAACTTTCGCCATTTCTACCTTTACCGCCAATAAAACTACAGAAGCCACAATAGACAAGGCGTTGCAGGTACTTGACAGTCTTCATAAGAATGGTTTTAGTGATAAAACACTTTCGTCTGCGAAAAACTATGTAAAAGGTCAATTTCCGCCGCGTTATGAAACTGCCGGTCAGCTCGCAGGCTTGTTAACTCAGATGTTCTGGTATGGATTTGATGAATCTTATATTAACAACTTTGAGAAGAATGTGGACGGCCTCACCGCAGCGAGATCGAGGGAAATCATAAATAAATACTTCCCGAAAGATAAGTTGCAATTCGTTGTCATAGGGAAATCAGAAGAGATCAGGAAGATCGCAGAAAAGTATGGACCTGTCGTTACAAAAGAGATTAAAGCAGACGGGTTTTAACTTATACGTTATGAGTGCGTAACGAGAATTTGGATTTCGATTTAAAACTCGTGCTATATTAAGGGTGATCGGGAAACTTATCACCCTTTTTTATTGCGCAGCCTTTATAAACTGTACCGTTAACAGTTACTTGAGCTGAATAGTTATATTCTCTGTCCGACATTCCATCGCTGCATTTTTCTTTACGGATCACCACAACGATCTTTTTATTTCCAGCACTTGTTGCCTCATAACGATGAACATCACCGGAAACTTTTGCCGGAGCATATATAAACTCGGTAGCTTTTTCTAAGCCTGCGTCTTTAAAGACTATCCGCCGCTCCTGCGGAATAATATCTACAGACCAAAAGGGTTCATTTCCTAAGGCAATAAATTCATAATTATAGCATTCAGTGCGGTAATTTTTGGCTTTTACTTTGATAACTTCAGTCACTACGAGGACATTTTCATATTCTGATGCATAGCCCATTTTAGATTTTCCGGATAAATACCCTTTTACTTCGGCATAAACACTTTCATAAGGGTAGGATGGAAAGCGGTTAGTTTTTCCATAGCGATCCTGAAGGTTGCCGATGCTGTCATTAACCCAATAAACGGTTTGAGTGCCACTGCAATCCTGAAAGGTTCTAACCTCATTGCCAAATGTGTATAAGCCTTTGAACACTACAGGAGTGTTTTCAATTGCTTTTACGGTTGAATCAATATGAGGCACTGAATCTATAACCGTTATGGTGTCGGATGTTTCCACTTGCTTTTGAGGGTTAGTACAGGATTGAATTACAAGTGCAGCGAATAATACCAGGATGTAAGTTCTCATAGCTAATTATTTTAACCTTCTCAAAGATGCGAATTTTTATATTTTTGCATTATGACCAAAGAAAACATTACGGATTTAAGGGACAGAATAACGTCTCTGAGGAGGCATCTTTGACATCGACAAGAAGTTAGATGATCTTAAGAACGAGCAGGACATAGCACTCCGGCCGGATTTCTGGGACGACCCCAAAGAAGCTGAAAAAGCGCTTCATTCCATCAATACAAAAAAGAAGTGGACCGACGAATTCCAGGGGGCCGAGTCCTCTGTGGAAGACTCAGCGGTAATGCTTGACTTTTTCCAGTCCGGAGACGCGACAGAAGCTGATTTGAAAGAGCAATATGATCTTTCGCTGCAGAAAGTCGAAGATCTGGAGTTTAAGAATATGCTAAGCTCTGAGGAAGATCAGCTGAATGCGGTTATGCAAATTACGGCCGGGGCAGGAGGAACGGAAAGCTGCGACTGGGCTTCAATGCTTTTGCGGATGTATGTAATGTGGGGAGAAAAGCACGGATTTAAAGTTACAGAGCAGGATTATCAGGAAGGCGATGTTGCCGGTATAAAAACAGTTACTATCCAGCTTGAAGGAAACTTCGCGTATGGACATCTAAAAGGTGAAAATGGGGTACATCGTCTTGTGCGGATCTCCCCGTTCGACTCGAATGCAAAGCGCCACACCTCATTTGCGTCGGTGTACGTTTATCCATTAGTGGACGATACCATAGAGATCGACGTAAATCCATCTGATATTGAATTTGAGACTTTCCGATCCGGGGGTGCAGGCGGTCAGAACGTAAATAAAGTTGAGACCGCGGTGAGGTTATATCACAAACCTTCGGGAATTATCATTAAAAATCAGGAATCCCGTTCTCAGCTCCAGAATAAGGAGAACGCTATCCGACTTTTGAAGTCACAGCTCTATGAAATCGAAATGCGTAAACGCAGAGAAGCTTCAGCGAGTATAGAAGGAAATAAAAAGAAGATTGAGTGGGGCTCACAGATTCGGAATTATGTTCTTCATCCATATAAGCTGGTGAAGGATCTCAGAACAAACCATGAAACTTCGAATGCACAGGCAGTTTTAGATGGAGATCTGGATGAGTTTCTGAAGTCTTATCTGATGGAGTTTTAGGAAGGAGTGCTGAGTATTAAGTATTAAGATTGGGTGAAAATCTTGATACTTAATACTTATTTCGGTTCCGGAAACATCGCCAGCAATTCTTCCAGTTCCTTCACCTTATCTAATGCCGACAATTTTTCATAAGCGCTGATCAGATTTCTCAGGACGCGCTGAATGATATCTACATTGGTGCAGGGTTCATAGAAATGCTCGTTCGGTTTAACATTTAACTGTTTCAGAAAGGCATCGACATCTTTGCGGCCGAATATGAATCCCTTGTTGAATGCGTTTATATAAAACAATATTCTGTCTTCAAACAGGTCGCCTGAAACCATAATGCTCTCGGCAGGTGTTTCATCAACGTATGCGAGGATAAAATGCTGAGGCAGATTAACTCCATATATCGGAATGTCAAGCTTTTGTGCAATGATGGAATAGATTACAGCAAGAAGAATCTGGTTACCTTTCCGGCTTTCAAGTACTTGACTGATGTATGAATTTTGTGGATCCTGATGATTGGTAGTGTTACCGGTAAATCCATGGGCGCCATAAAGAACGTGATTGATAAGCTTCACTTTTTCTACCGCGCTCATATCATAAATCATCTGCATCCAGATATCGCGTTTGATATCCTCCAGCTGATTAATCACCTTTTGCTCATCGAGATCGGGATATTGGTATTTGTTTATGATAAGCATCCCCTGCAACAGGTCGAATGATCCTCCG
The DNA here is from genome assembly GCA_040384965.1 of Bacteroidota bacterium. Lineage (GTDB taxonomy): Bacteria > Bacteroidota > Bacteroidia > Sphingobacteriales > Sphingobacteriaceae > Daejeonella. Next base: position 15,141 of record JAZKIH010000009.1, on the reverse strand, counting down.
ATGTACCAGAGCTCAAGCTCTTTCTTGATATTTTGAAACTGGATCTTGTGAACGAGATTTTCTATACGCTCTTGCAGAATAGAGTCCAGCGACTGGCCCCAGGCGTTTTCCAGATGCTGAATAACGTCGTTTCCGTAGGATAAGAGCTTTTCTTCAACATGACTTGCTATTTCCGTGTCCGGATCATCAAGTAATTTAATTAGAGATTCTACTTCCTTTTCATTCATTAGCGTGTACAAATTTACGAATTAATGTTGTTCGGACGTGATAAGCCAGATGCGGGAAAAGTCCCGTTTCTCTCATCTCGTCTCTCGTTTCTCGTTTCCCGTAGCTATCTTTGCCCTATGATAAACCTGCAATTAGCAGCCGATTACCTTAAACATCGTTTTACATCAAAAACCCGCCATGGTGTTCACTCGCCATTTGCATACAGGCTGATTGATAAAGTTATTTACGATTTTCATGCCAAACCGAGCTATGAGCAAATAGAAGGACTGCGGGCTGAGTTGCTTAAGGATGAACGCATTATCAATATTACCGACCTTGGTGCCGGATCCCACATTAATAATAACAAACAAAAGCAGGTAAAATCTCTTGCCATAAATGCTTTGAAGCCTGCGAAACTTGCACAGCTTATCCATCGTCTTGCAGCTGATCAGGCTCCAGAAAACATTATTGAACTTGGTACTTGTTTAGGGTTGACGACCGCCTATCTGGCAAGTGCAGCGCCTGATGCTCAGGTGGTGAGTATTGAAGGCTGTCCCGAAACAGCTGCAATAGCAGAAGAAAATCTATCAAACCTTGGAATAAAAAACACAGGTGTTCTCGTCGGAAACTTCGATAAAATTTTACCTGATGTTATTTCGATGCTGCCTCAGCTGGACTTCGTTTTTATTGACGGCAATCACCGTAAGGATGCAACACTCAATTACTTTAAATGGTGTTTACCGAAGCTTAGTGAAAACTCCATCATGATATTTGATGACATCTACTGGAGTAAAGGCATGAAGGAAGCCTGGAATGAAATCAAAGCCCATCCGGAAGTTACGGTTACTATAGATCTGTTCTGGATAGGATTGGTGTTTGTAAGAAAGGGACAGGCGAAAGAGGATTTTAGGATAAGATATTAATGGACAATTGACAGTTGACAGTTGACAATGTGAAGGAAGCCAAGTCCTACCTTCATTGCAGGATACTAATTGTCCATTGTCCATTGTCAACTATCAATTATTTTAAAAAAGCTTGCCCATAAAGCGCTCTTCCACTCTTGGTTCCCAAATGCTTTTCGTTTTCTACAACAACTTCGCCGTTTACGATGACATGCTTAAATCCTTTGGAATACGCATGCGGCTGTTGAAAAGTTGAGATGTCCTGCACTTGAGCTTCACTGAATACTACGATATCGGCGGCGTAGTTTGGAAGAAGGTATCCGCGGTCGCTGAGGCCGAACTTTTGCGCTGGCAGCGATGTCATGCGACGAATAGCTTCCTCAACAGAGATCACTTTTTCATCCCTTACATATTTTCCTAATACCCTTGCATTGGTGCCATAGCCACGCGGATGCGGCATACCCTGTCCAAAAACACGGATTCCAGCATCAGCGCCGAACATGCTGAACGGATATTTCATGATGTACTTTACATCTTCCTCATTCATGCTGTTGTAAACCATTTGAGCACCGCCAGCAAGTACCATGTCCATGATAGTTTCAGCTTCATTCGAAGCATTGGATTTCTTGCCCAGAAGCTTATTAATCTCAGAGATGTTTTTGCCGTTATAGGAAGTGTCAGTTGAGTAGTTAGCCACTACTGCATAAGAATAATTGGGGAAGGCATAGTCCTTTAACTGTTGAAGCATCTCTTTTTTGATCTTAGAGCGGGTTTCAGGATCTGTAAGGCGGATCTTCATTGAATCATTTCCTCCCTGGAAAGTCCAGTCGGGAAGACGGATGCCAAGGTTGGTGCTGCTCGCCGTGTATGGATACTGGTCTATAGTAACTTCCCATCCATCCTCTCTAGCTTTTTTAATCAGGTCGATAGTCGTATTTGATCTTCCCCAGTTCGACTTGCCGCCGACTTTGAAATGCGAAATCTGGACGGGAATATTGGCTTCTTTGCCGATGTTTATTGCCTCATTAATTGCGTCGACAACATGGTTTTCCTCATCCCGGATATGCGACGCGTAAACGCCATGGTATTTAGCTGCAGCTTTGGCAAGGCTTACCACTTCTTCGGTTTTAGCAAAGGTTCCAGGAATATAAATTAAACCTGTTGACATTCCCACAGCACCGTCTTTCATCGCCTGTGCTACCAGGTCGTCCATTTTTCTTTGCTCATCTGCCGTTGGTACCCGGTTCGCGCGCTGCATTACCTGTGCGCGAACAGTGTTATGGCCAATTAATGATGCAATATTGATAGATGGACGAATACTATCAATTAAGCGAAGATATCCGCGAATATCGTTTTCAGATCCGCCGCAATTGCCAGTAATAACAGTAGTGACACCATCCAGAATATAATTATCTGCTGTCGGAGTTTTTACAACACCGTCCTCGATATGACCGTGTACATCGATGAAGCCAGGCGCTACAACTAAGCCTTTGGCATCAATAAATTTTGTGGCTTTAAGATCATTAAGGTAGCCTACTTTAAGGATCTTACCATCTTTAATCGCTACATCACCATAAAACCAGGAGTTACCAGTACCGTCCAGCACTTTTCCATTCCGGATAATTATGTCTGCGATTGTTTGTGCGGTTTGAGCCTGAGTGGAAAGGAACGTTCCCAGAAGTAATGCTGCTGATAAGAGTTTTTTCATTTTAAAGGAATAAGACTCAAGTGAAATGAGCTTTGAGCTACGGATCAAATATATATTATTTATGAGAAGCGGAAACCGTGATCGGCAAACAGAAGCCCGAACGAGAAAGCAAAATGATTAAACGCGAATTGTGGGGTTAATAAGCTTGATTTCTCGTCCCGTTCTTTTCACTAGTCGTTTATCGCGCCATAGGCCATCGCCCGGAACTTCTCGATTACTTCATTATGAGTTCTCGCTTGCATTTGACGATAGATGAGCAGTACCAACTTCTCTTTAGGATCAACCCAATAAGAAGTGCCAAATGCTCCGCCCCAGCCGAAAGTTCCTACCTGAGCGGGTGTACGTCCGCTGCTTTTGTCAGTTACCAGCTGGAAGCCTAATCCAAATTTATCTTCATTGGAAATGGGAACTTCGCCCACTTGATTGGTGGTCATCATTCTAACCGAATTTCTTGACAAAATCCTTTTTCCATTATACTCGCCGTCGTTAAGCAACATTTGAAGGAAAATAGCATAGTCATATATAGAAGAACTTAAGCCCGCACCTCCGGAAAAATAAGACGTTTTCACCAGTGGGTAGGCTGCTGTTACCGGACCATTGTTAAGCATATTTGCCTGTGCTTTCACGAGCGATCCATCCGCTTTTTCTGTATATAGATTAACAAGCCGAGCGGCTTTAGCCTGAGGAACGTTGAAGTAGGTATCCTTCATACCCAATGGTTCAAAGATGCGGGTTCTGAAAAAATCATCAAGACTCATTCCTGAGATTACTTCAACGACTGCCCCGAGTAAATCGTTATTTAAGCCATAGGTCCATCTTTCGCCAGGCTGATGCATTAGGGGCAGTTTCCCAAGACGGGTCATTGCGGTTAACAAGCTTTCATTACTAACGCCTATCCCGGCAGTCAGGCCAGCTTTGGCGTAAATGGCATTAGCTTCCTTTGAACCAATTTGTGCATAGCCAACGCCCGAGGTGTGGGTAAGAAGGTCTTTGATCGTTACCTCTCTTTTCGCAGGTACGGTTGTGTAAGTAGTATCTGCAGCGTTTAACTGAGTAAGTACCGTCTGCCCTTTGAATGATGGAATATAAGCCGACACCGGATCACTAAGTAATAATTTGCCTTCTTCAAAGAGGATCATGATGGCCACACTGGTGATCGCTTTACTTTGAGACGCAATTCTGAAAATTCCATCTTTAGGCATTGGAGATTTTGTGTCCAGATCATCATAGCCGGCAGCTTTGTAGTAAGCTACTTTACCATCACGGATGATCAGGGCTGATGCACCATTCAAATACCCCTTGCTGACCCAATCATTCATCGCGACATCGATTCTTTTAAGACGCTCGGAAGAGAAACCAGCAGCTTCGGGTGTTGACGTCGTAATTGCCTGTGCAAACGCACTTGTTACTCCTGCAATGAGGAATAAGGCCAGGAATAAATTTCTTTTCATACTGATATTTCTTTTGCTAATATTCATTGTTAATTATATTCTTACTTAACTCTCACAAACTCAGTTAAGGGATCACCAAATGGCCGGGTACTAATTTTGTCGATATTGCCTTTATCGTTGGTCATGAAACTGATTCGCATATCGGGATAACCTTTTCCCTCGTCTAAGGTAATAAACTGATCGTAATGCCAGTGACTCAAAGCAGCACTCAGGGAACGATAGCTTAACGCCAGTGTATTGTTCTTTATCTCAATTTTAATATCTCCGTACACGGGATGAGTGAACGTACCTGCATAAGCCTGGATTTGATGTGACGGCGTAGTGTTTGCAACACGGGACGCGTTTAAAGAATCTATTTGCTTTCTGCTTCGTGCCTCCCCATCAAGGTAATCCTTGCGGTAACGACCGCTCCAATCTGTTGCCTCACGGCCGAGGAGAATATCGATGAGCGGCAAATTCATTACAGACCGGAGAGAACCAGCCGATGTTGAATTGTGAACTATAAAAATGGCGAGACTATCCTTTGGCAGGTAAGTAAGGTTCGAATAAAAACCATCTATTGATCCGGTATGGCTTACCATTTTTGTGCCTTTATAAGTCTGCACGATCCTACCCATGGCATAAATCGAGTTAGAAAGCTCGTCGTAGCGGCCCCGTTTATCAGACAAGTTTTGCGGGATCATCGTCTCGACAATTGCCTTCGCCGGGATGACCTCTTTGCCGTTGAACTTACCACTGTTAACCAGAGCGATCATCCAGTTACCCATGTCTTTCATATTTGAGTAAATGGTTCCTGCCGGACCGAGAGTTTCAGATTGAGAGCTGAATCTCCGGGCAACCAGCTTCGCCTGCTCATTCTCAAAATATGATTGGGAGTGTTCTGCTGGCTTTTTACCTTCACCAGCAAAACCGCTGGCATTCATAGCAAGTGGCTTGAACACCCTCTCGCGCACATTATCTTCCCATGATTTTCCGGTCACACTTTCTATCACTAATCCCGAAGCCATAAACATCATATTATTGTAGATGTATCCTTCACGGTAGCCCAGTGATGGCTTCATATACGCAATCTTGCTCAAAGCTTCAGTTCGGCGGAAAGGCGCATTCAACCATATCCCATCGTAAGAAGGAAGACCCGTCCGGTGGCTAAGCATATCCCGCAAGGTAACTCTGGAGGTCAGTTCTTCATTATAAAAACTCATGGCTGGAACGTAAGTGTGCACTGGTTTGTCCAAACTTAATTTTCCCTCTACGGCGAGCTGAGCAGCTATGGTTGATGTAAATAGTTTGGTGTTTGACGCAATTGGAAACAAGGTGTTCTCGGTAGCAGGAAGATTTTTCTCCACATCCCTTAACCCATAACCTTTGCTGTAGATCAGCTTATCTTTGTAAACAATTGATATCGCCATTCCGGGGATATTCCATTGCTGAAGAAGGCGGTTTGCATAGGTATCTATGCTTGAAAATTTGGGTGAATAATCAATAGTCTGCGCCGAGACATATACAGGAAACAGTAATAGTAAAAGCAGTCGTTTCATTCTTCGAAGTTGTTGATTGTATTAGAGTTTATTCCAGCAGGTTTTCTGTAGTTATTGGATTGCTCAACAGATTAGCGAAAACATCCCAGTGTCCATCACCTTTGCCTTTTGCGATATACCGCTTTACCACATCCTGTCCGTAGTTGTAATTGATTACATAGCTGCGGTATTTTTTGATAAAGCCAATAGATTTTAGTGCAGTTTCTTCATTATAAAGACAATATTTCTTTAGCCATTCAAGGGCCTGAGCATCAGTCATTGTGCCGTTAACTATACCTCTTCCAGCTTCATTTCGCGCGTAATTAAGTTTGCCACGCATTGCAAGAGCTTTGAAATATAGCCCAATATGGGTGGTATCAAGGCCAGCAAGCGGAAGAATGATTTCCTTTGAAAAGCGAATCTTATCATCGCCGGGAAAAACAAGCTCAATCCCGTAGTTAGCGCTTCCTTCCGCGATAAAGGATTGGGGACTGAACAAAGGGTATAGTGAGATTTCAACCCATCCTTTATCCCGATAAAGATTCTTTTCAAGGAGCATATTATAGACATGATGTCCGGGATAGCTTTCATGGCTGCCAACATCAATAGCCCGTTCTATAAATATCTGTATGTCTGTATTAATTTGAATCTCGCTGGTATAATTGCCCTTATACCAGTTATATCCGCTCCAGGATTTATTGTTAACATATCCTAACGTGAACTTCTCTTCTGAAGGCAACTGATAATGGGCTAATGTCCTTTTCCTGGCTTCGGCAATAGTGGCCTTAAAAACCGTATCCAGTTTATCTTTAGGGATTATGAAATGATTTGCAAGGGCCTGAAAGCGATCCTGAACACTCCCTGATCCGGGAAGTATCATATTCATTGAATCGAGTAAGCTCTCGTAATGGGAGGCTTCATATTCCGGTGCCTGCACGCCAAAAAGGTCTTTCGACTCTTCATCAAACGTACCAAACTCCCCAGTGAAGATCTTAACCCTGCGGCTAAAGGCTGCTAGCTGCCCTGACATCCATTTAGCCCGTTGAGCACTGGAATCATTGCCGCTTGCCACGATTTTCTCCAGTTCATTACGCATGAAGGTTATTGATGTCAGAACGCTGTCTTTTGGAAAGTCATCAGGTTTAGCTTTCGGCTTTAATGAATCGGGGCCATAATACGCATCTACGAAATCTGTATCATATTGCCCGATGAATAAGCCTAGCCGGACGTAGTCCTGAGCGATCTTATTCAAAGCTTTTGAACTATCTTCCCTTTTGTAGGCGCAGGATACGACAACTGTTGTCAGGGCGAGAAATACCAGGGTTTTTAATCTGTTCACGTCAGTAAATTCTAAGATGCATAACCTAATGATATGCAAATTAGCAAAATTACTTTTCGAAGATTAAAAGGATTCGCCTAAACTCAAATAAAAACCTTTTTGACGTTCTTCACCGGGACGTTTCTCTCCGTAAGCATAATCCATTCGTACACTTAAGCCCTTTTCGATATCAAAGAAATAACGGAAGCCGCCGCCGGCACTGGGCTTGAAATTAGTATCCTCGAAAGCTATCTTGCCATAAACCTTCCCTGCACCTACGAAGCCAACCAGCCCAAATCTGGGATTTAGTCTCAGCCTCAACTCGGTCTGCACGGCTAAAAGACCCTGGTCCCGGAACCTGCCGGTATAGTAACCCCGCATCATCTCATCGTTTCCCAGTTGTGGCAACAGATAGAATGGTGGAGAATCTCCCCCTATGGTTTGATACTGACCATTTATGCCGAGCACAAGCTTCTTCCCGATACTTTTAAAGGTTCGAAGATCTGCTTCAAACGTAGCTCCGTGGAAATTATCACCACCGAACAAATCAGGCGCATAGGAGTAGTTCAGTTTGAGATACGATCCTCTGGTTGTATAGGTGTTTGAATTTCGATTATCTATGATCTGCGAGATACCGACGAAAAACACCTGACCACCATCGCGGTCGGTGATTGACGGATCGGATGCATAAATTCCGCCAGCAAGTTTGTCTGTAAAGCGGTAATTATCATAGCTTGCGTTCAAGCCCGTGTAGGTTATCCTGCCAAACTTCTTTTCTACACCTGCATTTAACCTGAACAGCTTTTGCGTAATACGGTCTTCATTCGCTTTTAGAGTACGATTGCCAATTCCATAGAAGTTGAAAGGAAAATTCTTATACCTGATCTCTGAGGAATAGTGGTACGTATTTCCCGGCGCCCAGATATCACTTTTAAGCTGAAAATTACTTTGACTTTTCGTAGTAAAGGTTGCAACTCCTGTTAGCCGTGAAGCCCGTGTCAGGGTGTCTCTGCGATCAGTATAAAATGAATACAGGCTTACTGCGCCAAACTCAATTCCTGTTTCCTGCGCATACCCTAGAACTGGAAGAGCCAGAAAACTGCTGGAACGTGTTGTATCAGCATCGTTGGAAAAGAGTTTCTTGATTAGTTTTTTTTGCGCGAAGGCGGAACTGCATGCGAAGGACATGGTGGTGACGAAAAGGAGCAGATATTTATTCATGGGGGGCAAAGATAGGGTTTAGTTGAGAGTTGAGAGTGAACAGTTGACAGTTAGCCCAACTGTCAACTGTCCACCGTCAACTGTCCACCCAATAACTATTTCTTTTCCCTTATCGCCTTAAACTCAGACCCGTCTTTCCATACGGGCATCTTCGTTTCAAAGGCCAGGCGTTTGCCAACGAGGAACAATAATTTCAAATCATCCAAACCTCCGGCAAAGGTCCAGGTCGCCGGGTCATATTCATCAGAAGGGCGGTGATAATGCTTAACGTTGTATATTGAGTCTGCTTTAGCCCCGTAGCCAGCTTCTTTACCGATAACTTCAATTCCTGACGACGTGTATAGTGCGGGTATTCCAACTTTAGCGAAGTTAAAATGGTCGGAACGGTAATATGAACCAGCTTCGGGATGTGTTTCGAATGCGAGAACTCTTCCCTGCTTTTCGACCGCTTCTTTCAGGTAATCTTCAAGTTCCGACTGGCCTTTTCCAACAATAATAATATCGCGGGTGCTTTCATTAGGATTGATACCATCTATGTTAATGTTTGCGACTGTCTTATTAGCTGGGTAAACGGGATTTTGAGCGTAGTATGCAGATCCCCAAAGTCCCTGCTCTTCAGCAGTAACAGAAAGCATGATTATGGTTCTTTCAGGCTGGACTTTCAGGCTCTTGAAGGCACGCGCCAGTTCGAGTAGGCCTGCAGTACCGGTTGCATTATCAAGAGCCCCGTTGTAAATAGTATCTCCGGTTTCGTCGGCTTTACCGATGCCCAGGTGATCCCAATGAGACGAGTAAACAATAACTTCATCCGGACGCTTAGAGCCAGTGATCTTACCTATAACGTTTATAGATTTATTAAATGTGGTTGACACTTTCATACTGGTAGACAGTGTTAGATTCAGAGCCAATGGTTTGAATCCTGGTTTATCAGCCATAGCGAAAAAGCTGGTACTATCCATACCGGCAGCAGCTACCAGTTTTTTGGCGGCAGGCAGTGAAACCCATCCGTTAATATCAGTATATGGTTTTGGCTTGGCGCGATCGTCTAATCTTAGCTTGGATGCATTCCAGTTGTTTTGAACAACCGAGAAAGGATAACTTGCGCCTTCGGTTGTATGGACGATGAGACAGCCCTTAGCACCCTGACGTGCGGCTTCCTCAAATTTATAGGTCCACCGACCATAGTAGGTCATGGTTTTACCTTTAAACAAAGTTGTATCACCAGCCGCAAAGCCCGGATCGTTTACCATAACCAGAACAACTTTCCCTTTAACATCAAGCCCGGCATAGTCATTCCAGTTATGCTCAGGTGCTACTACGCCGTAACCCGCAAACACAACCTCGTCATTGTTCAGACTCACTTTATCGGTAATTTTATCTGTCCAAATCACATAATCATCCAATCCTTTCAGCGTGAAATTGCCCTTCGGTGCTGAAACGGTCATTAGCGGATCAGCATTGGTCTGAATATTTACCATTGGCACTTCCTGAAGATAGCTGTCGCCGTTTCCCGGCTCAAGGCCAGCTTGTTTGAATTGTCGTTGGAGATAAGCCACCGTTTTAGTTTCACCTTCGGTGAAGGGTTTCCGTCCCTGAAGCGAATCGTCGGCGAGCTGCGACACGTGAAGCCGCATGCTATCAGCGCTGAAGGCCGCCAATCCGTCTTCATCTGCGACAGATGTACTTTTGGTATCCTGGTTGCAGGCACTGCACAAAGCTATGGCTGCAAAAGCAAGTGAGTAAAATTTTGTCTTCATAAAAGGTTTAGTTTAATTGTATGAAGATAGGAATTAGTTTCGTTGCTTGCTTCGTTTGGTCGTACTCCTTCCTTGTTTTGAGTCTTTAAAGCTTGTTTGCTAAATTAAAGAAGCCTAATTTTGCGGTCTAAAAATCATAATTATGGCTGCTGAAAGAGGACCGATCTCCCGTTTTATCGAAACGAATTACCTGCATTTTAATTCTGCTGCATTAATGGATGCTGCGAAAGGGTACGAAACTCACCTTGATGAAGGTGGTAAAATGATGATCACCCTTGCTGGTGCAATGAGTACGGCTGAGCTGGGAATATCTCTGGCCGAGATGATTCGCCAGGACAAAGTTGCCATTATTTCATGTACAGGAGCAAACCTGGAAGAGGATATTATGAACCTCGTTGCTCATTCACATTACAAACGCGTTCCAAACTATCGCGACCTGAGCCCTCAGGACGAGTGGGACTTGTTAGAAAATCACTATAACCGTGTTACTGATACCTGTATCCCAGAGGAGGAAGCTTTCAGGAGATTGCAGAAGCATATTCACAAGATATGGAAAGATGCGGATAATGCAGGTGAGCGCTATTTCCCTCATGAATACATGTATAAAATGTTATTGAGCGGAGATCTTGAACAATACTACGAGATCGATCCTAAGAACTCGTGGATGCTGGCTGCGGCTGAGAAGAATTTACCAATCGTAGTTCCGGGATGGGAAGATTCAACCATGGGGAACATCTTTGCATCTTATGTAATGAAAAAGGAGCTTCTGGCTTCAACGATGAAGAGCGGAATCGAATATATGGGCTGGCTTGCTGAGTGGTATATTGCAAACTCAGCCGGAAAAGGTATCGGCTTTTTTCAGATTGGCGGTGGTATAGCGGGTGATTTTCCTATCTGTGTTGTTCCAATGCTTTACCAGGATATGGAGATGGAAAACATTCCATTCTGGAGCTATTTCTGCCAGATCTCGGACTCAACAACATCCTTTGGATCATACTCCGGAGCAGTTCCAAACGAAAAGATCACATGGGGTAAACTTGACATCCATACACCCAAATTTATAGTAGAGTCTGATGCAACAATAGTGGCTCCCTTGATTTTTGCGTGGGTTTTAAAGCAGTAACAAATTGTTTTATGAATACCAAAGCCAATTTCTGACCGTAACCTGATATTGTTATATTAGCGGTATTAATTTGTTAATTATCAATAACTTGTCTTTTAGTTTAGAACGATTATAAATTAGTAATATTAGTCACGTTAATGTCATGGTTCAGTGAATAAAACCTACTTTTGTCATCGAAAATAGTGCCTGTTTAACAGCGGGCTGATTTTCTATCATACATTTCAATTTTTTAGCATTAAATACTCAATATGAGAAGCATCTCATTGTTTTTTAGAAGTGTTACAAAGTCTCTGATACTGGTTTCCTTTCTGGCTGTAGCTGCTGTTTCTTCGGCAAATGCACAGGACGTGGCTGCTGGTGGAGCGATATTCAAGCAAAAGTGTACCGCTTGTCACGCTATTGGAAAAGTCGTTGTTGGTCCTGACCTTAAAGGTTTGGATGGCCGTCATGACGAAGCATGGCTGATCAAATGGATTAAGAATGCACCGGCATTCATTGCATCAGGTGATCCTGAAGCAAAGAAGGTTGAAGCATTCTCACCTGCTGCGATGTCTGCTTTCCCTGAATTGTCAGATGATGATGTAAAGAACATTCTTGCTTACGTAAAGGCAGAAGAGACAAAACCTGCTGCAGATCCAAAAGCTGCTGGCGGTGCATCTGCTGAAGGCGGTTCCGGCGAGATCAGCAACTTTATGATTTTCGGTCTGCTGGCTGTGATCATCATTGCTTTCATTGTGATTGTGGTTCTGAATCGTGTGATTCGCACCCTTGAGCGTGTAATGCTTCAAAAACAAGGTGTACTTGTAGAAGAAGATGAAGTTGTAGCTGGCGATAGAATGGCAGGTCTTAAGAGACTTACCAAGAACAAGAAATTCATTTTATTCGTTGTGCTTCTATTGGTTATTTTCCTTGGATCAGCCGGATGGATGGGTATGTGGGAAACAGGTGTTCATACAGGTTACCAGCCAGTACAGCCTATTAAGTTCTCTCACCAGCTTCACGCAGGTGTAAATAAAATAGACTGCCAGTATTGTCATACAGGTGCATTTACTTCTAAAAATGCGTCGATACCATCACTAAATGTTTGTATGAACTGCCATAATTATGTTACGGCTTCAGATAAATACGATGGCAAGACATCTCCTGAGATCGCGAAGATCTATCATGCACTAGATTATAACGAGACTACCAAACAATACGGTACTAATACAAAACCGGTTGAGTGGATACGTATTCACAATCTGCCGGATCTTGCTTACTTCAATCACTCACAACACGTTTCCGTTGCAGGTATCGAGTGTCAGAAATGTCACGGTCCGATCCAGACAATGGAAGAGATTTACCAATTCGCACCGCTTACAATGAAATGGTGTATTAACTGTCACAAGGAAACCGAAGTTGATCATAAAGACAACCCGTACTATGACAGGCTGATCGCTGCTCACGATAAATTGAAAAAAGGTGAGAAGGTTACGGCAGCAGTATTGGGTGGTTTAGAGTGTAGTAAATGCCATTACTAAGAATAGAATTTTTAAGAAAACATACGTATACAGTTATATAGCTTAAATGGAAAGCAATAAGAAATACTGGAAAGGTTTAGAAGAGCTGCAGAATACCAAAGATTTCGTTGAGAAGAACAAAAACGAATTCGCTGAGTCGCTTCCTATGGAAGCGGTTCTGAATGAAGCTGGCTTGAGTACCGTAGCTCCACGACGCGACTTTTTAAAGGCGCTGGGATTTGGTTTAGGTGCAGTAACCCTGGCTGCTTGTCAGAAAACTCCGGTTCACAAATCAATTCCTTACTTAGTTAAGCCGGAAGAGATCACACCAGGTATTCCGAATTATTACACTTCTACTTTTAATGGTCACAGCGTTTTGGTTAAAACCCGTGAAGGCCGTCCTATTAAGATAGAGGGAAATCCTAATTGTATCCTGAGCAAAGGAGCTTTGGATGCTAAAGGACAGGCATCGGTTCTTGATCTTTATGATGTATCGAAGTTAAAAGGACCGGTAGTAAACGGTGCTGAAAAGTCATGGGCAGAAGTAGACCAGTTTGTTAAAACTGAGCTTGCTAAAACCGGAGGCAAGAGCATCCGTATCGTTTCTTCAACAGTAAATAGTCCTTCAACTAAAGCAGTAATTGCTGACTTTATTGCAAAATATCCATCAGCTAAGCATGTTCAGGTTGATGCGGTTTCATATTCAGGTATCATCAAAGCGAACGAAGCAAGCTTCGGTAAAGCTGTTCTTCCAAGATACCGCTTCGATAATGCAGATGTAATCGTCAGCTTCGGCGCCGACTTCCTTGGAAGCTGGATATCACCTGTTGAATTCAATACACAATACGCTTCTAAAAGAAATGCTGCTGCTTTGAAAGGCGGTAAGATGTCACGTCACATACAGTTCGAGACAGGCATGAGCTTAACCGGAACAAATGCTGATGCACGGATTCCTGTAAAGCCATCTGAAGAAGGTATTGCTTTACTTAACTTATATGCTGCCCTTGGCGGATCTGTTTCAGGAGGTAAAAAGCTTCCGAACCAGAAAGCTGAAACAGCCGTAATGCTTGCAGCAAAAGAATTAACAGCCGCTAAAGGCAGAAGCCTTGTAGTTTCAGGATCTAATGATATTGCAACTCAAACCGTTGTAAATGCTATTAACTCTCTTCTTGGAAATTACGGTACTACGATCGATCTGGACAATCCTTCATATCAGTACACCGGAAACGATGCTGATTTCGTGACTTTGGTTAGCGAAATGAACAGCGGTTCTGTTGGTGCTGTGTTCTTCCTGAACAGCAACCCGGCTTACGATTATGCTGATCCGAAAGCATTCACAGATGCATTGGCAAAAGTGGCGCTTCGCGTATCATTCGCTGATCGTAAAGATGAGACTGCTTCTTTATGTCAGGTTATTGCTCCAAACCACCACTACCTGGAATCATGGGGTGACTCAAACCCGGTAGAAGGTTACTATACTATTGCACAACCAACAATCAATCCTGTATATAACACACGTAACGCAGAGCAAGGTCTTTTGATCTGGTCTGATAACGCTGTTCAGGATTACTATCAGTATATTCAGAATAACTGGTCTAAATCAGTTTTCACTCAAGGCGCAGGTACGTGGAAAGATCTTTTACAAAAAGGATCTATGACTATGACGGCTAAGGGTGGTGGTGCTTACGCATCTGCTGGTAATGTAGGTGCTGCTGTTACAGCGATCATTGCTGAAAGCAATGCATTAGCTAAAGGCGGCGACAATGCTGTTGAGCTTCACATTTACGAAAGCACAGGTATTGGAGATGGTAAGTTGGCGAACAACCCATGGTTACAAGAGTTACCGGATCCGGTTTCTAAAGTTACCTGGGATAACTATGCTGCTATCGGGCCGAAATATGCTGAGAAATTAGGTATCAGTGAGCGGGACATGGTTACCGTTAAAACGGATAAATACGAAGTTACTTTACCTGTGCTTATTCAGCCAGGTCAGGCTTCTGGAACAGTTTCTATCGCTGTAGGTTACGGACGTACAATGGCTGGTAAAGCTGCTGTTGAAGTTGGTAAAAATGCATATCCTTTCTTAAGACTGGTTAACGGAACTTTACAGGGTAACGCTGCTGCTACTATCAGCAAAGCAGGCGGAGTATATGAGTTAGCTCAAACGCAGACTCACCACTCTATCGAAGGAAGAAATATCGTCCGCGAAACTACTTTAAAAGATTACTTAAAAGATCCTAATCACGGTACTGGCCACGGACACGTTAATCACGTTGATCTTTGGAATGAGTACGAGATGCCTGGCCACAACTGGGTTATGGCGATCGACTTAAATGCATGTACTGGTTGTGGAGCATGTATCGTAGCATGTAATGCAGAAAATAATATTCCTGTTGTAGGACGCGATGAGGTTAGAAAACGTCGTGAAATGCACTGGC
>JAZKIH010000008.1:0-14878 GCA_040384965.1 Bacteroidota bacterium | reverse complement strand
TTTCTTATTACAAAACTAATGCTACCCGCCAGCTGATCGATTTGCCTATGGATGCTTTGAGTGGATATACTGCTAAGAAAATAAATGCAGGTGATCTTCAAAACACCGGGTTTGAATTAGTAGTTGACGGTAGGGTGCTTGCTAAACCAAACGGTTTTAACTGGACTACCTCTTTCAATTATTCCCGTAACAACAATACTGTAGAATCTTTAGCAGACGGCGTTACCAGATACAATCTTGGTGGCTTTGACGATGTTGCTGTACTTGCAGTAGTTGGCCAAAAATATGGCGAAATATACGGTACGAAATATTCCAGAGTAAAAGATGCGGCTAGCCCGTTTAATGGTCAGATCTTGTTAAATGCAAACGGATTGCCAACCCGCGATCCTGAGATCGTAAAATTAGGAAATCAGCAGGCGAAAGCACTTTTAGGCTTTACCAATAGTTTCGACTATAGAGGCGTTGGACTTTCCTTCCTTGTTGACGCCAGAATCGGCGGCGAAATATTTTCTGCTACACACGTAGCCCTTCAGGCAAGCGGTGCAGGAAAAGTAACTGCTCCAAATGGTGAGAGAGCAAGTTTTGTTGCAGACGGTGTTGTGAGCAACGGTAGCGGTGGCTATGTAGCCAACACGAAACTGGTAACTCCACAAGATTACTGGTCAGCAGTAGCAACAGCTAACAACCTGGGTATTACAGAGGCGAATTTATATGACGCTAGTAATGTGCGTTTGAGAAATGTGCAGTTAAACTACACGCTTCCACGTAAGTTCCTTGCCAATTCACCGATTAAAAATGCCAAGTTTGGAGTTTCAGCCAACAACGTTTGGTTAATAAAAAGCCACATGAATGGTATCGATCCTGAGTCGGTTTATGCAACCAATAGTAATGCAACTGGTTTTGAGAATGCAGGTTTGCCAACCATGCGTACATTCTTGATTAACCTGGCATTAGGATTTTAATATTTAATAAGAAAACGATGAAAAGGAAATATATAGGAATGAGCTTGCTGATTACGACATTAGTTGCAGCATCATCATGTAAAAAATTCGACGAGGTTAATACCAATCCGCTGGCAGCAAGTGCTGACCAGGTGCAGGTAGATTATTTCATAAATAACAGTATCATCTCTACACAAATGGATCCGCACATCGCGGAGCGTGTTTTTATATTGTATTGGAAAACCGCTGGTCGCCAGCAAATGGGCGGAGGTATCTCCAGTGGTGGTTATGATGATGGATGGTCATCAGATTATTACAGCGGATACATGTCCAGCTGGTTAAATGCGGCTAATTCTGCCATCCAGGTTGGAAATGACCAGGTTGCAAAAGGTACAAGCAAGTTATATACAAAGAACTTAATTCAGGTTGCCCGCATCTGGCGTGCATATTTGATGAGTGAGTTGTCTGATAACTTCGGACCTATTCCAATTAATAGCTTCCAGGGCACAAACCCGGAGTTTGCGAGTGTAAAGGATGTTTATTATCATTTACTGGATGAGTTGAAAGACGCCAGCACTAAATTAGATATGGCTGTTGTAAACCCGGATATCGTTAAGAAACAAGATCCGGCATTCCAGTACGACTATAATAAATGGAGAAGATATGCAAATTCATTGCGCTTAAGGTTAGCGATGCGTTTATCAGAAGTAGATGCTGCCAAAGCTAAAGCTGCTTTCGAAGAAGCTGCAGCCGGAGAATTGTTGTTAACCACTGATCAGTCTTTCAAGGTTTCTGAACGTGGCGGATGGGATGCTTTAACTGGTGTGATGAGCAGAGAGTGGAATGCGCAGATCATGAGTGCAGTTTATCGTAATACTACCTTTAACCTGGGCGGTATATCAACTGCTACCCAGGTAACTGGTGCAGATAAGCTGGCTGCTGTAAAACCTGATAACTATATCGGACTTCGTCTTCAGGATCATTTTACAATGAAGACCAACGATCCATTTGCAGGATACTGGTTGGATGGTTTGCCAAACAAGGTAGACCCACGGGCAATGAAAGCATACATTATCCCGGGTGATGTAACTAATCCAAACTTCAACAGCTATCCATCATGGGATAATTCAGCGAAAACTACAACCGCAACTCTTACTAACGGAACAACCGCTATCAAAACAATAGACGCTAAAAACACCTGGAATGCATATACAAGTGGTGATTGGGGAGCTCCGGGTTCTAAGAATAATGTGCGGGCTGCTAACGGTACCATGCCGCGTACTTCGAATGAGTTCCGTACAAGTGCGAGCTCACGTATATTCTTCGCTAACTGGGAAACTTATTTCTTATTAGCTGAAGGTGCAGTGAGAGGCTGGGCAACTCCTATGTCAGGAAAAGCTGCTTATGAAGCTGGTGTAAAAGCCAATCTTGATTATTGGGGAGCTGGCGCGCAAAGTGCTGCTTATTTAGCCTCAACAGCTTACAATAACAATGGTACTTCAGCGAGCTGGGATCATGTTACTGAGCCGGGTGCTACTCATACAATGAACTACGTTGACGGGTACACAAATGTTGCAGGTACTGTTCAGATAGCTTATCCTGTCAATACGATCTATAAAGCTGGTGCGGTACGGAATGACCTTTTAACCAAGATCATTACCCAGAAGTTTATAGCGCAGACACCATGGTTACCTTTGGAAACCTGGAATGATCACCGCAGACTTGGGCTTCCGTTCTTTGAAAACCCGGCGGTCGAAAATCCATTGGTTAACTTGCCTAATTTAAGTTCGGCCAATTTCATGACCAATAGCGTGAAGAACTTCCCGCAAAGGTTGAGATATCCATCTGGCTTGAAAAATAGTAATGCTGCCGGTTACGCTCAGGCAGTAGGATTTTTAGGAGGAGAAGATGCCGTACTTACTCCATTGTGGTGGGCTAAGAAATAATTAACCCCTTATATTGAAAGAGGCCGCCAGGAGAAATCTTAGCGGCCTTTTTTTGTGGAGGTTATGAGCTTTGAGCTCTGTCCCGAACCCATGAATTGGTCGTTATACATTGTAACGAAGCTCATTTCTCAAAGCTCATTTCTCATTTCTCGAAGCTCACACCTTTTCCGTAAATTCAACCATCAATCACCAAATTAATCACATGAACAAGGTTCTCCCAATGAGTGCTGATTCATATTTGAAAACGCTCAAAATACTTTATGTTACTTTCTTGTCCTCGCAGATACTGTTTGTTGTGGCTGCGCTGCTTATCCGCGAGGGTGCTTACTTCAGCTTACAGGACGAAGGAAATGTATATTTGTATATAGCCCCATTTTTTGCTGTAGCTGGATTTCTCGGCGGCAGAACGATCTTTCAGAATCAGCTTGCGGATATTTCTGGCAAGGGAACTTTAAAGGAAAAGCTGGCGGCGTATTCATCTGCTTTCCTTGTCAGGGTGGCATTCATGGAAGCGCCAACTCTTTTTGCCGTCGTCTCATTCTACCTGACAGGTAACCTGGCATGCTTATCGGTAGCTGGGCTCATGATCATCTATTTTCTTACCCTCAGTCCCGGACGCGAAAAGGTGGAAGAAGATCTGGAACTCAGCTTTCAGGAAAAAGCTGTTTGGGATGAGAATCAGGTGATATCCTGAAAAGGAATGTTTCTAAATAGCAATGATATTCCCTTCGCTGTGCCGATTCTTTTAGTTTTGCCTCAAACCAATTAAAAATGTCAAAGACAAAACTTACAATTAATAATAACGGGTCAGTTAAAATTGAAGGCGATTTCGAGATCGTTGATAGAAACGGCAATGAGTATGGCTTACAGGGCAGAACTGTACTTTCAATCTGCAGATGCGGTCTTTCGAAGAATAAGCCTTTTTGTGATGGATCTCATAATGGGCATTTCGAACATGAGGCTGTGGCTTTTGATTTGCCCCCTAAGAAAGTTTAAAGACAATTGACAATTGACAGTTGACAGTTGACAATGACTGGTGCCGCGTCTTAGCGGATAGTTTATGCTCGCATAGCGTTGTTGTGCAAAATTGTCCATTGTCAACTGTCCACTGTCAATTCAATTACGGCATCGAAATTGTTCAATCATAATCTTTTTAACAAAACGAAAGATTATGAAAATTACAACATGGATGCCGGCCTTACTGCTAACAGTAGGCCTGACTCAAGGCTGTATTAGTAAAAAAGAATATTCGGCCCTTCAAACCAGTTATAATAAGCTTCAGGAAGAGAACCGGGCTTTAAACGAAAGATATCAGACCGGGCAACAGGGCCTTTCGGGTACAACCGCCAGGGTTAAGAGTCTGGAGGAACAAATTGCAGCAGAGAAAGCGAATGCATCTCAACTTCAGGAAGCATTGAACAAATGTCTGACCTCTACCAGCCAGGGAAATGTGAATATTTCCAAGTTGGTTGATGAGATCAATAGTTCCAACAAATACATCAAGCAGTTAGTGAATGCCAAGAATAAGAGTGATTCACTGAATATAGTGTTAACCAATAATCTGACCCGCTCCTTAAGCCGTGAGGAGCTTGGAGACGTGGATGTGCAAGTTCTAAAGGGGGTAGTTTATATCTCTCTTTCTGATAACATGCTGTACAAATCGGGAAGCTATGAAATCTCTGATCAGGCTGGAGCAACCTTAAGCAAAATAGCAAAGATCATTAAGGATTACCAGGGATACGATGTTCTGATAGAAGGTAACACAGATAATGTTCCGATTGCCAAAACAAACATCAGGAATAACTGGGATTTAAGTGCATTGCGTGCATCTTCTGTAGTCCAGTCTTTACAAAATACCTACGGTGTCGACCCGAAAAGACTTACCGCCGGCGGACGTGGAGAATACAATCCCGTTGCAGCAAATGATAGTGAGGCTGGGAAAACTAAAAACAGGCGTACACAGATTATTATCACTCCAAAACTAGATCAGTTTATGGAACTTATCGGAAAAGCACCGGAAGGTTCAGGCAACTAATTCCATTTCAATTTAAGATTGAAGCCCGGCTGTAATACAGCCGGGCTTTTGTATTCTATGTAGGATAATAGAGGCAATAATTTCATATTTGGAGCTTTACTTTCTTACTAATATAAATATTATCCATTATTTATAGTGCTGGTTTACAGTGTTTAAAACTTTTTGGAGTAGATATATAAGGCTGCAGTACAGTTGTAGAATCAACAGGGCATATTAATTGCAATCACGGGTAATATAAAAAAGGGTTTCATCAAGGGATGAAAGCAACAATTGAAAAGGATAAAGAGAGTATGGAAGGTAGAGTTTTAATCGTTGATGATGAATTATTAATAAACAAGCTATTAGAGACAAGATTAACGCGGGACGAATTTAAAGTAGACGTAGCTTTCGACGGGATTGAAGCTTTAAAGAAAGCTAGCAGTAACAAGTACGATGTGATATTAACTGATTTGATGATTCCGAATATAGCGGGTCGCGAATTGATAATGGAGCTTCAGAATTCTAAACTCAACAGTGAGACGCCAATTATTGTGCTGTCCTCACTCGCTTCAGACGAACTGATCGTGGATATTCTTGGCTCAGGGGTTAAAGATTATATAGTTAAGCCATTTTCTTTGAATGTAGTGATTGCGAAAATCAAGCAATTAATGCTGTCAGATCTTTCACCGGTTTAAATATAGAGCAAACGAGTTTTTCAAGTGGTCCAATTATGCGATATAGTGTCTCAGGGATATCCCGATATAATTCGGGTAGCTGCTTTCGTAGCCATCATATCCGGAATAGTTACACTTGTAACCATCGGAGCTATATTTTTCAACCGTATTCTTAAATCTAAGGAGCAAAAAGTTAAAAAAGAAGCTGATGAAGCAATACTCGAAGCTTTAGGGGAGCGTATTTTTATATATGATTCCGTTAATGACATTTCTGAAAAGGAGCTCAGTAAGACTTTAAAGATCCTCGATGTTCTGAAAAATAAGAACAAGATCTTTCGAAAATCGATGGTGCGGCTTTTAGTTTATTTTCAAACTAATTTAACCGGTTCCGTCGGTCGTATCATGAACGCCACGTATTCCAGACTTAAACTGCGGGAATTTAGTCTCCGGAAGCTTAAAAGTCCATTTTGGTTTCTTAAGACCCAGCGACTTACTGAAGTGCAGCGCATGAAAGATGTACTATCATTATTGGAAGTCTACAAACTTATTAGTGATAAAAATCAGGATGTCAGGGTAGCTGCGTACATCGCACTTTTTAGGCTGCGTGCTCGGGATTGCTTTGACGTGATGTTAAAGGAGCCAGAAGAATTAAGCGAATGGCAACAGATTATGTTAGAGGAGGGCATTTTAAAGACTCTGGATTTAAATATTCCGAATTTTAACGTCTACCTGACCTCCCAAAACCGCAGTATCAGACTTTTATGTATTAAACTCATTGTTGACTTTAACCAGGTCAATGCGATTCTGGCATTACTATCCAATCTGGATAAGGAGGATGATCATGTCAGGCTGCAGATTATCCAGGCACTCGGGATTTTAAATGCAGAAGTTGCCGAACCGATCTTAAAGAAAAGGTATGATTTGGAACCTGTGAAGAATAAGGCAGCCATATTAATCACTCTCGGTTTAATTGCCAGTGGCAACTCTGTTCGTTTTATAAAAGAGAAATTCCTTAAGGCAGACCAGTTTTTAATCCTTAAGAGTGCGGCTGAGGCTATTTTCTCACATCATCAATCTGTTAAGGACGAAATAATTGAAAGCCTTGCAGAAATTACTACCATGCAGAAGGGTGTATTAAATCATTTTGCTGAATCTCCGAATCAGTATGGAGTCGTTTAGCACCTGGATAAATTTTTTTTTCGAGCAGGCTATATTCTATTATAGCATTGCGCTCATGTTCAGCTATTTACTGTTGGTAATTCTGAGCGTACTTGAGATCCGGAAATATAACCTCCGTTGCTGGTATATAAATCATTCAGCCCTGCTGAACTCGCAGCACATTCCGGGTATTTCAGTAATTGCCCCTGCTTATAATGAGTCCGGCACAATTATAAATGGCGTGCATACTTTACTGGCACTCAACTATCCCAAATTTGAAGTTATTATCGTAAATGATGGCAGTACGGATAATACGCTTCAACTTTTGATACATGAATATGATCTTGTGGAGAGTAATTTTTACTACCACGAAGAAATTAAGACTCAGCCGGTTAAGACGATATATAAATCCAGAAATCCTATTTATTCTAAACTTATTATAGTTGATAAAGTAAATGGGAAAAGTAAAGCCGATGCTTCAAATGCCGGGATTAATGCTTCATCATACCCATTATTCCTATGTACGGATGTAGATTGTATACTTCATAAAAGCACCCTGATTAAGATGGTCAGGCCTTTTGTCGAAGAGAAGATCCGGGTTATCGCAACAGGAGCAGTAATACGTATTTCAAATTCCTGCGTAGTTGAAAATGGTTACATGAAAAAAGTAAGGGTGCCGGATAAATTCCTCCCTCTTTTTCAGGAGCTCGAATACATCAGGGCATTTTTACTGGGGAGAATGGCATGGAGCAAAATCAACGGTTTAATGCTTGTTTCCGGTGGGATAGGGCTTTTTGACAAAGAAATAGCTCTCGCCGCGGGCGGTTATGACCATGCTTCCTTCGGTGAGGATATGGAGCTCATAGGCAGAATGAGGGTTTGGATGCATGACAACAAGCAAAAGTACCGGGTTACATATATTCCGGAATCATTATGCTGGACAGAAGTCCCATCGTCAATCAGGATATTCGCCAGACAGCGCACAAGGTGGTCCAAAGGTTTAGCTCAAACATTATGGATCCATAAAAAAGCATTCTTTAATCCTAAATATAAAATATTTGGCCTGCTTACTTTTCCTTACTGGGTGTTTTTCGAGTGGCTTGCACCTCTCATTGAAGCTGGAGGGATAATATATTACATCTACCTGATCATTACAGGACAGATCACCTGGATATATGCCCTCATACTGTTGGCCTTTATTTATTCATTCTCAGTGATGATAACCATCATGGCAATTCTCTGGGACGAGGTTGCGGGAATGAAGTATACGAAAAAACGGGAGGTGTTTAAGCTCTGCCTGGCAGCGATGGCCGAGCCGTTTGTGTACCATCCGCTTGTGCTGTTTTTCTCACTGCGAGGTAACTGGTTCTTCTTTACGAACCGAAAGCTCACGTGGGGTGAAATGACAAGGATTGGTTTTAAAAAGAAAAAAGTTGCTCTAGACTAAGAGAGATATGTATAGCAAACATTTATATAGACTGCTTTTAGCCGTATCCATTTTTTTCGGCTTGCCTTCATGGGCCCAGGAAGTTTCTTCGGATGATCTTTTGAAGGAAGCGATCAGGGAGACAAATATAAATAAGAACTACACTCGGGCTATTTCACTGGCCCAGGAGGGCTTGAAGCTGAGTCCGGACTATATAGATATCAGAATGCTTCTTGGACGACTTTATGTACTTACCGAAAGGTATGAGGAAGGCGAAGCAGAGTTTAAAAAAGTCCTGGCTAAAAATCCGCTGAGTCCGGAAACCTTCAACGCACTTTTCAACCTGAGTGTGCAGCGGGGTAAATATGAGGATGCTCTTCTCTACGCATCAGCCCTGGAGCGTATAGATTCTCCTTCAAATATCTCATTAAAAAAAGCTGATCTTCTAAAAACCATGGGTAGGTTTGATGATGCGGCTAATGTAGCGAAGGGCCTGCTTGATAAAAATCCGGCGGATAGCTCAACTGTGTATTTGTATAAGGATGTCCAGTTCTCTCAGGGCAAGTATCGTATGGAAAGGGGGGATATCACACTTGCGCTGACGAATTACCAGAATGTTTTAAGTATTGATCGTGCAGACACGATTTCCAGAAATCTGCTTATTAATATAAATCTCGACAGACAAGATTACCCCGCAGCTCTGGATTACATTAATTCCGGGTTTCCATATTATAAAGATAACTCATCAATTCTACTAAAGAAGCTGGATTTGCTCCAGACAACAGGAGAGTTTAAGTCGGCCTATTTGCTGTCTGATTCATTGGTGCGCAATGGCAATCTCAACAGTAAGATTGGTGCCATTAGAGATGAGACTTTTCTCCTGAGCCGCCAAAACCGGATTGGACTTAGTTCTTCGGTAACTCTGTTTGATCAGCAGGCGGCGCGTTCCTGGTTTGTACACAGCGTGTCTTATATGAGGCAGGAAAAAGGAGTTTCGTTTCTTGGCAGAGTTAATTATGCTGACAGAGTAAATCGCAGGGGTTACCAGTTCGAATTGGAATCGTATCCCAAACATGGCAAAAGTTATTCTTTTATTAACCTGGCGTATTCTGACTCGCCGGTATTCCCGAAATTTAAAGCATCATACTCTTACTTCCTTCCATTTGGTAAAGGATGGGAATCAGAGATTGGCTTCAGGTACTTGAATGCAGGCTCTGATTTTAAGGGTTTTACAGGAGCATTGGGCAGGTATTTTAACAGATATTGGGCAAATTTGAAGACTTTCCAGACATCAAGTAACAGGAAGCTCGCGGGCTCATATATTTTGAGTAACAGATATTATCTTACGGATAACTCTGACGACTATTTAACAGCCATAGCCGGGTACGGTTTCTCGCCGGAAGATGTTGCAAGAAATTTTGATTTTGTAGAGCGTGTCAACCTTGAATCACTACGATTTACGTTGGGATATCAGAAAACGGTGTTGAAGAGAAATATTATCGGATTGTTCGGCACATGGAACAAGCAGGAATACACTCCGGGGAAGAAAAGGAACGAATATGATGTTTCCGTATCTTTCCAGCATAAATTTTAATGCGCATTGAAATATTTTTTAACGATAGTGCTTCTATTTACAATGGCCATCTCAGTTAAGTCGCAGCTGGTTCTGGTTTCGGACGGTGCATCATCGTATTCAATTATAATCCCGCAAAAGGCATCGGTTATTGAAAAGAAAGCTTCTGAAGTCTTGCAAAGCTATCTCAAACAAATTTCAGGAGCGGAGCTGCCAATTTTAACAGATAAAGAGAAACGGTCGAAACAGGAAATCTGTATTGGCAAGACAAATCGTGGCTCAGGCAGCGAATTGCTTGGTGACGATGGATTTATCATCAAGACTGCTGAAACCAGATTGTTAATCTACGGGGGTCAGGGCAAGGGCAGTTTATATGGAGTTTATCATTTTCTCGAAGAATACCTGGGCTGCAGAAAGTTTACAGCGCAGCTAAAATATGTCCCTAAAAAGACGTCACTAACCATCCCGGCTATATCCGATCGTCAGAATCCACTTCTAACCTATAGAGAAGTTTACTACCCGGATCAGTATGATGAGGAATATCGTGATTGGCACAAACTGCACATTCTGGAAGATAAATTCGGACTGTGGGGCCACAGTTACTATAAGCTGGTGCCGCCTTCTCAGTATTTTACTAGTCACCCGGAATATTATGCTTTGGTTAACGGGGAAAGATCTGATTCGCAATTATGCTTAAGTAATCCGGAAGTTTTAAATATAGCTGCACAAAATCTCGGCAGACTTATAAAAGATCAGCCTGATAAAATGACCTGGTCGGTCAGCCAGAATGATGGATTCGGTTATTGCACATGTTCTGATTGCGAAGCGATTGACAAAAAATATGGCGGCCCTCAGGGCTCGGTAATAAATTTCGCAAATAAGATCGCTGCTAAATTTCCTGATAAGACAATTTCCACATTAGCGTATCTGTATAGTGCCCATCCGCCTGTAGGATTGAAGCCTGCTGGGAACGTAAGTGTGATGGTTTCGTCTATAAGCATGGATCGGGCAAAGCCTATCTCTACCAATCCCCGTGCTGCTGCATTTCGCAGTGATTTGCGAGGGTGGTCAGCTATCACGAAGTCTGTAATGGTTTGGGATTATGTTGTTCAGTACACAAATTATCAAAGTCCCTTTCCTAATCTGCCGTATCTGCAGGCCAACATGAAGTATTTCGCAGATAATAAGGTTAAAGGGATATTTGTTCAGGGGACTGAAGGCAGCAGAGGTGAGTTCTCAGCATTGAAAACCTACCTTCTGGCAAAAGCGTCATGGACTCCCGGCGCGGATCTTAAAGATCATTTTGATGATTTTATGAGTGCTTATTACGGCGAGGCAGGCCTGCACATTAAACGATACCTGGATGAATTAAGTGCGGCTGTAGTGAACAGCGGCCGTGTACTTGACATCTATGGGGACCCGATTAGAGAATGGAATACATGGCTGTCACCCGCGCAGATTGAAAAATATTCAGATATCCTGGATGAGGCGACGAAGAAGGCAGAGAAAAATCCGGAATTTTCGAAAAATATCGAAGCAGAGAGGCTTGCTCTTGATTATGCAGTTATTCAGCAAGCAAGATTTTACGGCCTGGAGAAATATGGGTTGTTTACCCGTTCTGATAATACCTGGGCTATCCGGCCTGGATTTAAAGACAAAGTTGAACGTTTCTTAAATGCTGCCAGAAGAGCTGACGTTAAAATTCTTGCTGAAGGCGGCCACACACTGGAAAGCTACGCCAAGGAGTGGGATGATGTATTTCGGCAGGGACCGATCATACATGATGCGATAGGAAGCGATGTAAAACCTGTGATCCCATTTAGTAACGAATATCCTGGTAAGGGCGCCCGTGGGTTGACAGATGGAAGCCGGGGATATAATAATTTCCAATACAATTATGTGGGTTGGTACGGCACTGATATGGAAGTTGTGCTTGATTTGGGAGAAGTCAGGGAAATTGGCGGTTTGTCGGCAGGCTTTCTGGAAGACCAGCGGCATTGGGCTTTTCTGCCATTGGATATAACTTTGGATGTATCGGAAGATAATTCAAGTTATAAAAACGCGGGCCGCATTAATCCCTCCCCACTAGAGGAAAATTACACGACTGACACCCATCGCTTTTCTTTAAACTTTGCAACCCCGGTTTCGGCAAGATATATACGGCTTAAGGCTAAAAACCTGGAACAACTGCCCAAATGGCGGGCGGTTCCAAACAGGAAAAGCTGGCTGTTTTGCGATGAAATCGCAGTATCTTATTCCGGGCTCTAAACTAGGCTGCCCTAGAAGCTTATCAGGTTGATGAGTTTATCAGCTTCCGTGGAGATTAAATCTGCCGGATTTACTTCGAGAACAGCAGATATTATAAATAAACGTTCCAAGGTGATCCTGCTGTATCCTAGCTCTATCTTGCTATATGCATTTTGAGATATCGTTAATTTAGCCGCAAGATAATCCTGGGTATAATCCCGGTATTCTCTGAGCTTCCTGATATTAGCCGCTATCGTTTTAGCTTTTGCTGATGCTATTTCTTTCATAATTATGTGCAAACTCCTTCATAAGTACTAACGCAATTTTTTGAATAATGGATTTTGCAGTTGAATCTTTTTTTATAGGTATATTTGTAAAATATTAATCGCTCTCTCATGCGCTCTATTGTCCTGATATTCTTATTCTTAGTAACATCCTTTTCATTAAAGGCGCAGAATCCTGTGCTCGCGGTGAACAGGGTCGACAAATTCACTAAGGAGCTGATCAAGCAAACCTCTCTTTATTCTTTTAAAGACGGTAACACAGTGAAGTTGCATTTTAATGTGAGAAGTGTTGATGAGAATTATTACCTGCAGTTAAATGTTCAGCAGCCAGTCACCGTAAAAAAAGGTACAGAAATCACTTTGACTATGGAGGATGGGACTCTCCTGAAATTGGTTTCAGATAACGATATTATTTCCCTTGGTGAGTCTGACATTAGTAAAAGAATGATCGTATGCACCTTGGATGTGCCGGAAATAATAGCCCTAATGAAACAGCAAGTAAATGCAATAAAGGTTCCTACAAGCAATAAAGGCATTGTTAATGTTGCGTTAGCGGCAAAAGATAAACCCATGATCAGGACTGCCATGAATCTTGTCAGCCCTAAGCTGGTTCCTAAGAAAATCTAGAAGTATTTAGTTGATATATTGCTGCATGAGTTCGGCAAATGCTCAAACCACTGTTTGAAAACTTAGTTAAATCTCTTTTTCTATCTTCCGGCTTTCTTTCATCCTTGTATCCAGCTTAAAGACAAATATTATGGTCAACAGGGTGATGAAAATACTCAGATA
Organism: Bacteroidota bacterium; assembly: GCA_040384965.1. GTDB lineage: Bacteria > Bacteroidota > Bacteroidia > Sphingobacteriales > Sphingobacteriaceae > Daejeonella. Next base: position 1,826 of record JAZKIH010000008.1, on the reverse strand, counting down.
TCCTGTAAGCTCGTAATTCTGTATGCTATTGTCGGGGTTTTTAACGACAATAAGCCCGGAAATAACAGACGCAAGGCCCACGAATATTTGCTGGACTGAGGAGTTAAAGCTCATGAAGCTGCCACGTCTTTCTGGTGACACTACATTGCTGACCATTGCCTGTGCCGGTATAGACCTTCCTGATGAAAAAACGAACCAAGAACCTGAAAGGCAAAGAACCAGATAAAATGGCATTGGAGGCAGATTGGTTAATACAGCAACTGGAAAGATAGAAACCACCGCCATAATTATATAGACCTTATGTTTCCCAACCTTATCAGCAAGCCGGCCAATTAAAGGTGAGGTCAGCAAAGTTGCAAGGCCCCCTGCCATATAAAGCATAGGCGTTTGCAATTTGCTATAGCCCATATTGAATTCCATGAAAGGGTTAAAAAATGGGATTATCATAAAATGACCGAGCATGAGAGACGCTGTAAGTCCTAAAGCCAGCATTTGATCGGTATCTTTCACCACCTCCTTGATCAACGTAATAGGGTTGATGCGGTCCTCTTTTCTTGTTAAGTGACTTTCCATCTTTGGTAAATAGCGCATCAGGAAAGGCAGCAGCAATGTGCCCAAACCAGCTACAAAAAAGAAGGGACCATGCCAGTTAAAAAGATTGGCCATATATAAGCCAAAAGGAACTCCGAATACAGAAGCAACAGAGAAAGCTGCCATAATAATACCCATTGCCATTCCACGGCGTTCATATGGAACCAGGTCGGCTACGATTGACAATACTTGTGCACCGATTAATCCTCCGAAAATTCCTGCAACAATCCTGGCCAATAGTAAAAATGTATATGTTGGAGCGAGAGCACAGAAAAGCGTGCCTACTAAAAACCCGATATAGCCAAATAATAAAACTCTTTTCCTGTCAAAATTGTCGACGAAGAAGGCGGCGAGAAACCCGGCAATACCTGCGCTGAAAGTGTAGGAAGCAACAAGCATCGAAAATTGCTGTGGGGATATTTGAAAATATGGCATCAGGTAATTACCTAACGGCATCATGATCATAAAATCCAGGATGTGCGTGAAATTCAGCGCGGCAAGAAGCAGAAGAACAATTTTTTCTTTGGAGCTCATTGGAGGTGGCAATATTAGCTATTATTTTATTGTCACGCGTTAAAGGATTGTCATTAATAGATGTCTGAAGTCCGAGATCTTAAGTCAGAGCGAAAAAACCATATTATGAGAGCTGGAAAAGGATGTAATCAGGGAAGGACTTCTCGCAAGGTATTTAATAGAGATACATAAGGAAGAGTATAAAAGCATTTGTTCAGGACGAACAATGAAGTAAATGTCGGAAATCCCTTAGACCTCAGACTTCAGATTTAAGACTTCCGACCTCCTTCTCAGACCTCTCGTTTGATTCAAGCCGTTCTATCAATTCGGAAATATCTCTCTTCATAAAAAACCCAACCATTCGCTTGAGCTTCTTTAACATGATTATGGCCGCGGTGAGTTTTTCCTTGTCATCCATAGTACAAATCTATACTAAAAATATTAGTATTTCAATAGCTTTTTCGATTTCTAAAAAAATAGAAATCTATATTTGCTGTATGAGAATGACTTTGATTATTACATTATGTATTGCGGTCCTGATGATTATCAGATACCGCAATATCAAAAGGCATTAACAATGGCCAAGAGCGTACCAGATAATAACAAAGACAACGACGGTTCCTAGACAACCGCCACCAAGTTTGGATGCTCCCCATCCAGCTATTAGACCACGAAATATATTGTTCATATTAAAAAGATTTATTTGTTATAAGAATATTTCT
>JAZKIH010000007.1:0-1727 GCA_040384965.1 Bacteroidota bacterium | reverse complement strand
ATCTGGGAGCTGGCAACTGCAAGAATTCTCTCTCTGAAAGCGTCATTGCGAGGTACGAAGCAATCTCCTTTAAGAACTTGGATTGCAGATTGCTTCGTACCTCGCAATGACGAATTTGATTGCCCTAAAACACCGCCACCAGGCTCAGTACCGCAGCCAATAGCAACAAGGCAAAGGATGCCCAGTAAAATGCGAATTGTTGACATATCGTTAAAGTTTTAAAGTGTGAAACCATCATTTCAATTTTGGGCAGCCCTAGGCTTACCCAAGCCTTTTGCAATAGCCACCACGAGAGGGAGCTTAATCCCATAAAGCATACAGCGCTTAGTACAATAAGCTGCCAGATGCCCGCATCGAGCAAACCTATTGTCTGATCGTGCTCCTGTATTTCCCTGCCCAGGTAAATGAGGACGAAAGGTGCTGCATATGCTGCTATATTTAGCAGGTTATCTTTTATTTTCGGCCATGCCGATCTTAATCCTATAGTTGTCATATTTTTTTTAGTTAAAATCGTTGTGCCAGGTATAATAGTTTGGCAAATCGGGTTTTGAATGCATACAGCCTGCCATCATATGCCCAGCACAACGATTGGTTAATACATACGAATCCTTAACTAGGTTCCGTTACGGTTACCATGCCTACATACTGGCTGCTCGAAACCGTCTTCCCATCACCTTTAACACAGAACGACCAGATATGGAGCACATCGTTCAGTCTTCCCGGAAACGGAATGGAAACTCCAGCAGAGCCTCTGGTATGGGCAGTGTTTAGCGAGTACGCATTCCTAGTCTGATTATATATGATAAAGATCATTTTATCATTGATAAAAGAATTGAACTCGTTCAGCTCCAAGGGCCATGAAAGGTCGATAGCGGTAGTTTCTGGCACAATTGAGATATCTGCATGGAGCAACGAGCCCTTGCTCATCCTGATCTTCGGATAGTCTACCGAAAAGTTTGGATAGTCGCCTACGATGGCTTCTGATAGAAATGCCTTCACTGCGGCATTGTACCCCGAAATCTTATTCAGCTTCTTATCGTTAAAGCCCAAGCTCAGCACATCCTTAATTATGCTCAGCTGTGCAGCAGCCAATGCAAATTTTGCATATTGGGCTAATTGTAACGGTGAAGCGCCCTTAGTCCTTTTTGAGGACAGACCGCGCATGTATTTTATACCGCGCCAATTGCTGCCGATGGCATTTCCCACCTTTCCAGAGATGTCGCCAAAATTACTGTTGGAATATTTTCCCATGATTTTAAAAATTAAATTGTAAATAAATCTGTTATCTCATAATCGCTTGTTACCGGTAATTGATTATGAAGGCAAATCTATCGTCCAAGGGAATGCAGCTGAACTTTTGAGGCAAATTGGGCTATTTTGAGCCGAAATGAGCTGGAATGAACCATTAAGGAGGATTACACGGAATAAGGAAGATACCAGGAGTACTTCTTTTGGACCGTTCTTTTACCTTTCCAATACCCTTTAGGTATCCAATAGGTATAGAAATAGGTATTCCAGGGGTATAGAATGGGTATCTAATAGGTATCTAAACAGTACTGTTGGTACCGTTGTGTCTTATCCTTGTCTTATCCGATCCTGCCTCGTCTTTTGCTCTCGTTGTACTCAGCGAGCAGGTTGCTCTTGTGGTACTTGTGCCCACCGGGAAGTTTCATTGGTTTTAACTTGCCCTCTTTTACCTTGCGATTGTAGGTGGCCCTGCTAATCTC
>JAZKIH010000006.1:0-73112 GCA_040384965.1 Bacteroidota bacterium | reverse complement strand
AAAATATGAGCGGAAAAACCATTTTAGTTTGGTTTAGAAAAGATTTACGAATTCACGACAACGAGATACTGACGGAAGCGGTTCGCAAAGGTGAGACTGTGGTGCCAGTTTATTGTTTCGATCCCCGGCAGTTTGAAACAACCTCATTCCAAACACGAAAGACAGGTGCTATCCGGGCAAAATTCCTGATTGAATGTGTAGCAGATCTACAGCAATCATTACAAAAGCTGGGTGCCGATCTTATCATTCGTTACGGAAAGCCTGAGGATATTTTGCCGGAATTGGTAAGTAAATATGAGGTAAGTGAAGTTTATCATCACCGTGAAGTAGCTTCTGAAGAAACAAGGGTCTCAGCAGACGTAGAGAACGCGCTTTGGAGGCTAAAGATTAATCTCAAGCATTTTATTGGGCACACGCTGTACCATAAAGAAGATTTACCATTTCCTATAAATAATATTCCCGACGTGTTCTCCTCTTTCCGGAAGAAAATTGAGCGGGATAGCTCAGTGAGGAAATGCGTTGAGTCACCTGGCCAGTTTAATATTCCGCAAGACATGGAGCCTGGCGTACTGCCTGCACTCTCTGATCTTGGTTTTGAACAAATTGAAGGTGCGGAAGTGCGGTCAGTTATGAAATTTAAGGGCGGCGAAACTGAAGCCCTGAAACGAATGCACAACTATTTTTGGGAGACCGATGCTGTAAAAAATTATAAAGCAACAAGGAACAGTCTTTTAGGTGCAGATTATTCGTCGAAGTTTTCCGCCTGGATAGCTTTTGGCTGTCTGTCTCCGCGGGAAGTTTACTGGGAAATTAAAAAATATGAGCAGGAGAGAGGAGCGTCAGATTCGACGTATACCTTGTATCTTCAGCTGTTATGGCGTGATTATTTCCGGTTCATGTTTAAGAAATACGGCAATAAGTTCTTTCAGAAAATCGGTTTCAAAGGAGTTGCTCCTGAAGAGGCAGACGATCAACAGGATCTGTTTGAACTATGGAGAGAAGGAAAAACTGGTGTGCCGTTTATCGATGCAAATATTAGGGAACTTAACTCCACAGGTTTTATGAGTAACCGCGGTAGGCAGAACGCAGCTAGCTTCCTGGTTAGAAACCTGAAGGTTAACTGGATGTGGGGTGCATCATTTTTTGAAGAGAAGCTAATTGACTATTGCCCGGCAAATAATTGGGGAAACTGGGCGTACATTGCTGGCGTGGGCAACGATCCGAAAGAATATCAGCACTTTAATGTGCTGAAACAAGCCCGGGAATTTGACCCCAATGGTGATTACGTGCGAATGTGGGTTCCTGAACTTGCTGCAGTACCCGGAGCCAAAATTCATCAGCCCTGGACACTGACTGAAGAAGAAGTCATTGACTATAACCTTAGCGCTTACCAAACCCGACCGTTGTTTGCGCCGGATCTGTAACGGGGGCACAAACGCTGCAATTTACCCGTAGAAACCCCCTGGTAAAACGGGTCGTTTTCAATCCATTATCTGAGAATTACATTTATCAGCAACAGACATTATAAGTGTTACATGCTAATTTCAAATTAGCAGCCACTTATTGCTAATTCTATGCTTAAAATCTTATTTTTGTGTCGCAAAAGATTTTGTTTTTAAATGGATAACTTATCATATATCAGTAACGCGAACTCTGCCTACATCGATTCACTCTATCAGTCATATAAGCAAGACCCCAATTCAATAGACTTTGGCTGGCAGAAATTCTTCGAAGGTTTCGATTTTGGACGCGGTTCTGAGGCAGGAGTAGTAAGTGCTGAAACTCCTGATCATTTTTTCAAAGAGATCAATGTTTTAAATATGATCAATGGTTATCGCCAGCGGGGCCATTTGTTTACCAAAACAAATCCTGTTCGTGAAAGAAGATCGTATTACCCTGGAAAAGAACTGGAGACCTTTGGCCTGCAGGAATCTGATCTGGACACTGTGTTTAACGCAGGTGTTGAAGTTGGCCTCGGCCCCGCAAAATTAAAAGACATCATCGCTCTAATTGAGGAAACTTATTGTCAGTCAATCGGGGTTGAATATAAATATCTTCGTAACCCGGAAAAATTAAAGTGGTTTGAAAAGCGAATGGAAGAGGAGCGTAATACTCCCAATTTCAGCATTGAAACCAAAAAAAGAATTCTTGGCAAGTTAAACGAAGCTGTAGTTTTTGAAAATTTCCTGGGAACAAAGTTTCTTGGTCAGAAGCGCTTCTCTCTTGAAGGCGCTGAATCGGTAATTCCAGCATTGGACTCAGTAATTGAAAAAGGCGCTGAGCTTGGAATTGAGGAATTTGTAATCGGTATGGCACATCGCGGACGTTTAAACGTTCTCGCCAACATCATGCACAAAACCTACAAGAATATTTTTTCTGAATTTGAAGGCAAAGGATTTGATGTTAATACCCCGTTTGGTGGAGATGTTAAATATCACCTGGGTTATTCTACTGACGTGGAAACCGTAGGGGGTAAAAAAGTGCATTTAAGCTTATGTCCAAACCCATCGCATCTTGAAGCGGTTGATCCGCTTGTGCAGGGTATGGTCAGATCCAAAATAGATTTTAAATACGGAGGCGATTACAAACGTATTGCTCCGATCCTCATTCATGGCGATGCATCGTTAGCCGGACAAGGTATTACTTATGAAGTTTTGCAGATGGCAAAGCTTGAAGGTTATCGTACCGGTGGAAGTATTCACCTGGTGATCAATAATCAGGTAGGTTTTACAACCAATTTCAAAGATGCACGTTCATCTACCTATTGTACAGATTTGGCCAAAGTAACTTTATCGCCGGTGTTCCATGTGAATGGAGACGATGTGGAAGCTCTTGTATATGCGATTAACATGGCTGTGGAATACCGTCAAAAATATCATAACGATGTATTCATTGATATTTTATGTTATCGACGGTTCGGTCATAATGAAGCGGACGAACCGAAATTTACCCAGCCGTTATTGTACAAGGCTATAGAAAAGCATCCTAATCCAAGAGAGATCTATAACAAAAAGCTGCTTGAGCAGGGGAGTGTTGATGCTAACCTTGCGAAAGAAATGGAGAAGAACTTCAGAGCGCTGTTACAGGAACGTTTGAATGAAGCTAAAGAAGACCAGTCTTATTCTGCTATGAATTCTGTACTTGCAGGATCGTGGAAAGGACTGCGTTTGGCCTCCGACTGGCAGGGCGCAAAATCAGATACCAAAGTGCCTTCGAAGAGCCTGCTGTCTACAGCAAAAAGTATTTCAACTCTGCCTTCCGATAAGAAATTCTTCAAGAAGATTGAAAAGCTATTCCAGGACCGTCAGAAAATGTCGGAAACCAAAGTCTTTGACTGGGCAATGGGCGAGCTTATGGCCTATGGCTCTCTACTCAAAGAAGGATTTAGGGTACGGGTTAGCGGGCAGGATGTTGAACGCGGAACTTTCTCTCACAGGCACGCTGTGCTGACGCTTGAGGATTCTGAAGAAGAATACGTTCCTTTAGCTCAATTGGATGAAGGCTCAGCGAAATTTGAGATCTACAATTCTCACCTGTCTGAATATGGCGTCCTCGGATTTGAATACGGCTATGCACTGGCAAACCCTATGGCTCTTGTTATCTGGGAGGCTCAGTTTGGCGATTTCGTCAATGGTGCCCAGATAATCATTGACCAATTCATTACAAGTGCCGAAACTAAATGGCAACGTTCAAATGGCCTGGTGATGTTACTTCCGCATGGTTATGAAGGTCAGGGTCCTGAACATTCTTCTGCGAGAATTGAACGTTTTATGGAGGCTTGTGCTGATGATAATATCCAGGTTGCGAATTGTACCACTCCTGCAAATTTCTTCCACCTTTTACGCAGACAATTAAAACGCGATTTCCGTAAACCACTTGTGGTATTTTCTCCTAAGAGCTTATTGCGGAGCTCGCAATGTGTAAGTAAACTGGAAGAATTTACTGAAGGCGGTTTTCAGGAGCTAATTGATGATACCTATGTAAAAGCTTCGGATGTTAAGCGCGTGTTGTTCTGTTCCGGCAAAGTTTATTATGACCTGCTCGAGAAACAGCAAGTTGATAAGAGAACTGATGTTGCTATTATACGTCTGGAACAGCTTTACCCTACTCCATACGATCAGATGGACGCTATACGGACAAAGTACAAAAAGGCCGGAGAGTTTGTTTGGGTTCAGGAAGAGCCAGAAAATATGGGCGCATGGCCTTACATCGCGAGGAAGTTCCGCAAATCAGAATTCAACTTTGATGTGGTATCCCGTAAGGAAAGCAGCAGTACAGCTACCGGATATGCCAAGCAGCATATCGCCCAGCAATTATTTATTGTCGGACAGGCATTTGAGACTTCTGCAGGTCCTGAAGTGAAGAAAAAAGTAGAGAAGACAACGCAAAAAGTTGTTAATATTGACTAATAAGAAATAACCAAAACCATTATGAGTTTAGTGATCAAAGTTCCGCCAGTTGGCGAATCTATTTCAGAAGTGACATTGTCCCAGTGGATAAAAAAAGACGGGGATTATGTAGAAATGGATGAAATAATTGCCGAGTTGGAATCTGATAAAGCAACCTTCGAGCTGACAGCTGAAAAGGCAGGAACTTTAAAAACAATCGCTAACGAAGGCGATACACTCGAAATTGGTGCGCCTGTTTGCAGTATTGAAGAAGGTGGAAAGTCTGAAGGCAAAGCTGCCGCCGCACAGGAAGCTGCACCTGCTGAAAAAGAGTCGAAAGCACCTGCCGCTAAACAGGAAGATAAGGGAGCGACATATGCTTCAGGAACTCCTTCTCCGGCAGCTGCAAAAATACTTGCTGAAAAAGGGGTTGACGCCGCGAGCGTTAAGGGTACCGGTGTAGATGGACGGTTAACTAAAGAAGATGCTAATAAAGCAGAAGCTGGCAAAAAACCTGCTGCACCGGCTTCAGTACCAGCCGCCCCAGCTAAAGTTTCAGCACCAGGATCAAGGGTTGAGCGTCGTGAAAAAATGTCTTCTTTAAGAAAGACAGTTGCGAAACGCCTTGTTGCTGTGAGAAATGAAACTGCAATGTTAACTACCTTTAATGAAGTTGATATGCAGCCAATCATGGATCTGCGTACCAAATACAAAGATAAATTTAAAGAAAAGCACGGAGTTGGCTTGGGCTTCATGTCATTCTTCACAAAAGCTGTTTGTGAAGCTCTTAAAGATTTTCCATCTGTGAATGCGCGGATCGAAGGGGAAGAAATGGTGTTTAATGAATTTGCTGATATCTCTATTGCAGTTTCTGCACCTAAAGGACTTGTAGTACCAGTGATCAGAAACGCTGAATCAATGTCTCTGGCACAGATCGAAGCCGCAGTAATGGAGTTGGCAGTTAAAGCCCGCGACAGTAAATTGACCCTGGAAGAAATGACAGGCGGAACATTTACTATTACCAATGGGGGCGTATTCGGTTCTATGATGTCGACCCCGATTATCAACGCGCCGCAGTCAGCCATATTAGGTATGCACAATATTGTGGAACGTCCGGTGGCACAAAATGGTCAGGTGGTTATTCGCCCGATCATGTATGTAGCTCTTTCATATGATCACAGAATTATCGACGGACGTGAATCTGTAGGATTCCTGGTTCGGGTTAAACAATTACTGGAAGATCCAGCAAGGTTATTACTTGGAATATAATATAACCTGACAGTTAAAATAAAAAAAGCCCGCTTAATATAAGCGGGCTTTTTCGTTTTCCGTGTGTCTTGGTTCCTGATTCTAATTTAATTAAAGCTTAGAAATTCTCCCTGAACCGCTCTTCGTTGATTTTACATTTGCGCTTCCGCTGTATCTTATATTTCCGGAACCGCTCATCGCTGCGTCAAGTGCTTTATCTGCATTAACAGAAATATCTCCTGAACCGCTAACCCGGGCGCTAGTTACGTTAGTGCGCAGACCGTTGCCTTCAAAGTCGCCTGAACCATTAACATTTATTTTTGCGTTGTCTGCATTTCCGCTTGCTTTGATCTCTCCTGATCCGCTGATAGTTGCAGTATAGTTCGTCGCTGCCAAAGCCAGACTAATGCTTCCTGATCCGCTAAGAACGGTTGAAACGTCAGTTGATTTAACAACCCCTTTGACATTAATGTCGCCTGATCCGCTAAGAGTAATGCTTTTTAACGACTTTGCATTCACGTATACATTTACTTTGCCTTTCCAGTTGTTGTTCCAGCTCCCGTTCCTTTTTTTATTCCTGATCTTAAGAACACCATCCTCGACTACAGTTTCAATCTCAGCAATCTGCTCAGCATCGCCTTCAAGCCTAAGACTTTCTGTATTACCCATTGTAATAGTAACGTTGTAGCTTCCAGCCGATGTTATCCCGCTAAAACCTGACACATTTCTGGTTTCATCGGAGATAGCTTTTGTGCTGTTTACTACTGTGATTAGTGCGGCGTATGACTCAAGGTGCGAACTGGCCACCAGAAGCGCCAAAATTGTGAGGTAGTTTTTTAAAAGTCTCATAGTATTAGTTTGTTTAGGTTTCGATTTATATTAATAAGACGACACTTTAGAGCAAACGTTGCAGCAACAGGATAATTTATTGCATTTTACTTAATTAACCTTCTTCGCGATAATAAAGAAATTCTCCAGATCGGGGGTAAAGTTAGATTTAAGCTTCATCGTCTTCCATTCGGTTGAAGCCTTGATCCATTGAGCTTTATTGCCGTTGAGGAGTCTGATAGGCATATCAAAGCCGGGAACCTGAGAGACCCAGCGATAGCTAACACTGCCTGGAATAACTTTATATTCAAGCACAGGAATGCCGCTGTACCTCAGGTACTGATCAAAGATTTTCGTCAGGTCCTTCCCGGATTGAGCAGTTATATACTTAATAACCTCATTAGTTGTGGTAGTCTTTAAGCCAAATTCTTTGTTCATGCCACGCAGGATAGATCGCCATTTTGAATCATCATCTACTATAGTTCTTAGAGTATGAACCAGGTTTGCGCCTTTATAATACATGTCGCTGGAACCTTCGGTGTTCACATCATAAGGGCCAATGATTGGGATGTCGTTTGCCACCTTATTCCTAACTCCTGCAATGTATTTCGCTCCAGCTTTTTTTCCGTCAATGCTCTCGACAAAAAGCCCTTCAGAATACATGGTAAAGCCCTCATGTATCCACATATCAGCAATATCCTTTGCGGTGATATTGTTTCCAAACCATTCATGACCTGCTTCGTGAACTATAATATAGTCCCACTTCAACCCATAGCCGGTGCCTGAAAGATCAGTTCCCATGTAGCCGTTAAGATATTTATTTCCGTAAGCAACCGCGCTTTGATGCTCCATGCCAAGGTAAGGCGCATCAATTAGCTTAAATCCATCCCGGTAAAAGGGATAAGGACCAAACCAGTTTTCGAACACCTTCAGCATAGGTTTGACATTATCACCAAACTGTTTCTTTGCCTTTTCCAGGTTTTCTCTCAGCACATAATAGTCGAGAGTAAGTTTTCCGTTTTCCCCTGCATAAGTATCGTCGAAGTGGACGTAATCTGCTATGTTAAGTGTCACGCTGTAATTGTTTATGGGATACGAAACGAACCAGTTATAGCGTGTATACCCATCGCTAAGTTTCTCCGTAGAACGCAAACGGCCGTTGCTCACATCCATCAGGCCATCTGGCACAGAAATGCTGATCATCATGCTGTCAACCTCGTCCGACTGATGATCTTTTGTAGGCCACCATGAACTGGCGCCGAAACCCTGGCAGGAAACACCAACCCATGGTTTACCCTGCTTATCCTGGGCAAAACTAAATCCCCCTTCCCACGGAGCTCTCTTAGCAACTGTAGGCTTGCCGCTGTAGAATACTGTGAACTCATCTTTGGCGCCTTTTTTTATTACTGCCGGAAAGTCTATAAACACAGCATTGAACTCTCTTTTGAACGGCAAAGCATTGCCCTTATAGATTACTTTATCTACGGCCAGATTGTCAAAAAGATCAAACTGCAGGCGCTGTAGATCATCTGTAGCGGTAAACTTAAACACGTTCGATCCGCTGATAAATCTATTTGCGATATCAACCTTTACATCCAGGTGATAGTAATTAATATCATAGGAACTCCTTAAAGGTGTCATCTTACCTCGCAATGTATCCGCACGGGTAAATACTGGATTTATAACCTGTGCGAACGTTAAGCCAGCACTTAACAGCACTAGTGAAAACATAAGCAGTGATTTCAATTTCATTCTATTCTGGTTAGTGGGATCATAAAATTAAGAAAAAAATAAGCTGTTAAGGTTGACCTCCGATAAAACATTGTATTAAGTACAATAAAAGGGGGCGGCCCTTGCCGCTTCTTGAATCTCCCTTCCCGAATCTCGTTTCTCGTGTCTATTTCTTAACTTTGTATATACTTAAAAATTATCCTTACATGCAATTTGACGTAATAGTTATTGGTAGTGGTCCGGGCGGATATGTTGCCGCCATTCGTTGTGCTCAACTGGGCATGAAAACAGCAATTGTCGAGAAATACAGTACTTATGGTGGTACATGCCTCAATGTTGGCTGTATCCCCTCAAAGGCTCTGTTAGATTCTTCTGAACACTATCACAATGCATTGCATAATTTTAAAGAGCACGGTATTAATCTAAAAGATCTGAAGCCAGATCTGAAACAAATGGTCAAACGTAAAGACGAAGTAGTTGCACAAACCACCGGAGGCATTACGTTCCTGTTTAAAAAGAATAAGATCACAACTTACCAGGGCATGGGCTCGATGGTAGATAAAAATACTGTTAAGATTACCAAAGAAGACGGGAAAGCAGAAAACATTACAGGGAAGAACATCATCCTTGCAACAGGATCCAAGCCTACCGAATTGCCTTTCCTCAAAACTGATAAGAAAAGAGTTATCACTTCTACCGAAGCATTAAACTTAACCGAGATCCCTAAACATCTTATAGTAATAGGAGGAGGAGTTATCGGGCTTGAGTTGGGTTCTGTATATGCAAGGCTTGGTTCTAAGGTTACGGTTGTCGAATTTATGGATTCTATAATAGGAACTATGGACAAGGGTTTAGGCAAAGAACTCCAAAAAGTTCTTGCCCGCCTTGGAATGGAATTCATGCTCAGCCATAAAGTTACCGGTGCTACTGTAAAAGGCAGCAAGGTGACTGTTACAGCGGATAATGCCAAAGGTGAAAAGATCAGCATTGAAGGCGATTATTGCATAGTTGCAGTAGGGCGGGTAGCTTATACTGAAAGCTTAGGCTTAGAAAATATCGGTATTACGCTCGAAGAGCGCGGAAAGAAGATCCCGGTTAATGAGCATCTGGAAACCTCTGTGCCCGGAGTATATGCTATCGGCGATGTGATCAAAGGTGCAATGCTTGCTCATAAAGCAGAGGATGAAGGTACTTATGTAGCCGAGCGTATTGCCGGACAAAAACCGCACATTAATTATAACCTCATCCCCGGTGTTGTTTACACCTGGCCAGAAGTTGCCAGTGTAGGGCAGACCGAAGAGCAGTTAAAGGAGCAAGGTGTAAAATATAAAACCGGGTCATTTCCTTTCAAAGCTAGCGGGCGGGCCCGTGCAAGCATGGATCTTGACGGATTTATTAAAGTTCTGGCAGATGCAGAAACTGATGAGATATTAGGCGTTCATATGATTGGACCAAGAGCGGCAGATATGATTGCTGAAGCTGTTGTTGCGATGGAATTCAGAGCGTCAGCAGAAGATATAGCACGTATCTCACATGCTCATCCAACCTTTACTGAATCCTTCAGAGAAGCAGCGATGGCAGCTACTGAGAACAGGGCGATACATATGTAATTGGAAGTTGAGAGTTGAAAACTGAAATCCTTCCAGACTGTTAATTGTTTTAATCGTTGGCATTCAGTTTTCAGTTTTCCATTTCAGCTCAATAAGTATTGATAATGAACTTCCTTATAAACCTCCTCGTCATTTTAACAACAATAGGAGCAATGGAAGGCTTCTCATGGTTCATTCACAAATACCTTTTCCACGGTCCTTTGTGGTTCATTCATCAATCTCATCATAAGCCACATTCATCCTGGTTTGAGTTCAATGACATATTCAGCATTCTTTTCGCTGGCGTTTCCTTGTATTTAATGTGGGATGGCAGGCAGAGCCAGAACACCGGCTTTTGGATAGGAGTGGGGATAACGTTGTATGGCCTGATCTATTTTATATTTCACGACTGGTTTATTCATAACCGATTTAAGTCGTTTAAAACAAGTAATCCATACTTGCTTGGAATAAGAAGAGCCCACAAAATTCACCATAAATCAATGGAGAAAAATCATTCAGAGGAATTTGGATTATTAGTAGCTTCGGGGAAATATTTCAGAAAGCAGAAGACAGATCAGGCTACCTAAATCTATGATTATACAGGAAAATGTTTCTTTAAAGAACCTGAATACTTTTGGTGTCGATGCTAAAGCCAGGCTGTTTGTAGATATTAATGAGGAAGAAGATCTTAAAGAAATCTTTGCTGATGGCAGAGTAAAAAGGCTTGCTCACCTGGTGCTCGGTGGTGGTAGCAACATGTTATTCACCAAAGATTTTGAAGGCCTGATCATACATATGAACATTGGCGGTACCAGTAACAGAATCGAGGGCGACGATGTATATGTGACCGCAGGCGGCGGGGAAATATGGAATGACCTTGTAAATTATTGTGTAGACAATGAGTTTGCCGGTATGGAGAACCTTAGCCTCATTCCCGGGTCGGTAGGTGCTTCTCCAGTCCAGAACATTGGAGCTTATGGCGTTGAATTGATGGATATTTTCCACTCCTGCCGGGCTTTTGAGATCTCGTCCGGAACAATTAAGACCTTCACTAAAGAGGAGTGTAAGTTCAGTTATCGCGACAGCGTGTTCAAAACTGAGTATAAGGGACTTTATATCATAACTGAAGTTACCTTTAAGCTTTCAAAGAAATTTACTCCCAATGTCACTTATGGGCCTATCCAGCAGGAACTGGATAATCGTAATATCACTAAGCCGACAATTAAAGACATCTCATCTGTTGTATCATTCATCCGGGTAGGCAAGCTGCCAGATCCAAAAACGATAGGTAATGCAGGCAGCTTTTTCAAGAATCCTATCATTCCGGTAGGCAAATTTATACAGTTGCAGTCCAATTTTCCAGACATAGTACACTACCCGTCTACGCCAGGTTTTATCAAGCTGGCTGCAGGATGGATGATCGAGCAATGCGGGTGGAAAGGGATAGTGTCCGGGAATACCGGAACGTGGAAAAACCAGGCATTAGTCTTGGTAAATCATGGAAAAGCTACTGGTAATGAGATATTTGCCTTTTCAGGTGAGATCATCAAAAGCGTCGAAACCCGATTCGACATTACGCTCGAGCGCGAGGTTAATATTATTTAATTCCCTCTTTTTCATCTTAGATCAGTCCGGTTTGGCCCTGTCCATTTCCGTTACTTTTTGCCGCGTTTCCAGAAAAGGCATAGACTTTGCCTGTTATGAAACATCTACTGAAAAACACATTGTTTTTTTGAATTGCGAAAAAATAACTGATTTGTTTACCATCTAAACCTAAACAAGATGACCACGATCGAATTCAATACTCTGGTTACGCGCCAGGCGAGCTCTCTTAAAATGTACGCGTTACACTTTACTCATGATTCTGACGATGCTAACGATTTGGTACAGGATACCATGCTGAAAGCTATCACCTATTATAATAAATTTAAAGAAGGAACTAACCTTAAAGGATGGTTATATACCATCATGAAAAATACCTTCATTAACAACTACAGAAGATTTGTTAAGATCAGCTCTTTTGTAACTAAGTCTGATGACATATCATCGGCTAACCTGATGTACAGCGCTACAAAGAATCAGGGTGAGCCAAAGTTTATCATGGAAGATATTAAAAATGCCCTTGGCAAACTTCCTGATGAATATTATGTTCCTTTCACTATGCATTTTGACGGACATAAATATCATGAAATTGCAGAACACTTAACCATTCCTATCGGAACTGTTAAAACCAGAATTCACGTTGCTAGAAAGTTGTTGAAGAAATCATTGAAACCTTATGACAGCGACTTCCGTAACACACAATACGCTATTAATTAAGCGGATTAATCCAAACAAGCATCATCATAAACTAAACATCATATACTTTTACATGAAGACACCGGGGGCAATCCCGGTGTTTTTTTTACTGCGTTTTTGGGAGGCATATAAATTAACCGCTATATTTATCCCTCCAGCTAGGTAACAGGTAGCCGGCAACTGGTAACTCTTTCACCTACCATGAAGACCACTTATCTTCTTATAAATTTTCTCACCATAATTTTTCCGATTCTATTGTCATTTGACAAGCGGGTCCGGTTTGTTAAAAGCTGGAAGTATATATTGCCAGGATTGGTGATCACAGGTCTTGTATTTCTCGTTTGGGATTATCTGTTCACTGTTTTTGACGTGTGGTCTTTTAACCCTGACTACGTCATCGGGCTATACATTCTTAATCTGCCAATTGAAGAAATTCTATTCTTTATCACAGTACCCTTTGCCTGCATTTTTATATACGAGTGCCTCAATTATTATATAAAAAAGGACCTGTTAGGAAGCGTCTCCCGTTTAATCAGCATTATAGTGATCGTTACCAGCGTAGCGTTTCTAACCACATTTTATGATAGGGTTTATACCTTGATAACCTTCGGTTTCCTGCTTGCAGTCTTAGTCTATGCGGAGTTCGTGCAAAAGGCAAATTTAGGAAGGTTTTATCTGGCCTATCTGATATCGCTGATCCCATTTTATATTGTTAATGGTATCCTCACCTCAATTCCCGTAGTTATGTATAACGACGCAGAAAATATGGCATTCCGGATTGGCACCATACCACTGGAAGATCACTTTTACTCGATGGCGATGTTATTAATGAATATCCTTCTGTTTGAATATTTCAAAAAGAGAGGTGCAATTTCCGGCTAATGGATATTCAGGAGTACAGCAGGCAATACCTCGCATTAAGGAATGGTCAGGACAAACCACAGATATGGGTGGCTTATCAGGGACTAATATATGATGTTACTGAAAGCCGCTTGTGGAAGAACGGCAAACACTATGAGCATTGGGCCGGGCAGGATCTTACGGATGAATTGAAGGATGCGCCACATACCCAGGAGGTGTTTAAGAAGTTTAAGGTTGTTGGAAAGCTGATTTGATAGGGATAACACCGTTTTCAAAACTTGTATATCATCCTTGCGAAAGCCGGACCCCATCTCAATATCATCCTTCATAGAGCGTTCTCTGCGGTTAAATCATTGTCCCCTTCATTGTAATAAATTCATACCCATTACACTTAATCCACTGTGTTTATTATATTTAATAAACCAAATTATCAATATGAATCGCAGGGAAATACTTAGCGGCTTAACCATATTACCTCTGGCCGGTGCGGCAATAACCGCTGCCGCGTCACACAAGCCACCCATACCAGCAGAACCTGAAGAATGGCTGCCTAAAAAAGAATTGATCAAAGGTGCTAATTCATCCTGCTTACGTTCCGGACATCTGCTTTTCGTCGGCGGTATCGGCGGCTGGTACGCAAACCGTAGGGCTGAACCAGGGGACGCGAAAGTCCAGATTACCAGTGCGCTCACCACGATGAAAGAAGCCCTCGAGGCCGCAGGATCGGGTATGCACAATGTGCTGCAGATCTTTATGACGGTATGTGAGCCAAATAAAAATCTTGCCCGCCTGAATGAAGGCTATTATGAGTTCTTTCCGAAAGATCCCCCTGTGCGTTCGTTCAGCAGTTCCAAAGCGTCTCAGATGGGGCGCGACGGTATTCTCGTGCAGGTAGGCTGCATCGCATATGTAGACTAAATTAGTATCAAGTATCAAGTATCAGGATCAGCCTGCAGTTGCAACTAACAACTAACATCTAACAATCAATACCCAGAATATGAATCGCAGAAATTTACTTAAAAGCCTTACTCTGCTTCCCCTGGCGGGAGCTGCAGCTATAGCACCGGGCGAAGTAAACGCTCAAAATAAAAAGAAGAACCAATGGACCCCGAAGAAACAGGTTGTCCGTAAAAGCAATAGTGGCGGAAATACCAACACCCAGGTAGCCACTCCTCAGGGTCCCTCAGCTGTTTTGTCAGGCTGTGTGCGCTCCGGGCATTTGCTTTTTGTATCTGGCATCGGCGGCTGGTATCCGGAACGGAGACCTGAACCCGGAGATATAAAAGTTCAAATAAAAAGCATCCTTGACACGCTGAAAGAAGTTCTTGATGGCGCCGGATCCTCAATGGCTAATGCATTGCGGGTTCACATGACAGTTGTAGAGCCGAATAAAAACATCGCTTTACTGAATGAGGCTTACCGCGGGTATTTCCCTGATCCTGCTCCTGTAAGATCATACACAGGCACAAGTGCTGATCTGATGGGACGCGACGGTGTGTTGGTGCAGCTTGACTGTATAGCATACGTCGATTAAGAAAGGCAAATAAGCCTCGTCTCAGCACCGCGATGCTGGAAAAGTTAAAATCTTAATCTAAATAAAAAGGCCCCTCAGTATTGAAGGGCCTTTTCTTGTATAGAAACGTACTTAGTTAGAAACTACCTGATTGCTTTTCACATACGTAGCAAGTTCATCTTTACTCGCCTGGAGTTTGAACAGATCATTTATCTGTGTGAAGTTTTCAGGATCAGTAACTGTCTTGTATGAAAGCTTAGCCAGTTCCAAACGATTAGGCTCAGAGTTGATCAGGCCAATTAATTGTTTAACCTGTGCTGTTGTAAAGAAGTTATTTGGGTTGGCGAAAACATCGCGTTCAGCCTGAACTTTCAATAACTGCAATAAATTACTTCTGATACTTAATACCAGCACACTAAAGTCGCCGTTTGACATTGGTGTTCTAACGCCTGCATTAACGGTTACGCCAGTTTGAGTGCTTGCATAGTTGTTAAATTCAGTACGATAGCTGGCGGTAGTAAATAAGTCTCCCAATTGATAATACACCGCCGGATCCATTACCGAACGGAATGACTGTTTGGCTAACTCCAGTCTGTCAGATTCAGAAGTTACCATAGTTAGTAATTCTCTGATCTGGGCGGTACTGAAATAATAGTTTGTATTAGCGAATGCATCTCTAACGGCATCTGTTTTAAGGGCCTGTGACCATTTCGCCTGAACACTGTTTCTTAGGTTAATGAAGTTAGCTGTAGTCATCTGGGCTTTAACACCTGTATTGACTGCTACTCCGCCTTTAGAAACTACGAAATCATTAAAATCATCACGGTTTGCTGTGCTTACAAACACATCATATAATGAAGGAAAATTGTTTGTATCTGTAACCACAGGGTAAGCGATCTTGATCAGGTCCATTCTGTCTGCTTCAGAAGTTACCAGTCCCATTAATTGTCTTACCTGAGCGGTAGTATAGTAGTTGCTGGAGTTGATAAAAGCATCTCTTATGGCTTCTCCTTTAAGTGACTGCGACCATTTGTTGCGCACAGTCGTTACTAATGTATTAAAGTTCGCATCCGTTATAAGCACACGTGTACCCGTGTTAGCAGTAGCATCCCCTTTCATCCGGATAAAATCAGCGAACTCATTTCTTCTCGCTGTGCTGCTGAATACATTACTTAAAGCTGCAAAGTTTGCAGGATCAGTAACACCAGAGTACGCTAATTTTGCGAGATCAAGCTTATCGCTTTCAGACGTAACCATAACAAGTAATTGTCGTACCTGCGCACTTGTGAAACGATTATCTGTATCAATAAAGGCATCTCTTACCATTTCTGCCCTCATAGACTGGGAGTTTTGTGCCTGAATCCGCTGTTTTAGTGTATTAAAGGCAACGGTAGCCATTGGTGCTGTGCCTACCGGGGTATTACCGTCAGACATTACTTCATTGAATTGAACAGATCCGTTTGCGCGAACGTTGATGTTCATATCATAACCCTCTCTAAGCACAAAGCTGTTTGAATAGATCAGTGTATTTTGGGTGCTCGCATTTGTGGCAATGCTGTTATTTCTCAGCTTGTACACTTTTAACGCGCGCGTGCCGGTAAGGATGTTGTCTACCGCTATTTTATACACAGCAGCATTGCTGGTATTCGTATTCGAAAAATAACGGCGGTCATCGATTCTTACCTCATAGTTGTTGGTAGTTTTAGTTATGCCCCGGAATATAATATTCACGGTGCTGGTAGTTTGTGCGATCCCTGTAGCTGCAAGGAAGCAAACCATTAGGGTAGATAGTATGGTTTTCATTGGTTTTGTTTATTTAGTATTGGTTAGTTGCTTTATAATAGCAATATCCTTGCCAGTAGGCTCAGTCGGGAATTAACTAATTGATTAGCAATGTGTTTTGTTGCTAAGTGCGATACAAGAGAGGATAGTTATTTACTGCGAAGGTCCCTCCCCGCCAAGAGCGGGTTCGGGATGACATTCTAAGAATAGTGTTTATATCATGTCATCCCGAGCGCAGCGAGGGACCTTCATACAAATTAAGTCCCTATAAGGAGCGGGTTTTGGATAACTCTAGAAACCGTATTAAATACCTCATGTCATCTCGTAGCGCAGCGAGGGACCTTCAACCAAATCAACTCCCTATAAAGAGCGGACTATGGACAACGTGAGAAAACCGTATCAAATACCCCATGTCATCCCGAGCGCAGCGAGGGACCTTCATACAAATTAACTCCCTATAAGGAGCGGGTTTTGGACAACTCAAGAAAACCGTATCAAATACCTCATGTCATCCCGAAGCGACGCGACGGACCTTCAAACAAATCAACTCCCTATAAAGAGCGGATTATGGACCACGTAAGAAAACCGTATTAAATACCTCATGTCATCCCGAGCGCAGCGAGGGACCTTCATACAAATCACCTCCCTATAAGGAGCGGGTTTTGGATAACTCTAGAAAACCGTATTAAATACCTCATGTCATCCCGAGCGCAGCGAGGGACCTTCTGCAAACTCTAATGCAGTATTTCAGCTACGTGCGCACGGATGTTTTCTCCCATTTTCTCAATCGGAAGATCATCAGGATCAATGCCAAAAGGATCTTCAATGGACTCAGCGATCAGCTCCAGCGACGCCATCACATAAAAGATAAAAGGCACCGCTGCGATGACGAAGTAGCCCATAGATGAAACGTAACCCACCGGAAGTGTGATCACGTAAATGAAGATGAATTTCTTAATAAACGAGCTGTACGACATCGGAATAGGAGTATTCTTAATCCGTTCGCAGGCTCCGCAGATATCCGTGAATGATTGCAGCTCATTATTGATCACGATCAGCTGATCCCCGGTAATTGTCCCTTCTTTATAAAGACTATTGGCCCGTTCAACAATCATTGATGCCACCTGATTGGGCCCATGCTTCTGCTCGTCAAGAGTTTCAAATTCAGGATGATCTACTTCATCAAGCATAAAGCGGGTTTTATTTGCCCGCAGATGAGCAAAAAGAGTATCGGCAAATAAAGGGATGGATTTCCTGAAGAAGCTGCGGTTAACCTTATCGTCTTTTTCAAGGAGGGCATTCATCTTTATGGCAAGGTTACGGCTTGAGTTGGTAAGTGAACCCCATTGTTTCCGTGCCTCCCACCACCGGTCGTACGCGGTATTGGTGCGGAACACCAGCAGTATCGACATAACAAAGCCCAGCAGGTTATGAACTAGTGTAATATTTTTGATCCAGCTGACTTCCGAAAGCTTAAGGTATTCTAACTCCCAGTATGCAATTGCACCCGAATAAATAGCAAGGGTGAATATCAGCGGAAACAGCTTTCGGGCGGTATCAGACCGATGCAGGGAGAAAGTAGAATGAAACCAATCCTTAGGATTATAGACGATCATGCAACAAACTTAGTGAAATGACGGTAAAGTGGAAACTTACCCGGCACATCGGTGTTATAACATAATTGCTGATATCGTCGTTATTACGATATAAAACCAATTAAATAGCTTTCGCACCTTTAATAAAGATATATACAGATGAAAAAGAATTTGCTGTTCCTTCTTTTACTTTCTCAGATTTCATTTGCGCAGCAGACTAATCAGTGCGGGATATTAATTCCACCCCCTTCCTTAGTAAATAACTTTTTGAGTGTGTATGAAGCAGGCTCGTATATCCGCACCATACGTGATAGTATCAACTGGCAGGAGAACTTTACCCTCCAGGAACAGAATGGTATTAATAATGCTTATGCAACGATTATTCGCAATAAGCGCTATATCATTTATGACAACAAGTTTCTGACAGCCCTGGATCAGTATTCAAATACGAAATGGGCCTCGATAAGTGTGCTTGCGCATGAAATGGGTCATCATTACCGTAACCACCTCGTCACAGGAACGGGCAGTACACCGGCGAAAGAGCTGGAAGCTGATTATTTCTCTGGATATGCTCTCGCTAAAGTAGGGGCAACTCTTGCCGACGCTACAGCTGCTATGGCAAAGATTTCACCAATACAAGGTAATGCAAGTCATCCCGGCAGAGCTCAGCGTGTAGATGCTATTCAGAAAGGATGGTATTACGCCAAATCTATCAATACCTCGCCTGCAACAACAGCGCGTCCGCCAGTGCCGCAGCCGCAGCAGAACCCGCCACCACCGGTAAATGGAGGAGGCTGGATCAACCTTTCCTTGTATGGAAATAACGCCATGACGGTATACCTGTCAGATGACGGCCGAAACTTTAGTCCCGTCCCGATGAAGACTACGCAGCCGTTTGTATTCAAGTATGAGATATACAACTACGGTTTCCTGAAACTGGTGAACAGCCCCAATGCTGTAACGTATAAACTTATGCACAATAAGGATTATTCAATTATCTGGAACCGGAAGACGAATAACTGGACGGTAGTGGAAGTGAAATAGGTTTGAGTCCTAAGTAAATAGTATCAAGTTGTAAGTAACAGGATTTGTATGCCGTGGCATAATGGAGATTTTCCCCCTTCTTGTAAGAATCAGCCTGTAATCCTCATTCAATTCCTTAGTGCATACCCCTTCGGAAACTCAAAATCTTCAGTCCTGAGCGGCATCTTAGTTATTTTCTCAGCAAGTATCGTCCATACATATCCCTTTTTGTGATTGGTAATGATGTATTTGAGCGATAAGGCTCCATCTGTAGCTTCGAGATACCTGTTCCAGTCGCCGAAGTTATGTTTTGCAAAGGCCTTATAGTCAATCCTGAATGATGGGGAGTAATAGTAAATGGTAGTTGCATCATCGGTTTCAACCTGTATGGCTACGCATTTATAACCGAGGATAGTCTCTTTTTTATCCAGTTTGGTAATGGTATATTCTTGTGATGTCCGGTTTAGCGCATCAATTTTATTTGATGTTTTATCTTTCCAGAAACCGTAATAGATATTTGATCTGCTATCATAGAGCTGGGTGATATTATTTGCCTCATCATATGATTTATAGAAACTGTTATTTACAAAATAATGCTGTTCCCGGCCCATGCTGGATGCAGCTTTGTCAGTGATGTCATTGCCCTGCAGATCTGTAAAGGAATATTTATACTGGATCTTGCCCGTGAAAGCTCCGGAATCAGGTATAGCAGAAATGAAAATACTGGCTATTACCAGTAATAGAATATATTTTTTCAACGTACGAGAGCTTACACCAAAGTAGCTAATATTGAGGGAATTGGCAAATATTTCGGCAGGGGTCCTGATAAATTAGAAGCCAGCAGTCCGTTTGCAAGAGAAACGGATTTAAATAATCCCCATAATCGGGTATTGACGGGAATTGCCAGGCTGATTAAGTTTGATTAACGATTGTATTTCAGGACCTGATTGTAAATTAAACCAATGGGATCAAAAGCAAAAACTAGTAAGTCAAGATTAGTGCTAAGCCAGTTTACTCTAGGTGGATTTGCATTCGAAACATATTTCGCGGAAGTAAAATCACGTAAAAGATGGCGAGCAATAGGAGGGCCTTTTAAAGCCAGGAAAGAAGCAGATGATTATGCGCGTCAATATTCTGCTGATCATACGCTGGACACAAGGGTGGTGATTGAGGGGTAGAATCAGGTATCAGGTATGAGGTATCAGCTTTCGCGGCTTCTCTGATTAAATCGGAGATCTCCTTACAAACGCGGCGAAGCTCGCGTCTTCAGCACCGTTATTCCGCATCCGGTATAGTAAACCAAAATGTGCTTCCTTCACCAACGTTACTTTCAACCCCGATCTTCCCGCCGTGCTGCTTGACGATTTCCGAACAGATATAAAGTCCGATACCGAGCCCTGTATATTTAGAGCCAGAGTGATCAGCCCGCCAGTACCTGTCGAATAAATGTTTCTGCTGTTCCTGCGGTATTCCCGACCCGAAATCCTGGACGGATATTTTAGTACTGCCCTCTATCTTTTCTATGTGGAGGATGATCTGACGGGAACCCGGTGCATATTTCACAGCATTATTCACAAAATTCACTACCACCTGATCGATCCGGTGCTCGTCACCATAAATGGTAAGTTCCCGGTCTCCTGTAGTTATCAGCTCATATTTGCCCCCTAAACGTACATGATTACAGCACATTTCCAGCATCTCTGACACAGTGAATATCGTTTTGTTCAGACGCAAATGCCCTTCCTTAAATTGATGCATGTTCAGAAGGTCTTCAACCATTGCCCCTAACTTATCCATGCTGTTATTTGATGCGTCAACCAACCGCGGTATGAGTGGACTGGTTGGGTTATTTTTCAGCCTGTCCAGCATTTGGAGATTAGCCTTTAAGCTGGTGATAGGGGTTTTCAATTCATGACTCGCAATACCCAGGAAATCATCCTTGCGCCGTTCGAATTCTTTCCTTTCGGTGATAAGCAGGGTTACACCTACCATGCGATTAGCACCGCTTTCCAAATCTTTTGTCGTTTTCCCTGAAGCACTGATCCAATGTCTGGAACCGTCCGGCCAGAGTATTTCATACTCAGCAATATAAGTCTTGTCGTTTTTTACAGCATCATCAACTGCTTCCTGTACATAGTCCCGGTATTCCGGAAGGATAGAATTGAGCAGGTCTTCAAAATTAAATTGCTCATCAGGCTTTTTGCCAAAGTTTTGTTTGCAAAGCGCAGTACAGGTCATTTTGCCCGTATCTAAATTCAGATTATAGGAACCAAGTCTTCCCGCTTCGAGGGCCAGATCAAGCCGGTCACGGGCTTCTTTAACCTCTTCGTGGGCTATGCCTAACTTATTTTGACTGGAAGCCAGATTCTCCAGCGTCGTATTCAACTCTTCGTTGGTGGAGGTCATTTCCTCATTAATAGCTGTCAGCTCTTCATTTGCCTCCTGCTGCTTTTCAATTTCAGTGATTGAAGATAACCTCAGTTCAATCTCATCCATTACAACCTTCGCCATCCCTTCAAGTATGCCCCGGTCACGTTCGCCGAAGCTGCGGATTTCCTTGTCGATAACACATAGTGTCCCGATGCGGAAGCCATCATG
Source organism: Bacteroidota bacterium (assembly GCA_040384965.1). Taxonomy (GTDB): domain Bacteria; phylum Bacteroidota; class Bacteroidia; order Sphingobacteriales; family Sphingobacteriaceae; genus Daejeonella. The sequence goes on along the minus strand of JAZKIH010000006.1, from coordinate 51,658 downwards.
TGTAGTTAAGGGCGCTCCGGCATAAAACTTTAGGCCAAAAGAACCCGTAACATTCGGATTAGCTAAAAGGCAGGGTTCTTCTCCCGCATTCTCAAATACGGTTACTTCCTGCTTCAATACGGCGAGAGAGCAAAGGCTTACACCACGTTGCGTCACTCTTGCCTTACCCATCCCGATATTTGCCTTAAAATAGACTTCTTCTCTATCGACGAGGGAAATTAGTGATATAGGAACATTAAATATCTGCGTGCACAGCCGTGCCACATTGTCAAATGCATTCTCAGGCGGGGTATCCAGAATCTGGTAACGGCGCAAAGCGTTAATTCGCTCTGCATCATTATCAGGGATAATGTTCATTCCAAAGGTATTGTCCATTAGGGTAAATAAGGAAATACGCTAAATATAGTTTTAATTACTTTTCTTAAAGGGAAGATACAACTTTCAGGAATGGATTATTTCACGTGGCTATGAACTTGTTAGGCTTGCATAATAAGTTTTACGTTTTGAGGACTTCTGGTAAAGATGTGGTTGTTACGGTATTCTCCATCGAGTACTTGAACTTAATACTTACTTCCTCCGCCAGTAAAGCCACGCCCCCAATAATATAAATGCCAGGACTAACATAGCAGCTATCGATGAAACTCTGCGTTTTTTAATAACTTTTGACGTGCTGGCGTACACGGTTCTCTCCTTATTTTCATAATCATTCCGGATCGTGGTTTGAAAATCCGATGCCGAACTATCCGCAATTTTTGTCACTGTCTGTGTTCTGCTGGAAGCTTCGATCTTTAAAGCCCTTCCCTTAAATCCCTGTTCCGGCGACCAGCTGAACGTTTCTGTTGGAAAGATCGTTACCGTATAAACGTTGAAGGCCGAATCAGTGGTGAACGTCAGTCTGCCGGATCGAAGCGATCCTGTTTGATTCGAGGTAATTGATGTACTGCCTGTGTCCCGCTGTTTATTACGCAACTTCTCTAAATCCAACAATTTGCCGCTGCATGATGCACAGCTAAATACAGCGAGGAGGAGGGAGATATGTTTTATGGTAGGAGTTTTCATAAGTTGTTTAGTTAAGGTTAGTTTACCTGTTACCAGTTACCAGTTACCAGTTACCAGTTACCTGTTGCCAGGCTGGATGGATAGGGGCGAGCCGATTTTAAGGGGCATCGCCCGCCGCAGCGCAGGGAAGGAGGGTGGAAATCCTGATACTCAATACTTAATTCACGTACCTCGCCACCTGATACATCGTCCTCACCAGCCTCCTTTTTCGGTAAACTCCATCCCCGTCGCGGCTGCCAGCTGCATTGGTGTTTCCTTCAACAGTTACTACCCAGGGCTCTTTCCATTCGTCCACGAACCCCACATGAGCAATTCGTTTCTTTTCAGGGAAGTAAAGGCCGAAGATATCTGCGGGTTGCGGGTGTAAAGCTTTATGCCTTTTACATGATCCACTCCCTGCCCCCGTCAGCGGGGGCCATGCACAGCGACTAACCGCCAAGCCAACTCTCCCCGATTCAATGGGGCTTTCCGCCCGGCTTTCACCTTTCAGTTTTCCACTTTCAGCTCTTAGAAGTTTTCCATTCTCCGCCCGATAGCTATCGACTCTGTTCCAAACTCTCCTCGAAGCCGGAAACAAATCCGGCGACCACCCACTCCGTGGATTCTTTACATTAGCCTCCCCAAACACCCAGCAAACAAATGCGGCACACCAGGGATTTGCTTTCGGGAGATTCACATAGCGGAGGTATTTTTGTACTTCGAGGCCGGAGTTGGTTCCTTTTTCACGGATGCCTAGCTGGGAGGTGTAAATTTGCCGGACCTTTGCCTGAAGATCTGAGATCTGCTGCTTGTTATTGCCGGAATACGCTTTCTGCGGATTGCCGCTGCTGGCCTGCACAGGCAGGAGGCATAGGAGTAAACTGAGTATTCCGTTTATATATTTTGCCATTGTGTTAGTAGTTAGTGGTTAGTATTTAGTTGTTAGACTGGATGCTTAGAGGAGGGCGGTTAATACGAGTACGAAAGCGTAAAAGACTGATAGATAGAAGCCCAGGTAGATCAGCACTTTCTGCACATTAATCAGCGACCTGAAATTGCGTTCAAACTGCTGAGCTGAGTACTCTGCGAACACAGGCCAGATCACTTTGATGATCCACCAGGTGCCGGCTTTGAAGATCAAAATGGCAGAGACAGCCAGAATAATGGCACTATATATTCCCGGATCGATGGCAGCGGCAGTAACATCCACAAGGCGGACTCCATAGGGAAAACAGATAAAGATCAGCACGATGATAACTATGCCGCTAAACTCCCGGTTTAAGGGAAATTGTCCGAGGTAATTATAAATGAGTTTCATGATATGTTTTTTTGTGTGAAAAAAATGCGGCGGCACCCTGCCGCCGCATAAGAATTAAACTACGGTCTCAGAACCTGCATAATAGGTTGGTGAAACTTCGCGGGTTTCCGGCGACATGTAGAACATGTAGATATGAACTACTTTAGTCAGCCAGTGAGCCGGCAATGCTATCGTTGCTGCCTCAGAGCTTCTAACAACCGCAGGCGGCCCCATCACGTAGGAATTCGAATCGGGTTGATAAACCAAAACCGTAAGCAGGTCGCCGATATTGCTGTTCGGTCCCACCACGGAGTTATCCCAGCTCAGCAAAAGAGTGTTACTCTGTGGTACCACGGTTACGGCCTCTGGCTGTGAAAGCGAGCCGTGCGAGAAACTGACAAATGGATAATTGATCTCATAAGCGGGATAAACTCCCGTAATCGCGTTGTTCAGAACCCGCTGTAAAGCCGTGTTGTAACTCGTTGCGCGGCCCTGCTTCACCTTGCCATAACCAATACTAAGCTGGTTTTTAACCGGCAGCAGAAACTGGATCGCCAGGGCAAATTTTGCCTGCTGCTCCAGCTGTTTCTGGCTTTTTGGCTTTGTGCTTAATTTCGGAAGCCCTTTGATGTAATTGATATCACGCCAGCTGCTTCCAATAAAACTCCCGGCCTTGCCGGAGAAGGCTCCATTGCCTCCATTTCTAATACTTCCCATGTTTTTTAATTTTAAAGGGTTAATAAAATCTGTTATGTACCGGTACAGCACAAACATGGGCAGAACAGGGGAGGAGCCCGAATTTTGAGACGAATTGAGACGAATTGAGATGATTGTGAGACGATTCCGGGAATGGCTTAAGGGCAATGGAATACTTTTAGGCGTTATGCTCTCTCCCGCTGGCGGGGGCGGGGGGTGGATAAGCTGACCGGATGACAGACACTGATATGCTGTGATCCTCATTTTTGCTGACTCTGCGATTAATCACATCTTTTGTCTTTTGCATTAGCCATTAAAGCTGGAGGCCCTTGAGCTTATACCCACCACAGTAACTCCGGAATATTTGTGTTCAAACAGTAGGAGCTTAAAGGCAGACAGATCCGGGACTGAAATGAGGCTGTTTCTGCTGTTCGACCGATCTTGTCCGGCTTCTGTTCGGTGTTTTTTCGAAATTCGCCGCAGGGCGGTCGAAAGCCAGCCGAACATATTCAGTTGAAAAGCAGAAGCTCCGACGAAGCGCGGCCGAAGAAACGCCGAAGCGGGCCGAAGGATTTTCGAAGCGCAGCCGAAGAAATGCCGAAGCGGGCCCGAAGAAATGCCGAAAAGAATACACTGAAATGCCGAAGAAATGCCGGGGCCTTCCCGGCGGCTTCCCGAACCTGTATGGGAGCAGGGTCAGGCGAAAGTCGAAGAGAGGTTGAACAAGTGCCGAAAGGCGATTATTTCATACACCGGTACTTAAGCTTAAGCAGGTCAGGCAGGTAATAGTAGGAGATGCCGCCTTTTTGATCCCAGCAGACTTTCTTTTGAGCGCGGTAGCGGTAAAGGGTGCTTTTGCTGATCGATAGTATTTTGAAAACATCTTCCATTAAGCCCCAGTCGGCAGGGTTATAATCCACGTCACTCAATTTGGGCCGCGATCTCTTCTGCTTACGAAGCTTTTTAAGGTTTTTTACAACCTTTACGAGGAGCAATATAATTTGTTCATTCTCTGACATTGTAGCCTTTGAGACTACAAAATTGCAACACCCTTATGGTAATGAAGAACAAAAGTGTCCCTCATTACAGGCCTCGCCGTGCCTGAATTCGGGATGCTTCTGGAAGTCTATGCATATCCATGCATATTCAAATAAAATCGTTCCATTTTTCGGAAAATGCACAGATTATTTAGTTAACGGTGTCCCTCTTTTCGGGACAAACCAAAATAAAACCTGGTTTAAGGCGTCTGAAAGCAATGTGTCCAAAGCATGCGGTTTCCAGCCATTCTTTTCTTGCAAACCAATATTTAGCTTTATATACGCTCTCGCTTTAATTAACTTAATTCATCTCCAATGGAAAAATTTAATTTACCAGCCGCGCTGAAGGCGTATCGCGAAGAACACAAGTTAAGTATCAGACAAATGGGCCAAAAGCTCAACAAGTCTAAGTCGGCCTACAGCCGGTGGGAAAATGGGACAACCAGGCCAACCTACGCGGAGGAAGTCTGGATTCTGAAAACTCTTGACATTATAATCGATCCCAGCCTCATTGAAGTCGATTCGCTCCGTATTGAAGACATACCAGAGCCGCCAGTAAAATGGTACAACTCTAAAATGATGCGCTGGGTAAAACCCGTAGCGACTAGTTTTATCGTTTTAAATATAATACCAAGAATGCCCGGCTTCAGAGATGGTTTTGGCGGTGATCAGGCATATGCTGAACAGTCTCCTACTCCCGCTCTGGTGATTATCGGCATTATAAGTTGCCTGATCTACTGGATTTTCTATCCTCCCCAATCGCCTTTTAAATGGTTGAAGAAAGAGTTAAAAGCAGTCAATAAGATTCTTAGAGTGAAAATTGGGTACCGTTAATTTTAAAGCGATGGAAACAATCACCGCTCTAAAACATGGGTTGCTTTATGGCACCCTGAACTTAAGAGATGCGCTTATCCGCTTTAAGGAACTGGGAGATGCCATAGGTTCCCAGCATTTATCTTGCTGGGCTCAATTAGAATTAATAGGCTATCCGTACCGATCAGAGCTTGCCGCCTATCGGCTTTATCCCTGTGTTTATAACGTGAACTTAATTAATGGAAAGGAACGCATTTACGATATTCCGATATCTTATGAATTGGTGAATGCTGATGACGAAGATGGCCGCTGGTTATATCATTGCGAAACTGTGACTGGTATTTTTGAGGGTTACCGCCTTGAAGACGGCTGTGGATCAAATCCCGTAAAACACTTGCATTCCAAAATGCATGAGCTTCTCAACGGAATCTACGGCCCAAATATCGAAATTCTCGCAGTATTTGAAGTTCTAACCGCCAGATCTTTCCGAAAAATTATCCTCGCTGCAGAAGAGATCATGCTTGATTTTTTATTGAGTTTGGAAAGAAAGTTTGGTCCATCCCCGGGCGCTGATGTTCTTAGCTTATATTCGGACGATATAGATATATTATTTGCCGAAGCCCTGGAGCGAACAGACAGGGCAGATCACCTTGATTTGCCGATAAAATATAAACCGCTCGACCTCGAAGGGTATGAAGATGCGATCATTGAACTATTTGATGATTGTGAAGCTACGGACGAAGAGATAGACGAGATGTTTGAGATACTTGATCAGGAACGTGAGTCAGTTATGAGCGCTGATAATCTGGGCATTGTTATTACAGAGCATGTGAAAAAGATGTGTGATCTGTATCCGAAGTTTGGGGATAAGGGGGTTAAATTGACAAAGGCGATTGTTGGGTACTATGGGTTGGATAAGGTGGCGGAGTGAGGGGAGGAATTACGACCTAAGTCTGCTTTTGCCTGCAGCTCTTTTTCAATGCCTATTTGAAAGTCGATTATTATGGGTGTATGATCGCTCAGTCTAATCCATTCATCATATGCCCCAATTTCAATATTTTTTATTTTGTTAAAAATGTCTGCCGATGCAAAACAATAGTCAGTATGGTAGGGCAACAAACGGTTGGCGGGTTTGAGTTGTGCCGGCGTTAAAGCACTTCCATTGTCCCCATTACTAAAGTAGTTAAAAAGCAGAACAGATCGAATAGCAGGCAATCGGCGTAACTTGAACCTGCTGTTAGCCCTAGTTAGTCATCTTAGTTCTATCAATTAGGTCTGATCTAATTGATAACGATATTGCAAACAGGTTCCTTCGCATAAATCTTTCAATAGACCCCGTAGTAATGGGATTTGTAATTCCTAACTCCGTTTGTGAGCAGTATGTACACTAAATATTTTCTGAAACGAACTTTTTCTTCAGGTGGTTATTCAGTTAAATGTCTAAAAGCTGCATGTGGTTTTTGCTCGTTTATATAGTGGTCATAACATAAATAAAGAAGGCTAGATAAAGGGCAATAAATGTGAGATTACCAATTATTCCATAAAGGAACTTGCTTTTTGATATTCTTTGCTCAATAAATAAGAGAAATACTCCAGCTACATTTAGCCCAAAGCACAAGGTTAAAAGTAGTGCTATAAGGGTGTCTCCTTATTCGTAAATCCCATAGCATTCCACGAAAAGGCAGCTATCAAAGACGCTGCAAAAAGTATAAGAGTTAAGTTGAAAATTTTGGCTGTTTTCATGGTTATTATTAGCGCTAACGTTTCGCAGCTACAAGAAGTTGGCGATTTCGAAGCACTAAACTGTCTGCCACCACAAAACTTGATATGAAGCACAAAGCTTCATTTAACCACTGAACCGCCAATTTCTTGTAGCTGCTGTTAGGCGTTCGGGCTTTTATTGTCGATTAGTTTTTCAATCAATTTGTATAACTGCGTTCCAATTGATTTTGGATAGTCCTCTTCTAAATTGTCTATTAATTTAGCTCTTTCTATAGCTGTCCTGGTAAGAGGTAAATATATATTTGGATTAGGTCTTTTGTTGTAACCTCTATCACCGCCTTGCAGTTCCCCAACAACAATGTCAATATGATTTTTTGAGTTATTTACTTTCGCATTCTCCAAAAGTAAAATTTGTTCATCTTGTGTGAATTCACTCAAGTTTTTCAAGTGCAATACCAACCATATTTCAAAACAAGGATTGCTCATTGCTAAATAAAAGTTTTCTTCCTTTTTACATTCAGCTACTAAATCATCAAAACTAAGTTTGTGAATACTTTCCCAATCATCCCTGTCAATAATAAGCCAAAATTCATCTGAGATTTTGAAACCGTATTCTTTCTTTGCCCAATTGAGTAATTTTTTCACACTAAATGGGTCTGAACCTTTTCCTTTAGGTCTTTTTAGAGGAACAATTTCAATTAGTCCGTTATTATTAAAATATTCCGAAGCCCTAAAGTCTTGAAAATATTTTTTTTCAGTAACGGTTCCTTCGTATGAAAGTACAAACAATTTTTCAGCATCAAAATGCCCTCCTTGTCTAATTAATGGGATTGGCTCTCTCGGCATAACTAATCATTATTAAATGGTAAAACGGTTAGTTTATTTCTATTGCCAAGTTTTGGGATACCTTTATAACGTCCTAACAAATAGTCCCTTCTTACTTCTTTGTCAAATCTAATATTGTAATCTTCCAAAGAATGTAAATGACTTATTCCCTGCTTGTCTTTAACAGCAAACCATATTTCATCTTTACGTAAAAGTTTCTGTGTTAATAGCGTTGACTCGTGACTTGCAACAATAAATTGGCTGTTGATATCATCGCATTTTGATAAAAAGAAATCAAATAGGTCATAAATCAAATTTGGATGTAAACTTCGTTCCATTTCATCAACAATAAAAACGTTACCACCTTTGAAAAAGTCAATAATTAATGGGATTAAATCCATTATTCTTCTAGTCCCGTCTGATTCGTCTTTCAAATCAAATAGCTCATATGTCCCTCCAATTACTTTGTGTTTTGTTTTAAGAAGTTTTGCTTCTAATTCATTTTCTTTGTTTTTAGTAATGATATAATATTTATCATCTTGTGGATTAGACAAAAAAGCGCCTTTTTTTTCTGATTTTTCACTCAATAAGTCATTTTTAATGTCTTCTTTTACCTCGTTTGGTACGTCTACTTTATTGAAATCGATTTCTTTAAAATCTATACCGTCAATACCTGTGTCAAAATAGTCAAGCATTTCAGTAAATAATTTCTGTAAATCTGTATTTTCAAGCAATTCAAACTTTTTCCCTATGTTTTTTGAGTTAGGATATATGACTGTTAAAGCATTTTGAAACCAGTCAATGATATTTAAAATATCAGAAATATCACTTACGTTTTCTGTTACATTAGTGTTTCTGACTTGAGTTAAAAACAACTGATTCCTCGGTGTGCCTTTTGCTGTAAATTCAATAAATTGGGTTTCTTCCTTTTTGTTCTTTTTGCTCAAAAAAGACAAATCAAAATTATTGGAGTTCTTCCTCTCAAATATTTTCACTTCTGATTTTTTATTTATTTCAAAAAGCCATTCCTCAATTATTTCTTTTGAATTAAATACAAATCCATAAGCATAATTTTTATTTTTATGTTGAATTTCATATTCGATTCTAGAATTATCCTTAACAGATTTTTTGTCTAACTTGAAAATGTCAAAAGTAATCGGTTGCTCAGTTTTAGAACCTTTAAGGACAAGCCTTTTTCCAAACTCAATAGCTTTTATTAGATTTGATTTTCCAGAAGCATTTGCTCCAAAAACTACCGCAGTTTTTAAGACAGATGTGCCCTTTATTGGCTTTGATTTATGTTGTGGTTTTAAAGTTCCTTTGCCCGGAATAAGCGAAAACACTTCTTTGTCTCTAAATGACAAAAAATTCTCAACTGTGAATCTAATAAGCATAGTTTTGTATTTAATGAAGTGCAAATGTAGTGAGAAAATCACAAGTTGCAACTTTTTCTAGGAATAGTTGTCGATAAACGATCTTTTAGCCTGACGCCTAACGGTTGGCGGGTTTAAGTTGTGCCGGATTAAGAACACAATTTTTCCGTAAATACTAATCTACTTAAAAACGAAATATTTAAATTATAAAGCAAGCCGGCATGACTTAAACCTGTTAGCTGCTTCTAAATTTAACTCCCAAATCCTTCAAAACAGTCTTAGAGTATATTTCTAACACGTTTCTGTAATATAGTAAAGTCAGAAAAATTGTTCCTATTACAAACATAGATGCTAGGCCTATAATTACTAAAGCATAAATCAAACGGTCATATAACATCAAAAGGGTAAAGCCAGCGAATAAGAGGAGGAAGAATGCGAAAAAGCATGAGCTAAGTAAAGTGGCATATTTATTATAGGGTGTTAAAGTGCAGTTAATTCTTGTTGTTTTTTCGGCTGAATAAAATTCGAATTTTATAGTTCCAATTCCTTCGTACGGATTGACCCTTTTTATCGGCCAACTCTCGATTTCGATTGAGTCGTCTTGAATTCTAAAATTTTTATAATTCACCAGGTCGAGACCAAAGAAACTATTTGATACTTTTTGACCTTCGATTTTCCTCTGAGCCTCCAATAAAATTTCCTCTTTAGATTTTAAAGTCTCAAGGGTGTACTGTTTTTGTAAGAAGGTCATTCTTTTTAGTTGCAGCTAACGGGCTGCGGGTTTAAGCAGTGCCGGTATTAAGAGCACAATGTTTCCCGTAAGACTAAACTACTTAAAAAACGAAATATTCAACGAACCTAATAAACAGGCATTGATTAAACCTGCTGTTATGCCTAGTGCGTTATTTATCGTTTTTTGTAAAACTTCATTGTTTTTGCAGTCAAATCCAGTTTGACAATGCCACCTCTGATACCTAAAAAAACGTTTCTGTCATTAAGCACGGCTATTGAATTAGGGTATAAGCTCTGCCAAAATGTTTTTTCAAAGATAAGGTGCTTTTTAAAATCCTTTACGATATAGAAATTTTGATGTGTTGCAATAAAGAGTGTATCGTCCGACATTGAAAATGCTTCAGGGGCATCATCAAAGTCAAGTATTTTCTGGTAGGAAAACTTCCCTTCAGTATTCAACAGCTCAAATAATGAACCTTCATTAATTGATCCGTGAGCAATTCCTTCGATGAAATAGATTTTGTCTTTCAGGGAGAATAAGAATTTGATATTCCCTTTTTTAATTTCTATTGGATCCTTTGTCGAAAGCAATGGTTTGAAAGTTAATTTGCCACCCCATTCACCTTGATCAGTCCCCATTAAACTCCCATTGGTTAGTTTGAACTCACAATGATTAACTTCGCTTACTTTCCTAATGTGTAATTTTTTATTTATAATTTTTACACTAAATTCATTGCTCGAATTATTTAGGGAGTACCATTCAGAACTTCTGACTTTTGGAATGTTAGTTTCGATAAAATCTGCTGGGATACTAGAACTTGTCTGTCCAGAAGTATTAAGGCTTATGCACAATAAAAAAGGCAATAAGAATTGGGATAATTTACTGCACATATCGTTCATGGTCGCATTGGGCATAACGGTTGGCGGGTTTAAGTTGTGCCGGATTAAGAATGCAAATTTCCCGGTAAGACTAATCTAGTTAAAAAATGAAAGTTTAAAATTACCAATTCAGTCGGGATGACTTAAACCTGCTGTTATAGCGCGTTTATTATTTCTTGTCGACTATTACTCCGAGCCAATTCTGAGTTTTAGTCGTAATCTTTTCTTTAAAATCGGAGGATATCAATTTTTTAAACTTCTGGAATTCTTTAATTTCTAATGAGCTTACTGTGAGTTTTTTATTTGCAGTGTTTATGGTGATAATATCATGTGTAGGAACCATTCTTCCGCCAAAATTTTCTATGATGGTAATATTGTCAACAGACGTATTGTCAAAACTGAACGATCTATTCATATAAGGAAATCGAAATATCCAATTCTTCCCGACTTTGCTAATTATTTTCAAGTTCTTAATTGTTAGTAGAGGTAAACCGAAGAAAACTACGACCATGATAGTACCAACAATATAAAAAGCTTGCTTTTGATTAGGGTCTTTTTCAGACCAAGTCGAAATCAGCCATAGAAGAACTGCTAGCCCTAAGCTGATAAACGCAGTAATGTAAAAATAAAGCCATTGTCGGGTCTTGAATGTCATATTGCGTTTCGCTATGCGCTATAACTTATTTATATGTCTGATAAAGTGAGACAAACCCGCCCTAATAAGAGGAGTTGCTGCAACTTTATATACTTATTTAAATATCCCGATATACCGGCACATTTCCTAACCCAAGAGAGTATTGAATTAGGGTGAATTATTTAACCTCCATTTCGGAACCAAAGGGGGAAAGTGAATTATGTCGATAGAGCACTCGGATGTGAGAAAGGTTAAAACTATATTACAAAACCCTCTTATTAAGTTCTTACTTCGCCTTGTCCCTGTTTTGCCGGGAAATGGACACATGTGTAAGTAACACGCGTGAACCGCCATCTTCTTTCAAATAACCTTTATGAAATGGGAATCCACCAGGTGCGACTGATGTGATCGGATGAATTGGTGGAGAGTTAACAGAACTGCGAACTCCTTGAGGGTTTTGCATAACAATGAAGGCAATCTCAAGCCATAAAAGCAAACATCGCTATGCACGACCGGGGAATACGGTGGCGTATAGCGATGTTAAAATAAATGAAGATCTTCTTCCAGAGGCAGCTTCAACTGTGTCGCAATTAATTACGAATTCTTGTTGATGATCCCCCATTCAAATTCACCGCCACCGGATAACCTTTTCCCTGCAGCGCTGCAATAGGAACTACCATTTCTTTCTGACCTTCGACAGATCGGGTAACTTTGCCACTTTTAGCACCAGCTTGTTTGCTGGCTGGAACACCATTTTTGCTGTCAGGTTTTGCAGTTGTGGACGTCGTATCTGTTGAGCTCAGGTCCTCGGCAATGGCATTTCCCTGTGAATCAAGATTCATTTGGGTGAGCGCACTGGTTACAGCTGCTTTTTCCTGAGCGCTAAGGCTTTCATATTTAACACCGTAAGCCTGTAATACTCGAACAACATCCTTCATGGTATTTGTTCCGCGCTCGTAAACGTCTCTGTAAATAAATAATTTACCGTTTTCGGCTACAATCGTTTCATACCTCAGCTCAACCAGTACCGGCTGACCAAGTTTTACAGTTTCGGTCTTCTTTTTCTGCTTTTCAAGGCTTTCAATGCGTTCCGCTGTTACTGCCGTGCCAGATAGTTCTCCCAGAGTAGTGGCAAAGTCCTGAACCTGATCATTAGTTAAGCCCACACAGCCGTGCGAGGCAAAGTCACCTAATTTTTGCTCAGTTTTCCCGCCATGAATTAAGGAAGGTAGTCCGATAGGGATTTTTATTAGCCCCAGCGGATTGAGTTCGCTTCCCGCAGCCACTTTTTTACCTGGCTGGTATTTGCCTTTTACCCATGGCTCATCGGGTGGTGTCCATGTCGGATTAAAGATGATGCTTTCCGCCTTGCGCATGCCGGTAGGTAAGGGGAATTCCGGGTAGCCGATACCGATGCGATATGTCTTGAGCAATTTCCCTTGTTGAAATACGTCCATCCGAAAGGCGGGAGCATTAACAACAACACGGGTGTCAGCAGGAACGGCGTTAGGCGTTGTCGGGAACAGGCCATCTATATCTCCGTTTGCATAGCGCTGGGAAACCAGCCTGAATAACTGATCTGCCTTCTCCTGTCCTAAGATCTCGCGGATTTTTTCTTCAGACTGCTGTTTTGCCGCGCGGGCTGATCCCAGATAGTTTGTTCCATCTTCGCTAAGATTAGCAACTGATGTACCGGCCGCCTCTTTTAATTTGGAGATCTGCTCGCTGGTTAACTGCAGCTCGGAGGTCAGTGTTTCCTCGAAACTTTCTTCTAAAAACAAGGCATCAAGAACGGGCAGAGTCATACTGAAATCCTGAACAGTCCTGGTGGTGTCAGCCCGGACCACAGTATCAGTCTCAGGGGTAGTTTCTGTTGTTGTCGTATTTTGATTATTGCACGCTGAGAGTACCCCGAGGATGCCGAAAAATGCAAGACTGCGTATGATTCCTGATTTTACCAATGCTGCTGATTTCATATAGATAGTTTGAGTATTTACTAGTTCTGAAGAATCAATAAAGGATTGATTAATATTAAGCTGCCTTGGATTTTATATCCGGCTCTTTTTTTAGAACTGCGAAAACATCTTTTTGTTTAGTAGAGATGGCTTTTTCTTTCGTAGGTTTTACCGCGTGCCGCAGGCAAGCACCCCTGCACCCGCTAGTGTCAGGTACGTTTCTTAAGCCAACCACCGAATCTCCGTTCTGTTTTTTATTCGCCCCGGCTGGTGCGGTTTGCAATAACCAGGCCCGAGCACTTCCATTCATAGCAGTGGGCGCAGCGACGGCTGTCTTGCTTACTTTTCCAGCTGCAGGGAAAAGTGAGTGCACTTCCGCCGGCACGAGGCAGGTAGAAAATTATTAGATTTGAAATCATAAACCCATTTTATGATCACCATCTCATCCCTCCCCCAAAAAGAAGTATTCCCGGGCTTCAAAGCCAGGTTTATACATACCTCAACCATGACCATTGGCTACTGGGATGTTGCCTCAGGAGCGATTTTGCCCTTACATAAGCATGTGCATGAGCAGGTTTCCCAGGTAGAAGAGGGTGAGCTTGAGCTTACTATCGACGGAGAAACCCGCACCTACACCAAAGGCATGGTGGCAGTAATTGCGTCGAATGTTGAGCACAGCGGCAGGGCGCTAACGGACTGCAAACTGTTAGATATATTCAGTCCTGTGAGAGAGGATTATAAGGCTCTGTAAAGCATATGCCTGAATTAATCCTGCTCATCTTGGCGCCTCTTTTGCTCCTGCCTCAGATCGCTGCGGCGGTGCTTGCTAAACAGATGGGACGCAAGCCGCAGTTCTGGTTCTGGATCTCTTTCCTCATCCCGATGATTTCGCTGATTATATTGCTGTGCCTTGAGGATAAGAGTAAGAAAGAGGTGGGTTATGCAACCGAACCTAAACCATAAACCTTGTGATAATAAATGTAAGAAACAGTGCCTGCAGTAATGGGTAACACCATAAATAGCATCGACGCATCCACGCCATTGATGCATATGATGGAATATATGGCCGCTATCAGGTCAAAAAATAAGCCGGCATACGCCCATTCTTTCACCCGGTAATATCCGGGAATCACGATAGCTACACTCCCTAAAATTTTAGCCCATCCAATAAAAGGTATAAAATAGTCGGGATAACCTAATTGGTTTATAAACTTAACAGCATCTGCCGACATTAATATATCGGGCACTGCGGTAAAAGCCATAAACGCCGAAAATAGTATTGTGATAGTCCAGTAAATGATTCTAGTCTTTTTCATGGTGATTTAATTTTCTGTTTCTTTAAAGCTTAGCATCCAATTGATGCCGTATTTGTCTGTAAAGTTGCCGTAGTATGCTCCCCAGAAAGCGTCCTGCAGTGTCATCTCAACAACGCCGTCAACTGATAGCCCGTCGTAAAGTCTTTTCGTTTCTTCTTTTGTTTCTGGTTCGATATGGATATGAATATTGTTGCCCGGGTTTATTTTAAAGCCCATGCTTTCAGGAGCATCTGTCCCCATCAGCAGATGCCCGCCGGTAATAGGAAGTTGTATAAACAATATTAGTTTCTTGTCGTCGTCAGACAACGGCGGCTGTCCGTCATGAGCGGGGAAATCACCCACGCGCTGGATGCCTTTACCAGAGAATTCAGTTTGAAAGACGGATCTGTAAAAATTGAACGCCTCTTCTGTTTTGCCGTTGAAATTTAGGTACGTACTTACTCTTGCCTTGTTATCGGTGCGCAGCTCATTCTTAAGCTCAAAGCGTGACTGGATATATTTCTCCAGCTTATCAAGTGTGCCGGCAAAGCCCTCCTGCATATTTTCTTTGATACCGCTGTAAGTTGATTCCTGAGCAGCTGTGGCGTTTATAGGATGGCCTTGCAGAGTAAGGGTTGTTCGTCCGTTAAGCTCAGTTAAAGTAATTTGGTTAAATATCTCCAGTGGGAAATCCATAGGAAACGGAGAGGTACAAACATTACCCTTGTCGTCTGAAAAGGAGCTAATGAATTCAATCAGATCATATCTGTTTATATTTCCATATACAAACAAACCCCACATAACCTGGCCGCCGCCTTCCATCTTGTAATGAAATTTTCCACCTGGAATAAAGTTTAAAGAATTTACTTCTAACGACATCCCCACGGGGCCCCACCATTCGCTCAAAGCGTCGGGGTCTGCAAAAGCTTCAAATACTACTTCTTTTGGCGCGTTAAAATGACGGACTATTTTAAGCCCTTTTTCGTTTTGATCAATCATTTTGGTTGATTTTTATTTTGTACTTTATTAATGTATTTACTTAACGAATCGAATCTCTCCATCCAGAACTGGCTGTATTGGTCTATCCACTCATTTACTTCTCTAAGATTGTCCAGTTTGGCCTCACAATAGCGCTCCCGGCCTTGTTGGCTTATCACCACCATTCCGCACTCGGTTAGAATTTTTATGTGGTTTGAAATAGCCGGCCTGCTGATATTAAACTTGTCAGCAATAGCATTTAAATTCATTGGTTGGAAGGCAATTAAACTCAGTATCTCACGCCTGGTGGGATCTGCGATTGCCTGGAAAACATCTCGTCTTGCTTCTGCTGCCATATTGTGTAATCATTTGATTACGCAATTATAAATGTAATCATTTGATTACGCAAATTTATTTTCAGAAAAGATTAAAAAGCATCTTTTTGCAATAAAAAAGGCCGCAAGCTTTGCGCTTACGGCCTGAATATTTATAAGAGTAGTACGCACCAAGTCTTGATACTTAATACCTAATACTGGTTACTTAATACTATTTCCCGATTAGAAAACTGCTCAAATTCACAAACTGCTGAACTCTTTTTTCAATCTGCTCTTTCGTTAGATCCTTGATCTTTTCAGTTCCGAACTTCTCAACACAGAATGAAGCTAAAGCTGAGCCGTAGATGATTGCATTTTTCATACTTGTGAAATTCACTGTGCCAACCTGAGCCAGGTAGCCAATAAATCCACCAGCAAATGTATCACCAGCACCAGTCGGATCGAACACTTCTGCCAATGGTAAAGCCGGCGCAGAGAAGATCAGGTCTTCATGGAATAATAAAGCACCGTGCTCACCTTTTTTAATGATCAGATATTTCGGTCCCATTTTAAGGATTTTCTTAGCCGCTTTTACTAAAGAGTACTCGCCGGACAGCTGACGGGCTTCCGCATCATTAATTGTTAATACATCAACATTTTTGATTACTGCAAGAAGATCATCCAATGCGATGTCCATCCAAAAGTTCATCGTATCTAAAACAATAAGTTTTGGGCGTTTTTTCAGGCGACTGATCACCATTTGCTGAACCTGAGGAGTAAGATTTCCCAGCATCAAATATTCACAGTCCTGATAGTTATCCGGAATGATCGGGTCAAAGTCACCTAAAACGTTAAGCTCTGTAACCAGCGTGTCGCGGCTATTCATATCGTTATGATATTTGCCGGACCAAAAGAAAGACTTCTCTCCTTTTTTAATCTGAAGACCTTCTGTATCGATACCATGGTCGTTAAAGCTCTTGATATCACCCGCATGAAAGTCATCACCAACTACTCCAACAATTTTAACTTTGTTGTAGAAGTAGGAAGCTGCAAGGCTCGCATAGGTAGCCGCGCCACCTACAATTTTATCTGTTTTTCCAAAAGGAGTTTCAATTGCATCGAAGGCAACGGTACCAATTATTATCAGGCTCATATTTATTTGAAAAAAATTTGATGCAAATATTGGATTAATAATTTAAAATCCCGAATATTGCACTCCCGAAAGGGAGAAACGTTTACACGTTTCATTAACCAGAGATCATGATAATGGTCTGAAAAGATTCCCGAGTAGCTCAGCTGGTTAGAGCATCTGACTGTTAATCAGAGGGTCACTGGTTCGAGCCCAGTCTCGGGAGCAAAACCCCACCATGTCCGGTGGGGTTTTTTTGTTTACCACCGTTCCTCAATTACATTTCTCACTTTGCTTTCATATCTGCAGCTTTGCTTGGAATGCGAGCTCTATGACGTATTACATCTACATTTTATATTCTCAATCCTCCGATATCTACTACGCAGGTTATACCAGCGATCCGGAAAGGCGACTTCTGGAACATAATACTTCACTGCGTACTACATTCACTTCTAAACACCGTCCTTGGATTATTAAAGTGGTGTATTCTTGCGGAGAAGATGAAACCACAGCTATTAAAATAGAACGATTTACGAAGAAACAGAAAAGTAGAGTTTTACTTGAGAAATTAATTGCCGGAACTGAATTAAAAGAACTTTTAGCTCAGCTTGTTAGAGTCCCGCATGTGCGGGATTAATCAGAGGGTCACTGGTTCCCCCGTACCTACGGGGTCGGGAGCAAAACCCCACCATGTCCGGTGGGGTTTTTTTGTTTACAATATTTTCCCTTATAGACTCTTCATATTCTTTGCATCTCAAGATTCGGCAAAATAAACTCTGCTGTTAGTTCCTTCGCATCTCCGCCCAGCTCAGACCTCAGACCTCAGACCTCAGACCTCAGACCTCAGACCTCACACCTCCTGCCTCTCACCCCTTCCTCCGTACTACTGGGTATACTAAAATACCACCTCAACGGGATTTTATCACGGCGATTGGCAGTCTAATTTTATCTCTGATAATAAGCACGTTAAATAAGAATAAATTAGTCATGAGAAAAATCTTGGTATTAGCGCTTTGCGGAATTTCAATGGGAATGCCTGCATCTGCACAATTCAGCAAATTGAAAGGCCTTGTTGATAAGGATAAGAAGGAAAAAACATCCAACAAGGAAGAAAGTAAAGGCGAAAGCCAGACTAAGGCATCGGCTGGTGATGATGTCTCGGCCAGTTCTTCCGAGAATGTTAAGATCAACCCAAAAGCCTGGAGCCTTGAATTTGATGGTAATATTGACTGGTTTAGACTAAGCCCGACAGGGAAGGTTATTGCTTCAACCAACAGTGCGTTATATGGAGTTGAGCCGTCTACAGGTAAAGTTGCCTGGAAACATGATTTCCTCAAGAACTTAACCACAG
Organism: Bacteroidota bacterium; assembly: GCA_040384965.1. Lineage (GTDB taxonomy): Bacteria > Bacteroidota > Bacteroidia > Sphingobacteriales > Sphingobacteriaceae > Daejeonella. The sequence goes on along the minus strand of JAZKIH010000006.1, from coordinate 33,590 downwards.
AAAATTATAATCCCATAAGCAACTCTCCCTTCATTGCAATTGTAACAGGCAGTATGTTTAACATGCAGCAGGTTGTTTTGGATGTAAACTCGGGTAAGATTATCGCCAATACGAAAGATATGGGGATGAAAATGGTGAACAAACGGTTTACCGTGCCCTCTCTTGGCGGAATAATTTTTACCGGATATCTTAACAATGCTCCATCCATCGTCTTTGTCGACGCTAAAACCGGAGAAAAAAAATGGGTATTGAGCAAAATCTTTGAAAGCGCAAGTGAAATGCTGGTTGCCAGACCTCTGGCTGCGGATGATAATACGCTGTTAATGGCAACGGGAAAGCGTCTGTACAAAATCGATGTAAAAGCTGGAACGGTTAGCTGGGCCGTAGATTTCAAAACCAATACCGACAAAGGTACTCTGGCAACTGAAGCTTCGGAAGAAGCCAATGATAAAGGAAGCACAAAAGGGGATGAGAAGAAGGGCGGCCTGATGGCTGCAGCGGGCTTAGGCGGCGGCGGAATGAAAGACGGGATAGCACAGCTTGCAGATGCAGTATATGGAAAGTTTCTTCTAATTGATAACCAGCCGGGCATCGTCTATTATTATAACAGCCAGGAAATGTCTGCTTTCGACATCGCTACAGGTAAACCCGTTTGGTCTACCGTTAAGTTTTCTGACCCAATCGGCGGACTCTTATTTGACGAACGCGGATTTCTGGTGAGCACGAATGATAAAAAGGCTGAGCTGCTTTTGCTGGACTATAAAACAGGCAAGCAACGATGGTCTCCGGTGGAGTTGAAAGGCCGCATCACCGCTCTCAAATTGAACGGAACGAGTCTTGCCCTTGCATCTGCGAAAGAATCGGGTAATAATTACGTGAATATAATCGACATTAATACAGGGGTTTCTGCGGCAAAATCTGAGATGAAAGTTGCCGGTCAGATCCGTGATATCCGTCAGACTGGTCAGGGTTTGATTTACCGGACCAATAAGGAACTTAACATTCAGGATATTCAAACCGGAAAAGATGTATGGCCCAAATCTGTTTCCTACAAGATTGGTGGTGGAATAGGAGCCGATAAAGGAACTAAAACTTACTTCTGGGCCGACAATGAACTGCACGTCATCGATAACTCTAACGGGCAGTATAAGGTGTTGGGCAAAGGTTTGAAGTTGGGTGGTGATGAAGAAGTTGATGCTGTTGAAATTCGCGAAAAGGGCATCCTCATAAGCTCTTCACAGAATGTGGCATTATTTGATTGGGACGGAAATAAGGTGTTCCATGTGTACCAAAAAGCCCCGGGTACAAGTCTTGCCAATAAGATCATGAATGTAGCTGTTATAGCTATGTCAGTAAGTAATTCTGCTGCAAGCGGTTATCAGGCGGGTCTTTCTGGTCCGAATACAACCTCTTATAATCAAAATATGGCCAATGCTGATCGCTGGTCTGACTTAGGCTCTTCGGCACTTGCTGATATGAAAAGAAGGTTTACAGCATCTCAGGATGCACAAAACTACAAAGTGATCCTAACGGATATCGATGGTCCGGATGGCGGTTACGGTCTTGTCAGGGTAAATAAAGATAGCGGCGCACTAGAAGCTAAGGTGGTTTTGAAGGACAAAAAACCGGATTATATTTCTGATGACACAGATAATCTGATCTTTTATAAAGATAACGCGAAGACTATTACCGGCTTTAAGCTGTGATATCAAATTAATTCTATTTTTATGAATGTTTAATTTTAGGAAAAATAACGTCGCTCTTGTATGCATCTGTTGCCTGTCTATTTGGGCAGCGGATGCCTTTTCTCAGAAGCCCACCATAGATGATATTATAAATGTAAAAACCCAGCTTGCCAGGAGTCTGGTGTATTCAGACGCTAAGCGCAGCGAGCGTTTGGCTGACTCTGTAATACAGCTTGGGAAAAAGCATAATAAGCTTGTTGCTGAGGCTGTTGGATGGAATATCAAAGGTGTTCTTAAGCATTTTACTTCTAGCCCTGATTCAGCGTTAAAGTATTTTCAATATTCCGAGCAGCTTGGCATCAAGGCCAATGATAAATTAATCATTGCAAAGGCGAAGCAAAATAAGAACTTACCGCTGTCGCAAATGGGTAAGTACGATCAGGCATTAAAGACTTGCCTGGAAGCGGTTAAATTATACGAAGAACTGGGTATGCTGGCCGCTCAGGCTGGTTGCCTTGGTGATGTTGCCAATATCCTGGTACTACAGGAAAGGCCTGCAGATGCGATTACTTATTTAAAAGAAGCGATTGCAATTTCTTTCAGATTAAACGATGAGAGCATTCGCACAAATTTTTACAATTCTCTCGGGGTGGCTTATTCAGCAAATAAACAGCCGGAATTAGCAATAAAGTCATATAAAGATGGACTGGCCATCGCCCAAAAACTTAATAACTTAAAAAGCCAGGTCAATTTTAATATTAATATAGGTGAGTATGTATGGGAACAAAATAAAAGTGCCGGGGAAAGCCTGCCCTATTTTGTAAGGGCAGAAAAGCTTGCCCTTGAATACGGAGATCAGGCGAAGCTCAGCCTTATATATCAAAATATGGGGGTGATCTATGATCATCAGGGTAATCCGGCAAAAGCCATTGAGCTTGCCACGAAAGCCAGAGATTTAGCACTCAACACTAACCAGGTATATGCACTTGAGCAGATCTATAAATCGTTAGCAGATTATAGTAAAAAGAGCGGTAATTACAGTCAGGCTTATCAGGCATTTGTAAGTAAGGATAGTTTGAGCCGCATCATCTTTGATGAAAAAAATAACAATAGCCTGAATAAACTTCGCACTGTTTATGAAACCGGTAAAAAGGAGACTGAGATCCGCTTACTGGGTAATAGGAATCAGATCCAGTTACTGCAGCTTGGCAGAAATAACCTTCTAATCAGCAATAACGAGCTGGAACTGGAGAAGAATAAGCTGTTTATTAATAATCAGAGTTTAAGCCTCAGTCAGAAGCAGGATCAGCTTACTCAAAAGCAGCTCGAGGCGGTTACGAAGCAGCAGAAAATAGAGATTTTAGATGCAGAAAATCAGCTGCAGAAACTTCAGCTTATGAAAAGAAATATTGTGATTATTGTTGTGCTTGGCGTGTTAATACTGCTTGTGTTTATAGCAATCCTGATATATAACCGTTATAAGATCAAGCAGGAAAGCAAGCTTCAGAGCGAAATGCTTAAGCAGCAGGACCTGGCCACCAAGGCAGTGATCAGGGCAGAAGAGAATGAGCGCCAGCGCATTGCCGGTGAGCTGCATGATGGCCTGGGTCAATTGTTCTCCGCCGTTAAAATGAACCTGTCTGGTATCAATGATAGTATTGACTTTAAGGATGAGCATAGCAAGAGCATTTTTAGCAAAACTATTGATATGGTCGATGAGAGCTGCAGGGAAGTGAGGGTTATCTCTCATCAAATGGCACCCAATGTATTACTTAAATCAGGCCTGACATCTGCCGTTCGTGATTTTATCAGTAAAATTGACGCAAGGAAGCTTAAAATTAACCTGGAAACATTCGGTCTTCAAGAACGCCTTGATCAGAATACTGAAGCGGTATTATATCGGGTTATCCAGGAATCAGTTAATAACGTAATTAAACATGCATCGGCGTCAAGCCTTGATATTCAGCTATCTAAAGACGAGGACGGTATAAATGCTATGATAGAAGACAATGGAAAGGGATTTTTGACACGTACTTCTGACGCTTCATCAGGTATGGGGTTGAAGAATATGATCAGCAGAGTAACCTACCTGAGAGGCTCTGTTGATGTGTCGTCGGAACCTGGAAAGGGAACACTTGTAGCTATCCATATTCCATTGTAATTTGCATCATGACGAAGTTGGTATCCAATCGCATTTTTATTGTTGATGATCATCAGCTGGTCATAGACGGACTTAGATCCTTATTGGGTGGGTCGAATAAGTACCAGATCTCTGGCTCGAGCCAGGACCCGGAGTCAGTCATTGATTTACTGCAGCAATTTCCTTCGGATATTTTATTGACAGATATCAGCATGCCGTCGATGAGTGGTATTGAACTGACGCGCCTTGTTAAGAAGAAGTTTCCTGCTATCAAGATTATCGCGATATCCATGCACGGGGAGAATCAGATTATTAAGGAGATGCTTGATGCCGGTATCTCGGGGTATATCCTTAAAAATACCGGGAAAGTGGAGTTGCTTCAGGCACTCGACAAGGTGTTGGATGGCGGTACCTTCTTCGATGAGGCAGTTACCCGGGAAATCTTGAACAGCTTCAATAATAAAACCGATGAAAAAAGACTGACGATCCGTGAGATTGAGATCATCAAATTGATCGAAAAGGAGTTTAGCAACAGGCAGATCTCAGATAAACTATTTATCAGTGAGCGGACTGTTGAAACACATCGTAAAAACATCTTTCGTAAAACCAACACACAATCGGTAGTGGGTCTGTTGAAATACGCTTACGCACTTAAGCTGATTTGATTGTGTTCCTCCGAATATGGAATGTAAATTATCCTGCAAGCCCGGATATTTATAACTTCAATGAATAGTATTTATACAGGGCGCGGTGGGTTTCATTTATTTTAATAACCGTAACCTGATCAACTATTCCTGCTAAATTATTCGAAATGAAAAAAAGTATTGTTTTGATACTCCTGATGACGGTCTTGTACGTTTTGAATCACCAAAGTAAAGCTGGTTTAAATGAAGATAACAGTCTCTCACGAGCAGTTGATCAGCCAGCAGACACGCTTAACATTGATATGGTTAAGACATCTCCTGGTCAAGCCAGAGTGCTTACTGAAAATAAACACGTAAGAGTCGTAGAGTATACTATTAAGCCAGGGGAAAAAGACGTTTGGCATACCCATCCTCCCAGATCATCTTATGTAATTTCAGGCGGAACAGTCAAAGTATATACTGTAAATGGTGAACCAAAAGTTTCCGAAGTAAAAACAGGTACTTCATCCTGGGCAGGCTTTGGCGCAAAGCACTATGTGGAAAATGTAGGCACCACGGTTATAAAAATAATATTAACCGAAATTAAGTCAGCGAAGTAAGGGGGGTAACGATTAACAGTTAGATGGTATTATATGTCAGGCTTAAAGCCGTAAGTGATTCTTTGCGGTAATTTTCCTTTTTGTCACTCTAATATAATAATTCAGGCAACTATTTGGAATATTCATTCCAAATATTCACCTTTGCTCTGTGGATAAGAAAGAACAGATCATTTTAGCTGCTATGCGATTGTTAACTGAACGGGGTGTTCAGGCAACGCCGATGTCGGCTATAGCCAAAGCCGCCAATACCGGTATGGGCACGATCTACAACTATTTCGCCACGAAAGAAGAGCTGATCAATGCAATTTATTTATATATCAAGCGCTCAGAGATCCATTTGGTAGCTCAGGCCCTGGAAGCAGATATTTCATTGAAAGCCCGCTTCTTTAGCTTTTACACTTCATTTATCAATTTCTATTTTAAATACCCTGAAAGCTTCGCTTTTATGGATCAGTTTCATAGCTCGCCAATTATCACACAGGCAACGCGTGATGCGGGCCAGGCGGATTTTATGCCAGTGATTTCTCTGGTAGAGCAGGGGCAGAAAGATGGAATTATCAAAAGTATGGAATTGGATCCTCTGCTGCATTTTCTGGCAGGTACAATTACAACCTATGTTCGCTGGGTGAAGAGCAGCGGAGGAAATAACAATCAGGCCTTGATGGATCAGCAATTGCGTTTGGTGTGGGATGCTATTAAGGAATAAAAAAATTTGATAGCTCATGGAATGAACGTTCAGTCCATGAGAAGCTAAATAACCATGAGAAAATTAAAAGTAATAATAACAGGTGCTACCGGGATGGTAGGAGAAGGTGTGGTGCTTCACTGCCTGGGAAGTGACGAAATTTCAGAAGTTCTGATGATAAATCGTAAGCCTTACGATTTATCGCATCCAAAGCTTAAAGAGCTGCTGGTGCAGGATTTTAATAATCTTGACGCTTACAATGATCAGCTGACTGGTTATGATGGCTGCTTCTATTGTGCCGGTGTGAGTTCCTTAGGAAAGAACGAAGCTGAATATACCCGGATTACTTACGATACTACCTTAAATTTCGCTAAAGTTTTACGTGCTGCTAACCCGGATATGGTATTCAATTTTGTAACCGGCACCCACACTAAAACCGATGGAAGCCAAATGTGGCAGCAAGTGAAAGGCAGAACTGAAGATGCATTAATGGCACTAGGCTTTAAGGGGCAATATAATTTTCGTCCCGGACTTATGAAACCAGTAAGAGGTCAGAAGAATGTTCGCTGGTTCTTTAAACCCCTTATTTCCATATTACCTTATCTGATGCCTAAGCAAACCCTTACGCTGAATGAAGTTGGTCAGGCAATGATCAATACTATCACGAAAGGTTATTACAAGCAGGTGCTGGAAATCAGCGACATTAAAACACTCGCCACTAAACCATGATTTTTTGCACAGTACTGAAGCCGGATTCCGGTCTGCATTCCGGCGAAAGCCGAAACCTTCAAAACATTTACACTACTGCAGACTAAATGAAAATCATCCTTAACATTCTAAAATACACCATGATCACTTTAATTTCTATTGTGGCTCTGCTGAGTCTGATAACCATACTTTACATGCGCCAGCCTCAATTCGGGCAGGCGGCAACAGGCGAACGTCTTGAACGTATCAAGCAGTCAAAGCATTTCAAAGAAGGTGCCTTTTCAAATCTGAGCTTTACTCCCAGTCTTATGGAAGGATATTCTATGACGGGCGTTATGTATGATTTTCTTTTTAAGAAGAATCCAAGACAAAAGCCATTAAAGGCTATTCCTCATATCCAAACTGATTTGAAAAGTATCCCGGCTGATAGTAATGTGGTGATCTGGTTTGGCCATTCATCGTACTATATGCAGGTTGACGGGGTGAAAATTCTTGTAGATCCTGTGTTCAGCGGCAATGCTTCCCCGGTTCCGGGTACGACAAAAGCTTTTGAAGGAACCAATACTTATGGCGTAAAAGATCTCCCGGAAATAGATTATCTGCTGATCAGTCATGATCACTATGATCATCTGGATTATCAAACGATCACTGAGCTGAAAAGTAAAGTGAAGCATGTCGTCTGCGGTTTAGGGGTAGGTGCCTATTTTGAGCAATGGGGCTACAGGCCGGAGATGATTTCGGAAAGAGATTGGAATGAAACTATTGAAATAGCAAATGGAATCAAAATCCACACCCTGACTGCCCGACACTTTAGCGGACGTACATTTAAGCGCAATAATACCCTTTGGCTGGCCTATCTGCTGGAAACACCAAAGCAAAAGATCTTCATTGGCGGCGATGGTGGTTACGACAAGCATTTTGCTGAGATTGGAAAACGATTTGGCAGCATTGATCTCGCTATACTTGAGAACGGACAATATAATGTAGCATGGCGTGCCATTCATTGCATGCCTGAAGAGGTAGTTCAGGCTGCCAAAGACCTCAATGCAAAACGTGTGATGCCTGTACACTCAGGGAAATTCTCGCTGGCACAGCACAGCTGGGATGAACCGCTGAATGAGGTTTCTCGTTTGAGCAAATTAAATAGTATCCCATTAGTTACCCCTGTGATTGGCGAGGTAGTCTGGATGAAAGATGAAGGACAGGTGTTCAGGGAATGGTGGAAGGGAGTAGAGAATTAAAATCGATTGTCTCCAGACAAGTCAATAATATAGATACCGCCAGTATTTAGAACTGCCGGTATCTATTCGATATATGCTGGCTGTAATCAGAATTTAATCAGTCTGATCGTCTGTATCTGCATCGGGTGCATTTTTCTTTACAGACTCGATACCATTATCTCTGGCCGAACTACTTTCGTACATCTCGCTCGAGCCAATGATCTGACCATTAGAAGCTTTCAGGCTGAAGTAGTGTTTCTCATTTTTTGACACCTTCTTTTCAAATCGGGAATCATCCTGGGAATTCTTCTTTACTGATTCGATGCCATTTTCACAAGCAGATTTTGAAGAATAACCTTCACTGCTTAAAATTACCTGGCCGTTTCCAGCTTTCAGATTGAACTGGAATTCACCATTACTTCTTTTGTTAATTGCAAATGTGCCCATAGCCCTAAAATTTAGTGTATAATTTAAAGCTAAAGAAATAGTGTGGCTTATTAAGCTGAATTTCAGGAAATGTTCAAAGATGAACCAGCTTTAACGTCCCTTATCTGAATTTGATTTCAGTTATTCTCAATCTGCCTGCTGATAAAAGCCAGTTCTTCTACTGTCAGGGCCTTACCAGTTTTATTCTGCCACCGGCCGTTCTCATGCCTTTGTATCACTGACAAAAGGTCGCCGTCTTTTATTAAATGAAATTCAGAATAATCCGTTTGGTGTTCGGCGAACACATCGATCCTGTCACACGTATGAAACGATTGTGGGCAGGCAATTTCGAAAGAAGTCATATTGAGTTGAGCGTTAATTCTCAATGATAGTGAAATTAACAATCAGGAGATTCGGTGCGCAGAAGAAAAGTTTTGCACACTGGTGTTGATATAATAGCCGGCCCAATAAAGGGAATTTTCTTCATAAAAGAAAAGCCCAGCTTTCTAGGCGGGGCTTTTCATCATAAAAGGACGTATTAATGAGCCGTCGGAAATCCATCAGGCCTCCGACTTCAGATTTCGGAATTATCCCCCGTTTGAAACATCGTCGTTGCTGATACCTCTCTTATTTTTCTTTATAGCTTCTTTTAGCTTACCGAAACGATAGTTTAAGCTGGTGCTGATCCCACGGAAGTAGTATTGATTTGTATTTGTTTGAGTGAAATTCGGCCCGAATGATTCAACACGGTTGTTCCTGTATTTTGTAAATGGGTTGTTTATAGATGCGGAGAAAGACAGCTTATCTTTCACAATGTCTTTATTAGCACTAAGGGACATGGAAATGTATGAATTCGATGTGCCCTGGATTGACAAGTTTGGTCCGTTTAAATAAGCATTTCCGCTAAGGCGCCATCCTTTCTCAAGGCGATATGTGGTCGATGCAGAACCTCCATACATCAGCCCCTCATTTTTAATCTCGACTCCGTTCACCAGCCCGCGCACTTGTCCATGGATCAAACGCCCGTTTGCACTAACTGACCAGACTTTGCTGATCGGATAGTTAACATTAAAATCCGCTCCATAAGCCAGGGCTTTCCCGGTATTTCCAAAGCTGCTGCGGGTTATATTGGTAGTCGTGTCAAACGCAGAAGTCGGCATGATCATCGTTTTTATCCAGTTTACCCGGATCGATGCATTAAAGGATACCTTTTTGGATTTGTTGTAATTTACCCGGAAATCATTACCTACTGAAGGGCGAAGATTGGGGTTGCCGGTTGATTCAAAACTTGGATTAGACCGGTCAACAAACGGATTAAGCTGATAGATGCCCGGGCGCTGAATCCGCAGGGAGTATGCGACATTAAGACTGCTTTTATCTTTAAATGAACGGTTAATATTGATCGACGGTGTAACGTTGAAATAATTCTGCTTTACAGATGACCCGGTTGAAAGAAAATCGGCATCAATTACGGTTTCCTCAATTCTGACACCTCCTTTAAAGCCCCAGTTCTTTAAATTATACTGATAACTATTATATGCACCAAATACATTCTGGCTGTTGCTAAAAGTATTTGTGCGGGTAGGGTCCAGCTCGAAGAGGGAGTTGGTTGAGTTGAACGACAGGTATTGAAAATCACTGTTGTTTTTCCTCAAAATCCCTTTTATACCGGCTTCTATATTCAGTTTCTTAACAGGATGCACATAGTCAATCTGGAAAGTTTGCTCTGAGGCTTTGCTTTCATTGAATTGCCTGAAATCATCGGTCTCGAAACTCAGTAGATTGGAAAAGCCAAGGTTTGATCTCTGTTGATTATTGAAACCGAAATAGCGATAAGAAAAGGTAAGGAGTCTGGCTTTATGTTGTTTAAACCCCAGCTGGTAATTTAGTGCTCCATCCATTCCCCGGCCTTGCCCATTATTGGTATTTGCTAACTCATAAGTTTCTACAACACCTAATGGATTATTTAACAGTGAATTCTGACTGATTAAACCATCTGAATGATTACCATTGATATTGAACTGTCCGGAGATAAGGTTTAGGCTATCAATCTCATAGCTTAGTTCAGTTCCAAAATAACCGCTTTGATCGTCAAACTCCCTTCCATTATCCTGGCTAAGACTGGTTGATGTATTTCCGGTGGTTGTTCTTATAATGGAGGCTCTTATTGCCGGAGAATGTGATGAGTTTGCTCCCCCAAAGCCTGACATACCAAATTTACCCTGTTTCAAAGAGAATGAACCACCAAGGCCGGGACCCCCCACAGGAAATTTATGGCTCGCATTGATAGAAGCATTATAACCGTTGTCTACCTTTTTGTTGGTAACGATATTTATAATCCCAGCAATTCCCTCAGCATCATATTTTGCCGGAGGATTTGTTATTACCTCGATGCTTTGGATAGTTGAAGCTGGCATACTTTTCAGGATATTTTTCGCATCACGTTCCATCATACTTGAAGGCTTACCGTTGATCAGTATTTTATAGCCGCCCTGCCCCTTTAACAGGATGTTATCTTCAGCATCCACAGAAATGAGGGGGACCTTACGCATCATGTCGAGTACGCTATTACTTTTACTTTCCGGATCAGCCTGAAGATCATAGGAGATCTTGTCAACCTCCTGTTTTATGATTGGTTTATCAGCCAGAACTACCACCGCGGCCAATTGATTAACTTTTGGAGCTATAGAAATAGTACCCAAATCCGCTGATGGCTTTGTACTATCGGTGAGATCGACATCAAGCACTTTTGGAACATATTCCACGCTGATGATAGTAATGGTATATTTTCCTGAAGCTAGTTTTTCAAAGACAAACTTCCCATCCTCTTTCGTGGCTGCTGTTCTGACAACCTGCCGGGCAGCATTTTTTAAGCTTACAGTAATATAGTCAGCAGGCTTTTTGCTGGCGGAATCAATTACAAGCCCTTTGACTGAAGATACAGCTGGTACTTGCTGGGCGAACACCGGGAAGAAGCCGACGTATAACAAGAGAAAAAGTATAGATTTTAGTTTCATAACGTGTGTATTACGAGTAATGTTAAATGAACCCATATTGTACTGGGTCAATACAAAGATATATAGTTAAAATAATACTATGCAATACATAGTATTAGTAAATTACATTCTATTATTTATTTCATTGATTATCAGTTTATTAATTTATATTGTTGCCTGAGGATTTCTATGGGCAGAATGTTTTCCCGACGATTTGAACACTAATATTAACGATGATTATAGAGAAAAACATCCAAAAGCCTCTTTCATGGTAAGACTACTATCGCCCGGATTAGGTTACGTTGAAGCAATATTTATTTGTTGCTCAGAGATTTTTGATGAGCTGTCATTAGCATGGCCAGGCTAATTCTGCTGGTCATAATTCCTTCTGGTATCTTCTTTGTACATGATGAGGTTAATCCTCAGGAAATCCTGATCTTTAAAAGGATATCTTTTTCCTCTCATTTATCGTAAGAAGATTATGCGGTTAAAAAGTTTATGGATACCTATAATTTTTCTTTTGGTGGGATTTTTCTGGGCAATAACCAGTGAGTCGATAAATAACTTTTTTTACTCTCAATTCGGAGATGTTGCCCCGGCAACAATCAGGATATTTAACAGGGTTTACTTTGTTATTATTACTGGAATTCTGTTGTTTTATCTGATTGGCAGGCAGCAGCGTAAAAGGGAGAAATCCGAAGCGCAATACCGCACTTTATTTTTTGCGAACCCTAATCCTATGTGGATTTATGATCTGTTAACCCTCAAGATTATAGAAGTAAATAATGCTGCAATCAGCAAGTATGGGTATAGCCGGTCGGAATTTCTTCATTTGTCCCTAATGGATATCAGCTCTTCAGATGAAGATAATAAGTTTGTCAAATCCATTGAAACGGGAGAAGATTCAACCAATCATGATCAGGTTTGGGAACACAGATTACACTCAGGTGAATTGATCACGGTTTCAGTCGCTTCTCATAAGCTAACTTTTAATGATAAAAAGTGCAGCATGGTTATGATTACCGACATCACGCCAATAATCAGTGCAAAGAAACAGTTAGAGGAGGCTTATTCAGTAGAAAAAGAGCTGAACGACGAACTGGATAGAAACCTGAAACTCATAGAAAAGAGTCATGAGGAAAGCAGAAAGATGGGTGAGGTTATCGATAAAGTCAGTAATCTGGTAATAATTTTTGGCCCTGACGATACTATTTCATGGGTAAATAATGCTTTTATTGAATTTACCGGTTATACTTTGAAAGAATGCGTAGGACAAAATCCAGGTAAATTATTGACAGGTCCGGATACAGACCCAGGAGCAATAAGAACGCTCATTGTCGCTCTGAATAAACGAAAATTTGTCACAACCGATATTGTAAATTATAAAAAGAGCGGCGAGCCGTATTGGGCAGAACTTAATATCTCTCCAATCTTTGACGCGAAGGGTGAGTTTGAATTCTTCATTTCAATTGAAACTGTTATAACAGACCGGATGGAGAAACAGGAACGGCTGGACAGGCAATACCAGGCTTTTCGGGAGATTGCATGGACCAATTCACATGAAACGCGGCGTCCGCTGGCAACACTTCTGAGTATTACTGAGCTGATGAAACATGCTAACAGTGAGGCGGAGCGTAACGAATATTTAGGTCTTATAGAGCAATGTTCACTTGAACTGGATGATATTATAAGGGATAGTGCGGCAAAGATCAATAACCTCGAGGATGAGGTAAACCCGGAATCTAAAATAGTTGACGGTTGATATCCGATAGCTATAGGTGGGTACGTTTGCTCAGACCTCAGACCCTCTTCTAATTCTTTTCAATCTTATTGTAAATACTAATATTTTTAGCATTATGTTTGTAGGTAGATTCCATTATGAATTTGCCAGAGACCAAAAAAGACATTATTAATCAGCTGCAGAAGAGCATTTTGCTGATGCAGGGATTTACCCCGCCAGTATCTGGTGCGGCAGACTCTGTAGGTTTGGGCCCAATTGAAGGTGCTTTTCCAAATGATGTTTTTCCAAGAGGAGCAATACATGAATTTTTAAATGCTGCTCCTGAACAGGCTGCAGCAAATGGTGGCTTCATAAGCGGTATCCTTAATAACCTTATGCATAATGGAGGAGCCTGTCTTTGGATCAGTATGCGCCGGACACTCTTTCCGCCCTCATTAAAAGTTTTTGGGGTTGAGCCTGACCGGCTGATCTTTATTGACCTTAAACGGGAAAGGGATGTTCTTTGGGCAATGGAAGAAGCCCTTAAATGTAAAGGCCTTTCAGCGGTTATCGGAGAGTTAGGTGAAATAAGTTTTACTGAAACTCGCCGGCTGCAATTGGCTGCAGAGCAAAGCCGGGTTACGGGCTTTGTACTTCGGAGCGACCCTAAAAGGCTGAGTGCCACAGCCTGTGTTGCCCGCTGGAATATCACTTCTCTGCCAAGTGAGCTGGAAAATGGTATGCCGGGAGTAGGTTTCCCCAGATGGAATGTTGAATTGTTGAAAGTCCGCAATGGTAATCCGGGGAGCTGGAAAGTCGAATGGTCGGCAGGACATTTCAGGCCTGTTCTTGAAATAGATGAAGCTATCCTGATGCCGGAAAGCTTAAAAGCAGGATAACATGCAAAAGCGTTTTGTAGCTATATGGTTCCGTCATCTGCTGACGGATTGGCTTGCCCTCCGCCGGGAAGATCTCCGCAATGTGCCTTTTGTAGTTGCGGTTAAGGATCATGGGAGGCTGCTGATCACCGCTTCTAACAGTCTTGCTGAATCTCAGGGTATTCATCCGGGTATGGTTGCTGCCGATGCTAAAGCTTTGGTTCCTTCTCTGGAGATTGTTGATGACATTCCCGGAAAGGGAGATAAATTGCTAAAAGGTCTTGGTGAATGGTGCATCCGTTATACACCAGTAATTGCTCTGGATTCTCCGGACGGTCTTATTCTTGATATTTCGGGATGTGCACATCTTTGGGGAGATGAATATGCTTATCTGAAAGAGATCGTTACCCGATTGAGAAGCAAAGGATACGATGTTCGTGCTGCCATGGCAGATACTATTGGTGCGGCATGGGCTATATCGCGCTTTGGAAAAGTAAAACCCATTATTAAGGAGAATTGTCAGGCGGAAGCATTGCTACCATTGCCGCCATCAGCACTTCGCCTGGAAATACCTGTGCTGGAACGTCTGCAAAAGCTGGGTCTCAGAACTATCAGCAGTTTCATGACTATGCCCCGTTCAGTACTCCGGCGTCGTTTTGGGCCTGGGATATTGCTAAGACTTGATCAGGCTCTGGGTAATGAATATGAACCTGTCAAGAGCCTGCTCCCTTTAGAGCCGTATCAGGAACGATTGCCATCTTTAGAGCCCATCAGGACTGCTGTGGGAATTGAAATTGCAGTACAAAAGCTGTTGGAAGTATTATGTAAGCGCTTGCAGCAGGAGGGTAAGGGTATCCGGACAGCTATATTCAGATGTTACAGGATAGATGGGAAGATTGTGCAAATGGATATCGGTACTAACCTGCCTTCGCATAATACTCACCATCTGTTTAAGCTTTTTGAGCTTAAGATAGCGACACTCGAACCTGCCCTGGGAATCGAGCTTTTTGTGCTTGAAGCTCCTAAAGTAGAAGACATACCTCCCCAGCAGGAAGCTCTTTGGGCAGGCAAGCCGGGTCTTGAAGATAGTTCTTTAGCTGAGCTTCTGGACAGACTTGCAGGCAAAGTTGGAGCAGATGCAATTCATCGATATCTCCCGGAGGAACACTACTGGCCCGAAAGATCGATAAAAACGTCCTCTTCCATCAAGGACAAGCCTTCCATCCGCTGGCGAAGTGATAAGCCCAGGCCGGTTCAGCTTTTGTCAAGGCCTGAGCATATTGAAGTTACAGCACCCATACCGGATTATCCCCCTATGCTGTTCCGCTACAAAGAAAAGATCCACCATGTAAAAAAAGCTGATGGACCTGAACGTATTGAGCGGGAATGGTGGCTGGATAAAGGACAACATCGGGATTACTATCATGTGGAGGATCAGGACGGCCGGCGTTACTGGCTATTCCGCTCCGGGCACTATAATGGGGACGGATCAAATGAATGGTTCATACATGGATTCTTTGCATGATGAACTACATAGAATTACAGGTCACAAGCAATTTCAGCTTTCTGCGCGGTGCCTCGCACCCTGAAGAGCTGGTCGAACAAGCCGCAGCATATGGTTATGAGGCTATTGCAATTACTGACCGTAATACCTTTGCCGGGATTGTAAGAGCGCATGCAGCTGCTAAATTAAAAGGTATCCGCCTGATTCCGGGATGCCGGCTTGATCTGTTGGATGGTACAAGTTTGCTAGCTTATCCTACCGATCAGGACGCTTACAGCAGGCTGTCGGGGCTGCTGACACTTGGGAACATTCGTGCGGAAAAGGGGCAGTGTCATCTGAAGAAGACGGATGTATATGCTCATAGCAAGGGTATGAAATTTATTGCCATACCTCCTTCTGTTTTAACAGAAACATTTGAGTTTGAAGTTACTTTCCGGGATGATATGAAAGAATACAGGAAAGAGCTGGGTGATGCTCTTTACCTGGCAGCAGCCCGTTCATACCTCGGGGATGACCAGAAGAGATTGTACAGGCTATCCCGGTTGTCGGAAGAACTCAATATTCCGTTGGCAGCAACAAATGATGTTCATTATCATAATCCCGGACGGCGTGAGCTTCAGGATGTCCTGACCTGCGTTCGTGAAAAGTGTACCATCCATAATGCGGGTTTCCGACTCCACCAGAATGCAGAAAGGCATCTGAAACCTATTGAAGAGATGCTCCGCCTTTTTCGCCAGTTTCAGGATGCGGTTCAGAATACACTTGATATTGCTGAATCTTGTCAGTTTTCACTTAGCAGCCTGAAATATGTTTATCCCCAGGAGCTTACCACAGAAGGGCGGACTCCAATTGAGGAGTTGGAGCACTTAACCCGGGAAGGTGCGAGAGAGCAGTTTGGCAATGAAATTCCGGTCAAAGTACAAGCTCAGATCGATGAGGAAATTGCATTCATGAAGAAGAAGGATCTGGCCAGCTATTTCCTGACTGTACATGACTTTGTTCGTTTTGCGAGAAGTAAAAACATTCTCTGCCAGGGCCGCGGATCGGCGGCAAACTCAGTGGTTTGTTATTGTCTGGGCATTACATCAGTAAATCCCGTGAAGATTAAACTGCTTTTCGCCAGATTTATGTCGGATGCCAGGGATGAACCACCTGATATTGATGTAGATTTTGAACATGAGCGCCGCGAGGAGGTTATCCAGTATATCTATGAAAAGTATGGACGCGACAGGGCAGCAATAGTAGCAACAGTAACCCAACTACACTTCAAAGGCGCTGTAAGGGATGTTGCGAAAGTTATGGGTTTGTCGGTCGATACAATTAACCGCCTTTCATCGTCAGTATGGCATTATGAAGAAGCATTTAATGATGAGCACATCGCTAAACAGGGCCTCAATATCCAGGATCCCCATTTACGTAAAACACTTGAGCTGACCAGTCAGATGATCGGTTTTCCGCGTCAGTTAGGACAGCATACTGGAGGCTTTGTTATTACCCAGGGAAAGCTCTCAGATCTGTGCCCAATTATGAATGCGCGTATGGAGGACCGTACCTGTATTGAATGGAATAAGGACGATATAGATGCACTTGGATTTCTGAAAGTCGATGTGCTTGCTTTAGGGATGCTCACCTGTATCCGTAAAGGATTTGACCTGGCTAAGAAGCATTATGATCTTGATCTTACATTGGCTAATATCCCTCAGGATGATCCGGCTGTGTATGAAATGATCAGTCATGCAGATACAATAGGGGTATTCCAGATAGAAAGCAGGGCACAGATGTCTATGCTTCCGCGTCTCAGGCCAAAGGAATTCTATGATCTGGTGATAGAGGTTGCTATTGTACGCCCGGGGCCGATTCAGGGAGACATGGTACATCCTTATTTGAGAAGGCGGAATGGTGAAGAAGCGGTAGAATATCCATCTAAAGAGTTAGAGGAGATACTGAAAAGAACTTTAGGAGTGCCTTTATTCCAGGAGCAGGCGATGGAGATAGCAATAGTTGCGGCAGGATTTAGTCCCGCAGAAGCGGATGGCCTGAGGCGCAGCATGGCTACTTTTAAGGCCCATGGTCAGGTTACCCAGTATGAGAAAAAGTTAATTGATGGGATGATCGCTAATGGTTATCCAATTGATTTTGCAAAGCGTATTTTCAGACAGCTGGAGGGCTTCGGCAGTTATGGATTCCCTGAGAGCCATGCTGCTAGCTTCGCCCTGCTGGTATATGTTTCCTCCTGGATGAAGTGCTATTATCCTGATGTATTTGCCGCCTCATTGCTAAACAGTTTACCCATGGGATTTTATCAGCCAGCACAGATAGTAATAGATGCCCGGAAGCACGGGGTTGAAGTAAGAGAAGTCGATATCAATTGTTCCATGTGGGATAATACCCTGGAGGAAGCGGCGGGAAAATACCATGCATTACGTCTGGGCTTCAGACAAGTGAGCGGGCTGAGGGAAGATGATATGGAAGTCTTATTAAATGGAAGAATAGTAAATTATAAGAAGATCACAGAGCTTCGGGATGCGGGAGTTTCACAAGCGGCTCTCGAAAAACTGGCTGATGCGGATGCTTTTCGTTCTATCGGGCTTGACCGCCGGCAGGCCTTGTGGGAAGTATCAGCCCTGGCAGATACACCAGTAGCATTATTTGCAGGTCAGCCCTCTGAAAGTGTGATGGAAGGGCAGATATCACTTCCCTTAATGGCAGCCTCGGAGCATGTTATCCAGGATTATGCAACAACATCCTTATCCTTAAAAGCGCATCCTGTGAGTTTTGTGCGTGAAAAGCTAAGCTTGCTGCATGTACGTTCAACCCAGGATCTTGCAGCTGCAAAGGATGGTGATATGGTGAAGGTAGCAGGATTGGTGCTGGTAAGGCAAAGACCAGGCACAGCCAGCGGAATTTGCTTTATCACTATTGAAGATGAAACCGGGAACACTAATCTTGTAGTTTTTAAAAAGCTTTTTGACCAGTACCGAAGGGAGATACTGGGCGCGAAATTATTAATGGTAGAAGGCAGACTGCAAATCGAGGGGGAAGTAGTGCATGTTATCGTGAAGCGCTGTTTTGATCTTACGAAATTATTAAGAGGCTTGACCCCATCCGATAGTGAAGATCTTCCTGTACTTACCCTTGCGCGTGCTGATGAACGAAGTGAGCCGATTTCAGGAGGAAATAAAGGAGTGCAGGAAGTAAGGGCAGCTAAAAAGGATGTTTTTTATAAGGGACGCAATTTTAAATAGGATTATGATGACGAGAGGAGTGTGCCCTGTCTTTTAAATGTCAAGTATGGGATTGCATTGCCTCTTTTTCGATTAAAGTGCTATTTTTGTAATAATCAGACCCTATTTCTAAATGGAAATATTTAAGATACATTCAGCCTACATGAAGCAATTTGCATTAAACGTGCAGGTTGCTGGTCATTTGGCGGCTGGAGTATTCTGTTCTGGTTATTCTTTTGGATATTCTTTCCAAACAAGCAGCAAAGACTTTATTAAGTAAGCCCCGGCGTTTTAACGACCGGGGCCTCCGGCCGTTCTCGTCAGGCTTTTAGCTAAGCCATCTGATTTAAGCACTTAGTTTTTATTAGCTGACAATCAATTTCAGATCTACATCCGGCCGGATAATTCACATAATATTTCTTGATAAACACTAGCGATGGAAACGAATGAATTAGTTCTCTCTAAGGGAATGCACGGTCTTTTAAAAACACATTTACAAACTAATAATAAGCTCTCGGCCTTTAACAGAAAAAAGCTCGAGAAGGAGTTGCAGGACGCAAAGATCTTTGTCAGTACTGATATACCGGCAGATGTTGTTGCGGTGAACCGAAATGTGAGAGTTCTTGATATTGAAACAGACGAAGTTTTAGCTTTCGACCTTGTGCCTCCCGCCGAAGCAAAAATTATAGAGAATAAAGTATCTGTCCTTTCACCCGTAGGCGTAGCTCTTGTAGGCTATCGTGAAGGGAATAATGTGGAGTGGGATATGCCCGAAGGCTTAAAAACCTTCAAAATTCAAAAGGTATCCGTACTGGCTTAATCTCTCGGACGGCGGTGTATCCTGCCATCCTTTTCTCAAACTAATCTTTATACATTATGAAAATAATATGTCCTGACCACCAGGGAGTTGTTGAAGTAACAGGGGCTCCTTATATAGATATTAAAAATGTCCTGATAGAGGACCTGGTAATTGAATGTCCTGTTTGTGAGGACGAGGTGATCATCACCGGCAGGTTTGATTACGACGAAAATGGGCAGCCATCAAATATCAAATAAATCTTTATTAACATGAAACCATCGTGATAATTCTAAACTCCAGGTTTAGGGTTGTCATGATGGTTCATCACCAAAAACAAAAAAATAAACAGATGAAAAATGCACAGCTTATACTTTCCAAAAGCGACCATGAGCTTTTGATTAACCACCTTAAACTAAGTACCAATCTTTCTGAATTTAATAAGAAGAAACTGGGCCTGGAATTAAAAACTGCCCGGGTTGTTTCAATGGAAGATTTACCTGTCGATGTAGTCGCAGAGAATTCTTACGTAGAGATTCAGGATGTTGAAAGCGGAAAGATCTTCGATTTCCACCTTGTTAATCCAAGGGATGCTGACATCAAAAGCAATCGGCTATCTGTACTTGCACCTATTGGGGTTGCGCTTCTTGGCTATCGTCCGGGAGTTGAAGTAGATTGGGAAATGCCAAATGGATTGAAGGTTTTCCGAATAGTACATGTTGAGAGACGCGCACTTAAACATGTTGAGGTAGAGTAGCAGGAAGCTTATATTTGTGTACACATGGAATCTGCTCCGTTACCAGTACACCGTAAAATCATTCATATTGATATGGATGCTTTTTATGCGTCAGTGGAGCAGCGCGATAATCCTGAGTACCGGGGCAAGCCATTAATTGTGGGCGGCTTGCCCGAGGGCCGCGGAGGCGTAGTTGCTACGGCAAGTTATGAAGCCAGAAAGTTTGGCATCCGCTCTGCGATGTCTTCCAAACAAGCTCAGAAACTTTGTCCGCACGCCCTGTTTGTAAGACCCAGGTTCGAAGCTTATAAAGAAGTATCCCGGCATATCCGCGAAATATTTAGCAGGTATACTGATTTGATTGAACCTTTGTCACTGGATGAGGCTTATCTGGATGTGACAAACGATAAGCTGAATATTGGTTCGGCAATGGAGATTGCTCAGCAGATCAAAGCTGCTATTAAAGAAGAATTACAATTAACGGCATCCGCAGGGGTGTCCATTAATAAATTTGTTGCTAAAATAGCCTCAGATATTAATAAGCCGGATGGACTGAAGTTCATAGGCCCTTCGGCGATAGAAGCATTTATGGAAAATCTTCCTGTAGAGAAATTCTACGGCGTAGGCAAGGTAACTGCTTCAAAGATGAGAAGTCTGAATTTGCATAAGGGTGCAGACCTCAAGAATCTGACAAAAGATGCACTTACCCGGTATTTCGGAAAGGCTGGTAATTTTTACTATGACATAGTTAGAGGTATTGATAATCGTGAAGTTCAGCCTCATAGAGAAACAAAATCTTTAGCAGCGGAAGATACGTTCGCATACGATCTTTCTACTCTTGAGGAAATGGATATTGAGCTGGAGAAGATAGCGGGAATTGTTTGTGCGCGTTTGCAGAAAAATCAGCTGGAGGGAAGAACGATTACTTTGAAAGTTAAGTACAGCGATTTCAAGCAGATTACCCGAAACAGATCTTTCGCAGAACCTGTAAGTGGACTCGAAATGATTTGTAAAACAGTGAAGGAGCTGATGGCGTCAACCTTTATGGAGGGCCAGAAAGTTAGGCTGCTTGGGATTTCCCTGTCTAATTTTGGTATGCCGGAAGTTCTTTCAAAGGAGAAAGTGAGCCAGCAGTTAAAGCTTTTTGATGATTGATATGATCATATTTTGTATATTTATCTAAGTGATCCCCCCGGAATTATGAAGATTTCTATATTGATCCTTTTCATGCTTATTGCCTTGAATGGCTTTGCTCAGAAATTGACAGATGATCATAAATCGGATGAACCGAAGTACAGCGCGACAGATTCGATAGTTACTGATGTGAAAAACAATACAATTCATCTGTATGGAAAAGCAACTTTCGAGCATGACGGAGTAAACTTTCGCGCTGATGAAGTGATCATCTATACAGAGACTAAAAAGGTTGTGGGATTAGGGTCGATCTTTATCGTATCTGTGCCCATGATTAAGGGCAGCATACAATCAAAAAATAAAACATTACTCTACACCATGGGAGAGCGCATGGTTATCGTCGAATAAACTTTCAATCTTCTTACTATGCAGTACCCGGACTTGTCAAAAATTCATGTTCAGATATCAGATATGTTCAGGTGGCCGGAAACGCCGGCTCAATGGGAGCAGTATCGCCTTAGTCCAGAACAAGTAAACAGCTACAAAGAGCTGGGGTATGTAAGTAATGTAAAATTCCTCAACGATGAGCAGGCGGATTTTTTAAATGAGGAATTAATTGGCTTAGTGGATCCTGAGCATCCCGGTAACTCATTATTTCACGAGTATAACTCGAATGAATCCCACGATCCTAATGTTGTGCTATTTCACGCTCTTGGAGCCTGGAGGGTTACAAAAGGTTTTCATGATGTGCTGTGGAATCCTGCATTTGTTATGGCTGCATCTCAATTATTAGGTGACAAAGCTGTACGGTTCTGGCATGATCAGCTTTTCTATAAACCAGCGTTACACGGAGGTGTAGTTGCCTGGCACCAGGATTATTCGTACTGGACACGTACAATTCCGATGCATCACCTAACCTGCTGGGTGGGATTGGACGATGCAACAATAAATAACGGCTGTCTTTATTATGTTCCTGGAAGTCATCGCTGGGGCTTGCTCGATAAACCAGACCTTGCCGGTGATATGGAGGGTTTGATGCAATATTTAACTGACCAGCAGAAAGAGGAGTTCAAGCCTGTGCCAATTGAGTTGAAAAGGGGGCATGGAACCTTTCATCATCCCTTGCTCGTTCATGGATCTTACGAAAACAGATCAGAGCGGATGAGACGCGCATTTGTGCTGAATGTCTTTTCAGATGGAACGCTGTCTGATACCGATAAGGAGCTTATGCAGGGCGCTACGCCTATCCCGAAAGGACAAAAGATGGGTGGCCAGTTTCATCCTTTACTGTTCGATCCTGCTCTGGCTGAATCTTAAGCTGATTGACATGAGTATTTCTTATTTCTGCACAACCTGGGGTCAGAAGATCGGGGGCTGGGAGCCATTCTTCAAAAAGGTAAAGATGGCTGGTTACGACGGAGTGGAAACCAGCCTGCCTCCAGACGAAGAGATAACAGAATTTCTGAGTGGCCTGGCAGCACATCAGCTTAAATTCATTGCCCAGCATTGGGAAACAGTGGCAGTTGACTTCGACGCTCATAAAACTGAGTATGAGCAGCGCATAAGAGCGCTTGCTGCATTGAAGCCACTTTCAATTAATTCACACACAGGTAAAGATCACTTTAGCGTCGAACAGAATACTGCTCTGTTAAATCTTTCCACGCAAATTGCGGAGGAAACTGGTGTTTCTATATTTCACGAAACACATCGCGGCCGGTTTGCTTTTGCAGCGCATATTACAAGCGACTATCTCAAAAACTTTCATCCTGACTTAACCCTGGATGTATCACACTGGTGCTGCGTTGCTGAAAGCTTGCTGCAGGATCAAATGCAGGCACTTAGCCTGGCTCTAGATCACACCCGGCACATACACGCCAGAGTGGGTTTTGAACAGGGCCCTCAAGTTTCTGACTTTACCCTTCCTCAATATCAGTCTGCCTTGCAATTTCATTTAGACTGCTGGGATAAGGTTGTTCTTAATCACAGAAAAAGTGAACGGTCGGATCTGGCTATAACAACCGAATTCGGTCCGCCGCCATATATGCAGCTGAATTCAGTAAATGATGCCGCCGAAAAACAATGGAAATTAAACGTCGATATGATGGCATTGCTCAGGAAGAGATATAGCTAGCTTCCGGGGAGACTGCACTTTCATGGAAACACATCCGGGCAAATTGCGTTTTATTAGAAATATCTGTGTATGCCAGCCTGGAAAAAACTATTTGCCGATACTACTACAGTTGTCGAGGATAAATTCGATAACCTCTTCTTTAAGCTTCGCAAGCGCTTAAAACTTAACGACCCACTTCAGATTGTTCCTTACCGCAGCTACGGAACAGTGAACCGATTATATATCAAAGGAAGAGTACTTGAAGATAAGGGTATACATGCGGCAACTGACCGGGATACTATCTTTCATAACCTTGTTAATATGTATCACCGTTTTCAAAGTGATGAGATTCCCGGCGCTACGCTAAAAGTCAATTTTCAGGATCAGGAGCATACGGTTATTACTGATGAGGAAGGGTATTTTACATTTAATCTGGCTCCTGAAACGCCGATTAGCCCTACAGATATGTGGCATGAGATTGATGTAGAGCTCATTGATTCGCCCGTTAATTTCCAATCCGGATTGAAGTGTGAGGCGCAGGTTTTAGTACCGCCTGCCGATGCAGAATATGGTATCATCAGCGATATTGATGATACGATTGTTCATACCAGTGCTACAGATGTTCTGGCTATGTCAAGGAAAGTTTTCCTTCATAACGCAAAGACAAGGATGCCTTTTGCGGGAGTGTCAGAGTTTTATAAATCACTGCAGCTTGGCCGGAATGGCAAACGCAACAATCCGTTCTTCTATGTGTCAAGCAGTCCATGGAATATGTATGATCTGCTTAAGGATTTTCTTGATCTGAATCAGATTCCGGAAGGACCATTACTGCTCCGGGATTTTGGCTTGCAGGATAATAAATTTATCAGTTCGGGCCACATGGGGCATAAATTCAAGGAGATTGAAAATATAATGCTCACCTATCCGCTGTTAAATTTCGTGCTTATTGGTGACAGCGGACAGGAGGATCCTTCGATATACAGAGAAATAGTGCGGAAGTTCCCAGGACGGGTATTAGCCATTTATATCCGTGATGTTCAACTAACCGACCGGGAAAAGATTGCTATGGACATTTCTGTTGAACTGAAAGATTTCGTTGAACTGGTAATTGTTGACAATACAGTTGAAGCCGCTGAGCATGCCGCTAAAACCGGGCTCATCTTTACGCAAGCCCTGCCCGAAATCGAAGAGGATAAGAAAAAAGATAAGGGTGAAATTGCCGGAAAAGAAGAAGCTACAATTATTGGGAAAGAGTAATTAAAAGGTACAAAAGCTAAAATGAGATCAGATAAGGAGACTCAGTAAGAGTTCTGTATCTGATCTCAGGGCATTTACTTCTTAGTGAGCTGCGCGTCAGCAATCAGCAGGAAGTTGGCTTTAAGCTTTTCAAAAAGCGCTACGTTCTTCGTACTATTTACCAGAATCATATTATCTGATCCGCTTCTAACTGTCTGTCCAAAATCTGATGCGGTGAGATTTTTAACCAGCTTACTGAGGTCAAGTGTGACATTAGCATCATATTTATCGCCTTTTATAGTGAGCTGAGGGGGATTAAGTGTAAGCTCGTAGGTTTCGTTAAACTGAATCTCCACAGGAATTTTTGTTCCGGATATTTCGGTGTAGGTTCCCAGGAGAACTAATGGCTTATTTGTAGCTGATTCTTTTAATCGTAGTCTTAATTTAATATCACTATAAGTTCCGGTAGGAATTGCGATACTTCCGCTTACTGTTGAAGTTTTGAGGATATCGATATTTGATAGTTTTTCGAATTCTACTGCAAAAGGCGTATTGTCTTTTTTCGCGCCAAAGTAGATCTGCTGGATATTTACAGTCCCAGACTTCCATGTGATACTGCCATTACTGAGCGGTGCCACAGGTGTGCCGCTGGCTGATGCCGTCGAACTAAGAGCCGCAGCCAGATTAGTTGTTTTAAAATTATACGTGAGCTCCCCATCATTGATGCTGTCTTTCTGGCAACTATTCAGAGATACAACGGAGACCAGAATAAAAATGGCTAGTATTGCTTTTTTCATAACCTGACTTATAAGATTAAATTTTAAATAGTTTGCACCTGCAGTTTCGTACTGTTAAGTTAGGGAATAGCGAGGATACTATTGTGTACGGACGAATTGCCCGCTTGGTTACCTGGGGAGAATTATATTTTTAACTAACAATGCTTGATTGAATATCAGATGTTGATTTCAATCCTCCAGGGTGTGCAGTGCACGCCATTCATCTTCGAGGATGCTCATTTCCATCAGCGTCCAATAGGTGTCTTCATGCTTTTGAATATCGCGGAGTAAGCCATCTACCTGGAAGCCGCATTTTTTGTAGCATTTGATTGCGGGCTGATTGGAATCATACACCCCAAGGCTCATTCGATGCAGATTCAATTGCTCAAAGCCAATTTTCATCAACTCCTTTACCATTTGCTCAGCGATGCCCTTTCCCCGATCGGATTCCCCAACCAGTACCCGGGTTATACGGGCCGAACGATTCTCGCGGTTTATGGAAGTCAGTGAAATGTGGCCTACGGTTCTGCCATTTTCGGTGTCTACTGCCTTAAAAATAAATGTAGAAGAATTGTTGAAGTCATTAGCTTCTTCTATATACCAGTCCAGCTTACTCTTCGTTAGCGGAAACCGGAACTGAGTGCCTGCCCATTGCACAAGCAGCTCCTCATCCTTTACCCAATCCAGTAAAGTGTCGAAATCTGAGCTAATGAAATATTCTAATTTTATCATAAGAAAGCTGGCTATCTTTAAGGCCTGCAACGATGCCGAGTTTGATAACAGTGGTTGTTTATCTTAGTTTGCCCAAGTTCAATTTCAAGTAAAAATGCCGCGGATTGCACGTATATACATCCAGAATAATAGTCATATTTATTTTATCTGCGAAGATGTGCTTTTTTGATATTATGCACGAACACTTAATCGAAATACTTGGAGAATTGCGTGGTGCTACCAAATAAATTGTATGAAAACTGTTTTTAAAATAATTATCTGCGGTCTGGTTATGACCTTACCGCTCGGCGTATCATCCCAGATTAAAACATTAAACGTTCTTAAAATTAAGAACAGTAAACAGCTGATGGATTATTTCAGATACACAGGGAATGATCTTCCAATTGTAAGCGGACATCGGGGCGGAACTACGAAAGGCTATCCTGAAAACTGTGTTCCCACACTGGAGAATACACTAAAATACACACCTGCATTTTTTGAAATTGATCCGCGGCTCACGAAGGATGGTTATGTTGTGCTGATGCACGATGCCACACTTCAGCGTACCACAAACGGAACAGGAAAAGTTTCAGATTATACCTACGCAGAATTACAGCAATTCAGGTTGAAAGACCCCGAGGGGAACGTGACGCCTTATCCAATTCCACTTCTTAGCGATGTTATCAAATGGAGCAAAGGCAAAACAGTTTTGAACCTCGATCATAAGGATGTGACGCTTGAAATGACGGAAAAGATAATTAAAGAAGCAGGGAATGAGGTTATCATGCTCACAATCCATAATCCTGAGCAGGCTAAGTTTTATCTGAAAAATAACCCTGAAGCTATGTTTTCAGCACATATTTTAACCAGAAAGGCCTTTGATGATTATGAGAAAGCCGGGATTCCCTGGACAAATATGATCGCGTATATCGGACCAAAGAACAAACCAGAAAATAAAGAACTGCTGGATTTACTGCATGCCCGCGGTGTTATGTGTATGATTTCGGCTGCCCCGTCGTACGACAAACTTACGGACAGCAATGAACGTGCAGTAAACTACAGGGACACATTTATCCAGGGATCAGATATCCTCGAATCTGATCTGCCCGTTGAAGTGGGTGAAGCTATTAAAGCCCTGCCCGCTAAGAACAGCCCTAAATCTAAATACCATAAAGTCTTGAAAGGTAAGTAGCGTAAGCGAAGCTTCGGCCTTGAACTATTCATATTAACTTATGGATGGTCTATGGTCAATTATGCCTAATCTTATGCTAATTCTTAAACGGCTAATGAACGGCAAATGAACGGTTAATGAACGGCAAATGAACGGCAAATGCAGAACTTCTCACACTAGTTTCTAACTGGGGTCACCAAGGGGATCCCGGTCAGATTCAATGGACTTGTTTTAAGAGTAAAGCGTAAGCCCCAAGCCATTCAAAAAAAATGATTTAAACCGCTAGAGGGGAAAACCTATCATTAAAAAAGGTGTTATTCCATCGAAATTGATAAGGAATAAATGGCGAAGAAATTAATACGTATTGCTATTCTCGGCGGCGGCCCCGCCGGAATGTTCATGTATAAGCGCTTGATAGAGTCCGGCAGGCAAGATTTGGACATCCATATCTTTGAAAGAAAG
Organism: Bacteroidota bacterium; assembly: GCA_040384965.1. Classification (GTDB taxonomy): domain Bacteria; phylum Bacteroidota; class Bacteroidia; order Sphingobacteriales; family Sphingobacteriaceae; genus Daejeonella. The sequence continues at coordinate 6,029 of JAZKIH010000006.1, read as the reverse complement.
AGCGAACTAGGGGCAGGAATGCCTTATAGCCGGGAAGGAGCTAACGACGAACATATCACTAATGTATCTGACAACGAGATCCCCGAATTGGTGATGTCCGTTGAGGAATGGGTTAAAATCGCCCCTAAAGAGCTACTTGAAAGATTTAGTATTACTCCCGAAAACTTCAACGAGTTCAAAGTGCTCCCACGCTTGTTTTTCGGACAATATTTGTCTGCTCAGTTTGATTTATTAAGACAAAAGGGTGATAAATCAGGGGTAAAGACCACTATACATTTCGACAGCAAGGTGGCCGATGTAATAGATCAACCAGATAAGAATGAAGTATGGGTTGATGTTTCCGGAGATGAGGTTATGAAGTTCCACCGGGTGGTAATTTGTACCGGTCATCGCTGGCCCCTGATTAACGAAGGGAAGATAAAAGGATATTACGATTCGCCCTATCCGCCATCTAAGCTGGAGCAGATCCTGAATCACCCGGTTGCAATCAAAGGATCCTCGCTAACGGCGATAGATGCGTTACGGACATTAGCCCGGCAAAATGGGGAGTTTATCAAGAAAGAAAACGGAGACATGTCGTATAAGCTTTCAGAAAATAGTCCGAAGTTCAAACTAGCAATGCACTCTCTCGATGGCCTTCTTCCGGCAATCCGATTTCATTTAGATGATACCCATCTTACCAATGACTCTTTGTTAACACCTGAAGAGATCGAAAAGCATAAAGAGGAGAATGATGGATTCTTGTCGCTTGACTTTGTGTTTGAGAAGAATTTCAAGGATATCTTCAGAGAGAAGGATGCTGCTTTTTTTGACAAGATCAAAGACATGAGCCTTGAAGAGTTTGTTGGATCGATGATGGCTCTCCGCGAAAGGCTTGATGCTTTCCAGCTTTTCCGGGCGGAGTATGCGGAGGCAGAGAAATCAATCCGAAGAAAGGAATCTGTTTACTGGAAGGAAATGCTAGCGGTACTGAGCTTTGCGATGAATTATCCCGCTAAATACCTGTCGGCAGAAGATATGCAGAGGCTCACAAAGGTTTTAATGCCGCTGATATCAATTGTTATAGCGTTTGTTCCCCAGAGCTCGGCCCGGGAAATGCTGGCTCTATATGATGCGGGCGTTCTGGAGCTTATCGCTGTAAATCCGGAAAGCGAGGTCATTCCGGAGAAGCGAGGTGGTATAACTTACAAGTATGAAGATGAGGATGGGAAAAGCAGATCGACCTATTATAAAACGTTTGTTAATTCCATTGGCCAACCGCGGCTATCTTACGAGCAATTTCCCTTCGCCAGTATGATAGCGAACAAGACTATCAGTCCGGCTCATGTCCGGTTTAAATCTGCTGTTGAGGGGAAAGCCGCTATGGCGGGAGGGAACAAGGATGTTGAAGCAGACGCAAGCGGTAATTATTATTTGAAAGTCGCGGGAATAACTATTAATGATAATTTCCAGGTTGCAGATCAGTACGGAGCTTATAATGAGAGAATATATATAATGGCTGTGCCATATATCGGAGGATATAATCCTGATTATTCGGGCCTTGATTTCTGTGAAGAAGCGTCTAAGCACGTTGCTGAAAGTATATTCTAAGTCTGGCAGTTTTTTCATATTCAATTCATGTCTGGTTATTGATAAAATCAAAAAAAAGCTAGATTTAAAGTATGAAATACACCCTGCTGCTGCTCGCTATTGTCTTTTCTCTTCAGTCTTTTTCTCAAAGCAAACCAAACCTGGTAATTTTCATCACAGATGATCAAAATCAGGAAGACGTTGGTGTATATGGCAATGCTGACGTACATACCCCTTACGTAGATCAGCTGGCAAAGGAAGGGATGCGATTTACAAAAGCATACGCAGCGTCTTCTATGTGTTCCCCGTCACGGAGTGTTATGTTCACCGGGCTATACCCTTACCGGAATGGCTCACAGATGAATCACTTTACAACCAGACCGGGAATCAGTAACCTTCCGGCGTTTTTAAAGGAAGCCGGGTATCGGGTGGTAATCTCGGGCAAAACGGATGTATTTCCTCTGGCTGCATTTCCTTTCGAGCATATTGGTAAAGAGTTCGGGAAGTATGAGCCGGTTGTAAACCGTACAGATAGAAGACAGGAAAGTGTGAAGATGATCGAATCTCATTTTAAGAATAACCCCGAACAGCCCTTATGTATCATCATTGCTCCCTGGCTGCCGCACGTTCCGTGGGTGAAAAACAGGGATTATGACCCCAATAAGTTGAGATTACCTGATTACCTGGCTGATACTAAAGAAACCCGTGCGGCTGTGGCTTCCTATTATCAAAGTATCACCACAGCCGACAGCTTGCTGGGAGAAATCATGACTACCGTTGACCGGGCAGGCAAGAAAGATAATACAGCATTCTTCTACTTCTCAGACCAGGGCGCCCAGTTTCCCGGAGCTAAATGGACGGTATATGATAAAGGACTTCGTGTGCCCTTTGTTGTAAGATGGCCCGGCAAGGTGGCAAAAGGCAGCACAAGTGATGCTTTAATATCACTTGTAGATCTTACCCCAACTCTGGTTGATATGGCAGGGCTGAAACCACGGGAAGGTTTGGACGGTAAAAGCTTTAAGGAAGTGCTTACTGGCGTTAAGACAGTGCACCATGACTATATTTTTGCGGAAACATCTGTAGAACCGCATTACTGGTATAATTATGTGCCTTCCAGATCAATTATTACTGCGGACGGCCTTCACTATATTAAAAATTACCATGCCGGCAGACGGTTTATAACTCATATCGATAAGGTGGAACGCAATATGTTTTATTTTGATTCCTGGGTGCAATCGTCAGCGACAGTTGATAAAACAAAGTTTCTGCTTGACAGATATAGTTACCGGGAACCAGAGGAGCTTTATGACTTAAACAGAGATAAAAATGAGTTCGTCAATCTGATCAACAGCACAGTGCCGGGCACTGGCCTTGCCAGGGTAAAGGGCTTGCTGCAGGCGGAGCTTAATCGGCAGGGCGAAGATGAGGCTTCAATCATTCACGGTCCTCTGCCCGACTTTTATGACAGGTCTTATGAAATCAGGCAAAATACTGGAGCTTCAGACTTGTCGTTTAACCGTAAGATTTGGAATCCTGACACTCTTTATATAAGCGGATATTTGAATGGAATTGATAAAGGAGGAATTGTATGCGACTACTTTGGACAATTTAAGATAAGTGCTTTTCAACACAAAATAGGAGTAGAGCTTGCAGATGGTAAGGTTTTTTACAGCGAGACCTTAAAGCAGAATAAAGGGCAGTTGATTTTTCGTCTGACAAGCGCAGGGAAGCTGGAAATGTATTTCGACGGGAGCTTAGTATTCCGTCAGGACGTTAAAGGCGATTTAACTAAGATTAAAGCAGGATATGTGACCTGTGGAAAGCTGCAGGGGTTGGAAGTGTCAGGAAAACATCAGACGTTTGCCGGAACAATAACAGATCTTAAGTTCTCTATGAATACGCTGTCCAGATCACCGCAATAGTAAACTGTAATCAATTAAAATTATTACTTATCCCATGATGTGGAAAACCCCCGCTTGCAGGCAACTACTGTTAATGCTAGTTTAGCCGTAATATTTAAAATCACTAAATGAGAACTATTTTAAACAGAGTATCGCTTCTGACTTTTGTAGCAGTTATTGTATTTTTTTCGGCATGTAAACCTAAAAAGATGATCACTCAGGCTCCTCCGGTTCCTGTAGAAGCGCCTGTTCAGGAGGAAAAACCTAAGCCAGCTCCGGTTCCGGAATCAGATTCAGATGGTGATGGAATTCCCGACTCTAAAGATAATTGCCCGAACAAAGCTGGCTCTGCTGATAATAATGGTTGTCCTGAAGTTGTTGCTCCAACCCCAACGTTCAACTACCAAAATATCCTCTTCGAATTTAACTCTGCAGTACTTAAAACCTCGTCATATTCAATTCTTGACGAAATAGCAAAGGAAATGAGAAAGTACCCTGAGATGAAATTTAGTCTGAATGGCCATTCGTCAGAAGAGGGTACTGAAACACGTAATCTCACTCTTTCGATTGACCGCGCAACAGCTGTAAAAAGTTACCTTGTGTCCGCTGGTATCAATGGCAGAAATCTGGAAGCTAAAGGGTTTGGTGAATCTAAGCCTCTGAATACAAGTAATACTGAGGCAGCCAGGCAGCAGAACCGCCGGGTTGAAATAAAGAAAGACAATTAGATCCGGTCTTAGATGAACATAGCGATTATTTCGGGAAGCGCCAGGCCACTCAGGCAGTCTCACCAGGTTGCCCTATGCGTTAAAAACAAACTGGATCTTCTCAAAAAAGATAATTGGTTGTGGGATGTTAAGGAAAGTAATTTACCATTGCTGGATTATACATTTGAATCGCACCCTCAACCCGGGGAAGCATTGAAGAATTTAAAAGCCGCGCTCGACTCCACCGACGCATTTATCATTGTTTCACCTGAACACAATGCCAGTTATCCTGGAAGCCTGAAAAATAGCATGGACTATTTTTATGGGGAATATGGTAATAAACCCTTTGGGATAATCAGCGTATCGGCTGGGGTGCTGGGCGGGATAAATGCTGTAAAAAACCTTCAGCAGTATGTAATTAAACTAAATGGGATTGTTAGTCCTCAGTTTCTGATCACCCCCAAAGTTCAATCATTATTTAGCGACGGGGAACTAAAAGATGAATCATATGGAACGCGTATGGATCAGTTTATTGAGAACTTCCTTCGATTCGCAGAAAAAGTAATCTGATACTGCCGAACACTTCGCTCCAAAGCCTCCCTTACGTCGACCAACATCTCACCTGCATGATATCAGCGGTGAAGCAAAATTCATAAACTTCATGTTGGGATAAGGTCGTTGTGACAACTTAAAACTGACCTTGAATAAATTTACTGCTAATCAGTCGATTACGGGCGATTTGTCACAAAATTACTGACCTAATTAATAATTGAAAAACTTCATCTTAAATTCATGTTGCCACATCATTTTTATGTTATTAAAAAGTATAAAAGCGATGATGTCACTGGTATTACCTCTCGAAGATGTTCAAGCCATCAGTAAGAAAAGAAGCAGGAAGCTCCGTTTATCTGAAGATATGCTTGTTGTGGGCTTAAAAAACAATGATAGTCTGGCCATGTCGGCGCTCTATCAAATGTATTCAGACTCACTTTATAAAGTTATTTCAACAATAGTAGTAATTGAAGAAGTTGCACAGGATCTGTTGCAGGAAACCTTCATTAAAATCTGGAAGTCATTTAAAATGTATGACGCCACTAAAGGTCGTTTATATACCTGGATGGCCAGGCTTGCGCGAAATCTGTCAATAGATTACTTGAGAAGCTCAAATCATAGGAACGCTTCGATATGTGAAGATCTTTCTGAAGTTGGTCAGCAGGTTGATATAACCTTTCAAACCAACTATAACCCTGAACTTATAGGAGTGAAAGATATGACGAAGATCCTTACCAATGATCAAAAATCTGCACTCGAGCTCGTGTATTTTAAAGGATATACCCATGTACAGGCGGCTGAGGAGCTTAATATTACGCTGGGTATTTTACGTTCAAGACTTCAATCCTCTATCAGTGAACTTAGGAAAGTTTACGCATAGGAAATGACGGATTGGGGATGATATTTTAAATCTGAGGTTAAAGTTTAGGTTAAAAGGCCCGGAATTATCCGGGCTTTTTTGTATTCGTCTATTCCATTTTTCCGCTGGCAAATTGGGGACTGTGAGTATCCCATTCCCCAACTGAGGAAATGAATCCCGGTTTAATTCTGCCTTATAAGTGTGTTAATGGTGTTTTAGTGCGATTGGGGGGATATTCTCAGATTGGTCTTGTGTTTGTCTATATCCACTCAAACATAGAAACTAAACTAGAAAAAAATAAAATCACAATCATGAAAAGAGTATTACTTGTAATCGCCATCGTTGCCGTATCAATCATCAGCAACAATTCATTTGCTCAAACTGCAAATGCAAACATCACCTTATCAGATGTATTATCATTTTCAGTAAGCCAGCCAG
>JAZKIH010000005.1:0-2087 GCA_040384965.1 Bacteroidota bacterium | reverse complement strand
TTAACATTGTTTAATACCAGGTGCTTTTGCTGATAAACATCGACGCCCTGTAATTTAATAACAGAATTACCAGTCATAATCAGATATCTAATTTTAGTATTTGCCCGAATGGGAGGTCTTTAATTGTATCCATAATGTAATTGGCATGGTCAGCCAGTCCAGCCTTATCAAGTGCTTTCTCAGGCCTGTCCAAACGAAAGTAGGCGAGTAAAGTGAACTTTTCATCCCTTAACTGAACGTAATCCGGGATTTTGGCAACACCCTTTACTTTTATTACATACATGAGGTTCAAAGTTACGAATTAGCAATGAGCTATCAGCAATGAGCTTTCAGCTTCCTGCTGATAGCATAGCACCAAAGTCCGTACGACAAGGTGTATGATTGAAAGAAGCTCACGGCTCATAGCTTACCGATGATACCTCTTAGAAATGCAACGGTATCCACCCCGTCGGCGTAATCCCACAACCTCGGCTTCTGGCTTTCGCCCGGATTTACCGTTTCAATCTTTAATTTATCAGCTGATACAACACATTGTATCTCATTTGCCTTCTCGATAAGCTGCTCCTCTAATATTCGGATATCGTCGTATTCCTGGTAATATAACACCGCCAGGGGAGAAGCCAAGCGGTCGTCTTCTTTCAAAAGCAGAAACCCGTTGTCGAGATGTTTGTCAAGATTTACCAAAAAAATAGACTTATTGTAATCATAATTATTGTTGTATTTGTGATGATCGATAACAGGCTTGAAGCTCTCGATTCCTTCGAAAAATTTCTTGAAATCGTATCCGCGAGGCACATAGATTTTCGACACATTTCTACAGCCCAGCCCGAAAAAGTCAAAAATATCGTGACCAAGTTTTGTCAATTCGTCATCTGTTTCATTGCCATTTAAAACCGCTACGCTGTTACGATTTCTGCGAATGACATGAGGTACTTTGCTGAAGTAATATTCAAAATACCTGGAAGTATTATTACTGCCTGTGGCAATCACTGCATCAAAATCAGTCAACCGATCAATGTATTCAATCTTACCTTCAAAGGCAGGTTCAATATGTACTAACTTCTTCAGAATGTACGGAATCAGTTTTGTGTCCTGAGAGGAGAGCTTAATCAAGGCTTTGTTTCCCGTTGCGAGTACGCATAGGATATCGTGAAATCCAACAAGGGGAATATTTCCAGCCAGAATGAGCCCGATTGACAACTGCTTATCCTGCGTTGATTGGGGCTCGCTCGCAATCCACTGCTTAAGATCGTCTGAGTTTAACATGTCCGCAATTGCCTTCACAGCGTTTGCAGTGCTCTCTGGTGTAAACCACGCATTAAATTGCTTTGCGGAATGTATCAGTGTGCTCAATTCCTGATCGGGATTATGTAAAATCGCTCCTAATTTCGCAAAAGCGTCCAATCGTTGTTTGGTTGTCAAAATCTCAGTCATCAAAAAAAATAGTTCAAATATTGTTATATTTGTGTCGTTTTAAAACAATTACCCCTGTTTGGGTGTAAAATTAACTTAACAAATAGAATTTTAGATAGAGATGGCAATTAAAATCACCGATGAGTGTATTAACTGCGGGGCATGTGAACCAGAGTGCCCGAATAATGCAATTTACGATGCCGGAGCTGCCTGGAGATTTTCTGATGGCACAGGATTGAGTGGTGTTATTGATTTTGGAGATGGAACTACCCTGGATGCCGGCGAAACACAATCTGCGATTTCAGATGAAGTTTATTACATCGTGCCTGATAAGTGTACAGAATGCGTAGGATTTCATGATGAGCCTCAATGTGCTGCGGTATGTCCTGTAGATTGCTGCGTAGATGATGAAGACATTCGTGAAAGCCGTGAAGAGCTGCTTGCTAAAAAAGCATGGCTTCACGCTGAGTAATAGAAGATATATTTTTAATGGAGAGGCGGATACTTATGAGTACCCGCCTTTTTTTATGGGAGGAAATCTGATGTCTGAAGCCGGATGTCGGAAGAAGGACGGACAAAGTGCAAGTTAAGAATTCGATTTATGTCGTGAGGTACGGCAGCTCAGACCTCAGACCTCAGACCTCAGACCTCAGACCTCAGACCTCAGACCTCAG
>JAZKIH010000004.1:0-8280 GCA_040384965.1 Bacteroidota bacterium | reverse complement strand
GCTCTCTCAGGAAGATCTCGTTATCAGAGTATAAAAACTTCTTAATGATCGGAAAGATATTTTCCGTGTGGATCGAAATGGTTCCTTTTTCTTGCATCGTATTAATTTATTTAGAATGTTTTAGATGGGACGCTTATATCAATAGCTGTTCCAAAGGGTTTGAGGTGTCAAAGTGACAGAGGCATTATGATGCGGAGGTGCTTTTGAAGGCCAAGACCCCTCAGTCCGCCAGAGGCGGACAGCTCCCCTTGAAAAAAGGGGAGCACCGACGTGAACAGAACCCCGCGATGCAACGGCACATTTGTTGCATTACATAAAGCAGGTATTTATAACAGAAACCTTAAAGTTGTATAATGCTGATAATAAACATTTTAACCAATTGTAAAATCTGTCACTAACCACTTATGTATACTAATATGCACCAACAACCTTACAAAACGTACTATTACGTTCTCAGAAAACATCTCCTCGTATTAACGGGCGTAGCTCTGATTGCACTCGCGTCTGCGTGCGGCAGCAAGACAAAAAAGGCGGAAAAGCAGGTTGCCAGCAAACCGCAGCCGGTGCTGGACAGCACGTACTATATTAAGTATATGAACGAAGATCCAATGCTGAAAGAGCATACGGATTGGGCTAAGAAATTTTACCGTGAGCGGGGCTTTAAATTAGGCTGGTTCAAGAATAACGAAATTGTCCCTCAGGCGAAGGAAATGCTGACGATGATCAGCAAAGCTGGCGAGGAGGGATTAGATCCTAAGAAGTATCAGTTTAAAGACTTCAATGCCATGTTTGCAAATCTGGAGGCTGCAAAGGCTGATTCTGCCAAATTTACAGCGATTCAGAAGGAAATTGATGTAGCTCTTTCTGCTACCTATTTTGTCTGGGCATCTGATTATTATCGCGGGGTGATTATTCCGAAGGAGAATAAGGAGATTGAATGGGATGTGAAACGCAATAAAATAAAGCTTCACAAAGCATTAATGACAGTGCTGAAAGAACGTGATAGTAAATACTCTTATGCGAGCTTTAGTCCTTTACATCCTGATTACGCAAGGTTGAAATCAGCCCTGGCTACCTACAGGAAAGCACAGGCTGCGGGTGGATGGCCTAAGATCACTTCAACTAGTTTGAAAGAAGGGCAGAAGTCGCCAGCTGTTGCAGCTTTAAAAAAGCGCCTTGGTTTAGCGTCAACTGATTCTACGTTCAATGCTGAGACTGCAACTGCACTTAAGAATTTTCAATCAGCACAGGGTTTAAAACCTGACGGAGCTTTAGGGCCTGAAACGATTAAGCTTTTGAATGTGCCGGTTGATCAGCGAATCAAACAAATAATCCTGAATATGGAGCGCTGGAGATGGATTCCGAAGAGCTTTGAAGAGGATTATCTGATCGTAAATATCCCTGAATTCAGGCTGAGAGTGTTTGAAAAGGGTAAAGAAGCACTGGCAATGAATGTTATTGTGGGTAAGACCATGAATAGTACTCCGATATTCAGTGATAAGATGGAAAATGTTGTGCTTGCACCGTACTGGAACGTTCCTGCGAGCATTGTCCGCGATGAGTTAGGTCCTAAAATCGCCAGTGATCCAAGTTATCTGGACCGCTCCAATATGGAGCTGGTCGATTTCAAGGGTAATCCGGTTAGCCCTTCCCAGGTAGATTTTAGTTCAGTAACAAGAGATAGCTGGAAATATGTCTTACGCAAAAAACCAGGTCCTAAAAACGATTTGGGAGATGTGAAATTCATTTTCCCTAACACGAATGATATCTACCTGCACGATACGCCGCATGATGAATTATTCAGTCAGGCAAAACGTAATTTCAGCCACGGATGTGTACGCGTTGAGAGACCGTTACAACTAGCAGAATATCTTTTACGTCCGGTAGGTTGGGATATGGGCAAGATCCAGAGCACAATCGCGGAGGGCAAGGAGAGACATGTAAAACTCAAACAAGTGCTTCCGGTGTACCTGGTTTATTTTACAGCCTGGGCAGATGAAAGCGGAAATGTTCACTTCCGGGACGATATTTATGGTCACGACAGAACATTGGCGCAGCAGTATTTTAAGGAAGTGAGTGCATCGAACTTCAAATCTGGTTCAACCGTCAAAGGGAAATTGTAACTGAACGCCAAAAGTTCAAAGCTGATCACAAAGAATAAATAAAAAAGGGAGTTCAAGTTATTTGAATTCCCTTTTTATTGCGTTACGCTTTTTCTTTATGCTTTCATCCTTTTATGATTGCTGCCTTTTGAACTCTGATGTAGAATGAAATTCCACTTCCGGAAAATCACGCTTAGCGAGATTTAAGGTCCAGTCGTTATCTGCTAAAAATACCGGATTGCCATCTTTATCTGTAGCGATGTGATGGTGGCGTCGCTGAACTATCTCGTTAATATTCTTTTTATCTTTTGACGTTAGCCAGCTTGATTTACGGAAAGTCAAGGGCCTGAACGCACACTTTGCGCCGTACTCATGCTGAAGCCGGAAAGCGATAACTTCGTACTGCAGTTCTCCTACAGTTCCGATAATTTTACGGTTACCCGGCTGCTGCACAAATAGCTGTGCCACACCTTCTTCTGTAAGTTGCTGTAAGCCTTTCTCGAGCTGCTTTGACTTCAGCGGATCACGGTTTTCAACCTCCTTAAAGATTTCCGGAGAGAAGCTTGGGATACCTTTGAACTGCAGCTGTTCGCCTTCAGTCAGTGTATCGCCGATCTTGAAATTGCCACTGTCATACAGACCAACGACATCACCCGGCCAGGCTTCTTCAACAAGACTTTTCTCGTTTGCCATGAAGTCCATCGGATTGGAAAATTTCAGTTTCTTGCCCTGACGCGTATGGAAATAAAATTTATTGCGCTCGAATTTTCCGGAGCAGATTCTTAAAAAGGCAATCCTGTCGCGATGGTTAGGGTCGAGGTTAGCATGGATCTTAAATACGAATCCTGTAAATGGCTTTTCTGTTGCGATAACCATGCGCTCGTTAGCTTCACGGCTTTTCGGGCTGGGCGCGATGGATACGAAGGTGTCCAGTAGTTCACGGATTCCGAAGTTATTGATCGCACTCCCAAAAAATACAGGAGCGAGCAGGCCTTCCAGGTAAAGATCTTTATCGAGAGTACCATAAATGCCTTCCACAAGCTCCAGATCATCCTTTAAGGTCTTTAACTCCTTTGGCTGCAAGTGCTCTGTTAACAGCTCATCATCCAGATCTTTCACCTGGATAAGTGTTTCGGCGATTTTGGATTTATCAGGGCGGAAGAGATTCAGGGAGTTGTCAAAAATATTGTAGACCCCTTTAAAATTGTGGCCCTGACCGATGGGCCAGGAAAGGGGGCAAACACTGATGTTGAGATTATTTTCCAGTTCGTCAAGAAGGTCGAATGTATCCTTACCCTCCCGGTCAAGCTTATTAATGAATATAATTACGGGTGTGTTACGCATCCGGCAGACGTCCATCAGCTTTTGCGTTTGTTCCTCGACCCCTTTTACGCTATCTACAACTAGAATTACGCTATCCACGGCAGAAAGAGTACGATAGGTATCCTCAGCGAAATCCTTGTGCCCGGGAGTATCCAGGATGTTAATCCGCTTGCCATTGTATTCAAATCCCATCACAGACGTAGCAACGGAAATTCCTCTCTGCTTCTCGATCTCCATAAAATCGGATGTGCTGCTCTGATTAGCTTTGTTGCGTTTTACGGTGCCGGCGGTATTAATAGCACCTCCAAACAAGAGAAATTTCTCTGTCAGGGTTGTTTTACCAGCATCGGGGTGGCTAATGATCGCAAAGGTTTTTCGTTTTTCTATTTCAGGGTTGAGCATATTTATCTACGGAATGTGACCGAGAGATCACATAGGCTATGTGTTAAGCGTGCAAAGGTAAATAAAATAGGGGAGAGTTGACAGTTGACAGTTGAGAGTTGAGAATGGAGAGTTGGGGCTACAACAGTCTCTCAGCCGGGCAGGCAGGGATCCTCTACCTGATACCTCAAACCTGATACCTGAATCCTATTTCAAAAACACTTCCGTGCCGCCATAGCCAAACCTTTCTTTATGTGCGTCCATAAACGTTTTAACCTGCGGATGCTTGCTGATGACTTTGTAGATCTCGTTTCTTAGGGTGCCGTTCCCGCTGCCGTGAATGAATATTATGCCCGTCAATTTATGGACGATTGCAGCATCAAGACTTTTGCGGAAATGACCTAGCTGAATGTCGAGAATCTCGCTGGTGTTAAGGAACTGATGGTCATCGCGTAGTTTTTCGATGTGAAGATCAACTTCCTTCCCTGGATTTTCAATTTGCTGTTTCTCGGCTGCAGGTTTGTAAAAGCTTTCTTTCAGTTTCTGCGCGTCGATTATAGGCGCATTGGAATCGAGTTGTATCAGCCAGGCCGGCTGATCGAGATATTCAATACTCTTTTTAGCTCCTGAGAAATCCTTTGCGCGAAATTTTTCGGAAAATTCGACAGGCTTTTTAAGTTCCGTTCCTTCGGATGCAAAAAGCAGAACCTGTAAATGGAACTTTGGCCATTGATCAAGTTCATTTAATGATGCCGAGTATACTTGCACAGCAGATTTGGGCGGGATGACACCATTAAATTCACCCTTGAATTTATGAGGCTTTTCAGTTGTTAATGTGGCCAGCAGCCGATATGAAGTCGTGTTGACCAGATGTAAGTGCACTACCGAGCCCGCCTTTTTGTCCGGAGCTGCGGCAAGGAAAATTCCTGTTGCTATAAATTCGGCTTCCTCCACGGGGATATTCTCAGCCTGCACATCAGCGGCTTGCCCGTGAACCCGTGTTACCTGACTCGCTAAGACGGGAATTTCAAAGCCATCTTCGTCAGTTACAGCAATGGTCGCGTCGTCGATAATGCGGGTAATATAACCTTCGCGGCGTTCTTCCACAAAACGCACAAATTCACCTAGCTTGTATTTCATAGTAAGACCGGGATTGAGACCGTGGGTGCAAATTTACGATTAGGATTTGGAATTGTCTGGATCAGGATCAGCAGGATTATAGAATTCATAGGATTTATTCTCTAATTTTACCAAAATCCTATGGACAATCCCCAAGCTAATAATCCACTCCATGGCAAGACCCTTGAAAGTATTGTCATTTTCCTGGTCGAATTTTACGGATTTGAGAAACTGGGCAAGATGATCCGGATTAAGTGTTTTAATGAGAATCCGGATGTGCAATCGTCGTTAAAATTTCTTCGCAAGACTCCCTGGGCGCGTAAGAAGGTAGAGGACCTCTTTCTTAGAACAAAAAGAAATTAATTCAAGATTTATTTTACATCCTAATAATTGCGTCTAAGAGGAAATCGCCCGCAACTACCCTAAAATCGCATTTTTCTGCAACCTTTTGCTGTGTATTTCGTACAACAAGCATCAAGGCATAAGAACTACAAATGGGGATTTTTACAAAGCTCTTTAAGCGCTTTTCTTACTTAATTCTAAGTTGTTTTTTCTGCTGTCTTTCCGCATTTGCAAATTTTTACCCCTCTGATCTTAAAGCTATTTTTTCTGTTGTAACACCCTCTGTTACAGCCGGAGAAGAATTGGATGCTGTTAACGTAAAATCTATTGTAGCAGGAATTCCGCCGGAAGCTATTGACGTTAAGAATTTCTATCTGCAAGCTATAAATGTTCCCTATCAGATCCTGCCTCTGATTGGAAAAGATAGTGACGGTACTATTACATCATTTAAAATAGTGACCCGTACACCTCAGAATCCTCAGGGGAGGCTCATGCTAAATAACACGCAGGTAACCAACGGACAGGTGTTAACTCCGGCGGAAGCAAAATTACTGAAGTTTGAACCCCGTTCAGGATTTACAGGCGAAGCGAGCTTTACCTACACAGTTACTGATAATGATGGTAATACCGATGCGACGCCTGCTACTTTTAAGATGATTGTAACAACAGATGCTTCTCTTCTGGTGTGCAGCGGGACGGGGCTGGGCGCTAATATACTGGGAGCAAACGGCACATTCAGCAGCCCTTACATCACACCGAACAATACTGTAAATAATTGTATAAACAACGGTTCGACTACGGCAGGGCCCGTAGGAAATTTGGGGAATGCCAAACCTACACAAACGAGTTACACCTATGCATCCACTTCAGGAGGTTTAGGGCCGGAGGGTACTTATTCATTTCTTAAAACCCTTGGAACAATCAGTGCAAGCGATCGCAACTGTATTAAAACGGATTGGGTAGCATCTGACCATACAGGCGATGGGGGTTATGCTATGATTGTTAACGGTTCGCCAAATTCAGCAACCTTTGGCAAGACCTTTTATCAGGCTACAAGCATTGCGGTTTGTCCGAATACCCTTTATGAGTTTTCTGCCTATGTAATTAATGTTTTGCCAGGTAACCATACGGCTGCGGCGGCGGGATCGGAGCCGAATATCAGTTTCTACATAAACGGTCAGCTGGTTTCCACGTCGGGCGCTATCCAGTATTCAACTGCGGCAACGAATTGGGTGCCTCAGTGGGTTAAGGTTGGCGGACTTTGGTATTCAGGACCAAATACATCCGTTGATCTGAGTATCGAGAATGCCACTTTTGTAGCAGGCGGAAATGACCTCGGACTCGATGATATTTCTATGGCTATCTGCGGACCTGATATCAGCTATCCTAATATTGACCTGACCGCCAAATTTTGCTCGTACGGGGTATTACCGTTAAAAGCTGATATCAAGGCATCTATTAATACCTATTCTGCTTACATCTTCCAGAATAGCACCGATGGAGGAACCACCTGGACAGATATGGGTACAGCCAAAATTGGAAGTCCGGTATATAATGCAACCCTTAATCTTTACGAATATCAGGCAAGTTACGGAGACATCCCGATCACCCCCTCGATGGATGGTTACCGCTACAGGCTCAAAGTAGCTACTGACATTAATAACCTGACTGGAACCACTTGTAATGTTTCTGCAGACAAAATCATTACAGTTTCCACGTTCAATTATCCTTCTGCCGGAGCTGATATCACAGGATGTAATAGTGCAACTACCGCTAAGCTGGTTGCAGCCGGTGCAAGTGAAACCTGGTCGACGGTTGCAGGAAATCCGGCATTGGCTACAATTGACCAGTTGGGGAATATCGCTGGAATGAGCGCCAACGGGATCTATAAATTCCAACTTACAAATACGGTTGGATGTTCGGATACGGTAAACGTAACGCGCGATGAAGTGAAGAGCGCAGGTAGTGATGCTACGGTTTGTGCAGCTGCCACTACCCTTAAGCTTGCTGATGCGGGTACCGGATACAAGTGGGAGATAGTTGCGGGGAACCCTGCAGCAGCCACCATTAACGCCGCCACAGGTGCTATCGCTGGCCTGACTACAGACGGCATTTATCATTTTATATTACGTTCTGACTACGGCGGATGTACAGACGAGATTCTGATCACCAAGTCAACTATAACTCCCACCAGCACGAAAACCGATGTATTATGCTTTGGGGCTTCTTCAGGTGCAATAGATCTGACTGTTAGCGGTGGTACTAGTCCATACACGTATAGTTGGAGCAGCGGACAAACCAGTCAGGATTTGTCTTCGCTTGCCGCCGGTACATATACAGTTACAGTTACCGATGCAAAAGGCTGTTCAGCGAGTCTGGCAGTTACCATTAATCAGCCGGCAGCTCTTGCTTTAACTGCAGGCAAAACGGACATTCTTTGTTTTGGCGCGCAGACAGGGGCAGTCAATCTAACTGTTAGCGGTGGAACAGCGCCTTATACATATGCCTGGACAGGTGGCATTACGGCATCTACCGAAGACCTTACTAACCTTGCCGCTGGAACGTACAATGTTACTGTAACTGATGCGAATAACTGTACGGCAACTACTTCTGTGACAGTTACCCAGCCTGCAGCGGTTCTTGCTTTAAGTACTACCAAGACAGATGTTCTGTGCTTTGGAACTTCAACAGGAGCAATTAATCTGACCGCGTCTGGCGGGACTGCACCTTATAGTTATTCCTGGTCCGGCGGGATCAATACTGAAGACCGTTCGGCATTGGCTGCTGGAACTTATTCTGTAATTGTTACGGATGCAAGTAATTGCACAGCCACTACTTCGGTTACAATTACACAACCGGTTGCGTTTACACTGAACTCTACAAAAACGGATATTAAATGCTTTGGGGGCACAACCGGATCAATTGACCTCACTGTTTCGGGAGGGATTGCACCGTACTCGTATGTGTGGTCGGGAGGGATTACAACAGAGGATCTTTCCAATCTTACTGCGGG
>JAZKIH010000003.1:0-121652 GCA_040384965.1 Bacteroidota bacterium | reverse complement strand
AGTAGTTTGAACGTAATCGCAGGAGAATTAGATGCTTAGCGTAACCGAACATAAAAATATAGAGTTTTCATCAGATCTGATTAAACAGTTTGACGATATAGTTACTCGTTATCCCGAAGGAAAGCAAAAGGCTGGCTTACTGCCTATTCTTCACCTTGTTCAGGCGGAATATGGGTGGGTAAGTCCTGAAACTATGGATAAGGTGGCGGAATACTTAAACATTCAACCGATAGAAGTCTATGAAGTTGCGACGTTTTACACGATGTTCTTTCTTCGTCCGCAAGGTAAGTTTGTTTTGGAGGTTTGCCGTACAGGCCCGTGCTGTCTGGTTGGTGCAGAAAAGATCATGGACCATATAGAGAATAAATTGGGTGTGAAGGAGGGTGAAGTAACAGCAGATGGTAAGTTTAGCTGGAGAGGTGTGGAGTGTCTGGCTGCATGTGGTATGGCTCCCGTTTTACAAATAGGCCCTGAATATACATTTTACGAAAAGCTGACTCCCGAAAGTGTAGATCAGCTTATAAACGATTTGAAGAATAAAAGTTAACCAGAGGCGGAAACGATCTCGTTTTTTGCTTCTCGTACCCAAAGACAATGGCGCGTAAATTATTATTAGAGCATATTAATGTCCCCGGTATCAATACTCTCGATGTTTATCGTCAGCATGGTGGTTACCGTTCGGTTGAGAAGGCTTTAAAAACTATGTCACCGGATGCGATAGTTGAAGAAGTTAAAACTTCAGGTTTACGCGGACGGGGGGGTGCGGGATTCCCAACTGGTATGAAGTGGAGTTTCCTCGCTAAACCAGAAGGAAAAGAAAGATACCTCGTTTGTAATGCAGATGAGTCTGAGCCGGGAACTTTCAAAGACCGGTATTTAATGACGTATATTCCTCATCTTCTTATTGAGGGAATGATTGTTTCGAGTTTTGCTCTTGGTGCTAAAACATCGTACATCTATGTGCGCGGTGAGATGATGCCACAAATCAGAATCCTCGAGCGCGCCATCGCGGAAGCAAAGAGTGCTGGATTTTTAGGTAAAAATATTTTAGGATCAGGCTATGATCTGGAGTTATATGTGCAGCCAGGTGGTGGTGCTTATATCTGCGGAGAGGAAACAGCATTGATCGAATCTCTTGAAGGTAAACGGGGTAATCCAAGAATTAAACCGCCATTCCCTGCGATTTCAGGTGTGTGGGCTTGTCCTACGGTAGTTAATAATGTAGAAACTATCGCAGCCGTTGTACCTATTATCAATGAAGGCGGAGAAGAATACGCAAAAATTGGAATTGGAAGGAGTACCGGAACTAAGCTTATATCGGCTTCTGGTAATTTGAACAAGCCGGGCGTTTACGAAATTGATCTTGGTGTCCCCGTTGAAGAATTTCTTTATTCTGATGAGTATTGCGGAGGTATTGCCAAT
The DNA here is from genome assembly GCA_040384965.1 of Bacteroidota bacterium. Taxonomy (GTDB): domain Bacteria; phylum Bacteroidota; class Bacteroidia; order Sphingobacteriales; family Sphingobacteriaceae; genus Daejeonella. Next base: position 120,230 of record JAZKIH010000003.1, on the reverse strand, counting down.
GGTAAAAGGCTGAAAGCAGTTGTTGCCGGAGGTTCATCGGTTCCTATATTGCCTGCTAATCTGATGCTGAAAACCGTTAATGGTGAAGCCAGGTTGATGAGCTACGAATCACTGTCAGATGGTGGCTTCCAGTCAGGCTCGATGCTTGGTTCAGGCGGATTAATCGCCTTTGATGAAGATCAGTGTATCGTTCGAAACACATGGAATTTTGCACGTTTTTATCATCACGAAAGTTGTGGGCAGTGTTCGCCATGCCGTGAGGGTACTGGCTGGATGGAAAAGGTTTTGCACAGATTGGAATACGGTCACGGCAAAATGAGCGATATCGATCTCCTGGTTGATGTAGCGAAAAAAATTGAAGGTAATACAATTTGTCCGCTTGGTGATGCAGCTGCCTGGCCTGTCGCCAGCGCTATACGCCACTTTAGAGATGAATTTGAATGGCACGTAACGAATCCTAAGGATGCGATGGAGCGGAATTATGGTTTAGCAAAATACGCTGATCCACTGCCTAAGTTAGAGGAGGTAAGTCAATGAGCGAAAAAGTTAAAGTAACAATAGATGGAATAACGGTCGACGTAGATCCGGGTACAAGTATCCTTAATGCTGCGCGTCAGATTGGAGGGGATATTGTTCCTCCTGCGATGTGTTACTATTCAAAACTTGAAGGAAGTGGTGGAAAATGTCGTACGTGTTTGGTTAAGGTTACTAAAGGTTCCGAAAAGGATCCTCGTCCAATGCCTAAACTGGTTGCATCTTGCAGAACCGGTGTAATGGATGGCATGGAGGTTCAAAATATTACCTCTCCTGAGGTTATTGAGGCCCGTAAAGGGGTTGTCGAAATACTTCTGATAAATCATCCCTTGGATTGTCCAGTATGTGATCAGGCAGGTGAATGCCATTTACAGGATCTTTCTTACGAGCATGGTGTTGCGAATACGCGATACGAATTCGAGCGCCGTACATTTGACAGAATAGATATTGGAGACAAGATCCAGCTTCATATGACCCGCTGTATCCTGTGTTACCGGTGTGTTTATGTAGCCGATCAGCTTACCGACAGCCGTGAACATGGAATTTTAGGACGAGGAGATGCGTCTGAGATCTCAACTTACATAGAAAAGGCAATAGATAATGATTTCTCCGGGAATGTTATCGATGTATGTCCGGTAGGTGCTTTAACAGATCGTACATTCCGTTTTAAAAATCGAGTTTGGTTTTCCAAACCTGTAGATGCTCATCGCGATTGTCCTACCTGTAAAGGCAAAGTAACTTTATGGTACAAAGGCGAAGAAGTTTTACGGGTAACTGGCCGCAAAGACGAGTTTGGTGAGGTAGAAGATTTTATCTGTAATACTTGCCGTTTCGAGACAAAAAACACTAGTGATTGGGTTATAGAAGGACCGAGACAGATCTCACATAAATCGGTGATCTCGTCAAACCATTACGAAATGGTGCCATTGCCAGTCATCAAGCAGAATCCGGCTTTGATGGAAGCGAATAAAGTAGAATTTGACAGAGCAAGCAAGATCTGATGGAGTTAGCATTAATAATTGAGAAATTTATTCTAATCACTGTCATTTTCTCAGTGAGTTTAGGTGTTGCAGCTTATTCGACTCTAGCTGAACGGAAGATCGCAGGTTATCTTCAGGATCGCGTAGGACCTAGCCGTGCTGGATGGGGCGGAATGTTCCAGCCACTTGCGGATGGTTTAAAAATGTTTTTTAAAGAGGAAATTATTCCTGCTGAGTCTTCGAAAGCTCTTTTCATACTAGGGCCTTCCCTCGCCTTGCTAACGGCTTGTATAGGAAGTGCGGTAATTCCATGGGGTCAGGATGTATTAATCGCTGATCGTGTAGTTAGTCTCCAGGTAACGGATATCAACGTCGGTATATTATACATATTTGGTGTTGTGTCCCTGGGTGTTTACGGAATTATGATTGGTGGATGGGCATCGAATAATAAATTCTCGTTGATGGGCGCCGTTCGTGCTGCGTCACAAAGCATCAGCTATGAAATCCCAATGGGATTGTCTATTATAGCTTTGTTGATGGCTACAAATACGCTGAGCATGAAAGAGATTGCTGATCAACAGCATGGCGCAAACTGGAATGTGCTTTATCAGCCATTAGGCTTCCTTATTTTTTTAGTTTGCTCTTTTGCTGAAACTAATCGTACTCCATTTGACCTTCCAGAGTGTGAAACCGAGCTTGTTGGTGGATACCATACCGAATATTCAGGCTTCAAAATGGGAGCCTTCATGTTTGCTGAATACCTTAACATGTTCCTGGCGTCGGCTGTAATGTCAACTCTTTACTTTGGAGGATATAACTATCCGGGTATGGATTGGGTGAATGAATTGACAGGGCCCACAATCGGGCCATTAATTGGAATGGGCGTTCTGTTCCTAAAAATATTTGTATTTATCTTCTTTTTTATGTGGGTAAGGTGGACTGTTCCACGTTTCCGGTATGATCAGCTGATGAATTTAGGATGGAAAATATTAATTCCGCTAGCTATCGCAAATATCGTAATCACAGGAATTGTGATTACGTTTTTTGACAAACTTTAATTGCCAGGTGCCATTGCACGCAGTTGATATATTAATTTAAACTCTGTTTGAGAGGATTTAGGGTCTATGGAACCATTAAGCAACAGAAAAAAAGTTTTAGAACAGAAACCGATGAATTTCTGGGAGCGGTTATACCTTCCGGCAATTTTTCAGGGCATGGGAATTACATTCATGCACATGTTCAAAAAGAAGGAAACGATCTTTTACCCTGAAGTTGAGCGCGAGTTCTCGGAAAACTGGAGAGGTTTACATTCACTTAAACGCGATGAGCATGGAGCGGAACGTTGCACAGCTTGCGGACTTTGTGCTCTGTCTTGTCCTGCAGAAGCGATAACTATGATCGCGGGCGAAAGGCAAAAAGGCGAAGAGCATTTATATCGCGAAGAAAAATATGCAGCAGTATATGAGATCAACATGCTGCGGTGCATTTTCTGCGGTTTGTGCGAAGAAGCTTGTCCGAAAGAAGCAATTTACCTCGACGGACCGATTGTTCCTGCTGACTACTTGCGAAAAGATTTTATTTACGGTAAAGATAAATTGGTTGAGGAGCCAATCGGGTCATTATAGAATTATTTAGGATAAGACTTGCGTAGTTCTTTGTGCTTTATAATAAACTGTAGAAGCTGTGGATGTGAAATATTACCAGTTAGAATGCCGGATTTCGGCAGAAATTATACCTTTGCCCCAAAATAGAGCGAAGATTTAAAGATATTTTTAATGAGTATATCTCTTTTTTATTTTGTTGCTTTCCTGTCGATATTTTTCGCCTTGATGGTAATCTTCGCGAAGAATCCAGTACATAGTGTTTTATACCTTATCGTTACGTTTTTCACGTTTACGATTCATTACATTCTACTGAACGCTCAGTTTTTGGCTATAGTGAATTTCATAGTATATATGGGTGCGATAATGGTTTTGTTCCTGTTTGTACTGATGCTGCTTAACTTAAATGAAAGTCAGGGAACATCAAAATCAGCTATTGTTAAAATGATTGGAGTAATCGCTGGAATGTGTTTGGTCATAACGCTTGTTGGATCAATGAAGGCACTTCATGTTTCGGATCCTTTGGTCTTACAAACACAAGATTTGGGTCTGGTTAAAAATTTAGGCAAAGTACTGTTCAGTAAGTTTCTTCTGCCATTTGAAGTGTCATCACTTTTGCTTTTATCGGCAATGGTTGGAGCGGTTTTACTAGCTAAAAAAGATATTAAACAGGCATAATGGAAAATGTAACCCAAGCAATTCAGTCTGTACCGTTGAATCATTATATTCTGCTTAGCGCGATTATATTCGCAATCGGCGTTATTGGCGTTCTTATCCGCAGAAACGCCATCGTTATTTTCATGTCGATAGAACTAATGCTGAATGCCGTTAATTTATTGCTTACAGCGTTTTCAGTTCATCATAACGATGCTTCCGGACAGGTTTTCGTATTTTTTATTATGGCGCTGGCTGCCGCTGAAGTTGCAGTTGGACTGGCAATTATTGTTATGATATTCCGGAATACCAATTCTACGGATGTTAATATCTTGAATAAATTAAAGTGGTAATCCCGGTCGTTGCGAAGGATGACAAATAGAATACAAGAATGATAAATTTAGTTTGGTTAGTTCCATTATTTCCGCTGATAGGGTTTCTTATCAACGGTTTAGGCCGTAATACACTTTCTAAAAGCGTTGTTGGGATCACAGGTTGTTTAGCTGTTTTTTCATCGTTTGTTGTTAGCCTTGGGATATTTTTTGAGCTAAATTCTTCGGATGCGAAATCTTTTATAATACCAATATTTGATTGGATAAGTGCAGGGTCAGTAAAGATTCCTTTTTCATTTATGGTAGACCCATTGAGTGCTTTAATGCTCCTGATAGTCACCGGAATAGGTTTCCTGATCCATGTGTATTCAACGGGTTATATGGCGCATGATGCCGGATTTGCGAAGTTTCTCTCTTATCTGAACCTGTTCATATTTTTCATGCTTTTATTGGTGCTGGGATCAAATTACGTGATCATGTTTATCGGTTGGGAAGGAGTTGGACTTTGTTCTTATTTGCTGATCGGCTTTTGGTTTACAAACTCGTCTTACGCAAGTGCAGCTAAGAAAGCTTTTATAATGAACCGCATAGGTGATTTAGGTTTTCTTATCGCTGTATTTCTAATCTTTACAACATTTAACAGTGTTGAATTTGCCGTGGTATTTCCCCAGGCAGCAACTATGCTGGCCGGTGACAGGACGCTTATTATTATAACTTCTTTGTTATTTGTAGGGGCCATTGGTAAATCTGCGCAGCTCCCTTTGTTTACCTGGCTGCCTGATGCGATGGCGGGTCCTACGCCGGTTTCTGCATTAATCCATGCTGCCACAATGGTTACCGCTGGTATTTATATGATTGCCCGGTCAAACATCTTATTTACCCTAGCTCCACAAACCTTACACGTTGTGGCAATTATTGGTCTGGCGACTTTATTACTGGCAGCAACAATTGCATTGACACAAAATGATATCAAAAAAGTGTTGGCTTATTCCACTGTATCTCAGCTGGGTTACATGTTTCTGGGCTTAGGCGTAGGGGCGTACACTGGTGCTTTCTTTCACGTAATCACCCACGCCTTTTTTAAGGCTTTGCTATTCCTTGGCGCCGGGTCTGTGATTCATGCTATGAGCAATGAACAGGACATGAGGAACATGGGAGGACTGAAAAAGAAGTTGCCTGTGACATTTATGACCATGATGATAGGAACAGTTGCCATAGCCGGATTACCTCCATTTTCTAGTTTCTTTTCCAAAGATGAAATTCTTGCGCATGTTTATGAACATAACCAACTGTTCTGGGTACTTGGAGTAATTGGAGCGGTATTTACCTCTTTTTATATGTTTCGGATGATGTTTTTAACATTCAACGGCAAATTCCGTGGTACAACAGCTCAGGAAAATCATTTACATGAGTCTCCGTATTCAATGACAATTCCTTTGATCGTTCTTGCGGTGTTATCTGCAGTGGGAGGCTTTATAGGTATACCGGAAGTATTTGGAGGGGGCCATTGGTTGCAGAACTTTCTTGCCCCTGTATTTGCCGCATCAGCAAGCAAGATGCCTCACCTGTCGCTGGATCATACAACAGAATTTATTTTGATGGGGGTGTCTGTGGCTGGTGCCCTCGGTGCTATGTTATTCGCCTATCAACGCTATGTTAAAGGTGGGGCCGTTCCTGCTGACGATCGTGTTGAAAGAGGAACACTGTCAAGACTCTCGTATAATAAATATTATATCGATGAGATCTATGCTTCTTTATTTACGCGACCACTGGATTCGCTATCGAATTTCTTTTATAAGATCGTGGACAATAAGTTAATCGACGGTGTAGTTAACGGATTTGGGCGAGGGGCTGTAGAGGCGAGCAAAAGTTTCAGATTGCTGCAATCCGGGATGGTTGGCTTTTATATTTTCATGATGGTTTTCGGCATCATCGCATTGCTGGTTTATAGTATGTACAAAATTTAATAGGGAGTAGAACAAAATAAATGGAGATTTTATTAGTACAAATTTTTATTCCGCTTATTGCTGCTATCATTATTCTCATTGCCGGTAAAGCGGCCCGGGGACTAGCAGGCATACTTTCTTTGGTTCCTCTGATAGTTACTGCATACTTATATGTCAATTTTGTACCAGACTCATCGATACAATTTCTGATTGATCATTCCTGGATTCCGCAGTTCGGTATTAATTTCAAGGCGGGAGTTGATGGCATAAGCATGGTGCTTCTTCTTCTTACTAATCTTTTAATTCCCATAATCGTTCTCTCTAGTTTTAAGCATGACCTTAAGAATCCAAGTGCCTTTTATTCTTTGATCTTTTTCATGCAGAGCGGTTTATTGTTAGTCTTCACTGCCTTAGATGGCTTCCTGTTTTATGTAGGCTGGGAAGTAGCTCTGATACCAATCTATTTTATTTGTGCACTCTGGGGAGGTGAGAACAGAATACGCGTCAACCTGAAGTTCTTTATTTACACAATCGCTGGGAGTCTGATCATGCTTTTGGCGATCATATATTTGCACCTGCAAACTCCTGATAACAGTTATGATATAAGCGAGTTTTATAAATTGAATTTAGATACAGCCACACAGGGTTGGATCTTCTGGGCCTTCTTTCTTGCTTTTGCGATAAAGATGCCAGTGTTTCCGTTCCACACCTGGCAGCCAGATACATATACTGAAGCACCTACAGCTGGAACCATGCTCCTTTCCGGAATAATGCTGAAAATGGGTATTTATGGTGTCATCCGTTGGTTAATACCTGTTGCGCCCCTTGGGTTTCACGATTGGGGCCTGACTGCTCTTATTCTCTCAATTATCGGTGTCGTGTATGCTTCTATAATAGCCTTTACTCAAAACGATATCAAAAGATTGATCGCGTATTCGTCTATAGCTCACGTAGGTTTGATTTCTGCGGGAGTGTTTGCCTGGAACCTACAAGGTTTACAAGGAGCGATGATCCAAATGTTTAATCATGGTATTAACGTGGTAGGAATGTTTTTCATCGCTGATATTATAATACGCAGAATGAATACACGAGATCTTAGTCAGTTAGGCGGAATCGCAAAGCCAGCTCCACAGCTAGCAATTGCCTTCCTTATCATCGTTTTAGGTACTGTAGCTTTGCCGTTAACAAATGGTTTTGTTGGCGAATTCCTGCTTTTAATGGGCGTATATAATTATAACATTTACTTTGCAGCTCTTGCAGGGCTAACCATCATACTAGGAGCTGTTTATATGCTTAGAATGTATCAACGAGCTATGCTGGGGGTAACTAACGAACGCACTACCGGCTTCGTTGACCTTGATAGTACAGAGAAATCAGTTTTAATAGTAATTTCCGTACTTATTATTGTAATTGGCGTTTTCCCTCAGCCAATTCTTCATCTCTCTGAAGCTGCCATAACAAACCTGTTAGAACAGGTAAACCAAAAGATTTTAGTTAAGTAAGCATGAGCTCATTAATAACCCTATCTATTTTAGCCATTTTGGTTCTCTACTTAGGCTTGTACAAGGCGAAAAATGCTTTGCTGCCGGTGACGTTGCTTGGACTTGCGGCTGCTCTAATCTTGGCGATTCTGGAATGGGACAGTGGGGCTCAGCCCATTTACAGCGGGATGATGCTTTTTGACAACTTTGCTATAGCATTTACATCAATATGTATATTCTCCACTATGCTTATTCTTTTGATCTCTAAGGATTACTTTGAGAGCATTAGTCAGCACGTTGCCGAGTATTATACGATTATCTTATTCTCACTTGCTGGGATTTTAGTAATGGTATCATACCATAATTTGTCGATGCTTTTTATAGGAGTTGAAATCATGTCGGTAAGCCTATATATCCTTGCTGGTATCCGAAAAGATGATTTTAAGTCCAATGAAGCTGCTCTGAAGTACTTCCTCATGGGTGCATTTTCAACAGGGTTTTTGCTTTTTGGTATCGCATTACTTTATGGAGCAACTGGATCCTTTGATCTGGGACAGATAAAGGATTATGTTATCGCTAACCCAACTGGCATATCTCCTTTATTTTATTCAGGTATTACACTCCTGATCGTTGGATTATGTTTTAAAGTGGGTGCTGCACCCTTTCATTTTTGGACACCAGACGTTTATGAGGGTTCCCCAACTTTGATAACGGCATTCATGAGCACCGTGGTGAAAACTGCTGGTTTCGCTGCCTTCCTTCGGTTGTTTCTAATGTGTTTTGCACCGCTGCATGATTTTTGGATGCCTGCTTTGCTCGTGATATCACTAATAACACTTTTTGTAGGTAATGTAACGGCGCTCTATCAACATAGTTTCAAAAGAATGCTGGCATTTTCCAGTATCTCACACGTAGGTTATATGTTATTTGCTATAGTCGCGTTAGGGTCGAATTCGAGTAATTCAGTGTTCATTTATGCAGGCGCTTATTCAATAGCTTCAATAATAGCATTCGCAGTATTAATTCTGGTGAAAAGACAGACAGGATCAGATAATTTTGACAGTTTTAACGGACTTGCTAAAAAAAATCCATTTATAGCTTTTACACTTGCTGTAGCGATGTTGTCACTCGCGGGTATTCCGCTAACCGCCGGATTTATCGGAAAATTTATGATGTTCTCAACTGCTCTCGCAGAATATCACGTTTGGCTCGTAGTTTTGGCTGTTGTCAATGCAGTGATTGGGATTTTCTATTATCTGCGGGTTATCGTGGCAATGTATTTCAAAGGCGCGGAAAGAAACGAAATTCAATCATCACCTTATTTTAATTTCGTGCTGGGATTTTCAGCAGTCATTACGGTGGTAGTTGGAGTGTATCCAGGCTTTATCTCTAGCCTTTTCTAAGCCAGTTTATTACATAAATATTGTAGCTTTACGCATATTCGATTTATGCAAGAGATTTGGGACTCCCTGCAACACCTTGTTGATCCAGTAAAACTACTTCGTGAAGGAGGATTTTATCTTCTTTTATTTGTTGTTTTTGCTGAAACAGGCCTGTTTTTTGGTTTTTTTCTGCCTGGGGATTATCTCCTTTTTTTGGCAGGAATGTTTGTTGCCACCAACAAGCTGGATGTCTCCATCTATGTACTCATTGCCGGACTCATTGCAGCAGCAGTTGCCGGAAATTTTGTCGGTTATTGGTTCGGTAAAAAGACCGGACCGGTTCTTTATGACCGAGATGATTCTATCTTTTTTAAGAAAAAGTTTTTAAGAGCAGCCGAGAACTATTATAAGAAACAGGGTGCCTTTGCATTGATCATGGGCCGTTTTATACCGATAGTTCGAACGTTTGCACCCATCATTGCGGGTATTGTCAGGCTGGATTATAGGAAATTCGCATTTTATAATATTGCGGGTGCTTTCCTTTGGATTACATCCTTAACTTTGCTGGGATTCTTTCTTGGCAGAAGATTTGAGAAGGAAATTGATGATTACCTATTATACATTATTGTTGGTTTTATCTTGATAACGACTATTCCTCTTATTGTTACTTATTTGAAGAGGAAAATCGGCGCAGACAGAGACGATGAAGAGGAGCTAAATCCTGAATAAATATGATTAACGACAACCCCTGGCATACAGTTTCTCCTGGTGAAAATATACCTTCGATCGTAAATGCGATTATAGAAATTCCGAAAGGCTCTAAAGCAAAATATGAAATTGATAAGGATTCTGGACTTATAAAGCTGGATCGTGTCCTGTTTTCATCAGTGATGTATCCAGCTAACTATGGCTTCATTCCGCAAACTTATTGCGATGACAAAGATCCTTTGGATATCCTGGTGTTATGTTCCGTTGACGTATACCCTTTATCAATAGTGGAGGCTAAGGTTGTTGGCGTAATGCACATGGTAGACAACGGCGAACAGGACGACAAGATTATTGCCGTAGCAAAGAATGATATGTCGGTCAACTATATTGAAGACTTGAAGGAGCTGCCACCGCACACAATGAATGAGATTGTCAGATTTTTCCAGGACTATAAGGCGCTTGAGATGAAAAATGTCACAATTGAACATCTGTTAGGAAAGAACTACGCTTATAAGGTGATTAGAGAGAGTTTAGAGTTATACAAATCCACATTTATAAATAACTAAAAGAAACATGGGGCTGGCGTTATTTTTTACATTTTTCCTTGTTTTTCTAAACGGCTTTTTTGTTGCTGCGGAATTTGCACTGGTGAAAGTGCGTGCGTCTCAAATCGAAATAAAAGCCAAAACTGGCAGCCGCGTTGCGAAAATAGCCAAGCATATGACGCAGCACCTCGATGGCTATTTGGCGGCAACCCAATTAGGTATCACACTCGCCTCTCTAGGTCTGGGCTGGGTTGGTGAAGAAGTGATGACCGATATTGTTACCCGATTTTTCCATCTCTTCGATATCGACACAAGTACCGCAGTTGCAACCAATATAGGCCACGTTCTGGCATTCGCAATAATCACTATCCTTCATATCGTTTTTGGCGAGCTTGCCCCTAAATCTTTAGCTATACAACGGCCAATAGGAACAACAATGGGTATTGCCCTGCCTCTTCATTTTTTCTACCTCGTTTTCAGGCCGTTTATTTGGCTTCTAAACGGGTTTGCAAATTTCATTCTTAGATTGCTTGGAATAAGTACTATCGGCGGTCATGAAGCTCATCACAGTTCCGAAGAACTTCAATACCTTTTGGATCAGGGTAAGGAGAGTGGTGCACTTGAAAATAACGAACATGAGCTCATAAAAAATGTCTTTGATTTTAATGAGCGGGTAGTTAAAAATATTATGGTTCCGCGGACTAAGATTTCCGGAATTGAACTAAACACACCACATCGTGAAATTCTTGATCTAATTATACATGAAGGATATTCCAGAATCCCCGTTTATGACGAGACCATTGATAAAATTGTTGGAATTGTTCATGCGAAGGACACTATACCACTCTTAGCCGACAATAAGGAATGCGTTTTGAAAGATATTATCCGCAAACCGTATTTTATCCCAGAAACTAAAAAGATCAACGACCTTTTAAGTGAATTGCAATTAAAGAGAATACAGATAGCCATCGTTCTTGACGAGTTTGGCGGTACGGCAGGTATGGTTACCCTTGAAGATATAGTTGAAGAACTTGTCGGAGAAATTCAGGACGAGTACGATGAAGAGAAGCCGATCGTTGACAAAGTATCCTCAACAGAGTTTGTTATTGATGCTACGGCTTCTATATATGATGTGAATGAATATCTTCCCCATGATCTGCCAGAGGATGGTGACTACGACACGGTAGCCGGTTTAGTTAGTGAAATCTTCGGTAGAATACCAGAAGTTGGCGAAGCGCGTGAGTATAACGGGTATAACATCACTATCCTGAAGAAGGCTGATCAGAATGTGGAATCCGTCAAGCTGGAACTTGTTATCAATAATGATGACGCTGTTGATATCAGATAATGAAAACAGCGGATGCATATTTTTTATACACCGGATCTTAAATCAGACATTTATACTCTTAACGAAGAAGAGAGTAAGCATTGCATAAAAGTCTTACGCCTCCAGAAGGGTAGTACAGTGCAGCTTGTGGATGGCAAAGGTGGTTTTTACGATGCGGTAATTGAAGATCCCCACCCCAAACGAACCTCGCTGAAAATTACTGCCGCGCAACACGCACATGGTCAGCGTAATCATTATCTGCATATCGCAGTTGCTCCAACTAAGAGCATTGAACGCTTCGAATGGTTCCTTGAAAAAGCAACCGAAATAGGAATCGATGAGGTTACTCCCTTAATTTGCGAAAGATCCGAGCGCAAAGATTTGAAAACAGACCGGTTGAATAAAGTGATAACTTCCGCGGTTAAGCAATCAATAAAAGCATATCATCCAAAATTAAACGAGCCGGTAAGATTTAGAAACTTTATAGCTACTGTTTCAAGCCCACATAAATATATTGCTCATTGTATCGAAGGTGAAAAATTTCCGTTAAAAGATAAGATCAGTTTGAATTCTGATTATCTTGTAATGATCGGCCCGGAAGGTGATTTCAGTCCGTCGGAAGTAGATGCTGCTCTTAAAGCTAATTTTTCACCAATCGATCTTGGTACATCCAGATTGAGGACTGAAACTGCGGCTCTTGAGGCGTGTTTTGAACTAAATTTCCTGAATAGATGAAGACAATTATAAAAATCAGTTTCAGTATTTTATTGATTGTGACTGTTGGAGTAATATGGTCTTTTAAAGCCCCCAGTTATAAAATTGCAAAAATGAAATATAATGGTGGCGGGGATTGGTATGCAAACCGCACAGCATTACCTGAGTTGATCAGCTTTTGCAATAAGAATCTTGGAACTAATTTCGATAGAGATGAAGCTGTAGTAGAGGTAGGCAGTGCCGAAATATTCAACTACCCGTTTGTTTATTTGACAGGTCATGGTAACATAGTGTTCACTGATCAGGAGGCCGAAAATCTAAGAAAGTATTTAACCGGCGGTGGATTTTTACACATTGACGATAACTACGGCCTTGATAAGTTTATAAGACCGCAAATGAAGCGGGTGTTTCCTGATCTTGACTTTGTCGAACTGCCATCGAACCACAGTTTATACAATCAGAAATTTAAGTTTCCCGGAGGGCTACCTAAAATTCATGAGCATGATGGAAAGCGGCCACAAGGATTTGCTTTAATACACAAAGGGAGAGTTGTTTGTTATTACACATTTGAGTGTGATTTGGGTAACGGCTGGGAAATAGCGGGAACATATTCAAGCGATTCAGAGGAGACTCGGCAAAAGGCATTAAAGATGGGCGCGAATTTAATTCAATATGCTTTGACGCAATAGGATGTACAAGATAAAAGTTAATGAGCACTATAATTTTGAAGTACAATCTGAAAAAGATGAAGTACTTGTGAATGGAAAGTCAATAGACCTTGACATTCATCACATCAATAAAAACTCTTTCCATATTTTGCACAATAACAAGTCCTATAATGCCGAGCTTATTGAGTTTGATAAGAAAGCCAAAACTTGTTCGGTTAGGATCAATAATAATATTTATCTAATGTCTCTTACCGACCAGTTTGATGAACTGCTTCATAGACTGGGAATGGATAATCTTACCGCTGCTAAAGTTTTAGAGCTGAAGGCTCCTATGCCAGGTTTGGTTCTTAAAGTACTCGTTAAAGAAGGGGAGGAAGTTCAAAAAGGGTCTAATCTCCTGGTACTGGAAGCTATGAAAATGGAGAACATCATAAAATCCCCTGGCGGTGTAGTGATTAAATCAATAAAAGTTAGCCCGTCCGATAAGGTTGAAAAGAATCAGGTAATGATAATTTTCCACTAGCTTTTCTCCCCTTTAAAACAATTCTTTTCCCGCAGTATAATTCTTTGCAGATAGAAATATTGCTTATTTTAATGAAAACTTTGGATCAGAAGTTTTAAATAAGATTTCGCATATGGCTATAGAAATTAAAACAAAGGGAGAGTTATACGATGTGTGTATTGTAGGCTCTGGAGCGGGTGGCGGCATGGCAGCTAAAGTGTTAACCGAAGCAGGCTTGAAGGTTGCTTTGCTGGAGGCTGGTCCTGACTACGATCCAGCTAATCCGGAACAGCAAACTCAGTTAAAATGGCCTTATGAGTCGCCCAGACGAGGGGCAAATACGCACAGGCCTTTCGGCGATTTTGATGCAGCATATGGGGGGTGGGAAATAGAGGGCGAACCTTATACGAAGGCTAAAGGAACTGAATTTGATTGGTTTCGTTCCAGGATGCTGGGCGGCCGTACAAACCATTGGGGCAGAATTTCATTACGCTTTGGTCCAAATGATTTCAAAAGACATGATCTCGACGGATTGAGTGATAACTGGCCTATCAGTTACGAAGATGTAAAGCCTTATTACGATCGGGTCGATAAAATGATTGGTGTTTTCGGAACTAAAGAGGGTATTTACAATGAGCCGGATGGATATTTTCTTCCACCGCCAAAACCTCGCCTTCACGAACTCATGATAAAGAAAGCCGCAGGTAAAATTGGAATCCCTGTAATACCATCCAGATTATCCATTTTAACAAGGCCGGTAAATAAAGACAGAGGATCTTGCTTTTTTTGCTCACAATGCAGCAGGGGGTGCACGGTCCATGCAGACTTCTCTTCATCTACCTGTTTGGTCAAGCCAGCAAGAAAAACAGGCAATGCAGATGTATATGTAAACGCAATGGCCCGAGAAGTACTGACTGACAAAGAGGGAAGAGCAACGGGTGTATCTTATGTCGATAAGACAGATATGCAGGAATATCAGGTAAACGCTAAAATTGTGGTTTTAGCGGCCAGTGCATGCGAATCTGCAAGATTACTTTTGAATTCTAAATCATCCGCACATCCAAATGGTTTGGCCAATTCAAGTGGCATGGTGGGTAAATATCTGCATGATTCGACCGGAGCTTCCCGCGGAGCTTTTATTCCTCAGTTAATGGACAGGAAAAGATACAATGAAGATGGGGTAGGCGGTCTTCATCTTTACATCCCATGGTGGCTCGAAAATAAGAAACTTGATTTCGCCCGCGGTTATCATATTGAGTTCTGGGGAGGTATGAGTATGCCGTCTTATGGTTTCGGGTTCGGAATGGAAAAAACTAATGGAAAATACCCCACCATCGATGGAAAAATGAAGGATGCTGGAGGGTATGGCACCGCTTTAAAAAATGACTATCGGCGCTACTACGGGTCAACAGTAGGGTTTGCCGGCCGTGGCGAGAGCATTCCGCGCGTTGAAAATTACTGCGAAATTGATCCGGGTGCTGTCGACAAATTTGGTATTCCGATATTGAGGTTTAATTACAACTGGACGGATCAGGAAGTTAAACAGGCAAAGCATATGCAGGATACATTTGAAGAGATTATTCATTCGATGGGTGGGGTTGCGAGCGGTGAGAAACCGGGAGCTGACGAGAAATTTGGACTTTTAGCACCTGGAAGGATCATACACGAAGTTGGAACTACGCGAATGGGGAATAATAAAAACACCTCCGTGCTTAATAAGTACAATCAGGCACACGATGTAAATAATCTTTTTGTAGTAGACGGGGGTGCTTTTGTATCGCAGGCTGATAAAAACCCTACGTGGACAATCCTCGCGCTGGCTATGCGTGCGTCAGAATATATAGTCGATCAATTAAAAAAACAAAATATATAGTCAGATGAATAGAAGAGACTCACTAAAGGCACTGGCGGTAGGAACAGTCAGTGTCGGAACGTTAATGACTTCATGTGATAAGAAAGAAGGCACAGATTCTAAAGCTGCAGGGGCCGCCGGTGTATATGGAAGAACTCCTGACGAGAAATTAATTGATGAGAAATTAATGGCAGCAAAGTTTTTTACCGCTGCTGAGTTTAATACCATAACCGTCTTAGGCGATATCATTATTCCAAAGGACGATCATTCGGGAAACGCGAGCGATGCAAAAGTTGCTGATTTTATTGAATTTATAGTTAAGGATCAGCCTGATCTTCAGTTACCTATGCGAGGTGGCTTAAAATGGCTCGATATCAAATCTTTAAAGATGTTCAAGAAATCGTTTACTGATGCTAGTGCAGATCAGCGTATCCAGCTTGTCGATCTTATAGCGTATCCTGATAAAGCACTTCCTGAAAATAAAGCTGGTGTAAGCTTTTTTGATACAATTAGAGGACTTACCGCTACGGGCTTTTTCACCAGTAAAATTGGAATTGAAGATCTTGGTTATAAAGGAAACCAACCCAATGCGTGGGATGGAGTGCCTGATGATGTTCTGAAACAGTTCGGCCTTGAATACGACGCCAAGACACTGGAGCAATGTTTAAAAGCTGAAGATCGGGGTAAAATAATGACTTGGGATAGTTAGAAAAAAAAGGGCTGATAATATCAGCCCTTTTTTGTTTCTAACGTAATAAAATTTATCTCGATTTCTTTGAAGTTTTTGATTTGGGTTGGTTGAATTGGGGCTTACCCTTAGAAATTATTTCAGGAGCTCCAACAAGGGTCATGGCAGATCGGAAACCCATTTCTGCACTTGTTTCATCTTGTTGCATAAACCTTCTGGTCGCAGGATTTAACCAGTACGCCCTGTCATTCCAGGATCCACCCTTGTACACTCGTGAACGATCGTTTACAAGTGTCGTAATTCCATATAAATTAGGATTCACTGAGTCTAAGTGACCGCGAAAATCCGGATTGTATGGTTTACCAGCAATGGCTGAGGTATCCTGCGCAGCTTGATTGCTTTGCATCTGAGCCCAGGTTTGTTTCTTTCCAGCCGGTGCAGGATCTTTAATAGGGCGTCCGTACTTGTCCTTCGCATAGATTCCTTTGTCTTTATCTGCGATACGTTTGTTCACAAATTCGTTTCCTCTAAATGGATTGAAATCCGCAAAATCTTCAAATGTAAGCTTGCGATAAACGTCAGCAGTCCACTCATTGACATTTCCCGCCATATTATAAAGACCGAAATCATTTGGAACATAGGCTCTGACAGGAGCAGTTATATCCGCTTTATCATTCAGATACCCACCAGTACCCATGTTATCACCTTCGCCACGTTTAAAGTTGGCGAGAATCATTCCCTGCGTTCTTTTTCTTGGTGAACGGACACCTAGGCCATTCCAAGGATAAATTTTACCATCAGCAATATTTTCATACTCCGTATTGCCAGCAAGTGCTAATGCAGCATATTCCCACTCTGCCTCAGTAGGTAAACGGTAAGGTTGTTTTAACACCCCGTCTTCTAAACGAACAGGCCTTGTAGGACCACCTTTACCGGCCGTCGTAGCACCATTAGTGGCATTTGGATTAAGATCCTTCGGCATTTTCTTTCCATCGATACCTTCACCTCGATATTGACCATTAAGATAAATATCGGTGTTAAAAGGATCAGTCGACGTGGAAACTGAAGTTGCAGTTCCCGCTTTGCCACCTCCTGCTAATGTTTTATAATCAAGCAAAACGCCGCGTGAACGCAAAATTTCTTCATTAACCCTATCAGTACGCCAATCGCAATAAGCATTCGCCTGTTCCCAGGTAACTCCAACTACAGGATAATCCTGAAAGGCCGGATGGCGCAGGTAATTGTTAACGTAAGGTTCATTATAAGAAAGCGGTTGTCGCCAGACAAGGGTGTCCGGAAGGGCATTGTAATAATATTCGGCATCGTTAGCGTAATTCCGTCTTATCCAATATAAGTACTCTAACCAGTCTACATTTGAGACTTCAGTTTCATCCATGTAAAAAGATGCAACTGTCACTCGTCTGCGAACATTGTCGAACTCATAGCCAAGATCCTGATTTAGACTGCCGCCCATAACAAATGTACCACCCTCAATCGCGATAGTACCTGGACCCGGTCCGGCTTTAACTTTGTTATTTACCTGAAATCCACCGTTGTACTTATCATTGTAGGCCATTCCAGTTTTTGAGGAAGAGGCACTCTTTTTATTACATGAGGTTAGTCCGCCTGCTAGAAAAACTGCTGCGGTAAATATTAAGGATATTCTTTTCATTACTTGTAATGTAATTGGAGCATTAATTTTATAAAAATACAAAATTTGATAATATCCCCAACGGATATTTCTGTTCAATATTGTGGCTGCAAAAGCCTGTGTCTCGCTATACGAAAATTCTTATTTAAGGTTACACTGCTTAATTTGCGGGAGCAAAGATCAAAAACGGCTCGACAAATTAATTATTGCTGTATTTCATTCTATATGGTATGTACGTATATAAACCTAATTTATGTAAATAAATTATAATTTACTAGCATACAGTTATTTAACTCCGTTGAAATATTGTTGATATCGACTACAAAAAAATTCTCGGCACTATATTAATTGTGGAAAAGAAACGTTGTATATCAGCCTCAATTTACGCTATTGTACAAAAATGCTTATATTTAATGCTCGTCAGGATATAATTGGGTTTCAGCTTGGTTTTTAGTAATGATTAACAAACTCTCACTTTGTTGCTGTTTTATTTTTGTCGTTGCCGGATCATTTGATCAGGTTATGGCGCAGCCTCAGAGCGATGGTAAGCGAACGAATACCATTCAAACGGCAGCTCCATTTTTACTTATCGCCCCTGACGCAAGGTCGGGTGCTATGGGTGATGTGGGTGCGGCGACATCTCCTGATGCCAATTCGAGTCACTGGAATCCAGCAAAACTTGCTTTTTTAGAACAACCCACCGGTATTTCTGCATCATACACACCCTGGCTAAGGAATCTCGTGCCCGATGTCGACCTTGGATATTTGACAGTATTCCATCGTATCGACGAACGCAATATTATTGGCGGTGCATTGAGATACTTTTCTTACGGCTCCATCCAGCTTACTGATGACAGCAAAAACGATATCGGGGTTTACAGCCCCAACGAGTTTTCTATCGACGGAACATTCGCCAGAAAATTTGGAGAAAATTTTTCTCTTGGGACCGGGATTCGATATATCCGTTCAAGTTTAAGCAACGGTCAGTTTAACGGCCAGGATATCCAGCCCGCAACTGCCCTCGCTGCGGATGTTTCGGCATACATGAAAAAAGGCACGTTGATGTTTGGAAAAGATACCGAGCTGGCTTTTGGGTTGAATATTTCCAACATTGGTACCAAAATGAATTATTCCGATGGGAGTTCAAAGTCATTCCTGCCAACCAATATGAAGGTAGGAGGAGCTTCTACCTTAAATATTGATGATTTAAATCAGTTTACAGTTGCCTTAGATGTAAATAAATTGTTGGTACCTACTAATCCAATCAGAGATGCTGATGGGAAAATTGTAAGCGGCAAAGATCCTGACCGATCCGTTCCTGCTGGTATTTTTGGGTCTTTCAATGATGCACCAGGTGGCTTTTCTGAAGAGCTAAGCGAATTAAGCTATTCTCTGGGAACGGAATATTGGTACAACAAGCAATTTGCACTTCGATCAGGTTATTTTTACGAAACTCCTAAGAAAGGCGACAGAAGATATTTTACAGTGGGGGCAGGCCTTAAATACAATGTATTTAATCTGGACTTCGCTTATTTGCTTGCAAGTCAGCAAAAAAGTCCTTTAGCTCAGACACTCCGTTTTTCGCTGGTGTTTAATTTTGCAAATAAATGATGAAGATTAGGGTAGGATTTGGGTTTGATGTACACCAATTGGCTGAAAAACATCCTTTTATTTTAGGCGGCGTCAATCTCCAGCATCACTCGGGCGCTTTTGGACATTCGGATGCAGATGTGTTAGTGCATGCAATATGCGATGCCTTGCTCGGTGCTGCTAATCTTCGTGATATAGGATTTCACTTTGCAAATACAGACGAACGTTGGAAAGGTATCAGTAGTCTTACTATTTTAAAGGACTGTGTTGCTCTATTGAGGGAGAAAGGTTGGGATATCGGGAATATTGATGCGATGTTGTGCCTGGAAGCTCCTAAAATCAATCCTCATATTCCTCAGATGAAATTGAATATTGCCTGGGCTGCCGGGATAAGCGAAGACGACATATCTATCAAAGCAACTACAAATGAAACAATGGGCTTTATTGGCCGAGAAGAGGGTGTAGTTGCCTATGCTGTATGTCTTATCGAACAAGAAAGATAAATCAGACTTTCGTACCGGGGATTTTGATGTCCGAGAAATCTGCAGCACATTTACCACAGTTACTGGCACACGCCTTCTTGCTTGAAAGGCTGCGATACACCATTCGGCCCAGCCAGTAAACTGCCAGAGCAAATAACATGAAAACTAGAAGTGTTTGCGTGTCCATTTGTCAAAATTAAACAATACCTGAAAATACTTAGTCTTTTGTCTGTAAATATTCGCAAGGAAGATGACCATTCGCTATAGGCTTCTCGCGACTATATCTAACTATTCCATAATGTGAAGTGAAATTCGCTGACTTGTTGGGCCAATAATACCCGGTTATCAAGTATAGACTTTCTATTCTGCTTAATAAACAGTACCTTTGCAAAAAATTTTAGAACAAAATTTTAATGCAAAAAATAAGGAATATAGCGATCATCGCTCACGTTGACCACGGCAAGACTACTTTGGTTGATAAAATTTTACACCAAACTAATCTGTTTCGTGACAATCAGGAAACTGGTGATCTTATACTTGATAATAATGATCTGGAGCGCGAGCGTGGTATAACCATCGTTTCAAAAAACGTTTCGGTGAATTACAAAGGTGTAAAGATTAATATAATCGATACTCCTGGTCACGCGGATTTTGGCGGCGAGGTTGAACGGGTATTAAAGATGGCCGATGGGGTTGTGCTTTTAGTAGACGCGTTCGAAGGAGCTATGCCGCAAACACGGTTTGTAACTCAAAAGGCACTTTCACTTGGTTTGAAGCCGGTAGTTATCGTGAATAAAGTTGATAAAGAAAATTGTCGCCCTGAAGAAGTTTATGAATCAGTTTTCGAGCTGTTCTTCAATCTTGAAGCAACAGAGGACCAACTGGATTTTCCTGTACTATACGGATCTTCTAAGCAGGGTTGGATGAATACCGACTGGAAAGTACAAACTGAAGATATCACTCCTCTTTTGGATACAATTCTTGAGCACATCCCGCCAGCTCCTAGTTTCGACGGAACATTGCAGATGCAGATCACTTCTCTTGATTATTCTTCATTTGTTGGGCGTATTGCTATCGGACGTGTTGCGCGTGGTGTAATTAAAGAAAATCAGCCGGTTTCTCTTGTAAAGCGTGATGGGACTATACAAAAATCAAGGATTAAAGAATTATACACATTTGAAGGTCTGGGAAAAGTAAAGGTTCAGGAAGTTTCTTCTGGTGACATCTGTGCTGTAGTTGGTATCGACGGTTTTGATATTGGTGATACAATCGCGGATTTTGACAAGCCGGAACAATTGGCAGTTATCAAAATTGATGAGCCAACAATGAACATGTTGTTTACTATTAACAACTCCCCGATGTTCGGTAAAGAGGGAAAATTTGTAACGTCTCAGCGCCTGCGTGAGAGACTATACAAAGAGATGGAAAAAAATCTTGCTTTGAAAGTTGTTGAAACTGAATCGCCAGACTCCTATCTTGTTTACGGACGTGGTATTCTCCATTTGTCAGTTCTTATAGAAACAATGCGCCGTGAAGGGTATGAGCTTCAGGTTGGTCAGCCTCAGGTTATCATTAAGGAAATAGATGGCGCTAAATGTGAGCCGATTGAAACTCTTATCGTGGATGTGCCAGCTGAGGTTTCAGGTAAAGTGATTGAACTGGTAACTCAACGTAAAGGTGATTTGTTGGTTATGGAGCCTAAGGGTGATCTTCAACACCTTGAATTTGAAATCCCGGCACGGGGTATTATTGGTTTGCGAAATAACGTTCTTACCGCTACCGCAGGTGAGGCAATTATGGCGCATCGTTTCAAGGCTTATGAGCCATGGAAGGGGAATATTCCAGGCCGTCTTAACGGAGTTCTTGTTTCAATGGAAAAAGGATCTACAACTGCATATTCAATCGACAAATTACAGGATCGCGGACGTTTCTTCGTTGAGCCAGGTGTCGAAGTTTATGAAGGCCAAATCATGGGCGAACATATTCGCGACAATGATCTAGTTGTTAACGTTGTTAAAGGAAAAGCGCTGACAAATATGCGTGCGTCTGGTACAGACGATAATGCCCGTATAGCTACAGCAATAAAGTTCTCACTTGAGGAGGCAATGGAATATATCCAGGCCGACGAATATATTGAGATTACACCGAAGAGCATGCGTTTACGCAAGATCTATTTGAGCGAAAATGAACGCAAGATCAATGCTAAAAAGTTTGTGAATCAATAAATATTATTAGATAATCATTAGAATCAAGGGCTCAGCAAAAAACTGAGCCCTTGGTTTTTAGACAAAACTTAAAGAAATATTTTTATCTAAGTTTGTACTTGATGAAGATTCCTTCCATTCCCGGGTTTGACCCAGAAGCTTTCCAAAAGTATTTTAAGAATACCGGATGGTTGATGTTCGGTAAAATCCTTAGCCTGATTGTCGGAATTTTCATAGCCAAATTTTTAGGCCCCCACGATTTTGGCGATCTTAGTTTTGCTACAGCTTTCACCGCGATTATCGCAGCCGTAGGTACTCTTGGACTTGACAGCTTCATAATACGTGAAATTATTGAGCAGCCAGAAAAGCGGGATGAGATTTTAGGAACTTCTTTCTGGATGAGACTCGGTGTAAGTGTTATTCTGGTTCCTGTTTCGGTACTTATTTATATTTTCTTTAGAAGTATTACCGAGCAGCAGGGAACTGAATTGACTTTGGTGGTCACGTTTTGTGCGTCAGCTCTATTTTTCAAAGCA
This sequence comes from Bacteroidota bacterium, assembly GCA_040384965.1. GTDB lineage: Bacteria > Bacteroidota > Bacteroidia > Sphingobacteriales > Sphingobacteriaceae > Daejeonella. The sequence goes on along the minus strand of JAZKIH010000003.1, from coordinate 97,853 downwards.
TTCAATATTATCGATTCTTATTTTCAATCCCAAGTTAGATCGAAATTTGTCGTTCAAGTTCAGAACATCTGTCTGATCCTTTCTTCAATAATCAAAATCAGTTTTGTATTATTAAAACTTCCCCTTGTTTATTTTGCGTTTGCGCTGGTGCTCGATGGTCTCATGCTTGCTATTGGTCTGATTATCATCTACCACAAGGAGAGCCTTCATATTAGAAATTGGGCATTTGACCCTTCACGTGCTAAAGCCCTGTTAGATAAGTCATGGCCGCTAATTTTATCGGCAGTTATGGTCACGTTATATATGCAAATCGATATTCTGATGCTGAAATATTTCGCCGGCAGCAGAGAAGCGGGAATTTACAGCTCAGCCGCCAAAATCAGCGAGTCGTGGTATTTTATACCTGTTGCAATAGTGACCTCAGTTTTTCCCGCTATAATTCATGCGCGTAAAACTGATCCCACGCGTTATGAGAAACGATTACAGAATTTATATGATCTGCTGATTCTTATAAGTGTTCCGGTAGCACTTGTTGTAAGTTTAGGTGCTGATATATTTATCCAATTAATTTATGGTGATCGTTTTGAAGGCGCGGGAGTAATGCTCTCGGTTCATATTTGGTCCGGTATTTTTGTATTCCTTGGCAGTGCAAGCGGACAATATCTCCTTGCAGAGGGTTATACGATGATTTCCTTTTACCGAACTGCAGTCGGCGCCATCGTTAATATTCTCTTAAATCTTTGGTTGATACCATTATATGGAGGGTTTGGCGCATCAATCGCAACTCTAATAGCATATTTTTCAGCCACATTCTTTATTCTTGTATTTTCCAGAACCAGAAATCAAGGTTGGAAAATGCTTAAATCGTTATTTTTAATTTCACTGCTACAAAAAATTCCGCGACGTTGAAGAGAAATGAATCAATCTTAAGCTTGTTAAGCCCGGCTAAAATTAAAACATTACTATCATTTGGGGTGAAAGGTTACCTTACAGAGATCGGTTGGTTTAAAGCGCTAAATACTTTTTCGCCAATTGATAATAACGGTGAAGCTATACCATGGGTTACTTATTCGTTTATTGATTTCGTAGCTGAACGTATAAAGAACGATCATACGATCTTTGAATTTGGTTCGGGTAATTCTACATTATATTATGCACGGAAGGCAAAGAAAGTAGTGTCTGTCGAGCATGATAAGGCCTGGTTTGAAAAAATATCAGCTACTGCTCCTTCGAATGCTGAAATGATCTTTTGTGCGTTAGAATCCAACGGCGACTACAGTAGAAAGCCTTCGTCACTGCCAGAGAGATTCGATATTATTATAGTAGATGGTCGGGATAGAGTTAACTGCTGCTATAATTCTCTCACGGCATTAAGCGAATCTGGTGTTGTAGTTCTGGATGACTCCGAGCGAATAAAATATAATGACGCCCGGCTGTTCTTCCAAAAAGAGGGTTTTAAAGAACTTTCCTTCAGCGGGATTTCACCTGGTTTATTCTATAAAAAAGCTACGTCAGTATTCTATAAACAAGCCAACTGTCTGGGTATTTAAAATGCCGCTTTTATCCCTATAAAAATTTATAATTAGGTAAAATGACAGCAATTCACAATTCATTTTTATATCCTGATAATTGCAATGCGTAAAGAAGAATTGGTTAGTTCGGGCCTTAAAACGGCTTACGATGGGTTTTATAAGGGGAAGGATGACGAGTGGCGCCTGCTGAGTGCGAAATATAAAGCCCGAAATATAGCTGACGTCTGTGGTCAGGGGAAATTTAAGAAAATTCTGGAAGTAGGCGCAGGTGACGGAAGTATTTTAAAATATCTTGATGAATGGCATTTTGCTTCTGAGTTGCACGCGCTGGAAATATCCGAAAGCGGTGTTGAACAGATTGAGACCAGAAAACTAAATAGTTTGAAATCAGTTCAGCTTTTCGATGGGTATAAAATCCCTTTTGCGGATAATGAATTTGATCTCGTCATCTTATCACACGTTCTGGAGCACGTCGAATTTGAAAGGATGCTGCTGCGGGAAATAAGGCGTGTTTCGAAGAATTTGGTGATCGAAGTACCGATAGATTACAGGTTCGGCGTTGACAAAAGAATAAAGCACTTTCTCGCATACGGACATATCAATATGTATACGCCGAGCTCCTTAAGATTTCTCGTACAAACAGAAGGTTTTAAAATCGCCGGCGACAAAGTTTCCATAATTGAACCCGAGGTAACGAAATTCAACACGTTTATTAATCAAAAGAAAAGGAGGAGCTTCTTCAGTTCGCTGAAGATTGACCTGGAGTTCTGGATTAAAATGTTGTTAATTAAGATTGGCGGCAAGCAAAGACATGAAAAATTTGCAAGCGCTTACACGGTTTTACTGCAAAAAACTAAAGAGTCAGAAATCTTAACCTGAGAATCAATTGACATTCATGAGAAGCAGAGCGTATTTTCTCGTCGCCTTCATAATAGGATTCATTATCCTTGCGGGAGGAGGGGCATTTCGCCAAGTAGAGAAAAATTATACTCTGGATTCATTGCGCATCCGCGAGCAGTTTGCCTCATCGCCTGTATTATCTGCGGAAGAATCGATGAAAGCGATGCAGCTGGAAGCGGGATTCGAAATTAGGGCTGTGGCGGAAGAGCCACTGGTTAATTCTCCGGTTGCCATGGTGTTTGATAAAACCGGACGCATGTGGGTGACCGAAATGGTGGGATATATGCCTGATTCGCTTGGAACAGGCGAAGAAAAGCCGCGCGGAAGAATTACGATTTTAAGTGATAGAGATGGTGATGGGCGCATAGACGATCGAAAGATATTTCTCGATTCTTTACTTCTTCCTAGGGCGATTTGTCTTATAGGTAATGGGATTCTGGTTGCAGAGCCCCCTCGTTTGTGGTTTTATGAAGTCCGGAACGACATGGCTTTTAAAAAGATCCTGGTAGACGGAGCTTACGCAGAAGGAGGAAATGTTGAACATCAGCCGAATGGTCTTTTCCGGGCGCTAGATAACTGGATTTATAATGCGAAATCTGATAAACGATATCGTAAGCAAGGTGAAAAGTGGCTTATAGAGCGGACTCATTTCCGTGGACAGTGGGGAATTAGTCAGGATGATCAGGGTCGATTATTTTACAATACCAATTCTGAGAACTTACTTGGTGATCTGTTCAGCCCTGGTTTCGGTGGTTCTAATGAGAATCAACTAACCGTTGCTGGCTTTAACAAAAAGATTGTTGCTAATAATAAAGTTTACCCGGCAAGGGCGACAACGGGCGTAAACCGTGGGTATCAACCCGGAATTCTGGATGACAGCCTCAGACTGGTTAATTTTACTGCCGCCTGTGGCCCAGTTATATATAATGGCCACTTGTTTGGTGAACAGTTTTATGGCAATGCTTTTGTCGCTGAGCCCTCTGCTAATCTGATTAAGCGAAATATTTTAATAAATGATGGTTATTCCGTGTCCGGACGACAGGCCTACGTAAATAAAGAATTTTTGCGGAGCACTGATGAGCGTTTTCGTCCGACGAATTTATATAACGGACCCGATGGCGCTTTATATATCGTGGATATGTATCGCGGAATTATCCAGCATAAGACATACTTAACCCCATATTTAAAAAACGAGATAAAAGCACGGTCACTAACCGAACCGCAGTCATTTGGAAGAATTTATAAGGTCGTCTTAAAGAATAAAAAGGTAAAGCCGATTACCTTTCCGGATGATAAGATAAAGTTGATCAGGCTATTGGGCCATCAAAACGGCTGGGTGCGGAACATGGCTCAGCAACTGCTCATTGATGCCGGCGACAAAAATATCGCCCCACAGCTGAAAAAAGTTTTAAAAACTTCCAAACAACCGCTGGCTGTAATCCATGCGATGTGGACAATGGAAGGTTTGGGTGTATTGAGTAAAGAGGATATATGGCCCTTTCTTGAAAACCCAGACTGGAATCTTCGAATGCAAGCTTTTAGCCTCTCGCGAACTGTGATTAGCAGAGAAAACTATAACGATTTTGCAGCTTTATTTAATGAAATTATTAACAACAAAGATTCTCTTTCAGCCCCGTACATTGCTTTTCTTGCCCCGGCTATTAAGCCATTTAATTCGAACGCTTACAAATCATTACTCCAAAACCTCGGTGCGGCTTTCGGGAATAACCTGTACGTTTCCGACGCAATTATCAGTGCTCTTAAAAATGAAGAAAACACGTTTTATAATCAATTTGTACGCGCTAACCCCGATACCTCTCTGGTAATAAACAAAAGGTTAAAAAAGGTGATTGCAGATGCCGAAAAAGCGAAAAATAGCAAGGCTGATCCTGTTTTGCAGTTTCCACGAGGGGCGTCGATTTTCAAATCTTTTTGCCAGACATGTCACGGCCCTGATGGAAATGGCGTTACCTCTCTTGCTCCCCCACTCAACAACTCTGAGTGGGTAACGGGAGACAAAAATAAGCTTAACGCGATAGTATTGTATGGATTAACTGGACCAATTCAAGTTGGAAATAAGCTTTATAAGTCGCCTGAAATTAATGGAGAAATGCCCGGGGTTGCTTCTAATGAACAATTCTCGGATGCAGATATTGCCCAGTTATTAAATTATATTAGAAACTCCTGGAGTAATAAAGGAGCCCTGATCCAACCAATCGACGTAATGGAGATCAGAAATAAATTCAAGGGTCGTCAGAAGCCATTTACCATGGAAGAGCTCCGAATGATGAAATAGGAAAACTTACAACCATTAGTTCGAAAGTACACGATTATGAAAGCTATATTGCTAAATATTATTTGCTTCCTATTAACAATGAACACTTTTGCTCAGGACAACGAGGTTATCAAATTGTGGCCGGGAACTGTACCTGGTGAAAAGACTGCAAAACATCCTGCAGAATTATATCCGGATACAAGCAGAAACGTAAAGCGGATAACGAACATTACCGATCCACAGCTGACGGTTTACCGGCCGAAAGGCGTTTCAAACGGAGCAGGTATTATTATATGTCCTGGTGGAGGTTATAGAATTTTAGCTATTGATCTTGAGGGAGAGGAAATCGGAAAATATTTTGCTGCCAAGGGTTATACAGTTTTTGTCTTGGAATATAGAGTGCCTGACAATCGGGAAGCAGCTTTGCAGGATGGACAGCGGGCTATTCGAATTGTACGCGAAAGAGCTGATCAATGGAAATTGAAAAAAGACAAAATTGGAATGCTGGGTTTCTCCGCAGGCGGCCATCTTGCCGTTATGGCGGCCACTAACTTTACAAAACAAACTTATGAGCCTTTTGATAAAACCGACAAGGAGTCTTCTCGTCCCGATTTTATCATCCTTATTTATCCCGCTTACACAGCTAATGGAGCCAATAAACAGGAACTTAATCCCTTAATTGCAGTCACCAGGGACATTCCGCCGGTTTTTATCTTTTTTACTGCAGATGATCAGAATGACCTTCCCTTGCCCCTCGCTAATGCTTTGCGGCAGTTAAAGCTTCCCTTCGAATTCCACATTTATCCAAAAGGAGGACATGGATACGGTTTGAGGAAAGGAAATATGGCTGCGACCGAATGGCCGGGTCTGGTAGAAAAGTGGCTCATTAACACTCTTGAAGTTAGATAATCGAAGCCAGGGTTCTGCGACATCAATCATTAATTGCGTGAAGGGCGCGGTGATTTCTAGCGAAATTATGTTACTTTGCCATCGATGCAAACGTTGGCTCCCATAGCTTTATTCGTTTATAACCGTCCCGAACATACCCGGCGTACGCTCAAATTTCTGAAGCAGAATTTGCTTGCAGATGAATCAAGATTATTTATTTTTTCCGATGCTGCAAAAAGTGACGCTGAGAACGGAAAGGTCGCTGAAGTTAGGGAGATCATAAAATCCGTGGAGGGCTTTAAGTCAGTGCAGGTGATTGAACGTAAAACTAATTTTGGCCTGGCCAATTCTATTATAGATGGGGTGAATATGTTAACGGAAAAATATGGAAAGGTTATTGTTTTCGAAGACGATCTCATCAGTTCACAATTTACACTTCAATATTTCAACGATGCGCTAAAGCATTACGAAAATGAACAACGAGTAATGCATATTGGAGCCTATATGTATCCGCTTCAAAATTCAGATTTGCCTCAAACGTTTTTTTATCGTGCGGCTTCAAGCTGGGGATGGGCAACCTGGGCAAGGGCCTGGCAGAACTTCGAACCTGATATAGATAAGCTCATTGCCCAATTCGATAGCAATAAGAGATATCGATTCTCCATCGAAGGAACGATGAACTTTTGGAAGCAGGTTCGCGAATTTAAAAGAGGGAAGAATAATTCCTGGGCAATAAGGTGGTATGCATCGATTTTTTTAAAAGATGGGCTTTCTCTTAATCCCTCGGCATCTCTGATTAATAACATTGGGCACGATGGCACCGGTATACATTCAGGTAAAAACAATATGTACGATGTCAATATAAGTGATCGTAGAGTTACCCAATTTCCTGAGGATATTTATGAAAACAAGGCTGCATATCAGTCCATCAAGCATTTTCTAAAAAATCGAAAAGGTAACTTTTTACAGCGCGTTGTACGATTCATAAAAGAAAGGGTGTAAAAGCAGTGAAGGTACTTCATCTAAATACGTATGCCGGTAACGGAGGGGCAGGAAAAGCCTGCGCCCGATTGAGTAAGGCACTTCAAAAGGATGGGATCGATTCACACGTAGCTGTTAATTTTCTTTTTAAGACTAACCGGGAAGTCAGTAATCTTTCAAAAGGTTTTGTCTTCAAATGGCTTACCGCAGCTGGTATAATTCTGGAGCGTCTCGCAAATAAATTTTTTGTAAAAGCGTTGCCCATTCCGTTTTCGATACCACTTTGGGGCAAGGATATATCTGACAACAATTTATTAAGATCAGCAGATATTATTCATATCCACTGGATAAATCATGCGTTTCTGCGCCCCGAAGATATTGAGAAACTTGCCGCGTTGAATAAACCACTGGTATGGACTTTTCACGACAGTAATGCATTCACCGGAGGCTGTCATGTTCGTTACAGCTGCGATCATTATCAGAACGAATGCGGTAACTGCCCGGTTCTTCGAAACCCGCATCCTGATGATCTTTCACATCGCATCTGGCAAAGAAAAAACAGGACTTATCAAACGATCGGTTTCACTATTGTCGCGCCAAGCAAGTGGATGTCTAAATCGGTATCTGAGAGTAAACTTTTGAAGGCCAAGCCAACTGTAAATATTCCTAATACATTAGATACGGAGGTGTTCTTTCCTCGTTCTCAGGCAGAATCGCGAAAAACACTCGGGCTTTCCCCCGATAAATTCATTTTATTGAGTGGCTTTATGCCGTCCCGAAAGGATATGCATAAGGGTACTTCCTATTTGATTGAGGCACTCGAGTTATTTGCCCGCGAAAATCACCTGGAGAAGGATAGTATTGAACTGGTTATTTTTGGGAATAGAGAATCCGGTAATCTACCGGAGTTTCCCGTGAAAACTACTTTCCTTGGAACTATTTCCGAGGAAGAAAGACTTGCTGTATGTTACAGCGCTGCCGACGTATTCATGGCACCCTCGCTTGAAGACAATCTTCCGTATACAGTGATGGAAAGTCTGGCCTGTGCCACACCCGTTATCGCATTTACTACTGGTGGTATACCTGACATGGTAGAGCATCTGAATAACGGTTATCTTGCTGAATATCGTTCATCAATTGACCTGGCCGCGGGTATAAACTGGATCTTTAAGCATCCTGAAAAGGAAATGATACGATCAAATGCGCGGGCCTGTGTGATGGCCCATTTTTCAGAAAGCGAGATAGCAGGCAGGCATATCAGGCTGTACAATTCGTTATTAGATCATCATGTTTGAGCCACGATTAAGCGTCATAACCATAGTTTACAATAATGTGCACGACATCGAGCGCACGCTGCTTTCGGTGCTCGGTCAAACTTATCCAAATATTGAATATATCGTTGTTGATGGAGCATCCACCGATGGAACATTGGATGTTTTAAATAGCTATAATTCTCGCATAAGTAAATTGGTTTCCGAAAAGGACAAAGGTATTTACGACGCCATGAACAAAGGTCTTGCTTTGGCAGAAGGTGACTTTGTTCTGTTTATGAATTCAGGGGATGAAATCTACGCACCAGACACTGTGCAAAAAGTATTCGCTTCGGAACCTGACGCGGATATCTACTACGGGGAAACTGAAATGTTTGATCAGAAGTGGAATAGCCTGGGACAAAGGAGGCATAAGGCACCTGTCGATTTTAGCTGGAAAGATTTCAAGTACGGCATGAGTATTAGTCACCAGGCTATATATATCCGACGTTCAATCACAGATATGTACGATGTACACTACAAGTTAAGTTCAGATATCGATTGGATATTGAAAGCCGCAAAACGTGCAAAGAAGATAGTTAATACAAAAATGTATGTTGCCAAATATCTTGTGGGAGGAATGTCAAAGAAACGGCATCGTGAGAGTCTTGTCGAACGTTTCCATATCTTTTCCAAACATTACGGATTAATTCCCAATCTTTTTAATCACGGGATAATAGCGGCGAAACTTGCTGTGTATTATTTCATGCACAGACGGACAAATGATTAGTTTGGGTTTGGCCCGATAAGCTCGAATAAGATTGAGGTCCTCGCTTTCGCGAGAACCTTGTATTATTATGCTTTCACAACTTTAGCGCCTTCCTCAGGTTTTCTAAGCTCAAGATACATAGCGTAAGCCAGAGCGAGAACAAGAATAATTGATGCGATAAGTGAAATTATTTCACCGGTGTAATAAGAAGCTGGTTCAAACTTAAATTCAAGTTTGTGATTTCCGCCAGGTAGCTGAGCTGCTCTTAGAAGATAATTAGCTCTGAAATAAGGGATTTTTTCTCCATCAACGTAAGCATTCCAGCCTCGCTTGTAGTAGATTTCAGAAAATACAGCCAATGCATCTTTACCCGAAGAATATTCATACGTCATCAAATCCGGATGATAGGACGTCAGTCTGATAAATCCATTTGTATCGTAACCAACTCGTTTAATATCTATCATTGGTTTATATTGATCTGCAACGATCATCACTTTCTTTGGATCGAAGCTGCTGATGGCGGTCATTTCCTGATCATCATCTTTAACATATGTCACACCCGGTACAAACCATGCATTGCCGGCAGCACTATCCCTATTCTGAACCGTTTGCTTTTGCCCTGTTTGGTCGGCGGTAATTACATACTTGGTATTAAGCATGTCAAGAACATCTTCATTAATGGAACCATTAAATTGCTTATCAAGCAACTCCTGATAACGCTTTAATTTTGCAGCGTGATATCCACCCAGGCTCTTATGAAAATAGGATGGTGTGGAACTTAGAAAAGGGTTTCCTGTCAAATCGAGAACGCGAAAATTGGACGTGTCACGTACGATCATCTGATCGACATCCCTCGGTTGGAATTGCTGGGCCAGAATATTTTTCTCAACAAATTTGTCATTGCTGAGATATCTCCGGTCGATATTCCACATATCTCCAAGTATTACTACAGCCAGGAGAATAAAAGCTATCTGAGGACTAAGCTTTTTATAGATCAAAGCCCAGATCAGTCCCGCGCCAATAAGCACGAAAATCAGGGAACGAACCGCGTCCATTCGGGCAAGGCTAATTCTATCTTCAATCAAAGCATTTGCAATACTATCAGCAAACGATCTGTCTCCATTTGTAAGCTGGGTTAGCTGCTCAATAAGCTGATTGTGATTATCAGTTCTAAAGTTCAGGAGTACTGTCGGTACTGCTATCAGGATTAGAAGAAGACCACCAGTTATGTACAGTGAGTATAGGAGATGCTTTTTTAATGTTTTTGGATCTTCCGTGTGAAACGCGACTTCTTTTACCGCAAGAATGGCTAATACTGGAATTAATAGAGCTGCGATAACAAGGATTGATTCTACCGCTCTGAACTTATTATATAGTGGAAAATAATTAAAGAAAATATCCGAAAGGAATGGCATATGCCTTCCAAAGGATAGAATCAGACAAAGCAGGGTGGCACTCAAGATCCACCATTTTATCCTGTGCTTAATGATGAATAATCCTAACACAAAAAGGAAACAGATGATCGCTCCGAAATACCAGGGTCCGGAGGTAAACTGTTTGTCGCCCCAATACGTGCTAAGCCCAACCTGATATAGTTGCTGCATGGCAGGTACAATCTGTTCTGCTGGAATTCCTTTTGAACTCAAAGCTTTGGCAACTTCAGAGTTCGCATCTAAATCAGCTACACCTGAAGCCCCGCCGTATGCGTTAGGTACAAGGAATGTGAGACTTTCGCCAACACCCTGACTCCACGCATAAGCATAGTCCCGGTCGAGGCCGCTGTTCGGCTCAGATTTATCTGTAGTTAGATTCGATTTTCCGCGCGTTGATTCCTTTGCGTATTCATAACTCGTCCACAACGCACCAGCGTTCACCGCGATTGAAAGCACGGCTGCTGCAGCAAGATATGCGAAAGACTTCATAAACTCTTTAGTGGTCTTGGCTTTGATGGCGTGATATAATTCAATTCCAACAAATATGATAAGAGCCAAAAACAGATAGTAGGTCATCTGAATATGGTTAGTTCTTATCTCAATTGCCAGAAATAGAGCTGTTATCGCTGCCCCTGCAAGATATTGCCTCCGGAAAGTCATGATTATACCAGCGAGAATAGGTGCAAAAAATGCGATTGCAATCGCTTTATTACTATGCCCGGCATCAATGATTTGAAAATTGTAAGAAGAGAATGCGAATGCTATAGCGCCTGCAGCAGCAAGCCAGGGATTCATTCTTAGTACACAAAAAAGGAAGTAAGCCCCCAAAAGATAGAGAAGTACGGTATCTATGGGATTAGGAAAAACTGTTTTGAAGAATGATATTACGTAGGTAGTTATATTATTAGGATACTGAACCCAGATTTGATAGGATGGCATTCCTCCAAACATAGAATTGGTCCATAGTGGTCCTTTGCCATCTTTGGTTTTGAAATCCATGATCTCCTTTTGCATGCCCTGAGCCTGAATAACATCGCTTTGAAACAAAGCTTTACCTTGCAACGCAGGACTGAAATACACGAAACATATTGCAATAAATATCCCTATGATAGCGAGGTGAATGCCATTGCGTTTAAACCAGTTATTCATTATGCTTTAATTAGTTGAATGCCAAAAATAGAAAAAAGCTTAAACCTGCAATGATACTATCGCAGCTTTATTGAAATAAATCTTTATAGACAGGAAGAGAATCGGTTTTTCGGGGGAACAGGTAGTAACGGCAAAGATTGAAGACTTCTACGCGATGATCGTAGAATCAATGGTTTAAACGTGATCGCGGAATGAAATGGCAGATAGCTTTGCTGCTAAAAAATTTGCCGGACGAAATTTACTTTACTTCTTCATAATCCACGAAATCACCCGCATTATCCCCGCGGCTTTTCTCTTTTGGAGGCATGTAATCGACTCTGATGCGTCCGTCTGGAGTATGATTATGTTGTTGCTGGTATCTTTGATTTGCCTGGTTCTGCGCTTTAGCCATCATCTTATGGAAAAACATTGGTAATAAGAGTCTTGCTACCATTTTCAGCAGCCATAAAACGCAGATCGTAATGAATAAAATTTTTAATAATGCCATGAGAATAAATTCTAATCTTCAAATATAGACGTTAATATTTTCAATATGTTTCATCGTAGTGTAAAAGTTATAGGGGATAACTTACAACTTATGACTCAACAATCTCTACAACTCTCCCAACCTGCCCATCCTCCAACCTCACTTTAATTCCTCGCGAGTGAAAAGCAGAGCTGGTAAGAAGGCTCTGAACTATTCCTCTCGTCCTGGTACCACTTCTCTGGTCTTTTTTTAAAATGATATCGACCTCCAGGCCAGGGTAAATGTCTTTTCTGTTTTGTCCGTCCATTTTGTATCAGTTATCAGTTATCTGCTGCCAGGCTGGTACTCTAGCCAGCTAACTGGCAACCCGCAGCTGGTGACTCACGAGAATCGTTCCTCCATAATTTTCTCCAGCGCGAACATCTCATCACGCAATTTGGCTGCAAGTAAGAAGTCCATATCTTTTGCCGCATTGACCATATCCTTTTTTGTTTTGTCGATAGATTTTTGCAATTCAGGTTTAGTCATATACTGAACAATAGGATCCGCTGCAAGATCATCAGTCATCTCCTTTTCGATATAGGCCTTCTGCACACCTCCTTTGAAATCCATGACCGATGTTTGTTCGATTATGGCCTCACGGGATTTACCGATTGTCCTTGGAGTAATTCCGTGCTCAGTATTGTATGCTATTTGCTTCTCCCGTCTGCGGTTTGTTTCATCGATAGTAACCCGCATACTGTCAGTAATTTTGTCGGCATACATAATCACTCTTCCGCGATCGTTTCGGGCCGCCCTGCCAATAGTTTGAATAAGAGAACGTTCAGAGCGTAAAAACCCTTCCTTATCTGCATCCAGTATCGCCACCAGTGAAACTTCAGGAAGATCAAGCCCTTCCCTGAGCAAATTTATCCCGATAAGAACATCGAAAACTCCTAATCTAAGATCTCTCAGGATTTCCACCCGCTCCAGAGTTTTAACCTCTGAATGGATGTATCGAACCTTTATACCCAGGCGATCCATATATTTTGTGAGTTCTTCCGACATACGTTTGGTAAGCGTAGTAACCAAAACGCGGTCCCCCATTTTAACGGTCTTATCGATTTCATCCAACAGATCGTCCACCTGGTTAATTATCGGTCTTATCTCAATAACTGGATCGAGGAGTCCGGTGGGCCGGATAACCTGCTCGACGAATACACCCTCCGTTTGTTCCAGTTCATAGTCGCCGGGTGTAGCACTTACGTATATCGTTTGAGGGGCAAGCTTTTCAAATTCGTTAAAATTCAATGGCCGGTTATCCAATGCCGCAGGCAAGCGAAAACCGTAATCAACAAGAGAAAGTTTTCTTGAGCGATCCCCGCCATACATAGCCCTGATCTGTGGAACGGTCACGTGGCTTTCATCAATAACCATTAAATAATCTTCAGGGAAATAGTCAAGCAAACAGAATGGTCGCATTCCCGGCGTCCTGCCATCAAAGAACCGGGAATAATTTTCAATTCCACTGCAGTACCCGAGTTCCCGCATCATTTCAAGATCATAGTTAACCCTTTCTTCCAATCTCTTGGCTTCCAGGAATCGCTTTTCGTCTATAAACTGTTGTTTACGGCTTTCAAGTTCTTCCTGAATTGACCACACTGATTTATTGAACCTATCCTTCGGTGTTACAAACAAGTTTGCGGGGAAGATTGCCATGTGGGTCATTTTCTCCATGGTTTTGCCGGAGGCAGGATCAATTGTTGTAAGCTCTTCAATGTCATCTCCAAAAAAAGACACGCGATAAGCATAATCCATGTATGCAGGATAAATATCGACTGTATCACCTTTGACGCGGAAAGTACCGCGCCTGAAATCTGCCGTGGTGCGCGAGTATAGAATTTCAACCAGGCGATGCAAAAAGGCATTTCTGCTGATCTTTGTTCCGACGGCAAAGCGGAATACAGAATTGGAAAAATCTTCAGGATTCCCCATACCATAAATACAGGAAATTGATGATACAACTATTACGTCCCGTCTTCCCGACATCAGCGATGAAGTTGTACGCAAACGTAATTTTTCTATCTCCTCATTGATCTGCAGATCTTTCTCGATATATGTGTTAGATGAAGCTATGTAAGCCTCTGGCTGATAGTAATCATAGTACGAAACGAAGTAATTGACCGCATTATCAGGAAAGAATTGCTTGAATTCACCGTATAGCTGGGCAGCCAAAGTCTTGTTGTGACTAAGAACCAGCATTGGTTTTTGCGTCTCTTGTACAACATTGGCTATGGTAAAAGTTTTCCCCGATCCGGTGACTCCCAACAGAGTCTGGTAGTGCTCACCACTATTAACTCCTTCAACCAATTGGCGGATCGCTTCAGGCTGATCACCTGTAGGCTTGTATTCAGATGTTAACTTAAATTCCATGTATTACAAAGTTATAAGTTGTAAGTTATAAGTTGTACGTATTAAGTTTTAGGTTACAAGTCCTTCGTCGTACGTTTGTCGTATGTAAACTAACGCTGTCGGATAATTGGCCATAATTGTATCTGTTCAGACAACTAATCACTTTTACCTAATGTACAAACATCTTTTTTTCGATCTTGATCACACTATATGGGATTTTGATAAGAATGCTGAAGAGACTCTCCATGAACTTTATAACACCTACAATCTAAATAATCTGGGTTTGCATTCTGCCGACGCATTCATCGAAATTTACACAAAGAATAATCACCAGCTTTGGGCAGACTATCATGTTGGTAAGATCAGCAAGGAGGTTTTAAGGTCTACGCGTTTTTCTAAAACTTTTATAGAGCTAGGTGTTTCACCTGATCTGATCCCGGTTAATTTCGAGAATGATTACGTCTTAATTTGTCCTACCAAAACAAACCTTTTTCCGCATGCGCATGATACCTTGTCGTATTTGCAGGAAAAATACACCCTTCATATTATATCGAACGGTTTTAAGGAATCCACAGAACTGAAAATTGGGAACACTGACCTCGCTAAATATTTCAGCACCATTTTCATCTCAGAAATTATTGGATTTAACAAACCCGATAAAGCTATATTTGAACATGCGTTAAGCACAGCAAATGCTGTAGTGGCAGAAAGTATGATGATCGGCGATAGTGTAGAGGCAGATATCAGGGGTGCACAAAACTATGGAATGAAGGCCATCTATTTTAATCCGGCACGCAAAGACAAACCCGATGATGTAATTGATCAGATATATTGCCTTAGTGAATTAGTAAAAATTCTATGAGTGTAAACAATCATTTCAGGTCCCTGATAAAGGCGGTCGAGCAGTATGAAATTCTTTTACAGGATGTCTCCGAAGAACTATTCACAAAAAGTCCGCCGGAAGGAGGGTGGTCCTACTCAGAAACGTTTTCTCATATTTTCCAGTCAAATTTGGCCTCTTTAATCGCCGTTGAGAAATGCTTTCTAAAAACAGGGATATTAGACGAGAAAAGGATCAATTGGAAAGTCTGGATGATTTTGTTCCTGGGGAGGCTTCCTCCCGGGAAATTTCAAGCCCCGGAGCGTTTAGCCTCAATGGTTAAAATTCTCAGCAAAGAAGAAGCAGCAAACCTGATAGTTAAGTTTAAAAAGCGTCTTTCGGAGCTGAAAGATAAAGTTGAAAAGGCAGATAAGTATCAGAAAATAAAGCACCCGCGTCTTGGTTTGCTAAATGCGAAACAGTGGTGGAGATTTATCGAGATTCATACCATACACCATACCCACCAGCTAAAGCGGATAAGATCCGGACATAAGGTTGCTGTTAGATAATAACAGTAATTATTATAAACTTTAACATTGTGTTAACAATCGACTCATAGGGGATTACGTATTTAGTATAAATACTTATCCTTATGACAACAGAATTCATCATTCAGCTCATTATACTTCTCATTATAATAATTGCTGGAATTTGGGTGAGCCCTTACGATGTAAATTTCGAAGAGGAGGAGCATTAGTTGATCTGAATTGATGATGGAGAAAAAGGTGCGCATTGCTCCTTCATATCACATTAGCTTCTAAACTCTCCTTCATTTATCTTAATATTGTAGCAAATGCAGTATTTTGTTAACTGATGTATGATTAAGCAGTTTCGCAGTATCAATCCAGTCAATATCCTTTTCCTTACGGGCATCACGCTTTTACTAAGAGCTGGTATTTTCATACACTTACCGGAGCAAGTGAGTGTAGATTTTATTGAACCGTTTGCAAAGCTTTTAGTACCACTGCCAGAAAATACCTTCCCAGCCTTAACTAACATTTACCTTGCTGCTTTTCTTCTTTTAGTTCAATCTCTTATTTTCAACAGAATCATCAATTCTTATAACCTTCTGGGCAAGTCCACCTACTTGCCAGCTTTGGTGTATGTGTCTGTCGGAAGTCTTTTCACTCCATTTTTGATTCTAAGTCCCGCCCTGTTTTGTAATTTCATTTTATTATGGATGATGGAGAAGTTTCTCAGCATTTATAAAAGGGACGAGGTAAGGTCGGTAATGTATGACCTGGGGATGATGGTGGCTCTTGGTACCCTCATCTATTTTCCTTTTATTGCCATGTTACCCCTGCTATGGATCAGCCTTCTTATATTTAGGCCATTTAATTGGAGGGAGTGGCTGGCGGTTGTGACTGGTTTTATTACCATTTTCTTTTTTCTGGGAGTTTTCTACTACTGGAATGATTCTCTTGATCAGTTCTACAGGATATGGCTGCCGCTAGCTTCAAAATTTCCTACTAATTTGCGTATCAATTTGTACGATACCCTTGTTCTGATTCCTGTTGCGATTATATTAATACTTGGATTTTTTCAGCTTCAATCGAACTTTTTCAGAAGCGTAGTCCACCTCCGCAAATCATTCCAGTTACTATTTTTTATGTTCGTAACCGGTCTCGTATCTTTCTATTTGAAGGAAGATCTCAGATTATATCATTTTCTTTTGTGTGCTCCGCCTGCGGCAGTTCTAATGGCGTATTATTTTGTGCATGCAGGTAAACGCTGGCTTTATGAAAGTATGTATATCATCCTTGTTGGCGGAATTATCTATTTCCAGATTTTTTAATAATCAGCTTCGTCCATCAACTCGATTCACGGGTTACAGTGTATAGAAAATCATCGTTTTATTTCGACCGGCTTGTTATTGAAAGCTCAGCTAAGTAGGCTTTTAACCTTTTTTAACACTAAAAGGGCTTAGCAGTCTCAAAATTTAAATAGATTTGCAGTATCAAGTCTGTTGAAGTCAGACCTTTTACCGGAGCAAACAAAATAGTTAAATAATGAAATTTGGAGTCGTAATTTTCCCTGGATCGAACTGTGACGAAGATATTATTTATGTCCTTGAACAGGTAATGGGGCAGGACGTAGTTCGTCTCTGGCACAAGGATCACAATTTACAGGGCGTTGATTTTGTAGTATTGCCAGGCGGCTTTTCTTTTGGTGATTATCTGCGATCAGGTGCTATTGCGAAATATTCTCCTTTAATGCAGGAGATTATCCAATTTGCTAATAAAGGCGGATACGTTTTGGGAATATGTAATGGTTTTCAAATTCTTGCCGAGGCCGGATTAGTACCGGGAGCCTTGCTTCACAATACCAGCAGAAAGTTTATTTGCAGGAACGTTTACCTCAAGCCTGCAACAACTAATAGCCTAATGACTTCTTTATTAGATCCTGATAAAGCTTTAAAAATACCTATTGCTCATGGAGAGGGTAATTATTTTGCTGATGCGGATGCATTGAAGAAAATCCAGGATAACGATCAGGTGCTGTTTCATTATTGTGATGAGAACGGAAACGTTTCAGCTGCTTCAAATCCAAATGGATCACTCAACAATATTGCTGGCGTATGTAATGTAAAGCGCAATGTTTTTGGTCTGATGCCTCATCCCGAACGGGCGGCTGATCCTATTTTAGGAAATCAGGATGGGCTCGGAATCTTTGAATCTATTTTAAATATCGTCAGTGCGTAATGTCGCATCTGGTTATTGATATTGGTAACTCACGAACGAAGATTGCCATTTTTGATGATCAGGAACTCGTTAAGACTGATGTGGTTGAGCATCTTGGCGAGGATCAGCTTAGGAATTATTTAAAAGAGAGCATCATACAACAAAGTATTATTTCATCAGTTAAAGATGAAATAGAGGTGTTAGAAAAAATTCTTGCAAAGCAAACTAACTACATCCGATTTTCTGCGATTTTGAATAACAGGATAAATAATCAGTATAAAACTCCGGAAACCCTTGGCTTAGACCGTCTTGCCGGGGTCATAGGAGCAAAAGCTTTATATCCTAAGGACAGTTGCCTGGTGATAGATTTAGGTACTTGTATAACCTATGATGCTATTGATAAAAATAATGTCTATCGGGGTGGAAGCATTTCGCCCGGATTGAAAATGAGACTCAGTGCGATGCATCAGCTCACGGGTCGTCTGCCACTAATTCCGCTGAATCAATTCGATGGGCTGGAAGGAAGTGATACTGAGACTTCTATGCTTTCGGGGGTGGTGAATGGTGCCTTTTTAGAGATGACCGGATTTATTGAGCAGTACAATGACCGGTATTCAGACCTGCAGGTGATACTGTGTGGAGGAGATGCGAATTTTTTTGATACTAGGCTGAAAAATAGCATCTTTGCGCACACTTTGAAAACCGAACCTGATTTGGTCCTTATAGGTTTAAACGAAGTTATTAATCAACAATGATAAAGATTTTCAAAAATATATTTTTTATTACCCTTTTTGCTGCGGGTTTATCGGCTACAGCGCAAACTACATCAAGCTCTCCTTACTCGCAATTTGGTCTGGGCGATCTAAAGGGATCCTTTTTGCCACAGACACGGGGCATGGGGGGAATAAGTATGGGAGTTCGTAAGCCTGGTGTTTATGATAATATAAATATGGCCAACCCGGCCTCTTACTCAACACTTGCTCTAACTACTTTTGAAGTAGGGGCGTCTATGGATTTACGTAGTCTGAGTAAAGCGGGAATTACTGGTAAAAGTCAATTTAACTCTACCCTGAGTCATATCAATTTCGGTATTCCGGTTAGCAAAGCTTCTGCTCTCAGCTTCGGTTTGGTGCCATATAGCGATCTCGGGTATCAATTTAAAAACACTGGTATTCTGGATACTAACAACGTCGAATATGTTTATGGCGGAGAAGGTGGTGTCTCAAAAGCATATGCAGGTTACGGCTTTAAGCTGGCGAAGAACCTTAGCTTCGGTTTTAATATCGGATATTTATTTGGCAGCCTTAAAGAAAATCGCTCAATTGATTTCCTTGACGAGGATTCGCCATTCGGTTATGACGTATCTGCGTTTAATTCACGGACGCAATACCAGCAGTCAGTTGGCGGGTTTAGCTTCGATCTGGGACTTCAGTACGAGGCGAATTTGAACGATGACACGAAGCTTATTCTTGGTTATGCGGGTAATACAGGCAACAAAATAAATTCAAGGAGTGATGTGGTCACTACCAGATATAGAAGAGTGCAGGGTGATGATCAGGGCGTTGTTGACAGCACTTATTATTTAAAAGGTGGTAAAAGCAAAATCAATATGCCCTTAACGCACACTGTCGGATTTGCGTTTGAAAAAAATAATTCATGGTTGATCGGTGCCGATGTTTCTTATAGCAAATGGTCTGATTATAGTGAGAATAATGTCAGCGGAGGTTTGAATGATAGTTACGGTATTGCCGTGGGGGGCCAGCTAACGCCCGATGCACGTTCAATCAGCAACTACTGGAAACTCGTGGATTATCGCCTAGGAATGAAATACGACAGGACTTTCATAAACATAGGCGGCAATGATATAAAGCAGTATGCTCTTACATTTGGGATGGGCTTCCCTCTTCCGAGCAACAGATCATCCTTCTATCGGATAAATCTTTCAACAGAAGTTGGTCGTAGAGGAACTCAAAAAAATAATCTCGTTCGTGATAACTACGTCAATGTTAATCTTGGGTTTACACTCAATGATAAGTGGTTCCAGAAAACCTACATCGAATAGATCATGAGATTCCGCCGATTAATATCCTGCGCACCTGCAGGCATTACCGGTGTCTCTCTACTGATATGCACTATACTCCTGTCTGCTTGTGAAAACAATCTGAAAGATGTGGAGCAGATTTCTGCGAAGAAACTTTCCGTTCCAGTAGACAAATCAACGGGTGTGACCGTACTTTATAGTGATTCGGGATTTGTAAAGGCAAAGATGATCACCCCTGAGTACCTGCACTACAAAACAGCGAAGCCGTACATCGAGATGAAGAAGGGTGTGACGGTTATTTTTTATGACCCCGAACAGCGTGAAACCAGCAGGGTCAGATCAGACTATGCAATCAGGCGTGAGAACGAGAAACTTGTTGAACTGAAACGGAATGTTGTAGCCACCAATGAACGGGGGCAAACCTTCAAATCTGAAGAGTTAATATGGGACGAAACTAAAGGCAGGTTCTTTTCAAACCAATTGGTTAGTATAACGTCCCAGGGAAATACCCTGTTTGGAAACAATTTTTGGGCTAATCAGGACTTCTCATATTACGAGATTGTACAAGCTTCAGGAGATTTAAGTTTAACGGAGAAGCAAGGTTTTTAAATCAGTTGACAGTTGAGAGTTGACAATTGGCGGTTGACAATTATTGGGCAAGGATCTCTAATGGAACAATTAGCAGTTTCGGGTTGGGCTGACCGCTCGGTTGAAAGTTTGCTATACACCACAAACTTGGGAGCTTCACAATGATGGAGATCGTGAGTGCGGCCTTTAGAAATTGTCAACTATCCAGTGTCAATTGTCCACTAAAACAAGCGGTTACATTTTTATTAAACTTTATTCAAAATTTGTATCTTGCGCCCTCTTTTAAAAATTATAATAGAATATTGATATGGGAATAATGAGTTTTTTGCGAAACCGTGCCGGGATTATCATCGTTGGAGCGATTGGTTTTGCAATAGTTGCATTTTTGGTTAGTGATGCGGTTCAGATGGGCGGATCGTTGATGAATTCAAATCAAACTGAGGTCGGCGAAGTAGACGGAGAAACTATCTCAGTGCTTAAATTCAACGAGCAGGTGGAGTTGAATACTAATAACTTCAAACAACAGATGGGTCAAAGCAATTTGGATCCGCAAATGACTTCTTATATTATCGAGAACACCTGGAATCAGCAGGTTTCAAAGATCTTGATGGATAAAGAAGTAAACAGGTTAGGATTACAGGTTAGTAAAAACGAGCTGAACGATCTGATAACGGGAAAGAACCCTGATCCGCAAATTCTGCAAAATTTTGGCGATCCTCAAACAGGACAGTTGAACAGAATCCAATTAAATTCCTTTTTGGATAACATCAAAACCCAGGATGCAAAAAGTCCGGTGAGTATACAGTGGACCTCTTTCTTATTAAATATACGTGAGAACAAACTTGCTCAGAAGTATAACAACCTCATCAAAAATAGCTTATACGTAACGTCTCTTGAAGCGAAAGAAGATTACATTCAGCGGAACAAGCTTGCTAATTTCAGGTTTGTGAACTTAGAATATTCTTCAATTCCGGATAATCAGGCAAAAATTACTGATCAGGACTATAAGGATTATTATAACGAAAATAAATATCGTTTTAAAAACCAGCAGGAGACCAGAACATTTGAATATGTAGTTTTTGATGCCAATCCATCTAAAGCTGACTCCGCTGAGATCAAAGCGTTAGTTGATAAAACAGCCACTGAATTCAGAGCTGCTACAAATGACTCACTTTTCGTAAGTATCAATTCAGACACTAAAATGCCGGTAAGCTATGTTCGTAAAGGGCAACTGGAAGGAGCTTTAGATTCTGCAGTTTTTGCTTCATCTAACGGGGCATTTATCGGACCGATATTCTCTAACGGTCAGTATAAAATGGTAAAAGTCCTGAATCTTAAAACCGAACCAGATTCTGTTAAAGCCAGTCACATACTGATAAATCCAGCAACAGAAGGCGGTGTTGACAAAGCAAAAGCTAAAGCAGATTCAATCGCAACGCTTATAAGGAATGGCGCCAGCTTCACAGAGCTCGCTGCAAAATTTGGTACAGACGCCAGTAAGGATAAAGGGGGGGAATTAGGAACATTTGCCAGAGGTACAATGATCCCGGCTTTCGAAGAACCGGTTTTTAGTGGCATTACAGGCGATCTTAAAGTCGTTACAACCCAATATGGTGTTCACGTGATTAAAATCACTGGTCAGGTTGGCAGTTCAAGAGTTGCGCGAATAGCGATGGTAGACAAATCTCTGGCGAGCAGCAGTAAAACGCAGCAGGAAGCATATTCTAAAGCGACAGCTTTCTTAAGTTCAGCTAACAATGCAGAGTCATTTGATGCCGGTATACAAAAATCCGGTTATTCTAAACTTATCGCTGAGAATGTAGCTCCTACTCAATCTGCTATTCCCGGATTAGATAATCCAAGGGAAATGATTCGCTGGGCTTTTGGCGCTGATAAAGGCGACGTTTCAGAGCAAGTATTTGAAATGGGGAACAAGTTTGCAGTTGCAAAGGTGATCAACGTATTTGAAAAAGGTACTTTACCGCTTGACCAGGTTAAAAAGCAAATTGAAACTGCGGTCCGTAATAAAGTTAAAGCTCGCATGCTTACCGAAAAGATGAGCAGCGCACGCAATGGCGCGTCTTCAATTGAGCAGGTAGCTCAAAAAGCTGGCCGCCCTGTTACTCCGGTTCAGAATATAGTGTTTGCCAACCCGGTAATTCCAGGAATTGCCCAGGAGAATAAACTGGTAGGTGCAATATTTGGGTCACAGCCAGGTAAATTATCTAATGTGATTGAAGGTGAAAATGGCATCTACGTTTTTGTAGTGAATGGTTTCACCAGTCCTGCACCCCTCACAAACGTGTTTAAACAAAAGGTTCAGGTGGCGCAGTCTCTAGTTCAGCGTGCTCCGGGAGACGCGTTCAAGATTTTGCGCGATAAGGCCGACATTAAAGACAATCGCGTTAAGTTCTTTTAAGACCTTAATTCATTAACTTTGTAACCGGAAGTAACGTTGTTATTTCCGGTTTTTTTTTGAAGAGTAAGTCGGGGGTGAGATATCTGACGTAGGATGACCGAAGTACGGGTGTATGCTCCAGCTTTCGCCGTAATGACAGATCGCTTTCGCTGGTATAAGCGGCGCAGGACGGCACATCAAAAATATGGTTAATAAAAAAACGTTAGTAAAGAAAGAATTATAAAATGGAACGAGGCCCGTTCGTCGAAGAATAACAGACCTCCGACTTCTGACCTCCGACCTCACTTTAACATGAACATTCAGGAAAACATTGTTAATAAAGTTGCTCAAAGCGGTTTAGTTAGTTTGGACCTTGCCGAATTATATCCGCAAGGGGAGCGTATTTTGTATGACATTAAGGATAATCTTTTTCACGGACTGATGTTGCGGGAAAAGGATTTTAGGGAGTTTATTAAAGAACATAGCTGGGAGCCGTACAGTGGGAAGCATGTTGCAATCACTTGTAGCGCCGACGCAATTGTTCCCACCTGGGCATATATGCTTCTGGCAAATAGACTGGCTCCGGTAGCGAAAACTGTTGTTTTTGGAAACCTCGAACTGCTGGAAACAATTCTTTTCGAGAGAGCACTTGAGAAACTGGATATTGAAAAGTATAGAGATCAACGAATTGTTATTAAAGGGTGTGGCGAAATTGCTATTCCAGAATCTGCCTTCATTGACCTAACAGTAAGGCTCACAGGAGTTTCCAAGAGCATCATGTACGGCGAGCCATGCTCAACAGTGCCAATCTATAAGAGGAGGGACAGTTGACAGTTGACAATGGACAATGGACAATGCAGCCGTATTTTTCGTTTCGGTTTTCCCGTTACGCGGTCATCATCGCCCGTTTCTCGTGCCTTGCTGCTGTATTCCTGGCTTTTTCTACTGGGATTGGTTATGGTCAGGATCTCCGGACAGTTAAGGATCCTGTATTTCAGGTTGGCGAACAATTAGGTTATAAGCTGCGATACGGATTTATAACCGCTGCTGAAGCTAATATTCGAGTTGAAAGCAGTGACGTTAAGTTTGATAATAAACCTGTTTATCATCTTATCGCCGAAGGGCGTACAGCAGGATCGTTTAACGTGTTTTACAAAGTTCGTAACCGTTACGATTCCTATATCGATAAAATAGATCTTAGTCCATATCTGTACACAGAAAGTATCCGCGAAGCAAATTATAGGCGAAGTGACAGAGCACGATTTTATCAGGACGAAAAAAGGATTGTTTCTAACAAAGGGACGTTCAAAGGCGATGGGCAAACTTTCGATGTTCTCTCTGCATACTATTTTGCCCGAAATCTTGATATATCCCGGTTAAGTGTCGGTGCCAAGTTCAGTATGGATTATTTTCTGGATGATGGAGTGACGAAGCTTGAAGTTCAATATGTTGGAAAGGAGCGTGTGAAAACAGCCCTGGGATATTTCAATTGCTTAAAATTTAGTCCGTCGATACAACCCGGGAGAATTTTCAGAAAGGACAGCAAGCTCTACCTTTGGATCACGGATGACGGGAATAGAATTCCTGTAAAGGCCCAGGTAGAAATCCTGGTAGGTTCAGTAACGTTAGAACTGACGTCGGCCAAAGGATTGAAATTTCCTTTGACAGCGTTGAAATAAATAATCTCGACTTAACTATATCTAATTTAGTCTAACGCAGCACGTATAACGGTTAATTTAAATGATTCAGGTTCAAAATACCCTTGTCCATGAGGACGTAGTTAAAGAAAATTTCGTCTGTAATCTCAACAAATGTCAGGGAGCTTGTTGTATAGAAGGCGATTCCGGGGCCCCTTTAGAACGGTCTGAACTGGCTGTTTTAGACGATATCTACCCTCAGGTGAAACCATATATGACTGAAAAGGGTATCGCTGTCATTGAAGAGTTCGGAACCTATGTGAAAGATTTTGAGGGAGATTATACAACTCCATGCATCGATACCAATAAAGAATGTGCTTACGTCACCTGGGAAAATGGGATTAGCAAGTGCGCAATCGAGAAAGCATACGAGCATGGAGCCATTGCCTGGAAAAAACCGATCTCATGCCATCTTTACCCTATAAGGATCACGAACTATCCTGAGTTTGATGTTCTGCATTACGACCGCTGGAACATCTGCAGTGATGCGTGCTCATTTGGTAAAGAACTCAAAGTTTCGGTTTATGAGTTTTTAAAAGAGCCACTGATCAGAAAATACGGTGCAGAATGGTATAATGAGCTGGTTGTGAAAGTTGGGTAATAACCCGGTGCGGATTTTTTCGTATAAGTCCTGTATTAAAGTAAAGGACAGAAATGGCTATTTCAAAAAACCCAAATTTAAAGGGCATCAGGGGTACTATAGACAAGACTATTGTAGTACGGCACGACCAATGGGGAAGGACTATTTTAAGCTCTTATCCTGACATGTCGAATATTGTGGCCTCCGAGGACCAGAAGAAACAGCGCCTGACATTTGCAGAAGCTCAGGTTAAAGCTTTGCAGATGCTTTCGGATCCAGCAGTTAAAGCTTTTTACAAGGAGATGTGTGTAGGACGGCAACGTGCCCATAATGTACTTATAGCAGAGCTGCTCAAGAAAGAAACACCGCCTGGAGCTGATAACATCGACAAAAACCCTGTAGTAGTGTACCGTAAGGCTCGGAAAGATAAAAAATAAAGGTCTGGCAGGGGAATGGTTATGGGATCCTTCGATCAAATCGTCATTTGATCGGAGGATCCCCGAAGAATCTATCATGGAGAACTATATTTGTTATATTCGCTGTATAAATAAAGTATAATTAATCCCCACACCTCTTTGTTTTGAAAGGAATAATATTAGCCGGCGGATCCGGAACACGCCTGCATCCCCTAACCCTTGCTGTGAGCAAGCAGCTCATGCCTGTGTACGACAAGCCGATGATCTATTATCCATTGTCTACCTTAATGCAGGCTGGCATAAATGAAGTTTTAATAATCTCGACTCCGCATGACCTGCCGCATTTTGAAAAGCTTCTTGGTGATGGCAGGCAGATAGGCTGTAGATTTTCATATGCAGAACAAGCGGTGCCGAACGGACTAGCGCAAGCGTTTGTAATTGGCGAAGAATTTATTGGTACGGATGACGTAGCCCTTATCCTCGGTGATAATATATTCCACGGAGATTCTATAACCAGCCTACTGCCTACAATTAAATCACCAGAAGGGGGTGTAGTATTTGCCTACCAGGTATCGGATCCAGAACGTTATGGCGTTGTTGAATTTGATGATAATTTCACGGCTTTATCTATTGAAGAAAAGCCTGTGGCACCTAAATCACACTACGCAGTTCCGGGACTATATTTTTATAATAATTCGGTAGTGGCGATCGCTAAGAACATTAAACCGTCTCAACGAGGGGAATACGAGATAACAGACGTCAATAGAGAATATTTGAGGCAGGGAAAACTTAAGGTCGGAGTTTTGAGCCGAGGTACTGCCTGGCTGGATACCGGAACATTTAATTCATTAATGCAGGCTGGACAATTTGTACAGGTGATTGAGGAGAGACAGGGGATGAAGATTGGATGTATTGAGGAGATTGCTTTCCAAATGGGATTTATTAATGCGGAAGGACTTAAGAAAATTGCTGAACCGCTCAGGAAGAGTGGGTATGGGGAGTATTTGCTGGGGTTGATCGATCAAGTTTAATCTCCTATTAATTCAAATATGATCCATACCCGCAATCGGGTATTTTAATAAGTTCACAAGTGATTTTCCAGTATACGTATTGCACAAAACATTTATTGTTTTATTTTTGCGCTTGATTATGAGTAATAAAAGTACTCAATTTCAATGCTAGAAAGTCTAATTACCTCTAAAACGCGTATTAAGCTGTTATTGAAATTCTTTTTGAATATCAATAACCAAGGCTATTTGAGAAGTCTTGAGAGTGAATTTAATGAAAGCACTAATGGCATTCGGCAGGAATTAAATCGTTTTGAAAATGCAGGATTACTTCTTGCAGAATCAGACGGTAATAAAAAACTTTACCGGGCCAATATCGGACATCCTTTGTTCAAGGATCTAAATAGCATTATTCGAAAATTTGTTGGAGTTGAAGACCTTATCGAAAAGGTAATTGACCGTTTGGGCAACGTGCATCGCGTTTACCTGGAAGGGGAAATTGCGAGAGGACTTGAATCGGAAATTATCGATATGATCCTGATAGGAGAAAATATTGATTTTGAGTATCTGAGTAATCTGATCCAAAAAGCAGAGCCGCTGATTGGAAAAAAGATCCGTTACTTGATTTTTGATGAGACGGGCGGCGAAGGTTATGTTCAAAAGCATCATAAAGAGATGGTTTTAATTTATGAACAAACCTTATGAACTGGCAGGTGATCTATACGAAATCCCGGTCTGAGAAGGCAGTTGCAGAAAAATTGCAGCGGGCTGGGCTGGAGGTATTTTGCCCTTTGTTAAAGCAAAAAAAGCAGTGGAGCGATCGCTGGAAGTGGGTTGAAGAACCTCTTTTTCGGTCTTATTGTTTCATCCGGTCAGATCAAAGTGCCCGGGAAATGGTGTTGCAGACGCCTGGTGTCGTACAATATGTTTTTCATTGCGGTAAGCCGGCGGTGATCAGAGATAAGGAGATGGAACTTTTGCAGACTTGGCTCGCTGGTTATGAGCATAACAATCTTGAGGCTGGAATACTTAATCCGGAAGATAGAGTCCGGTTAAAAACCGGAGCTCTAATAGAAAAAGAAGCGATTGTAGTTGAATCGAAGGGGAATCACGCTACACTTTTTCTAAGAGATATTGGGATGAAGATCAAAGTAGACCTGAGACAAAATTTGGTCGAGAAGATAAACTAAGGTAAAGCTTCATAGTAGAAGCTTTTCGGATCCTTAATAACATTAAAAAGCTCGTAATGGGACTGAAGGGGCGAAGCCATGGTCAATCGCCGAGTTTTAAAAAGGATTTCACCTTTTATACATGGTAATTGCAGGTGAAAGCAAAAAGAACTTACACGTTAACAATTCAAAAACTTATCTTCGGGTATTTTAATAAAATTAGCATCAGGCTGAAAACAAATCATATAATGCATTCCTATACAAAACTAACTTCTGTCCCCTCGTTGCTAAAGTCATGAAAGTTGCTTTAATCACCGGCATTACTGGTCAGGATGGTGCTTATCTTGCGGAATTCCTTTTAAAAAAAGGATATATGGTTCATGGTATAAAAAGGAGAAGTTCACTGCTGAATACAGATCGGATTGATCATCTTTATCAGGATCCGCATGAAAGCAACCTCAAATTAAAGCTTCATTATGGTGATCTTACTGATTCAACTAATCTAATCAGGATCATTCAAGAGGTTCAGCCCGATGAAATTTATAATCTGGCAGCAATGAGCCATGTTCATGTTAGCTTCGAAACTCCTGAGTATACTGCAAATGCTGACGGGCTGGGTACTTTGAGAATTCTTGAAGCTATCCGTATTCTTGGCCTTCAAGCTAAAACTAAAATATACCAGGCTTCTACTTCGGAACTTTATGGTCTGGTTCAGGCTGTGCCTCAAACGGAAACAACCCCATTTTATCCTCGTTCCCCTTATGCTGTAGCAAAAATGTATGCTTACTGGATTACGGTGAACTATCGTGAGGCATATGGTATGTATGCCTGTAACGGAATATTATTTAATCATGAGAGTCCTGTTAGAGGTGAAACGTTTGTTACTAGAAAAATCACCCGAGCTGTTGCTAAGATCGCGCTAGGTTTGCAACATCGGTTATACCTTGGCAATTTGTCTGCTCAAAGAGATTGGGGTCATGCAAAGGATTATGTAGAGGCGATGTGGCTAATCCTGCAGCAAGAGAAACCAGAGGATTTCGTTATTGCAACCGGAGTTACTACTTCAGTACGTGATTTTGTAAGGATGAGTTTTTCAGAAGTGGGAATTGAAATTGAATTTAGCGGAAGTGATGAACTGGAAAGAGGAGTGGTTATCGATGTAGATTCTGAAAAATGTAATTCTTTGGGAATAGATCCTTCATCAATTAAGTTTGGTCAGACGGTTGTTAGCGTCGACTCGAATTATTTTAGGCCAACTGAGGTTGATCTTCTGGTAGGTGATCCAACTAAATCACGAACGCAATTAGGCTGGGTTCCGAAATATAATCTGGAAGCTCTCGTTAAGGAAATGACTTTATCTGATCTGAACCTGATGAGGAAAGATGAATACCTCAGAAAAGGCGGTTATGATACTTTAAACTATTTTGAATGACGCTCTGTATGCGCGTGACAGTCAAAATTTTAGTCGGTTAAAAAGTAAAAAAAGAAATTATTAGGGTTGAATCTAAAGATGTACTTTTGCACTCCATGAAAATAAACAGAAAATTAAGATTCATATTGTTGATAATGCTGAGTTTGTTCGCTACAAATCAAGTGTTTTCACAAACAAAAAAAAGCGAGAATTTCAGTGATATCCGTGTTGATGGGTTAAGTGAGCAAAAAATCCGGGAGTTCATGAGAGAGGTGGAAGTATCTGGTATAAGCCTTGATCAGATCGATCAGGTTGCTCTGAGCCGCGGAATGAGCCCGACCGAGGTTAAAAAGCTGAAAGATCGGGTCGATAAAATTCGTCAGAGCGATGCAACAGCATTTCGTAATGCCCGAAATTCAATTGCTGCCCGTGATTCTCTGCTTAGGTTGTCGACTGACACTCTAACTGGCGAAAGGAAAGCAGAAATCCAAAATCAGGCAGAACAAGCTTTGATCAGTCTTCGGGCAAAAATTTTTGGCTCTGACATATTTCGGAACAATAAGTTAACTTTTGAACCCAATATTAATATTGCTACGCCTCAAAATTATCGGGTCGGTCCGGAGGATGAGATCATAGTTGATATTTTTGGCTTATCAGAAGCAAATTATCCGAGAAAAGTGAGTGCTGACGGCGCTATAAATATTCCTTATGCAGGTGTTGTTCAGGTTGCAGGGCTAAGCCTGGAAGAAATTGGGCAGAAATTAACATCGCGGTTGTCTTCAATCTACACTGGCATACGGGCAGGTAATACTTATGTCCGTGTTACAACAGGCAAGCTAAGAACAATTAAAGTAACACTTATAGGTGAGGTTACCCGCCCAGGTACTTACACGCTTTCGTCAGTTTCCACGGTTTTCGCAGCCTTATATTCGTCCGGAGGGCCGACCGAGAATGGCTCCTATCGTGAAATCGAAATTCTGAGAGGAAACCGGGTGGTATCTAAATTAGACGTTTACGACTTTCTCCTGCGCGGCGATCAGAGAGGAAATATTACGCTTCGAGATCAGGATGTGATCCGCATTCCTGTTTACAAAAGCAGAGTTGAGTTCGATGGTGAAGTTAAAAGGCCGCGAATATTCGAAGTGTTAGATAATGAAAGCCTGAGTGATGTTTTACAGTTTGCCGGCGGTTTCACTGACAATGCTTATCAGGCTCGCATCAAAGTCTTGCAAAACACGTCGAGGGAGCGGAAAATTGAAGACGTTTTCGAGCGGGACTATAGCACATATCGACCAAAATCGGGTGATAAGTACTTAGCTGAAGCTATTCTTGATCGTTTCGAAAACCGAATTCAAATCGAAGGTGCCGTGTTCAGGCCCGGGCCGTATGAGCTTGAACCAGGACTTACGCTTAAAGCTTTGATTAATAAAGCTGAAGGGTTTAGAGAAAATGCATTTCTGACACGGGGTTATATAAATAGAGTAAAGCCGGACGGAAACCTGGAGCTTATTTCGTTCAACCCCGGTAAAATAGTTGATGGCTCGGATGCGGATGTCATATTGAAAAGAGAGGACATAGTAACTATATCATCCATATTTGACTTGAAGGATGAATATAACGTTAGTATTGATGGTGAAGTAAGAAACCCCGGACAGTTCAGATATTCTGAAAATATGAATCTTGAAGATCTTATCCTGCAAGCCGGCGGTCTGAAAGAGGGAGCGAGTGTCACCAGGATTGAAGTTGCAAGGCGGGTGGATAATAGTAATAAGGATCAGGCCAGTGCTAAATCAGCGGAGATATTCCAGATCACAATTGAGAATGATTTAAGCCTGAAAACTTCCGGTTTTAAGCTGGAACCGTTTGACATCGTATCAATCCGACGTTCTGAAGGATATGAAGTGCAGCGCCAGGTCTCGATCGTTGGGGAAGTCAAATATCCAGGTATATATTTTATAACCCGAAAGAATGAACGAATCTCCGACCTGGTGCAACGTGCCGGCGGAACTACAGTCTTCGCGTACGAAAAGGGGGCATCCCTGCAGCGGGGTAACGGCAAAAATTTGAATAATAATAAAAGAAACGCCGCGGAATTAAACGCTCTAAAAAAATTGACCAGTAAAGGCGATAGCTCGTCATTGGAAAGCGATACTATTGCTGTTAACAATCTCGTAGGTATCGACCTTGACAAAATATTGTTAGAACCGGGTTCAGATATAGATCTTTTCCTGGAACTCGGCGATATTATCAATGTGCCGAAACAACCGCAGACGGTTAAAATAAGTGGAAACGTATTACTGCCTGTTACTGCTGTTTATACGCCTAAGAAAAGTTTTAAATCTTACATTTCAGAAAGCGGGGGCTTTAAAAAACGAGCTTTGAAATCCAGTTCTTATGTAAAATATGCGAATGGCTCGGTAAAGAGTACTAAAAAGCTATTGTTCTTATTTAATGATTATCCGGGTATGAAGCCGGGAGCCGAAATTGTAGTTCCTACCGATGAGACAGCACGGAAGGTGACATTAACTGAGATTATAGGGTCTACAACTGGACTGATTAGTTTTGGATTACTAATCCTAACGCTTCTAAAATAAAAATATGGATCGGCATATTGAGAATGAGAGTGAATTGTCATTAAGGGAAGTATTCCAAAAAGTTCGGGGCTATTTTTCCTATCTTAAAAGTAAGTGGATATGGATAGTGGCGGCATTGGTGCTGGGTTTAGCTATTGGCTACGGATACTCAAAAGTTGGCAACAGGATAGAATATATTGGTCAAATTAAGTTTCTGGTAAATGGAGGAGTTAAGCAGGACGCGCCCAGTCCGCTTTTAGGGTTAGCAACCGAATCTCCTGCTCCTTCCGGCGGCTCCGGGGGCGGAGATATATTTGAGAGTCTGGATATCACTTATATAATGGAATCGCCCCAGATCATTGAGCGAACGCTGTTGTCCCAGATTACCTATAATAACAAAACTGATTACGTTATTAATTTTTATATCAACTATAAAAAGCAGGAAAAAGGTCTGTTAGGAAACTCTGCCTATTCAGGCCGCGAGTTATTTTCCGGCAAAAGGGACTCGTCAGATCTGAATCAAAATGTTTACCTCAGAGGTGTTGTCGCAGATTTTACTGAGAACTTAAAAGTTGAACGAGCATTTAACAGCATTATTTCTGCAACATTTAAGTCTTCTGATCCTCATTTTCCGAAGTATTTTCTGGAAAAGCTGATAGATGAAACATCTAAGTTTTATGTGTATACAAAAACTGGCAGAACACTTCAGAGCATTAGATTATTACAGCACCAGGCGGATTCTATCCGGACCCTGATGTCGAGGAGCATAACAAGCTCGGCATATAGCGCGGATGCAGATCCCAATGCCGTCAGGCCAAATACAGTCAAGGTGAGCTTTCAGAAGAAGCAGGTTGATAATTCCGTACTTCAGTCAACTTATTCTGTTTTGGCAAGCTCTATTGTGTCCACGAGAATAGAACTTGGTAAGCAAATGCCTTTTATACAAATTTATGAACGGCCTATTTTCCCACTCTCCGAAACATCAGGTTCAAACGTTAAGCTTAATATGTTAAAATTTGGCTTGGGCTTAACTGTATTTGTATTGTTTATACTTTCCATAGTTTACGTGATAAAATCTTTTAGAACGTATTTAAAACACAATTGAAATAATTAGAATGACACAAACGCTTTTTTCAAATAAAATCGCAATTATAGGGTTAGGATATGTGGGTTTACCTTTGGCCATTGAGTTTGGCAGAAAGTATCAAGTTGTAGGCTTTGACATTCATAAGGAGAGAATCGACGAGTTGTCAAGAGGCAACGATCGCACGATGGAAGCTGACATGGAAAGCCTCCTTGCTGTTACTAAATCCACTGGAAATGCTTCTTTGCGATTTTCGTCCAATACTGAAGACCTGAGAAGTTGCAATATCTATATCGTCACAGTTCCAACACCAATAGACCAGTTTAAGGCTCCTGATCTGACACCATTGCTGAAAGCTTCCGAAATGCTTGGAAAAGTATTGAAGAAGGGAGACATCGTAATCTATGAATCAACGGTTTATCCCGGCTGTACAGAAGAAGATTGTGTTCCAATGCTTGAAAAGTTCTCTGGGTTAAAGTACAACACAGATTTCTTCTGTGGATATTCGCCCGAACGGATAAATCCTGGTGATAAAGTGAATACATTAACCAAGATCAAGAAAGTAACTTCAGGTTCTACGCCGGAAATTGCTGATGTTGTGGATGAGCTATACTCATCTATTATCACAGCCGGTACTCACAAAGCACCCAATATGAAAGTTGCTGAGGCTTCAAAAGCTATCGAAAACGCTCAGCGTGATGTGAATATTTCGTTTGTAAACGAATTAGCACTAATCTTTGACAGGATTGGAATAGACACCAGCGACGTGATAGACGCGGCAGGTACAAAATGGAATTTCTTGAAATACAAACCGGGACTGGTTGGCGGACATTGTATAGGAGTTGATCCTTATTATCTGGCTCACAAGGCTGAATCATTAGGTTATCACCCTCAGGTTATATTGTCCGGCCGCAGGGTTAACGACAACATGGGGATGTTTGTAGCTAACAAGGTCATTAAGCTAATGATTAAAAAAGGCCATAAAATCAATGGTGCGAAAGCACTGGTTTTAGGAATTACTTTCAAAGAGAACTGTCCGGATATACGCAATTCGAGGGTTATTGACATTTATAAGGAATTACAGCAGTTCGGTCTTGAGGTTGATGTTTATGATCCTCATGCCGATAAGAATGAGGTGGCTCATGAATATCAGATCAATCTTGTACCAACTATAGCCAAACAATACGATTCCGTAATCCTGGCTGTAAGTCATGACGAATTTTTAGACATCGATTTCAAAGCACTAAGAAATGGGCATGATGCAATCATCTTCGATACAAAATCATTCCTTGAACGGTCACTGGTTGACGCCCGATTATAATATGAACATTCAAATGGTTGACCTTAAAGGTCAGTATGCTAAAATTAAAGCGGAGGTTGATGCCGCTATTCAGGAGGTAATCGACACTACTGCATTTATTAATGGCCCTCAGGTTAAGAAATTTTCGGATAATCTTGCCGGGTATCTCGGAGCTGAACACGTAATTACTTGTGCTAACGGTACGGACGCTTTGCAGGTTGCATTGATGGCGTTGGACCTTCAACCGGGAGATGAGGTTATTGTACCCTGTTTTACATATGTAGCTACAGCGGAGGTGATCGCTTTATTGAAACTGAAGCCTGTCATGGTGGAAGTAGATCCGGAAACATTCAACATTACGGCGGAAATAATTGAAAATGCAATCACCTCCAAAACACGCGCGGTAGTTCCGGTTCACCTTTTTGGACAGTGTGCTGATATGGAACCCATTATGAAAGTCGCGAAGAAGCATAATATTTTTGTAATTGAAGATACAGCGCAGGCGATCGGAGCAGATTACACCTTTTCCGATGGATCGGTTAAGAAAGCCGGCACTATAGGGCATATCGGTTGTACATCATTTTTTCCGTCAAAGAATCTTGGCTGTTATGGTGATGGCGGTGCATTGTATACGAACGACTCTAGTCTTGGATCAACTATTCGTAAGATTGCAAACCATGGGCAGGCAAAGAAATACCACCATGAACTTGTTGGGGTTAATTCCCGATTAGACACGATGCAAGCAGCTGTTTTGGCTATTAAATTACAGCATTTGGACGAATATGCTGATGCCAGAGGTGCTGCCGCAGCTGCATACGACAAAGGTTTTGCAGACCTCTCCTGGCTACAGACTCCGGTAAGGCAGTCTAATTCGACTCATGTTTTTCACCAATATACGCTGAAAATCAGTGCTGGTGTAAACCGGGAATCCTTGAAAAGCTTTCTTGCCGACAAGGGGATACCGTCTATGGTATATTATCCTGTAGCGCTGCATTTACAACAAGCTTTCCGTACGAACGAATTCGATAAAGGAGATTTTCCTATTTCCGAAGAGCTATGTGAACGCGTGCTTTCCCTGCCAATACACACAGAAATGACTGCAGAGGAATTAGATT
The DNA here is from genome assembly GCA_040384965.1 of Bacteroidota bacterium. Taxonomy (GTDB): domain Bacteria; phylum Bacteroidota; class Bacteroidia; order Sphingobacteriales; family Sphingobacteriaceae; genus Daejeonella. The sequence goes on along the minus strand of JAZKIH010000003.1, from coordinate 62,879 downwards.
ACATCGTTTCCACCGTTCGATCTTTTAAGAATGACTAATACAGATTTTTACTCACATCCATCAGCCATAGTTGATGAGGGATGTGATATTGGAGCAGGCACAAAGATTTGGCATTTTAGCCATATCATGACCGGCTGTAAGCTTGGTGAAAAATGTAACATCGGGCAAAATGTTGTAGTATCACCTGGAGTTATACTCGGCGATAATGTGAAAGTTCAGAATAATGTCTCGATTTACGAAGGCGTTACCTGTGACGACGATGTATTTCTTGGTCCTTCAATGGTATTTACAAATGTTACCAATCCCCGAAGTGCAGTTAATCGTCGAGGTCAGTATTCTAAGACCCATGTTGGAAAAGGAGTTTCGATCGGTGCTAACGCTACAATAGTTTGCGGGCATGATATAGGCGAGTATGCTTTCATCGGAGCTGGAACTGTCGTAACAAAAACAATATTGCCCTTCGCTTTAATTGTAGGAAATCCCGGTCGTCAGATTGGCTGGATGAGTGAATACGGTCACAGACTTGAATTTAACAGTGACGCCATCGCAGTGTGTCCTGAAAGCGCTCAGGAATATTTATTAGAAAATCAAAAGGTTATACGTATAAAATAATGAGTGATTCGGATAAAAAAATAAAGTTCGCTGTAATAGGATGCGGGCATATCGGAAAACGCCATGCAGAAATGATCGCCCGGAATGAAGAGGCGGAGCTTGTAGCATTGGTTGATGTTAAACCAGCCTCAGTACTAGGGGCAATTCAAACGGGTGTCCCTTTATTTTCCTCTATCGAGGAATTATTAAGCTCCAATCTGGAATTTGATGTTGTGAATATTTGTACACCCAATGGCTTTCACGCTCAGCAATCATTAAAAGCTCTTGAGGCTAGAAAGCACATTGTCGTTGAAAAGCCGATGGCGCTGACAAAAGGGGATGCTGAAAAAGTTATATTCAAAGCTCTTCATGTTCACAAACATTTATTTGCCGTGATGCAGAACAGATATTCGCCGCCTTCGGTATGGATTAAAGACATGATCGAGTCGGGTAAATTAGGGCAAATATATATGGTTCAGCTTAACTGTTATTGGAATCGGGATGACAGGTATTACAAGGCAGACAGCTGGCACGGCAAAAAGGATCTCGACGGCGGAACACTTTTTACCCAGTTCAGCCACTTTATAGATATCCTGTATTGGCTGTTCGGAGATATTGATAATATTTCCTCAAAGATTAATGACTTTAATCACGCTGATTTAACAGATTTTGAAGATTCCGGATTTATTAATTTCGACTTTGTTAATGGAGGGATGGGCTCAATTAATTTTTCAACTGCAATTTGGGATAAAAACCTGGAGAGCAGCATGACTATTATTGCAGAGCATGGAGCTATCAAAATTGGTGGTCAATACATGGACAAAGTTGAGGTTTGCCACGTTAAGGACTATGAGATGCCGGAACTCGCCCCTACTAATCCCGGTAATGATTACGGCGCTTACAAAGGCTCGGCGCAAAATCACAATTATGTAATTGACAATGTAATAGACGTACTTAAAGGCCGCGCCTCCATCACCACAAATGCGCTGGAAGGACTTAAAGTTGTGGATATGATTGAACGAATTTATAACACTAAATAACATGAAATTAGAAAACAGTAAAATATTAGTTATTGGCGGTGCCGGGTTTATCGGCAGTTTTGTAGTAAGTGAGTTGTTAAAGGAGAATGTATCTGAAGTAGTTGTATATGATAATTTCGCTCGCGGAAAAAAGGAATATCTCACAGAGTCTCTGAAAGATCCCCGTTGTAAATTATTTCCGATAGGAGGAGATGTTCGTGAAGTGGATATTCTGGATACAGCGATGAAGGGTGTTGATTATGTATTCTGTCTGGCGGCTATGTGGCTGCTTCATTGCAAAGATTATCCGCGTACAGCATTTGATGTTAATATTGCTGGTACCTTTAATGTTCTTGAGGCATGCGTTAAAAATAACGTAAAGAAATTGATTTGGTCATCTTCTGCCTCAGTTTATGGTGATGCTGTTGAATTGCCTATGACAGAGCAGCATCCATTTAACAATAAGAATTTTTACGGAGCAACGAAGATAGCGGGCGAAGCAATGGCAACAGCTTTCAACGATCGTTATGGCTTGAAAGTGATCGGACTGCGTTATATGAATGTATACGGACCGCATCAGGATCAGACCGCAGCCTATACGGGAGTCATTCCTATTATGCTTAATAAGATTGATGCAAACGAAGCTCCCACTATAAATGGTGATGGAAGTCAGGCATATGATTTTATATATGTTGAGGATGTTGCCCGCTGCAACATCGAAGCACTGAAATCAGAAACAGATTTTGGGTTTTACAACGTAGGTACTGAAGTCCAGACTTCCATAAAAGAACTATGTGACACCATTCTTGACCTTAAAGGCTCGGATTTGAAGGTGAATTACAAACCATATTCAGCGGATGATGCACGAGCACTTGTACAAAACCGTATTGGAAGTAAAGAGAAAGCTGAAAAAGATCTCGGATTTATTTACAAGTATTCTCTTGAGGAAGGACTAACTAAGCTAATCGATTGGCGTTTGTCCAATCCGGTTGAATAATTTTTAGCTAAATGGGGAAAAAAATCGGGGTGATTGGAGGTGGTATCGTTGGATTAGCAATAGCCTATAAGCTCCAGTTGAAATATCCTGCCAGCAAGATTCTACTATTTGAGAAGGAAAATACGATAGGGCAGCATCAGTCTGGGCGTAATAGTGGAGTCTTGCACTGCGGACTTTATTATGAACCGGGTTCTTTAAAGGCGAAACTTGCTGTGGACGGAATTCGCCAGATGACGGAATTTTGCCAGGAAAATAATATCCCTCACGAAATTTGCGGAAAAATTGTTGTCGCATCTAACCTTCGGGAAACGCAGTTTCTTAAGAATCTGCATGAACGTGGAACGGCCAATGGCTTAAATGGCTTGAAATACCTCTTGCCTGCTGAACTTAAGGCAAGAGAGCCATTTGTGAAAGCAGAAGAAGCATTATTAGTTCCCGAGGAAGGTATCGTAGACTACAAAGCAGTCATGGACAAATTGCAGGAACTGATTCTCTCTAATGATGGTGAAGTTTTTACAAATGTTGAAATCAGCGATATCACTGAAACAGCGGATGAGCTGGTTCTTCATGGGGCAGGCAGAGAATGGAAGGTAGATCAGCTTGTAAGCTGTGCAGGATTACACTCAGACAGAGTATTTGAGAAACTTACTAAGAAAAAACGTCCGCTTAGGATCGTGCCCTTCCGCGGGGAATACCTCATGCTCAAACCCGAAGCAGAGAAGCTTGTTAATCATTTGATTTACCCTGTTCCTGATCCGGAATACCCATTTTTGGGAATCCATTTCACTAGGATGATGACCGGAGCAAGGGAGGTAGGCCCGAATGCAGTTTTCGCACTCAAACGCGAGGGCTATACAAACAAGGATTTTTCGTTAAGCGATACATTTGATGCTCTTGCGTATAAAGGCTTCATCAATTTTCTAGCGAAGAATTTTACATTTAGCATGGGTGAATTTTATAGCTCTATCAATACGAGCGCCTTTTTAAAGAAGGCCCGTAAATTAATCCCCGACATAGATTCTTCACATTTTGTTAAAGGAACGGCTGGGGTTAGGGCCCAGGCTATGGATAGTACAGGCAAATTAATAATGGATTTCAAAGTTGTTAAAGAGAACAGGCAAGTCCACGTTCTTAATGCCCCATCTCCAGGCGCTACCGCTTCCCTTGCAATAGCTGATCATATCATCGAAAATTATATATCCGAAAGCAAATGAACGATAGAGCAGAAGCGGAGTGGGATCTAATCATACGCCCAAAGACTCGTTTATTGGATTTGAGGCTAAAAGAGCTGTGGCGTTATAAAGATTTATTATTTCTATTAGTTAGACGTGACTTTGTTTCTTTCTACAAGCAAACGGTTTTGGGGCCTATATGGTTTCTGATCCAGCCATTGTTTACCACGCTGATTTATATTTTCATATTTAGCAGATTAGCCGGTATTTCAACTGATGGAATCCCACAGCCCGTTTTCTATTTGTCGGGTATTATTGCATGGTCCTATTTTTCAGACTGTTTGTTAAAGACATCCAATGTCTTTCGTGATAATGCGGGGATTTTCGGCAAAGTGTATTTCCCAAGATTAGTGATGCCAGTGAGTATTGTCATATCAAGTTTAGTCCGATTTGGCGTTCAGTTAGCATTGTTGATACTCATGATCGGGTATTATGTTTTTACTGGAGAAGCAAACTTTTCGCCTACCCCTTATATTTATGCATTTCCTTTTTTGGTCCTATTAATGGCGATCTTAGGCCTGGGATTTGGTATGATCATTTCCGCAGTTACCACAAAGTACCGTGATTTGTCATTGTTAGTCAGTTTCGTAATGCCGCTCCTGATGTACGCCACTCCTGTGGTCTATCCGCTATCAACAGTTCAGGGATCTTTACGGCTCCTGATCTCAGCTAATCCGATGACGCCGGTCATAGAAGGAATCAGACTTGGCGTATTTGGTAAAGGAATATTTGACCTATACAGTTTACTCTATTTGACAATAGCGTCCCTGACTGTATTGATAATCGGAATTATTGTTTTTAATAAAGTTGAAAAAAATTTCGTCGATACCGTATAATGGACATTATTAAAGTTGAAAATATTTCAAAAGCCTACCAGCTAGGACAATTTAACACTGGAACTCTTTCGAATGATTTGAAAAGATGGTGGTCATTATTTAGAGGTAAGGATGATCCGTTTTTAAAAGTTGGTGAGGAAAATGACCGGACAGTTAAAGGCGGCAGTGGTTTAGTGTGGAGCCTGAAAGATATTAATTTTGATATCAAGCAAGGTGACACCGTAGGGATTATTGGAAAGAATGGAGCGGGTAAAAGCACTTTGCTAAAACTCTTATCTCAAATCACGTCGCCAACTTCAGGCTCCATCAGGATCAGGGGAAGGATCGCCAGTCTGCTGGAAGTGGGCACGGGTTTTCATCCGGAGTTATCAGGTCGTGAAAATATATATCTCAATGGGGCTATTTTGGGAATGAGCAAGGCTGAAATTAACAGCAAGTTTGATGAAATTGTAAGTTTTTCAGGTGTAGAAAAATATATCGATACACCTGTTAAGCGCTATTCATCAGGTATGTATGTAAGATTGGCGTTTGCAGTTGCGGCACATTTAGAATCCGATGTTTTAATTGTTGATGAAGTATTGGCTGTTGGAGATATTGATTTTCAGAAAAAATGCCTGGGTAAAATGGATGACATTAGTAAAGGTGAAGGGCGAACGATATTATTCGTTAGCCATAATTTACCGATGCTCTCCTCCCTGTGTAAAACCGGTATAGTTTTAAAAAACGGCAAATTAACCTATGAGGGTTCGTCGGCTGCAGCTATTAATTTTTATCAGAACGGTGAAGGTTCGGGGATGGGACACATAAGTTATCTGAATGAAGAAGTTAAGCCGGGAGATGATATTGCTGAGTTCCATGAGGCCTGGCTCGAAGACAGTGCAGGAAATGTCAGGGGCGAATTTGATATTCGTGAATCAATTAAAGTGGTAATGAAATTTAGACTCAAAAAGGATCTTATCCAGCCTTTTTTGCCGAATTTTCATTTCTTCGATCAATTCGGACAGCATATTTTCATTTCAGCTCCTCTTTCTAATGAGAAGGTGAAATCAACTGAAAATATTTACCGCGTTGAATGTCAGATACCCGAGTATTTTTTCAATACGGGTTACTTCTCTATCGGATTGGCGGTGACTTCAACGGACTTGGGAGTTAAAGTAAGTTTCTATGAGCAGAATGCACTAAATTTTACTGTTACAGAAGACTTCGCGAGATCGGTCTTTCGGGATGGCACTTCGGGCGGGGCATTTCCTGGAGTAATCAGACCGGTATTAGATTGGAAAATTAACAGCCTATAATATGAAAGTAGTTATTCTTGCTGGTGGACTAGGAACCAGGTTTTCCGAAGAAACAGGAGTAAGACCGAAACCTATGATTGAAATAGGCGGTAAGCCTATTCTTTGGCATATTATGAAAATTTATGCCGAGTATGGCTTTGATGAGTTCATTATTTGTCTAGGTTATAAAGGATACATGATAAAAGAATATTTTATCAATTATTTCCTATATAATTCGGATATAACAGTCGAGCTTCATAACAATCAACTGGATGTACATTATACAAATACGGAATCCTTTAAAGTTACATTAGTAGATACTGGTATAAATACAAATACCGCCGGCCGGATAAAAAAAATAAAGAATTATATTCAAGGGGAATCATTCATGCTAACTTATGGTGATGGGGTTTGTGATATTAACATCGCAAACTTGATTGACTTTCACAAGACGCACGGAAAACTTGCCACCCTTACCGCTATTCGCCCGCCAGGACGATTTGGTAACATCGAAAGCGATGGGAAGGGGCTTATTTCCAAATTTCAGGAAAAACCCGAAGATGAATCGCAGTGGATAAATGGTGGCTTTTTTATATTGGATGCGGGAATTTTTAAATATCTCGAAGGCGATGTAGAAAATGAGCAGTGGGAAAAGAAACCCCTGGCTGAAATAGCAGCTGATGGGCAGTTGGTTGCCTATAAACATTCGGGTTATTGGAAGTGTATGGATGCCATGAGGGACAAAGTTGAGTTGGAAGAAGAATGGGAAAGCGGCAACGCACCCTGGAAAATATGGGATAAGTAGATATGATCGGGAGTTTATCTGTTTATAGAGGGAAAAAGATTTTTGTAACCGGGCACACCGGCTTCAAAGGTTCATGGCTCATTTCCTGGCTTCACACGCTGGGTGCGGAAATCAAGGGTTACGCTTTGGCCCCGGAACATAGCAACGGAATTTACAGTGTCATAGGAGGGAATAGTTTATGTAACTCGATTATAGCGGACATTATGGACGAAGAAAAGCTAACTTCTGAAATTGTAGCTTTCAAGCCGGATTTCATTTTTCATCTGGCAGCTCAGCCCCTCGTTCGTCTTTCATATAAAAAACCCGTTCAAACATTTGGTACAAATGTCACAGGCACAGCTCACATATTAAATGCTGTGCGTTCACTCGATAATCCGTGTTCAGTTGTTATAATCACAACAGATAAAGTATATGAAAATCGTGAATGGACGTATCCTTACCGGGAAGTTGATGCCTTAGGGGGTTACGATCCATACAGCGCAAGTAAAGCCTGTGCCGAGATCGTGGTGAGCTCTTTCAGGCAAAGTTTTTTTAATGCGGGAGATTTCAATACACATAAAAAAGCCATAGCATCAGCACGCGCGGGGAATGTGATTGGCGGCGGCGATTGGTCTGACGACAGAATTGTTCCGGATATTATTAGAAGCCTAACAGCAGGCAAAAAAATCAATGTGCGGAATCCCCATGCAATAAGGCCATGGCAATTCGTTCTCGAACCTATTTATGGATATCTTTTGTTAGGTTCGGCTATGAGTGTTGAGCCTGAAAAATTTGGAGGAGCTTTTAATTTCGGGCCTTATTCGACCGATTTCATGCCCGTGGGGCAATTAGTGGAGAATGCGATCCGGCACTGGGGATCTGGTGAAGCGGAGTTTCCTGCCAATGAAAATCAGCCGCATGAGGCGGGAATATTAAAATTAGATATTTCGAAGGCCATCGACACCCTTAATTGGACTCCAAAGCTTAGCTCATCGGAAGCAATTGAGTGGACTATCAACTGGTACAAAATGGCTAAAGACCGGTGTAAATCATATACGTTTGATCAAATAGCAGCATATCATTTATTACAATGATCTTTAAAGAAAGTCCGTTAAAGGGATGCTATGCTGTTGAAACAGAACGGTTTTCCGATTCACGTGGTTGGTTTGCACGAACCTTTTGCTCAGACGATTTTAAGCGTATTGGTTTTTCGGGGACCTGGGTTCAACATAACCATTCGTTTACAAAAATTAAGGGTAGCATCCGGGGTATGCATTATCAAAAAATGCCTGCATGTGAAGCGAAACTCGTCCGATGCGTTGCGGGAAGTGTCTTTGATGTGGCAGTCGATATACGTCCAGACTCTCTGTCTTACTTGAAATGGTATGCTGAAGAATTATCTGCCGAGAACGGAAGAATGATCTATATCCCTGCCGGTTTTGCTCATGGTTTTCAAACTTTGACCGATAATGCAGAGCTGCTGTACTGTCATTCCCAAACTTATCAGCCTGAGCACGAATCCGGGTTAAATTACCTTGATGAACTTATAAATATAAACTGGCCTTTGCAAGTTACTGAAGTCTCTGACCGCGATAAGGGACATCCTTTTTTAACTATTAACTTCGAAGGCGTAAAGACTAAATAATGTATTGTAGATTTTGTAACGCTGAACTTGAGCACGTATTTATTGATTTAATCAATTCGCCTGCGTCTAACTCGTTCCTAACCTTAAGTCAGTTAAATGAGCCTGAAACATATTATCCTTTGAAGGTTTTTGTTTGTGACAAATGTAAGCTTGTTCAGGTTGATGAATACCAGAAGTCGGATGCTATATTTAATAGTGACTATGTTTATTTTTCATCTTATTCGAAAAGCTGGTTAGCTCATTCGGAAGCCTATGTCGATAAAATGATTAGCCAGTTCGGTTTTGATGATAAGTCGCTTGTGGCTGAGATTGCTTCAAACGATGGCTATCTGCTCCAATATTTTAAACAAAGAAATGTCGCAGTACTTGGTATTGAGCCAACTAAAAATACCGCGGAAGTCGCCATTTCAAAGGGAATAAATACAATCACAGAGTTCTTTGGCGAAGATCTCGCAACTAAACTTGCAAAAGATGGCGTTAGAGCAGACCTTTTGCTTGGCAACAATGTGCTGGCCCATGTACCGGACATTAATGACTTCGTTGCCGGAATGAAGATCCTTTTAAACGATGGCGGTGTGATTACGATGGAATTTCCTCATTTGTTGCAGTTGGTTGATAATAATCAATTCGATACTATATACCATGAGCACTTTTCTTACTTATCGTTCTTTACAGTTAAGCAGATCTTTGAATCAAATGATCTGACCATGTTTGACGTAGAAGAAATACCAACCCATGGCGGTTCATTGAGAATTTACGCGAAGCATCATAAGGATGAATCGAAGCCAATATCTCAAACAGTTGATAACCTTATAAAAAAGGAACTTTTGGCAGGAGTGGATGAAATGTCTTTTTACGAAGGTTTCCAGCGGAAAGCAGAGCAGGTAAAATTCGAGTTGCTGGAATTTTTGTTAAAGCAGAAACGATCGGGCAAAAAGGTAGCTTGTTACGGAGCCGCTGCTAAGGGGAATACCTTGTTAAATTACTGTGGTGTTAAAAATGATTTAATTGACTTTGTGGTGGATGCCAATCCCCATAAGCAGGATAAATATTTGCCAGCCAGTCATATTCCGGTGTATGGAGAGGACCATCTGAAGCTGAATAAACCAGATTTTGTTTTAATTTTGCCATGGAATATTAAAGACGAGATTGTTAGCCAGTTAAATTACATAGAAAGGTGGGGCGGAAAGTTTGTTGTTGCCATACCGGAAGTATCAGTCATTAATTAATTTATGGAAAACGTATTGTCAGATAAGATTGTTATTACAAGACCTTCAATTACTGAACGTGAAATTGAGTACGTAAATGATGCTATTGCGAACGGATGGGGCACCAAATGCTATGAGTATATTCATCGATTTGAGAAGCAATTTGCCGAATATCAGGGAAGCAAGTTTGCGGTAGCAACGTCATCGTGTACCGGTGCCATACATCTTGCGTTAATGGCGTTAGGTGTTAAAGCCGACGATGAGGTTATCATTCCTGATATTACCTGGATCGCGTCGGTAGAGCCAGTCCTTTATATCGGTGCCAAGCCAGTCATGGTAGATGTTTTACCAGATACCTGGTGCATCGACCCTGAAAAAGTTGAAGCGGCTATTACATCTAAAACGAAAGCTATTGTTGTTGTCCATGTATATGGAAATTTAGTAGACATGGATGCCATTATGGCGATCGCGGGAAGACATAATTTAGTTGTCCTTGAAGATGCGGCCGAAGGTTTGGGGTCTGAATACCAGGGTAAAAAAGCAGGCAGTATAGCACATGCCGGGGTGTTTTCATTTCATGGTACTAAAACCGTGTCAACCGGCGAAGGTGGAATAATAGTTACGAATAGTTCTGACGTTTATGAGAGGTCTAAAATCCTGAACGATCACGGCCGCGACCCCAAAATTGGAAAGACATTCTGGATGGCCGAATATGGCTATAAATATAAAATGAGTAATCTTCAGGCAGCAATGGGATGCGCGCAGATTGAGCGTGCTGACGAACTTGTTGATAAGAAAAGAGAAGTGTTTGCTTGGTACAAAGAACTGCTTGTCGATTTTCCAGGAAAATTAAATCCTGAGCTACCTGGGACAAAAAACTCCTATTGGATGCCAACGGTAATTGTGAACAAAGAAGTTGCCTTTGACCGCGAGCGGATGTTCGCAGTTATGAAGGAAAATAATATCGATAGCAGGCCTTTTTTCTACCCGCTGTCCTCCCTCCCAATGTTTGAGGAACAGGCAGATAACAAAGTTGCTTACGATATACATGAACGCGGTATTAATCTCCCAAGCCATCATGGTTTAAGCCGCAGTGATGTAGAGCGGGTGGTAGCAGTATTGAAAAGTTTCATATAATAGAGTATAAGCTATGATCCTTACCGAACAACAGAAAAAAGAATTTAATGAAAACGGACTTTTAGTTATTCCGAATTTTTATGACGTTAAGGCAGATGTGGAACCTATACAATATGGTATATGGAAGATCATCGGTTTACTAATAAAAAAATATAGTATAGCGGTCGTTCAGATGCCATTCGCGTCTGATACGTTTGATTTTGGGTATCAGCAATTGATTGCCGCGGACCGTAGGTTTGGAGGCGAGGTTTATGATGCAGTGAAGCAAATACCAGCATTTATGCGCTTGGTTACTCATTCAAAGAATGAGGATTTAATGCATGAGCTGAGGAAAGATTCGCTGCCTGGACTTGCTGCTGGTGGATACGGAATCCGTATTGACAATCCGAACGAGGAAAAGTTCCGTTCTTTATGGCACTATGAGTATCGTGATCAGTTGAGAAGCGTTGATGGAGTAGTTTTTTGGAGTCCCTTAGTAGCAATAACACAGGAATTGGGGCCAGTTCAAATCTGTCCTGGGTCACACAAGGATGGTTTGCGACGCTCATATATTAACGACCCTGAAATGTCTGGTAAGCCCGGCGCTTATGGACTTAAAATAGAAAATGAAGAAGAAATTATTTCCAACTATGGAGTTGTAAGTCCGTTATCCAACCCCGGGGACCTTGTATTGATGGATTTTCTGACGATCCACTCATCAGGGAAGAATATAGGCGACAGATCTAGATGGAGTATGCAGTTTCGTTATTTTAACTTTAGTCACCCTAGTGGTATCAAAATAGATTGGAAAGGTTGTGTGGCTAATGGTGTACAGTTAAAAGATGTGCACCCGGAACTAATAATCGAATAAATAATTTACATGAAAAGTACTTTAACTCAAAATCAAGCTAGGTTACTATACGTCTCAGAATCTGATAAGTCTATCACCTCGCTAAGCAAAGTTATTGATGGGAGGACCACTTTATATTTTGATGATGAGATAGGACATACCTATACCGCAGAAATTGAGAATATAGATAAATACTATGACGAAGAGTATCATATTTACGATGAAAGCGACGAAGATGACGTTCTTTATAAAGTAGTAGATGGTGTGAAGATTTTTAGACAGCAGCATCAACTCGACGTGCTTCAGAGGAAAATATCGATAGAACCAGGCATGAACATATTAGACTATGGATGTGCCAAGGGAACCGTGCTTAAAAGATTATCTTCAATAGTTCCTGGCATTAATCCGCACTTGTTCGATGTAAGTCAGATGTACACTCATCTATGGAAAAACTTCATTCCTGTTTCAAACTTTTCTTCTTATCAGGTTAAGTCCGAGTGGGTAGGGAAAATGCAACTTATCACATCTTTTTTTGCGTTCGAACATACACCTGATCCGATAAAGGAGTTGACAACAATCCAGGGGTTGTTGAGTCCAGATGGTTACGTATATATGATTGTGCCGAATATGTACGAGAATACAGGCGATTTCATCGTTGCTGATCATATTCACCACTATAGTAAACCTTCACTTCGTTACTTGTTTCAGCAATGTGGGCTTGAAATACTAGAAATTGATGAGAAGTCGCATTTTGCTGCCTTTATAATTGTTGCGAAAAATACTCAAGGCGCTATTTCGGTCGATAGTCAAGATGATGAAGTACAAAGGGTCAAAGGCGACGTTGAAGACATAGCCGGATATTGGTCTGGTATGCAAACTAAAATTCAAGTATTCGAATCGATTTCTTCATCCAAGACGGCAGCTATTTATGGTGCCGGTGTTTATGGAATGTTTATAGCGTCGACGCTTAAGAAATTTGATAATGTAAAACTTTTCATTGACCAGAACCCTCTGCTCATTAATTCAGAACTTTTGGGCGTACCTGTATTTAGCCCCGATAAATATGACGTTAATTTTGAGGTATTATATGTAGGGCTAAATCCTCTTATAGCAAAAGAGGTTATCAGTAAACTGCAGTTGCCCGAACACGTTGAAGTTTTTTATCTTTAAAATGGAGATTATATGCCGGCCGCTCTCGAACTCCAGTGAAGATTTTTTAAGAATTTATAAATTAAAATCGCTTGCAAACGATATTTATTGGTCAGGTTATATCAATCCGCCCGATAAAATTAACTTTGCAAACTGGTTCAATATACAATTAACGAGAACTGATCGTAAAATATGGCTCAGTTTTGACTATTGCAGCCCTGAAAAATGCCTAGGTTATTGCTATTTGACATTTGAATCAGAAAGAAATTGTAAAATCGGAATCATTAGTATTGGAGTGGATAGTCGATTTAAAGGGAACGGAATAGGATCAGCGATGGTAAACTTTCTTGTCAATTATACTTGCGGCGATTACTCATCTGCTGATGTGTTAAGGGCGTGGATTGTAAATGACAATTATCCTTCTATCAACTGTTTTCTGAAAAATGGGTTTATTAAAACTTCGCGAACGAAGGAACTTTTTTATGAAAGCTTTGGAAAAACTGTAATGTTGGATTGTTACGAATTTAAATTTCAGCGTAGTTGATGAACGTTGTTATTTCACAGCCTATGTATTTTCCTTGGGTCGGTATGTTCGAGCAAATACGCCTTGCAAATACATTTGTCTTCTATGATGATGTTCAGTTTTCTAAAGGAAGTTTTACTAATAGAGTTCAAATTAAAACTGCCAATAAGGAAGGTTTCAAATGGATCACAGTTCCAATTGAAAATTTAAAGTTAGGCATTAAAATTAACGAAGCAATCGTCAATGATTCAAAAGGTTGGCGATCCGAACATTATTCATTACTTGAAAACTCATATAAATCGACTCCCTATTTTACAGACATGTTCGAATTAGTGCATAACGTGCTTGAGAAGGATTATGCAATGTTGTCAGATATTTCTGTTGCAAGCATGAAAGAGGTATGCAGGTATTATAATCTAAATCCCGACTTTTTCATATCCTCGCAAATGGATATAGGTGGTAAAAGTTCCGATCGGGTGTTTGAGATAGTCAGGACATTATCAGGATCGAATTATATTACCGGACATGGCGCTAAAAATTATTTAGACCATAAGTTGTTCGACGGAAATGGTATTGATGTTCAATATATGGACTATAAAAAAACGCCGTATCCTCAGATTTTAGGAGACTTTAACCCTTACGTGTCAATTTTGGACTTGATTGCTAATACCGGCAAAGATGGTATACAATATATAAATTCGTCTACAAAAAGTTGGAAAGAAATATAAAAATGAATCAAACAGAACAATTTGAAAGAGAGCGGGATGCGAATATTCTAGCCCTTTCTGAAAACACAAATGCTAAAGAAAGCGGTCTAAAATTTATGCTTGACACCGCTCAGGATAAATACACCTATAACTTTAGCTGGCTTGGACGCCCGATCATTCAATATCCTCAAGATATGATTGCGTTGCAAGAGATTATCTGGGAAACTAGCCCGGATCTTATAATTGAAACGGGAATTGCCCATGGAGGATCTTTGATTTTTAGTGCCTCAATACTAAAGATGCTCGGAAATGAGGGCCAGGTTTTGGGAGTAGATATAGATATCCGGGATCATAATAGAGTCGAAATAGAAAAACATCCACTAGCTGGATCTATCAGCATGATTCAAGGGTCCTCGATAGACGAATCAACTATTAAGGAAGTTCACGAGTTTGCTGAAGGCAAACCAAAGGTCATGGTTATACTGGATTCTAACCATACACATGATCATGTTCTTGCGGAACTTCAAGCTTATTCATCACTGGTTACAGCCGGATGTTATCTTGTCGTTTTTGACACAGCGGTTGAGGATATGCCTGATGATTATGACTGGGGAGTTAGGACTTGGGGCAAAGGAAATAATCCAAAGACAGCCGTATGGGAGTTCTTAAAATCCAACAAGGATTTTGTTATTGACGAAAAATATGATAACAAATTGATTATCAGTGTTGCTCCTAACGGATATTTAAAGAAAATTTAAACTTGCCGTCACAATCACTCCCAAAAGTTACTATTATTATTGGAACTTTTAATAGAGCCGAACTGCTAAAAACAGCGATCACAGGAGGGTTAATACAAGATTATCCAAATCTGGAAATTTTGATAACCGACAATGCATCGACAGATAATACTCGTGATGTAGTTGAAGAATTTCAAAGAGCGGATGAGCGTATAAAATATTATAGAAACGATACTAACATAGGAGCTTCAGAGAATTACAAACGAGCATTTTTTAACCTTGCAGATTCAGACTGGGCAATGTTCGTATCAGATGATGACTATTTAACTGACCCCCGTTTTATTTCCGATGGGATGAATGCTATTCTATTGAACGGTGAAGATGAGGTAGCTTTCTATCAATCGGGTGTGGAGACCTATTATGAGACAACTAATACCAGGATCGAGTTTGTCCCTAATATTGAGGAGGGGAAAATATTTGAGCCAAAGGAATATTTTCTCGAATATTTTAACATCAATTTTTTTTCCTTTACAACTACCTTGTTTAATCGCAAAGCAATTCTGGAAGAAGAGTCTGACGAAATCCTTTCTGGGTCTGACGTCTTTTTAATGTTAATATTATCATTAAGAAGACGGGTAATACTGTCGAAGAAAATTTGTGGAGTTTATATGGTTCATAATGCACAAAATTATGGAAGAAGTAACTTCAAAAATTATTTATCGTTGTTTAAGGCGACATATATAGAAATTTTAAATTTTGCTTTAGAACGAAGATTGCTTCCAAAGGAAAAATTGATTAATTGGCTGGATTCTGCTATCCGTCATTTTCAGTTAAATATTGAGGGTTGGCTATCCGGCTTGATAAAAATTCAGAAGCCTAAACCTCCATTTTATTTTTCTGTACCAAATTGGACAGTAAACAGGATTTATTACCGCCTTGACCAATATATTCACGTGCCATTTGCGTTTTCTCAAGTGAATAACGAGGAGCAAAGACCCGTCTTAAAAGTATATTTACCCGGGATCTATTATCATCTATATTGGAAGCTATATTCTTTATCGCAAAGAATTAAATTGAAAAATATTAAATAATTGAATAATGTGTGGAATTGTAGGAGTATTTAATTTAGACGGGTCGCCGTATTCAATGCAGCACCTTCGCAAAATGACGGATGCTATTGCACATAGGGGTCCGGACTCTGACGGCTATTATATAAAAGATAATATTGCCCTTGGGCATCGAAGACTTTCGATTTTGGATGTGTCTGCTAAAGGTGCTCAGCCTATGACCTCAAAAGACGGTAGATGGACAATCGTTTTCAATGGATGTATTTATAATTTCATGGAAATAAAGCAGAAGTTGAAATCGAAAGGCCATGTATTTATTTCTAATAGTGATACAGAAGTAATTACAGAAGGTCTTTCCGCTTACGGCATTGAGTTATTTTCTCAGCTTGATGGTATGTTTGCAATCGGCGCCTGGGATAATCATGAAAATACACTTTATTTAACCAGGGACAGGTATGGAGTGAAACCATTATATACCTGGTTTAATGGGAAAACTATAGTGTTCTCATCAGAAATTAAGGCAATTCTGCAGCACCCGGCCTACCAAATAGAGTTAAATTACGAAGCTCTGAATGAATACTTCACTTTTCAGAATTTATTTGCGTATCACACCCTCTTTAAAGGAATCGACATGCTTCCCCCGGCCAATACGATCAAGATCAACTCACTCGCAAAGGAAATAACCCATAATTCCTGGTGGGATTATGACTTTACCGAAACAGATGAAACCATGGATTTCAATGATGCGGTTAGTGAGACTAAAAGGCTGTTTAAGAATGCAGTTTCGAGACAGATGATATCTGATGTTCCGGTTGGTTCTTATTTGTCAGGCGGTATGGATTCCGGCTCCATTGCCGCGATAGCATCACAACATGTTGATCGTCTCTCGACCTTTACCTGCGGGTTCGATATGAGTGAGGTAACAGGTGTTGAAGCCAATTATGATGAGCGAAGGGATGCCGAGTTAATGGCCAACAACTTTAAGACGGAACATTATGAACAGGTGCTGAACGCAGGCGATATCAAGTGGTCATTGCCAAGACTTGTGTACCATCTTGAAGATCTTCGTGTTGGTATGTCATATCCAAATTACTATATATCGCGGCTCGCCTCTAAATTCGTTAAGGTTTGTCTACAAGGAACAGGAGGTGATGAGCTTTTCGGGGGGTATCCATGGAGATATTACAGAGTTTCAAATTCCATCTCCCAACATGACTTTTTTGATCAATATTATGGCTTTTGGCAGCGATTAGTTAATGACCAGGATAAGAGTGAGCTTTTCACTGAAGGGGTTATAGGGAAAATCAATATTAACTCGCCCCGCGAAGTTTTTGAGAGAGTATTTACATTTAATAATAAGCTGCGTTACGATACTCCTGAAGAACACATAAACAATTCGCTCTACTTTGAGATAAAGACGTTTTTACCTGGCCTGCTGCTCGTTGGCGATAAGTTAGCGATGGCGCATGGCTTAGAAGAAAGATTTCCCTTCCTGGATAACGAACTTGTTAATTTTGCTCAAAAAATTCCAGTAAAACACAAGCTTGGAAATTTTGAGAAAATGAAAACGCTTAATGAGAATATTTTTGGAAACAAAAAGCGAGCATACCTAGAATTTGACGATGGCAAAAATGTTCTGAGAAAAGCTATGACTGATTTTATGCCGGAAAGCATTATTAACCGGAAAAAGCAGGGATTTTCCGCTCCAGATGAATCATGGTACAGAGGTGAGAATGCGGCTTACATTAAGGAGTTATTGCTAGGTAGTAATACAGTTTCGACTGAATTCATAAGAAGAGAGTACATTGAGAAGATAGTAAATGAGCATATCGACCAAAGGATCAATCATCGCTTGCTAATATGGTCCTTTCTTAATTTCGAATGGTGGTGTAGGATCTTTTTGAATGGACATAAACCTTTTTAACATTAATTTTAATGAGTACAATTTTCAAATTTATTCGGTTTAAAATATTTTTCGCCCTTATTTACCTTATTTATTACCTGTTAATTTTTCCGTGGATTATTGCTGCAATAATCTTTATCAGAGCTTTTAGCAAGAAATCTATAGATGTTGGATTGGGCCCAGAGCCAATGATTAATAATATATATCATAAAAAGGCTCTTTTGGCATACGGTTACTCATGTGAAACTTTTGCAAACAGTGTTTATTTCATCACTAGTGAATTTGATTACAGATCAGACCTGGCTTTTTATTCTAAAATCCCTATCGTAAAAAGTTTTCGGGCAACGTTTCTATTTTTGAGATCCATTTCCCGATATAAGTGTATCTATCTATATTTTAACGGCGGCCCACTTATGACCGATTTTTTTCTGAGCAAGATGGAGTATAAGCTCTACAAACTTGCAGGAACAAAGATCGTAGTCATGCCTTACGGAGGGGATGTTTATAATATGTTTGATTGCAATAACCTGCAGCTAAAACACGCGATGTCTGCAGATTATCCCCAATATCACAAGTCAAATGAAAAAGTGCAAAAGCAAATCATGCGATGGACTAAGGCCGCAGATCTAGTTATCAGCGGTTGCGACTGGGTAGATTACATGCACCATTGGGATAAGTTAATGATCGCCCATTTTTCAATCGATCTGGAACGCTTTGAAAAGCTGAGAAATCCGACACTTGTACAAAGAGAATACACGGTTGAGAAGCCACTCAGGGTTTTGCATGCTCCAAACCACAAGACAATTAAAGGTACAAGTTATATTCAGAATGCTATAGACGAGCTTCAAGCTGAAGGTTATCCCATTGAGTTGAAATTTCTTCAAAAACGGCCTAATCAGGAAATAATTGAAGAGATATCGAAAGCCGATATCGTTGCAGACCAACTGGTTATAGGTTGGTATGCGATGTTCGCATTAGAGACAATGGCATTAGCAAAACCCGTAATTTGCTACCTGCGTGAAGATTTGATAGATCTGTATTTGTTTTCCGGCCTGTTAAAAAGCAGGGATGAGCTGCCATTCTTAAACACGAATGTTTTCGGAATCAAACAGCTTCTAAAAGATGTTCTTGATGGTAAAATAGATTTGACGATTCCTTCGAAAAAGAGTTTTGACTATGTATCAAACTATCATTCTACTCAATACATCGGCAGTGTGTTTGATGAAGTGAATCAACGCATAGGCTTAACTCCGTCACTGGCTAAGGCATAAAACTATTGAAATCTGATGAAAAAAGTTATAATTACCGGCGCCAGCGGACTAGTAGGTTCGTATCTCCTGCCTGAGATTCTAAAAAAGGGTTATGAGATTTTTGTCCTCGGCAGATCAAATTCCGGATTACCTGAATCGGTAACGAGTATATCAATTGACCTGTCTTCGGACTGGGATGAGTCTTTGCTACCAGACAAAGCAGATGTTATTATTCATTTGGCGCAGTCTGAAAATTTCCGGGATTTTCCATCGAAGGCAAAAGATGTATTTTACGTCAATACCTTAAGTACCTTAAAGTTGGCTGATTATGCGCAACGGGCAGGAGTATCCAGTTTTATTTATGCCTCCTCAGCTGGAATTTATGGGACCGGGATAGAGTCAGGATTTTCGGAAGCCATGGAAATCGTTTACAAACCTGAATTAGGCTTTTATCTAGGTACAAAGCATTGCAGTGAAGTGATTCTTGACAACTATACAAAACAATTTAATGTAGTGATGCTACGTTTTTTCTTTGTCTACGGCAGAAATCAGCGCGAAGATATGCTAATTCCTCGTTTAGTTAATTTTGTAAAGAACGGGAGTCCAATCAGTTTGCAGGGCAAGGATGGACTATTTATCAATCCCACACATGCAAGTGATGCAGTGCAGGCTATTTTAAAAGCACTTAAATTAGAAACCAGTCAAAAGTTAAATGTTGCAGGCCCCGAAGTAATTTCGTTGCGGAAAATTGTCGAAATCGTGGGAGCACTTGTAGACAAGAAACCACAATTGACTATCCAGGAAAGTGAGCCTAATTATCTTACGGGGGATATATCTAAAATGAGTGAGATATTGCATTCGCCGGTGGTGACGTTTGAAAACGGCGTCAAAGATTTATTGTAATAACTTGAACATTTTATTTGCCCCAACCAATATTGCGTCAATGCCTGCTATTACAGCACAGGCAATGGTTGAGATGGGACATAAGGCTAAATGCATTACGCTCAGCGATAATGTTATTGTTTCGAAGAATGATAACGTTATCGTTCTTAAGTACCATTCCATTTTAAACCCGTTTCTTTATGGCTACTATAAACTGATTTATATTATCACTCTATATAAATTATTACGGTGGTGCGACGTAGTTCATTGGACATGGGAAAGTGCACTACCATTCTCACTTGATTTAAAACTAGTACGCTGGATGAAAAAACCCCGCTTTATCGAGTGGGTGGGTAGCGACATACGAATTCCGGAGATTACTATGAAAGAGAGTCCCTGGTACAAAAGTATCTACAATAATGGATACGAATATTCGAAAATGGAAACCAAAGAGAGTTCTCTTCGAAACCAGAAGAAATTTCACAGACATGGATTTGTTCCCCTTTTGGTTCCGGAAATGCAGTTATTTCTTAAGCAAGGACTTTTCAAAACGGTTCATACTACTCAGTACCGCATCCCCACGTCAGAGTTTGTGCCGCAGTATCCAAGCCTGGAAAGTAAGAAAATTATAATTGTCCACTCTCCATCCGCAAAGCTTGCTAAAGGTTCAAATTATATTGTGCCTGTTGTTGAATCACTGAAATTGCAATATGAGATCGAATTTATATTGATGCATAATGTACAA
The DNA here is from genome assembly GCA_040384965.1 of Bacteroidota bacterium. GTDB lineage: Bacteria > Bacteroidota > Bacteroidia > Sphingobacteriales > Sphingobacteriaceae > Daejeonella. The sequence continues at coordinate 42,364 of JAZKIH010000003.1, read as the reverse complement.
AGAATCGAAATGCTTAAAGTAATGCGCACAGCTGATATTTTCATCGATCAGATCATTCTTGGTAGTTATGCATCTGCAGCAATTGAAGCTATGAGTTTCGGTAAACCCGTCATTGCTTATATTATGCCCGGTGTATATAAACAGGGAGTACCAGTAGACTGCCCTATAGTAAATGCAAACCCCGAAACGCTAAGGCAAAAATTGATTGAATTGATTGAAAATCCGTTATTGCGAAGAGAGCTGGGAATGAAAAGCCGGAAATACGTTGAAGAAGTACATGATGCAAAGAAAGTGTCGCAAGAGCTGATAAATGTATATAGTTCATGGGCCTGACGTCGCTTAAGCCAGCCGGTATAAGGTGATACAAAAGAATAATTCTCTCAGTTGCCTAACTTGTAACGCATTCTTTAAATTTGCAAAAAAATAGATCATGTGCGGAATAGCCGGAGTCGTTAAATTTTCAAGTGAAAAAGTTGTCGTGGATAAATTGAAAACCATGACAAATGCTATTTTACATCGCGGACCCGATGGGGAAGGGCAATGGATTAATGAAGATGGAAATGTGGGGCTTGGTCATAGAAGACTATCAATTATAGACCTTAGTACATTAGGTCATCAGCCTATGCATTATTTAGGGCGTTATAGCATAACGTTCAATGGGGAAATCTATAATTACCTTGAATTAAAGGAAATACTGTTGCAGAAAGGGTATACATTTAAATCCCATTCAGATACAGAGGTGTTAATGGCGCTCTATGATCACTACAAAGAGAAGGCGTTAGAAATCATCGATGGGATGTTTGCTTTTGCCATATACGATAATAAAGAGAATTTGGTGTTCTGTGCAAGAGACCGTTTTGGGGAGAAGCCTTTCTTTTATCAATACCAGCATGGTAAAGAAATAGTATTTGCCTCCGAGATGAAGGCAATACATGCTTTAAATGGTAAAGGAAGCGTGAGTAGTAAAATGTTATATAACTATCTCGCATTTGGATATTTAGATAACCGGACCGATCTTTCAGAGACTTTTTACGAGGATATTAAAAGTCTGCCTCATTCACACTACTTACTAATTGATCTCAAAAAGTCATCTATTGAATTAAAGCAATACTGGGCTATTCAGCTAGAATCGAACATGAAGATGTTTGATTCAAAAGAACAAGCTGCAGAGAGAATTCAGGAACTTTTTACTACCGGACTAAAAAGAAGGCTGCGTAGTGATGTCTCTGTTGGAAGCAGTCTGAGTGGAGGATTAGACAGTTCCATTATCGTATGTGCCATTGATCAAATTTTCAAGCAGAAATCTTACGAAAAAGATCCTGGACTTAAACAAAAGACTTTTAGTGCCCGTTTCCCCGGCTTTGCCAGAGACGAAGGGAAGTTTATCGACATGATAACGGGAGTTACAGATGTTGACCCATATTATACTTATCCCGATGAAGAAACTTTGTTAAACGAGATTGACAAGGTCGCTTATCATCAGGAAGAACCATTTGGCAGTGCAAGTATACTGGCTCAGTACGAAGTAATGAAACTTGCCAAAGCAAACGATGTGACGGTTTTATTGGATGGTCAAGGGGCTGATGAAATATTTGCCGGATATCATGGTTATTATAATGTATTTTTTAGAGAAATGCGAAAAAAAGGCGGAACGAAGTATGCAGAGGAATTCAATGCATATCAAAAGCTCCACGCCGATAATCATATTAATACAAAAGCAAAAAAAGATCTGGCGCAATATGCTAGAGAATATTTTCCTTCATATGTTGACAAGTTGCGTTTTGGTAGAGTGTTATGGAAACAGAAAACGAAGAAATATTTCAATAACGATTTTTTTCAGGATTATAGTCGCCAATACTACCGCTTCAACAATTCTTTTAACACTTTAAATGGAGAGCTGAATTATTCAGCTATGAGTGGTGATTTGCAGGTACTTTTGAGATATGCAGACAGGAATAGCATGGCACATTCCAGAGAGGTTAGATTACCTTTTTTATTCCACGAACTCGTGAATTATGCCTTTAGTTTACCTTCGCAGTACAAAATTCATAAGGGTTGGACAAAGTGGATATTACGTAGCTCTTTTAATCATCTCCTCCCAGACGATATTTGCTGGAGAAAGGACAAGATCGGCTATGAACCTCCTCAAAAGAAGTGGATGGAGAATGGCATCATCAAAGAGAAAATAATGAGTGCTACTGAAAAACTGGTAAGTGATCGAATTCTAGATAAAAGCGTAATTGATCTGGGGGCGAAGGGACATGGCACAAGTGAACGTGGAAATAATGAGTGGGCACATTTAATGACGTCCTATTTGTAAGCAAAAGTATTGAAATCCATTTTACATATAATAACTGGCCTTGAAGACGGTGGTGCTGAAGCAGTGCTTTACCGGCTTATTACTAATGATAGCAGTTGCAAGCATACGGTTATCTCTTTAATGGGGCCAGGTAAGTATGGGCCGTTATTGGCTCAAAAAGGTTTTACCGTTTATAGCCTTAACATGAGAAAAGGGCATGTCACACGAACCGGGTTGACCTTTATATGGGAATGTCTCCAAAATAACAAATATGATATTCTACAAACATGGATGTATCACGCCGACTTAGTGGGAGGCATTATAGGACGTTTTGCCGGTATCACTCAAATCTATTGGTGCATTCATAACAGTACACTCGTTAGGGGACAGACGCATTGGAAAACGCTGATGGTTACCAAGCTTTGCGCTGCTCTGTCGTACGTGGTTCCGAAGAAAATAATTTCTTGCGCACAAAGGGCTATTGAGGCAAACGTATCACAGGGCTACGCAGCATCTAAATTTTGTTTGGTGCCAAACGGTTATGATCTTAGCTTGTTTAAGCCTGATATTTTTAAACGCAAGACATTAAGAGAAAAGTGGCAAATAGGCGACTCAGCTTTCCTTATTGGGATTGTTGCGCGTTTTGATCCTCAAAAAGACATTTTAAACCTGATTAAAGCATTGGGATTAGTTAAAAAAAGAGGCATTGATTTTCACTTAATGATGGTTGGAGTAGGGATGGAAAGTAGTAACGAGGAATTGAGAGGCTGGATAAATTCATCTGAAATCGAGGAGCGGGTTATCCTGTTGGGCCAGCAGGATAATATTCCTGAGATTATGAATGGACTCGACTTGCTCACTTTGAGCAGCAAGTATGGGGAAGCATTCCCGAATGTGCTTTGCGAGGCGATGGCATGCGGTACACCTTGCATTGCAACTAACGTAGGAGACGTTTCCGTTATAATTTCGGATTATGGGTGGGTTGTCCCTCCCGAGTCTCCTGATCTGTTAGCTAACGCAATTATTCAAGCCTCTGACGAGTGGAAAGATCAATTACTCTGGGCCTCAAAAAAAGAAGAAGCCAGACGGCATATCGAAGAGAATTTCAGTATCCAAACAATGGTAGCTTCATATCACAAAGTTTGGAAGGTGGAAAATAATTAATGGTTTTTTAGCTAACAAAAGTGAAACTGTGACGAACCATAAAAAATCTTTAATCGTTTCTTTTCTTGACAAGGTAGCCCCTAAGAATAGGCTGCAAATTAAGATAATTTACGATTTAGGGTATACCCCGGTATTTTATGTAAATGACTACATCGGATATTCCGACCAGTATTTTAAGACAAGGGATGAACATCGCTTGCTGGTACAAGGACTTCTAAACCGTTTTGGGCAGATTTATTCTTTTTTTAAAAAAAATAAGCACAATATTCACCATGTGGAGGTTTACCCGGGAGGCAGGTTCTCATTTATATATTTACTATTAGCTAGATATTTCGAAATCAAAACAATTTGCGTTGAACGGGGGGATTTACTTTATTTCAAAAAAGGAGGCTATGACCTTGTAACCAGGCTATCTATGTGGATGTGTTATAAACGGGCTGATATGGTATGGTACCGCGAAATTTATATGGAGAAAATTTTACGGGAAATGGGGGTAAGGAAATTGTTCTTTCTGCATAACGCTGTGGAAATAAGAAACGATCTTCCGGAACACAAGACACATTCTGACTATAAAGCTAAAAACATCGATTTTCTATGGCTAAACCGACTTATCCCAGAAAGAATGTCTGGCTGGTTTGTGGATATTTTGGCTAGGAAAAGTTTTGAAAGCACAAAAAATATTCTTGCCGGTATACTGCCTAAAACCTTATATCAGAAAGAACAAACCACAGTAATAACTAATAAACCTACTAATCTTAGGTTACTAGACTACGTCGCAGACCCTTCAGCTCTATACAGGGAGTCAAAATTTTTTGTCCTGCCGGCAAAGGTCGTATTTGCTAATAACGCATTATTAGAAGCAATGAGCTTTGGAGTTATACCTATAATTGTTGATAGTCCTGGCTATGAACTTATTGTCAAAGATGGTTATAATGGAATTGTCTCTTCTTTTGATAAAAAGAATTTTGAGACAGCCATGTTGAGGGCCCTCGATTTGTCAGAACAGGACTATACAACGATGTCAAATAATGCGATAGCTCATATCAGGAGTTCTTTCTCTGCAGACAGCTATATGGATAAGATCAAGAAATTATACAAAGAAATAGAACTGTAAAAGTCAATGTGTGGAATAGCAGGTTTTATTGATAAGAGTAGAAGATCTACATCTCAGGATTTGGTAAATATGACTACCGTACTTGCCCATAGAGGACCGGATGGAGAAGGTCATGTAGTTTTTAAGGATCTACCCGCTTTGTTAGGGATGGGACATCGCCGGCTAAGTATCATCGATTTGAATGATACTGGAAGTCAGCCAATGTATTTTGATGAGTGGTGCATTGTTTTTAATGGAGAGATATATAATTATAAAGAGATCAGGATCATTCTTGAAGCGAAAGGAAGGATTTTTACAAGTCAATCGGATACCGAGGTAATTCTGCAGTCTTTCGACGAATGGGGTGTGAAAGCTGTGGACCGCTTCATAGGAATGTTTGCGTTCGTAATTGTTAATTCCAAAACTCAAAAAGTATGGTTTTTTAGAGATCGCCCAGGAGTAAAACCATTCTATTACTATTTTGATGGTGAACTATTATTATTTGCATCGGAATTAAAAGCCTTCCAGCAACATCCAAATTTCGAAAAACAGTTAGAATTAAATGCGGTTGCTCAATTCATGCAATTTGGATATATCATGGCGCCGCAAACCATTTACAAGAATACATTCAAATTAAAGCCAGGACATTACATTGAGTTTGACATTTTAAAATTCAATTACATAGAGCACCCGTATTGGAAGGCGGTTGATTACTACAATCAGCCCAAGATTTCCATTAGTGAAGAGGATGCTATTGTTGAGACAGAAAAATTAATCCAATCAGCTGTAGATTATCGGATGGTGGCTGACGTACCTGTAGGGGTTTTTCTAAGTGGAGGCTACGATAGCAGCACGGTTACCGCGCTATTGCAAAGTAACAGAACCGAGAAAATAAAAACTTTTTCTATCGGATTTAACGAACCTGGATTCAACGAAGCGCCCTATGCTAAACAAGTAGCCTCTCATCTTGGTACCGACCATAATGAGTATTACTGTACGGTTGAGGATGCCCGCATGCTTATACCAGAAATTCCCTTATACTGGGACGAACCATTTGCTGACGCCTCGGCAATCCCAACTATGCTGGTGAGTAGTCTGGCAAAAGAAAAGGTTACCGTTGCGCTTTCTGCAGATGCCGGCGACGAACTTTTTGGTGGATACTCTAAATATACCTATTTGCAGAATGCAATAAAAAAAACCTCGATCGTTCCAAAAGGCGCGCGGAAATGGACAGCAGATATTTTAAGTAAAATTGATCCGGGTAAAATACCTTACTTTAAAAACACTTATAATTTCCAGACGAGATATTATAAAGGATTAGCCTTACTGGAGGCCTCTGATATAATGGAAGGCTTGTCTTCAATAGCAAAGACTTTTACCAATCAGGAGATCAACGCGCTTCTCAAAAGACCAGTACTTAATTTGGGATTGTTTGACAATATCCCAGTCGTTGAAGAAAAATATGCCGATGAAATTAGCCGCTTACTTTATGTAGACTATCAAACGTATATGGTAGATGATGTTCTTGCTAAAGTAGACCGGGCTGCAATGAGGGTAAGTCTTGAAGGTCGTGAACCATTGTTAGACCACCGTTTACTGGAATGGTCTGCAAAGTTGCCTTCTGAACTAAAGATAAAAAACGGGGTAAAGAAATATATTTTAAAGGAAATTTGTCATAAGTATATTCCGAAAACTATAATGGACAGGCCTAAAATGGGGTTTGGTATTCCCATCGTAAGTTGGTTTGATATTGAGATCAAAAATTATATGGATCAGTATCTGAACAAAACCTTTATAGAGAAGCAAGATATTTTTCAAGTTGAAGAAGTTGCAAAAATTACTAGTAATTATCTACAAAACAAAAATGAGAACATACTCAAATTATGGCATCTGATCATGTTTCAGCTATGGTATAAACAATGGATGAGTTAATATTATGGTTAGCCAATGATTAAAAACTTACAGGTTTTAAGGGCTATCGCAGCGTTACTCGTTGTTTTTTTTCATTGTGATTTTCTGGGTTTAAAAATAGGCCAGTTTGGGGTGGATATATTCTTTGTTATAAGCGGATATATCATCTCTTTCATATTAAATAAACGGACTGAGCATTTTCTGCTCAAGAGGTTTATCAGAGTAATCCCCATGTATTACTTTTTTACCTGTTTGGTAATATTGGTCTGGCTATTTTATCCCCAAGGAATGAATAATGTATACATTTCAGCATCGTCAATTTTCAAGTCATTCTTGTTTATCCCTTATACAGTAGGAGCTTCGGGGCCAATTCTATCGAACGGCTGGACGCTTAATTATGAAATTTTCTTCTATGTTTTAGTTGGGACACTAGTTATGGTTTTCAAAAAACCAACTATTACGCTGTTTTCAGCTTCGCTGATTATAGTGTCGATTATCGTTTACTCATTAACAGCGAATTCTTCAAATGAATTCCTTTCATTTTACAGTAATCAAATCACTCTCGAATTTATATTCGGAATCTTTTTGTATTACTTGACTAACAGCTTCAGGCAAATGTTGTCGACGAGGCCGGCAGTAATTATAGCTGCTTTCATAGCATTAATTTCATTCGTGATAATGGTTTACTGTGATTTTCAAAAAATCTATTTTTCCCGAGTTTTATTATTCGGGATCCCGTCTTTTTTTGTAGTACTGTTCTTTATCACTTCTGAAAGCTTTACTAAAGGAGATAATCGCATTTATAACTACTTCTACGAGATTGGGAATGCCAGTTATGTAGTTTACCTAGCCCACCCCTTTATTATTTTTTTCATAGCAAGATTAATTAGCCCTATATTTGGTGCTAATTTATTTTATACTGTAATAGAATTGGCTCTTAAGCTTTTGCTTGTTGTGTTGGTCAGCAATTGGATCCATAACAAAATAGAATTGCCGGTTGTAAAATCTATTGAAAGATTCCTGTATCCCCACTAATTACCTTAAATATTCTCCCGATTTGAACTTGTTGATAACGTTCTGTACATATCGCATTCTCCATAATGATTAAGGAAATAAATCAGATTCGGGTCAAGAAGTCAATATTTATACTTTTTATTTTTAAAATGATGTACACCTTTTATGGTGTTTTCATTTTTAGCAAAATATCTAATGTTGGGGATGCTGACGCTTATTTGATGGCTCCAATCAACCTCACTTCGACTGTTTTGAAAAACAACACGTTGTTAATGGGAACCCTGACAGCGATTTTAAAAAAGATACTTTTCTTGGATATTTTTGTTCACTTAACCTATTCCCTGTTTTCTTTTTTTTGTTTAAAATGGGTGATCGAAGAATTGAAATTAACAACGAAACAAGAGTATTTTTTGATATTCATGTTCCTGATGCCCAGCTTTGGAACTTGGACTTCCATCATTGTAAAAGAATCTTTATCGTGTTCCCTCACCTGCATAGTCTTAGTATGGATCATAAACATTATCAATAAATCAAAGCTTAGATTTCCGTTAGTTATAAACCTGCTTGCCCTATACTTTTCATTTGTATTAAGGCCGGTTGTAGGTTTTGCCTTAGGCTGCTTGATTGTTAATCTTTACATATATAGAATTCATCTGGTAAACAAGTATGTTAAGTTCTTTGCGATTTTTTCAGGTATTTCAATAGTTACTATTGTCACGGTCTTTGTCAGTATCTCTTATATAAAAAATGAATTACTACCCCTTGCAGAATATTATTTCAATCCAAAATTTACGAACGCTGTTTCGGGGAGGAAATTAGGCTTCTGGAAAACTACCGCTGATTTTTATTTGAAAGCCCCGCAAGGGATATTTATTGCCAATTTGGGACCGAATTTATTTGAAGCCGTTCAGAAGCCATTTTTAATCCCATATTTTTTTGAAGGACTAATTTTTATATTTTCAACATTATACTTGTTTTTTAGTAATATATACTATCAACTCAAGCGGATAGTGATCAATCCATACTTTTTATTAACTATTTTTTTTGGAATAATTTTCATACTGCTTTTAAATTATCCATTTGGTTTATTTAATGCCGGATCGGCCACAAGATATCGTTCGTCGTATTACCATATTATCATTGTGTTGCTTTTGTTTTTCTATTCTAGAGAAAAGAAGTTATTGTGGCAACAGCTATAATGGCTATTGAAAGATGGGTATTGATATATCTCATTCAGCAGGATGTCAAAAAATAAAAGGTTTATGCCATGTGCCCCAAGAATGTATACATGGGTTCAATTGAAGTTATTATTGAAAAATTCGCACGTTCATACCGCGGCTATAATTTGTGTTGAAATATTTTTAAATTTTCAGATAATTCGGAAGGCTGGGATGCTTTTAACTATTAACTATTAACTATTTTGCTGACCGACTATTCATAATAAGATGACGTTTTATACTCTTCAAGCCCTCCGGTTTATAGCTGCAATTATTGTACTTCTTTTTCATCTGACGTTGATGAGTTCCGGTTACAAGGGCGTAGACATCTTTTTTGCAATCAGTGGGTTTGTGATGTATTATACATTGTTTGTAAGAAAACGCCCTGACGCGATTCATTTTATAGTGAACAGGCTGACAAAAATCTTCTTTTTATACTGGGTAGCGTTGTTATTTATGATTTTAGTTCAACCTGGAAGATTCGGAGATCTTAGCATAAAAAATATAATATTATTCCCCGGACATTTTTCTATAGTTGGCGTAAGCTGGAGTCTTTCATTCGAGCTATATTTTTACTTTGTGGTAGGAACTTGTGCTTATTTATTGCCAAGAAATTATGCCAAAGTACTATTTGTCATTTTACTGATAATTACAACTATAACAACCATTGTAAATCAATATACAGATGCCCTTTTAGGAACTGTTGTGAACTATGCCATTGGGCCAAACTTCTGGGAATTTCTTTTAGGAATCTTAAGCGCATACATTGCAGTTACTTTTCATAAACGGCTAGCTCCAAATATTTCGTTATTGGGAGCATGCTTGAGCTTAACGTTGTTTCTGGGAATTGCGATCACTTATCAAACGCCGCTAATGTTTTTAGTGTATGGGCCTTTGTCATTTTTAGTGATATTATTTTCAACCGCTTATGAGCAAGAAAAGCCAATAACCAAGAAACTTTCCGAATTCTTTCAAATAATGGGGGATGCCTCCTATGGTATCTACCTCTTCGGACCCATTATCACAATCATTATTAATCCGGCAGATATTTACTCCAAAATGTTGATTATTGTAACAACTGTCATTTTCTCAACCGTATTCAATCAGTTAATTGAAAACAAGCTTTTAGCTTTCATAAGGAAAACACTTTACACGGTCTTTCCTAAAACATAATTTCCACTTCGAAACGTTATTAAGCCACTAAAAATCAGATCACATTAACTTAAAGCCTATCATCCGGTATGCCGAAAAATATATTACTTGTTGAAAACCTGGGTGCTGACTTTTACAAATGGCGTTTAAAATATGCACAGTATCTTGTAAAACAAGGTTGGAATGTTTTTGTGCTGGTACCCGCCGATGAATATTCAGAATTGATCGAAGGCGAAGGTATTACGGTGTATACGTATTATAATAAAGGTCGACAAACCTGGCTATCCCAAATAAAAAACATCCTTGCAGCATATCGGGAGATCTTTAATCAGCATGATATAGGAATAGTTCATTCTTTTCGGCTCTTTCCTAACTTCATTAACGTGATAGCGAATCTATTTTCACGTCGTAAAGTGATATTGCATGTAACGGGTATGGGTGTAATTTACTCCAATCAGACCTTATCCTTTCTTTTCCTCCGATGGATAAGTAACATAGTTTACTGGTTCATGATCAACTTTTCAAATCTTGTTATTGTTCAGAATGAGGATGACCAGAAGCAATTGCAGAAGATCGGTTTTAGTAAGCGGAAGATTATCTTGGTTAAAGGTAGTGGCGTGGATACTGAACTATTTACCTTCGATCAGAAAAGTCGTGAGAATTACCGCGAAAAATATAAAATGTTATCTGATGACGTCTTATTTATATGTGTCACAAGGCTAATCTGGGAAAAGGGCATTAGGGAGATGGTGACAGCTTTCCAGGGATTATATAAAGATCATCCTGAATTAAAATTAATGATAGTGGGAGCTCCATTTACAGATAATCCCAGAAATGTAAATGAGCATTACATACGAGAAGTTGATGGTTCTGATAATATAATTTTCACCGGCAAACATAATGAGATTCATAAATTATTGTCAGCCGCTGACGTTTTTCTTTATGCCAGCTATTATCGCGAAGGTGTGCCGCGAGGTGTTCTTGAAGCCCTTTCGATTGGTTTGCCTGTTATAACAACCGATACGCCAGGCTGCAATATTACGGTACAGGACGGTTTAAATGGTTATCTTATCAAACCTAGATCTGTAGACGAAATAAGGAAAGCTGTGATTAGGATTGCTGCTCAGCGGGATAAAATGTCTGGTATGGGAGCTCATGGGAGGCTAATTGCGGAAACTATTTTCAAAGACACGATTATTTATGAGCAGATGGAAAAGTCCTATAGGTCGGATTTTGAATAATAGATAAATTGCAAAAATTCAGATAGCTCTGTATGGGAAAAATTTACATTTCTGGCACATCTGGTTTTGTTGGCACAAATCTCCTGCAGTACCTTATCTTAAACGGTCTCGATGCGGAAGGAGTCAATCTCCGGAAACAGTTATCGCCTGCTATCTTTCCCAACGCTAATAATGCCACAATAGTTCATCTTGCGGGCAAAGCGCACGATTTAAAAAATAGTGCTTCTTACCAGGAATATGTTGATGTCAATTTCGAGCTGACAAAACAATTATTCGATTTATTTCTGACTTCTGAAGCTTCAAAGTTTATTTTCATTAGTTCCGTCAAAGCTGTAACTGATCAGGTAGAAGGGCCACTAACAGAAGATCATACTTCTCATCCGGTTACTGATTACGGTAAATCAAAGCTTATGGCCGAGAAGTACATTATGGCGCAGATTCTTCCTCCCGGTAAATCATATTATATTCTGAGACCCTGTATGATTCATGGGCCAGGTAACAAGGGTAATCTAAATCTTCTTTATAAATTGGTTTCAAAAGGACTTCCTTATCCGCTTGCTGCGTTCGATAACAGACGATCCTTTCTGAGCATAGAGAATTTAAACTTTGTTATAATGCAAATTGCTGTGAGGCCTTTCTTCCCAACCGGGATTTACAATGTAGCTGATGATGAGGCTTTATCTACAAATGAGGTTGTGAAGCTGATCGCTCAGGTTTCGGGTGGCAAGGCAAGACTTTGGAAGATAAAGCCTTATTTAATCAACTGGTTGGCAAAATTAGGAAATCTGATGCACTTGCCGTTAACTACCGAGCGTCTTGAAAAACTCACAGAAAATTACGTTGTAAGTAATTTTAAATTAATAAAAGCACTGAATGTTAAGTTGCCGGTGAATGCAAAAGATGGACTCGTAAAAACCATCAAATCCTTCAGATAATTGCATTATCAATCTTGTTTAATTCCAGTAATTAAACAACCTTTGCAGCTATGCTGTATGTGCTCTATCTGGGAATATCATTACTCTTATTTCTGTCGTATTTCAAGCTGGCAGAGCGCTTCGACATCGTCGACAGACCAAATCACCGCAGCTCCCATAAGCAAATGACCATCCTAGGTGCAGGAATAGTTTTCCCTGTAATTATGATACTGCATTCTATCCTCAACAACTTTGCATTTCCTCTTTTTATTGTTGGCCTCACTCTCATTAGCGTTATTAGCTTTTATGACGACTTAAAGCCACTTTCTTATAAATTGAGATTAGGCGGCCACTTTATAAGTGTACTTCTGCTTTGCTTGGATTCCGGACTGATGAGCACTCATGTTTGGATTCTTGTTCTTTCTTTCATAATTATAATCGGAACCATTAATGCATATAATTTTATGGATGGCATTAATGGTCTTACGGGGGCTTACAGCCTGGTGATTGTCTGCAGTTTATATTTGATTAATACCTATGAGGTTGAGTTTATTTCTTCTTTGTGGTTAATTGCATGCGGCATATCTCTCCTTGTATTTAATCTGTTCAATTTTAGATTGAAAGCGAAGTGCTTTGCCGGTGATGCTGGAAGTATAAGTATGGCCTACATACTTATATTCTTTACTGCGCTTCTTATTGTAAAGACAGAAGATCTAAAATATATTGGATTGCTATTGCTCTACGGTCTCGATTCCGTTACAACTATTATTTTTCGATTAATACGTCGCGAGAATATCTTCGAAGCTCATAGAAGCCACTTCTACCAGTATTTGGCGAACATCAAATCCTGGCCTCACCTTGTCGTATCTTCATTATATGCTCTTCTGCAATTTATTATCAATATTTACTTAATCTTTAATGATTTCACAGGCTTTTCGTTTTTTGTTTTTCTATTAGTTGCCGGCGTTATAACACTAATCATGAGGTTTTTTGTCGAAGGCAGACAAAATCTGTTAGGACTAAGAGCATGAAAATTATCATTGGCCGACTAATTGAATTCATGTAATGATGAATTATAACGAGTAGTTAAGATGTTTCATTATATTTGTTTAATTTGTATGGTAGCTTGAATAATAGTATAAATTTCACTTAAAGCAGAATATATTGTTCTCCCGCATTAACATCGTCCCTCGCTGGATCATCTTTGCACTTGATCTTACCTGCTGTATCTTCTCCCTGTGTTTCGCTTATTTCATTCGTTTCAATTTTGATATAAGCCTCATAAATACAACTGAGCTAAGTCGTAACCTTTTATTTTTTGCTACAATAAACGCTATTGTATTCTTCAGTGTAAAGACTTATGCTGGGATAATAAGATATACAAGTGCTCAGGATTCGTTCAGAATACTGCTTTCAATCATACTGAGTAATGGCTTATTTTTCGTTTGTAACCTGATCCTTGTTTCTTTTAGAAAAGAGCCGGTCATTCCCAGTGTTGTTCTTATCATAAACCTGTTATGTAGTTTTCTACTACTAATCACGTATAGGGTGCTGGTAAAATATTTCTTCCTTTATGTGAAAAATCTTCGAATCGACAAGCGCCGGGTTATTATATATGGAGCTGGAGAAGTAGGTATTGCTGCAAAACGTACGCTCGATCACGATCCAAAAGTAAATATGACCATGGTTGCATTTATCGATGATGATGAGCGTAAATCCGGGAAAGTTATTGATGGTATTAAAATCTACCATTCTAATGAGATCAATAATCTAATAAAAGATGAAAAGGTAGATGATCTTTTGATAGGTACGCACAACCTTCTTCCGGAGCGTAAGAATCGGGTTGTTGACTTTTGCCTTGAACATGATATTAAGGTGCTAACTCTTCCTCCTGTTCAAACTTGGGTAAACGGACAGATAAGTTCCCGCCAGATCCAGAATATTAAAATTGAAGATTTGCTGGAAAGAGAGCCAATTGAAATTCACAATGAGGATATCCGCGAGCAAATAAAGGGTAGACGGGTTTTGGTCACTGGAGCTGCAGGCTCTATTGGAAGTGAAATAGTTCGGCAAATATCTGTATTTCAGCCCCAAATGATCATTTTAAATGATCAATCAGAAACTCCTTTGCACGAGCTTCAGCTAGAGCTACAGGAAAATAATCTTAATAATAATTTCCATTCATTCATTGGTGACATCCGTGACCATCATCGCATGGAATTGCTTTTTCAGACCTTTAAACCACATTACGTTTATCATGCGGCGGCTTACAAGCATGTGCCTCTGATGGAACATAATCCGGGAGAAGCTGTTCGAACGAATGTGATGGGCACAAAAGTTATTGCGGATTTATCCGTTAAATACGGGGTAAGTAAGTTTGTCATGATCTCAACTGATAAAGCTGTTAACCCGACAAATGTGATGGGGGCTTCCAAACGCATAGCTGAAATTTATGTCCAATCCTTGTTTAACTCGTTTAAATATAAGGAACCCACCACATATACAAATGGTCTAAGTCACTTAAACGACGACCGTTCAAAAGCTCAAACCCGTTTTATAACTACTCGTTTCGGGAATGTATTGGGGTCGAGTGGTTCTGTTATACCTAGATTTCAATCTCAGATCCAAAAGGGTGGCCCCATTACTGTCACTCATCCCGATATTACCAGGTATTTCATGACAATCCCTGAAGCCTGTCGTCTTGTATTAGAAGCAGGTTCAATGGGCGAGGGTGGTGAGATATATATCTTTGACATGGGTAAATCTGTTAAAATAATTGAGCTTGCGAAGAAGATGATCAGGCTGTCTGGATTGGTACCACATCAGGATATAGCTATTGAGTTTTCCGGGCTGAGACCAGGGGAGAAGCTTTATGAGGAGCTTCTAAACGACCTGGAAAACACGATACCTACCCACCATGAAAAAATAATGGTTGCTCATGTAAGAGAGTATAATTTTCAAACGATTAGCCGGCATATTAAAGAATTAATCGAGTTAAGCTGTGATTACAAAGATCGGCAGGTTGTCGTTAAAATGAAGGAGATAGTTCCTGAATTTAAAAGTAATAACTCCATTTATGAGGAGCTGGATATTCATGTTGAAATTCCGGTTAAATCAACTTCAAATTTCTAAGGGCGGCATTTTATGGTTGAGGGGGGAGTTACGTTCAAATTTTTGGTTATTACAACTTGTCAAAGACAACTCAGGCTTTATCGCACGCTTTCCCTTTTCTTACTACTCGTTAGCTATTCCGACGGTGTTTTTTCGCAAACGATTCCAATTTCTCATCAATTAATTCAAGATCATCTGCGGTTGAAACAGTTGGACGGAAAAGCTGATTCAAATATTTCCTTTACAGTGAAACCAGTTGCGTCAAGTCAGTTTGACAATGTGAGTGGCTCTGCTACCTTCACATCAGAGAATTTGTTGAAAGCGTCCAATTTTTTCGAATTTAAATTATTTCCCATAGCTGTTGAACAGCAATTAAATTCGACAAATTCTTATGGTTGGAATGACGGCCTCATGATTCCAGCTAAGGGATTCCAGCAATATGTTTCAGGCGGGGTATTTTTAAAAGCTGGTCCATTAAGTATTCAGGCTCTACCTGAATTTGTTTATGCCGCTAATCCTGACTACTTAGAGGGAAACGATAGGGCCGCTGCTGATTCATACAGTCGTTATATAGGATTGAATAATTATGGTGCCGATCTGCCCCCTTATTATGAGCAACCTAACTTCCGGACATTCGGATTCGGGCAAAGCAGTATTCGTCTGAATTTTGGTCGCGTTTCTTTGGGCTTGTCGAATGAAAATCTCTGGTGGGGCCCTGGAAGAAAGAACTCTCTTGTAATGAGCAATACTGCACGGGGGTTTAAGCATGCAACTTTTAACACCACACGTCCCGTAAAGACCTTGATTGGATCGTTTGAGGCGCAAATAATTGGCGGGAAACTCGAGAATTCAAGTTCGCCACTTAATGCTTTAAAATCGACCGAGTGGCGTTATCTGTCGGGGATGGTTATTAATTATCAGCCTAAATGGGTACCGGGTTTATTTCTGGGGTTGACGCGTGTATTTCAAATTTACAACAATGATATAAAGGGGATTAGCGATTATGTGCCGTTATTTCAACCTTTCGAGAAGAAAAATACAAAAGAGGAAGATAAAAGAAGGGACCAATTGACCTCTGTTTTTGCAAGGTTCGTCTTCAAAGAAGCGCAGGCAGAGGTGTATGCCGAATTTGCGCGGAACGATCATTCTTTTAACGCCCGGGATTTTCTACAGGAACCACAACATTCAAGAGCCTATCTTTTGGGATTTCAAAAGCTTATACCAGCTCCTGCCACCGATGAAAATTTTCTTTTTAGTGCAGAACTTACCCAAATGTCACAGCCTTTGAACAGAGTATTGAGATCCGCTGGAACATGGTACGTTCATGATATTAATCAGGGTTATACAAATGGAGGAGAGATATTAGGTGCCGGTATTGGACCAGGAGGAAGCTTCCAGACTTTCGAATTTAGCTGGCTATCAGGTTTAAAGAAACTGGGCGTACAGTTTGAGCGTTTTGAACATAATAGAGATTATTATCAAGAAATAATTGACCCCAGCGGTGATTACAACGAACGGTGGATAGATTTGTCAGGAGGATTTTTGGCTAATTGGAATTATAAAAATCTTCTAATTAGGGGTAAATTAATAGGTGTTCAGTCCTTGAATTATCTATGGCAAACGGGTATTAATAACTCTCCCAAGCGAAGCGCATTCAATGTTCATGCAAACTTAGGGCTTTATTATTCTTTTAAATGATGAGTAAATTCACAGTTAACTTTGTAGGCTACCACATGAGGTCGCGTCAAAAGAGGCCGGCAATCGGTCTTCTCCTGATTTTACTTGTAGTTTTTGGCTCTTGTCATAAGGAAATTCAGAGCCAAAAGGAAGTCTTTAGGAGTGACTTCGCAACCCCAGCGTCATTGCAGGGAATCGAAGGGGGTGTATTAAATAATTATGACGGGAAGACAGTCACCGGCTTTTACAACAATAGCGGGTTTACCTTGAAAATACCGAGTCTCGAAAAACACGACCTGATACTTGTAGAATTTGATCTATATATTCATGACACTTGGGGAGGCAATAATACGGGTGACAGAGATAATACAGACGGTCCTGATATCTGGGAGCTAAGTATTGATGATGAAAAAGTTATAAGGACTACTTTTTCAAATTCACAATGCCTCGCAACCTATTGTTTGCAGCAGTCCTACCCTAAAAATTACCCGTTTCATTATGATGCAAAAGCCTCAGCCTATCTCACTAATTTGCCTGGTCGGTGTAGTTTGGTAAATGTTGCGGGTGGAACAACTTTATATAGAATTGCCAAAATATTTAATCATTCGGCCTCTAATATAAAGCTTGAATTCAAAGATCTATTAAAGCAGAATAATACAGTAGATATGCTATGCGACGAGAGTTGGTCGTTGGATAACCTTTCCGTAAGTATAATCACAGTTAATTAATATGAAGAAAATACTGTGTTTTATTTTTGTTCTAGTTACATCGGCTTTAACTTCAGCCGGGCAGTCACTGCCGGTAGACTCTTATAATCTGGAGGACCTCTATAGAATAAAACAACTTAAAGGTGAGATTGATCCAGACATTTCGTTTAGTATAAGGCCACTTCTATTTAAAAGCAGCTCTTTCGACAGCTTATATTCTTCTCACGATTCAGTTGGTAGCAATAAGCCTAGAGTTATGCGACCTGATGAGTGGAAAATACTTCCATTTACATGGCAAAATCGATTTAATACGCACCATCCTTATGGCTGGAACGACGGTGCGATCTTTCCCGCAAAGGGATTTCAAACATTCTTAACGGGTGGAGTATATTCTGAGTCGGGACGCTTTACGTTTCAAATAAAGCCAGAAGTTGTGATTGCAGTAAACTCTCCGTTCGAAGAATTTCCAAACGATCACTATTCCATTATTTGGAAGTTTTATTATAATTTTTATAATAGAACCGATATACCAGTAAGATTTGGCTCGGATCCCAAAATCCGGATTCTTCCAGGTCAGAGCAGTGTGAGGTATAACTATAAAAAAATCTCTGCCGGGATATCTACGGAAAACTTATGGTGGGGACCTGGGATGCGAAATTCTTTGCTCATGAGTAATACAGCGGCGGGATTTCTGCATTTTACTTTGAATACAATCCGGCCTGTTCAAACGGCTATCGGTTCTTTTGAGGGGCAGCTAATTGCTGGGAGACTTGACGGATCTGGAGCCACTCCCCCAGACCCAACGCATACACATCTATCCACAGTATTATATCAGCCAAAACCCAACGACTGGAGATACATATCGGGATTGGTAATGACCTATCAACCCAAAGTGCTCCCAGGTTTATTTGTTGGATTCGCCCGAACTTCTCAACTTTATAGCAAGGATCTAAATTCGCTCGGTAAATATTTGCCCTTTTTTAGCTCCTACAATAATAATGTAATTGCAGAAAGGCCAACTAATCCGGATCGGTATACATCGGTATTTTTGCGGTGGCTGTTAAGTAAATCTCAGGCCGAAATCTATTTCGAATATGGTCACAATAATCAACTCAAGAGCTTTACAGATTTTCTAAAAGATCCAGATGATGGGCGGGCCTATATCTTCGGTATGAGCAAGCTATTTAGCCTATCGACACGCAAGGATGAGGGTATACTGGCAAAGCTGGAGTTTACACAACTTAGCCAAACTTCTCCCAGTGCAGTACTGAAAAATGCCCAGAGCTGGTACATCGATGATTACGTAACTCACGGTTACACGCAAATGGGTGAGCCTTTGGGGGCTGGTGCTGGACCGGGTGCAGAAGTCCAGACACTCGACGTTAACTGGATTAAAGGGATCAAAAGTCTTGGAGTACGATTTGAAAGATTTGTACACAACCAGGATTTCTTCTACTATGCCTACGAACCTTCCAAGGATTACAGACGCCACTGGACAGATATTGGTTTAGAATTAAATGGTCGATGGGACCATCAACGATTCATTTTTAATGGGGGCTTAAATTTCACAAAATCGATTAATTACGGATGGTATATGGATCCTGTTGAAACCGCCCAATATTATAGGAATGGAATTGACGCTTCTAACATGCGGATTAATCTAGGTGTAACTTATAGGTTGGATAAATGACGTCTAAGCTGATAAATGACGAAATAGCACACGCGTTGAAAGAGGTTGAGGCTGTTGTAAAGGCGGCTGGAAATGTTGCTGATTACCAATATTTCTCCTTTCATAAAGAACGCTATTTCCGAATGGCGAGAAGCATGGTTTCCCTAATTCCTAAAGGCGCTGCTATACTAAATATTGGTAGTCATTACCTTCATACATCTCTGCTTTTTAAGTTTTTAGGATATGAAGTACATTCGATGGATGTTGAGGTATTTTGGGACCTGAACTTTGTAAACGAAAGGGCTAAAACTTTTGAACTAATTAAAATTGTTGATAATGATCTGGAAAATTTCAGCAGTCATGATGGAATTAATGATAAGTACAAGGCCATTATGTTCGCTGAAATACTAGAGCATATTACTTTTAACCCTGTTTCTTTCTGGAAGAAAATTTACGCTATTACCCAGCCGGGCGGTGTTATTTATATCTCTACCCCGAATTCGCTAAACTTGTACAATGTAGTGAGGACTGTTGCCAGGATAATAACTTTCAGGGGTGTCGGAATACCTATAAAATCAATTTTCTCAAACGTAACTTATGGGCATCACTGGAAAGAGTACTCTGCATCAGAGATCAGAAAGTATTTTTCCCTGCTATCCGATGATTTCAAGGTTAGCACATCTTTTTATCATTACCGGGTTGCAGATTATAACGGTGTGTTTCTAGCGATGTTTTCGATCATATCGGCAATCGGTAATATTACATATTTTCTCTCTGATGAGATTGAAGCCATTGTGACTGTGAATAAAACCAGCAATTGGAAAATCGAGAGCCCCGAATATTAGGAGTTATTTACTTCTTTAATTCTTTGACCAGTAATAGGAAACCGGCATAAGCAATCAAAACGAAAAACGCCATCAGGACAGACGTCTTTAGATATTTCAAGTGATTCTTTTTAAGCGGATATTCAGAAACATCTACAATCTCAATAGTTGGAGTTTCCTGCATTAGCATCGTTTTACTGGCCTCAAGGTTTTTATACACCTCCGAATAGGCGGTTGACAGCATCATCTTATCGCGCGATTGAAGCTCTGAGCTAACTTCCGTAGTAGGAAAGGCCGGATTTGCATCTAGGAGCATCCTGCTGGATGCCGATGCAGAATAAGTTTTTCTGTTTAAAAGATAGCCGATACTATCAGTTCTCCTCTGCAACCTTTCGACGTTTGTACGGAGCTTTTGCGTCTTAGTTTTGACGTAAAAATCTGTTGAGATTTTTATAAGTCGTGTGCAAAAGAGTTGCGAAAGCTTTTCATCTTTCATGTTGGCAGAGGCCTCAAAAAAAGTAAGCTTTTTATCAGGTTTTGATATCGAGAAATTACTTTCACCTACACGGATGACGATATCTTGGAGAAGACTATCCTGAAGTCGTGTATATTTGGTTCTGTCTGCCGGAAAACTGACAAGCGGGCCATCTTTTGTATACTTTGTCCAACTTTTTTTGAGCTTCCCAACTTCAGCATATTTATCTGCTAATGTATAAGTTGCGTTTTCATCCTTATATGGTGTCAGTAATGTTTTTTTAATCAGACTTTGACTTTTCAATAGCTGCAGGACGTTGTCGCCGGCTAGAACTCCACCAGTAGACAGACTTCCCATGTCCAAACCAAACTGGCCTGCCAGAGACGATAACATAGAGCCACTACCGCCTTTACTATCATCTACTACAAAGGTAACTCTGGAGGTGTAAGTTATTGGCCAATACCAGGCCAATAACAGCCCAAGCAGAATTCCAGCTACCCCAACGGGCAGAAAGCGAAACTTTCGCTGCCAGAGATAACGCAAATCTTCTTGTCGTCTCGTCAAAGCATTTCTAAATGTGTATTCCTGCTCGAAAACATCATCTTTCGCTGGTTCGTTTTTCATCAGTCAATTTGGCTATTTATTTGCGACGAGCCCATACTTATTTAGTTGCGATGATCGCAATTAATCCAACAACGGCTGTAAGTATAGAGGTAAGTGCTGAGATTTCTCCGACTCCAAGCTTAATTCCAATACCCTGTTTTTCCGGGACGAAAATAGTACTTCCCGGCTCTACCCTTGGATAAATTCTGAAAAACAAAAAGTGTTTGATCGGGCGGTTTATTCCATTAGGATATTGAATGTAAGCTCTTTTGAGTTTTGCCCGTTGTGTAATCCCGCCGGCCGCATTTATATAATATTTGAATCCCGATCTTGAATATCTTAGCAGCTGCGGGGTATTGACTTCACCTTTAACCTCGACGTATAAATTCTGCCTTGGGATAACAATGCTGTCTCCAGGCATAACTATTAACGCATTCGCGATGGGCTGTCCATCCCGTTCTGTAAGATTTTCTTCAATCCGAAGGCCATCCCTATAGATTTGAGCATATTTCAGTATTCCATATGGCGTCAATCCGCCTGCACGGGCAAGTATTTCATTAGCAGTTTCATCACGTTTTTGGATGGAATAGTCGCCCGGAAATAAGACTTCGCCCTCGACTCTGACAGTTCCGATAGCACGGTAGTTTACAAGTCTGGGAATATAGATGTAATCTAATGGCTCCAAAAGGAACGGACCTGTATTTTTACTATACAAAGCTGAATCGAGTTCAATGGTATAGGTTTTGACTAATTCATTAGCTACGACATTACTAGCGTCTTTTAGAATTCTCGAAATTTCTACCCTATGACTTGCGGCAGCTGTTGAAAATCCTCCAGCCATTCCTATAATATCTTGAATGGTCATCCCCTGTCGGAAGGTGTATATCCCAGGACTTTGCACCAGGCCATCAATAGTAACTTTTTGCCCTTCTTTGAGATCATTAGATGAAAGGATGACAACAGAATCTTCCCGGGAAAGCAGGATATCGCGGTCACCGCCGTTCCTGATTTTGCTCAGATCAAAAGAAACTATTTCTTTTTGAAGGTTTGGATTAGTTCTTTTCACATACCCGCGAGTTAAGAAAGCGTCATCGCGTAGGCCATCAGCTTTATCAATCAACTGAGTCAGACTTAGTCCGGGCGTTAATTCGAATGTCCCCGGGCGATAAACTGCTCCAGCAATCACCACCCGGTTTGTAAAGCGATTAAGAATAGCCTCGAAATATACAGAATCGGCATTCGCAGGAACGTATCTATCAAACAAACTAGCCGGAACATCCCTCACAATACGTTCCTTTTCGCCATACTGACTAACTTTTGCCGCAGATCTGTAAGCCTGATCAGCAAACCCACCGGCATAGTCAATAAGATCCTGTAAAGTCTCTGTAGCATTTAATTCGTAGGTAGAAGGACGTTTTACGGAGCCATCTACAGAAACTCTCTTTTTGTAGACAGGAAATCGGATGACATCCTGGTCTTGAAGACTCACATTATCGTTTAAGAGGCCTTTTTGCAAAAAAGTATAAAAATCCACCACTCTTGTAACCCGATTATTTCTGATCAATTCAATATTCCTTAACGAACCATTCTGTGATGGACCCTGTGATAAGTATAAGGCATTGAAAAAAGTTGATAATGACGATAACGAATAAGTTCCCGGTTGCTTTACTTCCCCTATAATAGTTACTCTTATAGTCCGAACATTGCCCAAACTAATGTCAACCTTTGTTTGACCGGATAGAATTGCTGGATAGATTGATGCAAGCTTAGTGCGGATGGTGTTGTAAGCTGCCTCCACTGTCAGTCCGTTTAAATACACGGGACCGGCATATGGCAATTGAATATTACCTTCAGGTGTTATCTTTCTGGTAATTGTCGTTTGGTTAAGGCCATTAACATTAATAATTACCTCATCATCGGGTCCGAGAACATAATTTTTCGGCGTCGCTATCCTGATGTTGGGTTCAAACGTTAGTTTTGGATTATTAAAAAAATCGTAACCATATACCGTTGAGGAAGATTTTGGTACCTGATCAATGACAGTTTTTACCGTATCCCGTCTTTCGATGATTGGATCTGGTGCCCGTTTGATCTGGCTTAACTTTGATTTTGGGGCGGTAGACTGCAATTGTGCAATTCTTAATTTGAAAGCTTCAACTTCTGTGGCAGGCAGGCCCTTTGCCATAGCTTGCTGGTACGCAACTTCCTCAGAAACACCGCTGGCCTGAAGCCTTGACCACACATCTAATACCTGCTGATCAGATAGTTGGCTGACTTTTAAATTTTGTAAATTGTCTGAAGAAATCGTCTGAGAATAAGAAGATTGAGCCTTCAGTAGAGAGATGCTAAAAATTAAAGCAATTAATATATATCTTAAACGCATGGACTGATCCGAAATTTAAAGTACAAATATATGATTATATTGCTTCAAGGCTCATAGAATCGCCCTAAATCCTGTTGTATAACCGACGATATGAATGAGTTCGATTGGAATAAAACAAGGCAAAGAGTTATTTTACATCCCAATACTTATCCCAAAGCTAAATAAATTGATTTTTTCATTATAACCTATGAAATTATCCTGAATCTTTGTCAACCTTCCCTGTGCATAAACATTATGCAATAATTGGTAAGAAAAGCCAATCTTCATTTCTGTCTGCGTGCGGTTTAGCCCAAAAAGAAATTCTGGCTGCGGTTCCGCGTAATACTGTTCCTCAATCGTGCCTCCGGATCCTTTCCGAATATGTTGGTATTGAATTAAAGCTTTCAGTCTTGGTATAGGAGTATATTCAAGATATAAAACGGAGCGGTCAGCATTATTTCCAATCCAATCGCCCAACGTATAATTTTGAGTACTATATGTCTGTGCTCCAATAAGATTTTGATAAACAAAAGGGTTTATGCGTGAATATTCATATCCTACAGTCATATAAGGCAGTAAGTCGGTGACAGATGCACCAATAGTAAATCCTAATTGATTCCGGCTTTTGGAGCGGTCGAATATAGCAGATGTACGTATTTCATCAATAAATGCATTTGCATACAAGTGAGTATTAGGAATATGATTTCGGGAACTTGCTTGCAGATAAAATTGTCCATTTGAGCCGGCGGAAATATTATGTTTGCTTGTATAGTGGTCATATGCCTTAAAGAACATTACCGGCATCAAATACGCAACATTAAGCTTATCGCTATAAATTATAGATTCCCCGATACTAAGTGAGAGACCTTTTGCAGGAAAAAAGTTTAAGCTGTGTGTTGCCATAAACTTTTGAATATAAAATTCTCTTTTACCTCCATAAACTGGATTGCCGGTCGGATATGTTTTGTTAGAGTCCAGCATCGAAGATTGTAACCAGGCATGAGCGTACTGAAAACTCAGCCACTTAAGCGGCTTGTAATCAAACCGTATATGTGGATAGGAGGGTGCTTTATCAGATAAAATTATTTTGCCGCTTCTGCCATAACCATACAGCAAGTTGTCCTTGCCTGCTGAAACTGAACCATTTTTCCAGCTATAGGTCATGTGACCTCGAATATCACTATACGACAGTTTATCGGGATTAACTGTATTCGTTCTCACTATTCCCGCTTCACTTGTAAAATCCTTGATGCTATCAATGCCAGTGCCTGACTCTGTAAAATCCTGAAAGTAGAACTGAAATCCGATACTTTTCCCCATATGTCCCCAGAATTGCAGGCCGTTGCCTTTTTTGAAGACCCGGGATTTGTTTGAAAGAAGAGTTTCTAGTGTCAATAACGGTTCACCTTTAACAACGAATCCGTCTTTCTCAACGGCAAGAAAACGTAATCTGGCAGAAGAATCTTTTTCTGCAAAATAAATATATCCGGTATCAAGGTCGGTAAATTCAGAATATTCTTGAAGATAGAAATCGAGTTCTTTTTTCTCGGTGACAGATAATTTCTGAGTAGAGTCTGCGAGAAGACTTAAATGTTTAGATATTACTTTACGGCTTAACGGCTGTATAAAGTCATCTATGTCAATATTGCCTTTCTGTGCCTGTCGTGCAAGAAAGTCATATATTTCGAATTTAGGATTTTCCCATACAACCTGAGCCTGAAGTGATTGTGCACTGAGGAAGAGTAGAAGAGCTGAAAGAACAAATTTCCTGATAACCTTAATATGCATGTTCATCACCTCTTATTATGGTAACAATAGTTTGTAAAACAATCTGACAATCAAGCTGAAACGTCCAGTTATGAATATAATAGAGATCGTGATTAACTCTTTTTTGCATGTCCTGAGGTGTTTTGGTTTCTCCCCGGCTACCGTTAACCTGGGCCCAGCCAGTTATACCTGGCTTAACTAAATGTCTAAGCATGTAGCGGTCAACTTTGTGCATTGACGATACATTAAGTGGAGTAACATGGGGGCGAGGTCCTACCACAGACATATTGCCCAGCAATACATTCCAGAATTGAGGCAGTTCATCTAGGTTCCATTTCCTCATAAATTTACCCCACTTAGTTACTCTGATATCATCTGGAGACGCCTGTAAAAATTTGCCTTCCGGATCACTCTGGGGACTACCTGCGTACATACTCCTGAATTTGTAACATACAATCAAATGATTGTTAAGCCCCCATCGTTCCTGCTTGAAAAAGACAGGGCCTTTAGATGTTAATTTTATTATGATAGCAATCAGCGGTAATAGCCACCATCCGAAGAACGCGAAGAAAAATAAAGAAAAAAGAATATCGAAGCCTCTTTTGATGATTTTGTTAGTAGCGCGATCTTGAGGTAAGGACCGGAGATTAATCACCGGGAGCATTCCAATATTGTTTATCTGAATATTACTGGATGCATAAGTATACAAATCGGGGATAATACGCACACGTCGACCGTAAAGATCACACGCTTCCATACAAGTCCTAACATCCTGGTGCTGTGAATTTGGTAAAGCGATAATAACTTCATCAACAATATTTTCTTCTAGTACGGTAGAAATGTCTTCGATTTTCCCCAGGTATGCACAGCCATTTAATTTGTCAATGTCATTATCGAGAAATCCGACACATTTGTACCCGTAGAAGTAGTGTCGATTAATGGTTTCATAAAAATCTTTAGCGGCTTGAGTGGCGCCAATTAACAATATGCTTTCATACAATCGACCCGTATAAAGAATTTTATGAAGGTACTTTCGAAGCATGTATTTAGTAGAAATAACTAAAAATGCCAGGATCAAAAGAAATAATGCCAGGAATTTGTTTCTAATGAAGAGCTCCTCCCGTAACATAAAAAGAAAGAAGCTTAATAATATAAAAAAGAGAAATAGCGTGAACAGGATATAAATAATCTCTTCGGAAAATTTTTTGGATCGCAAGTCTGAGTATAGATATGAGAATTGCGCCGCGATATACCATGAAACGACGGAAAAAATGAAAATTATGGAAATAAATGGCCTTCCGGGATAAATAAATTCCGGTTGCGGAAAGTATTTATAAGCGATCAAAAGAGCAATAAAAATGATCGGCGTATCAATTAAACACCTGACGATTCTGTATTTAAGATGTCTATGGGTCATTAATTGCAGTTCGTTAACTTAATGAACTCAGACTTATACTGTTCTGCAATGGAGTCCCAATTATATTTGTCAGTAAGTCCATTTTTAACGTTGTACCGAAGCCGGCCAATTTTTTCCTGATCACTTTCAATCATATTCATTTCATGCGCGACTGCTGCGATACTCTGGTCAAAAAATAGTCCGAACTCTCCATCATTAAGCATTTCGCGGTTGAAGGGTGTATTTAATGCAAGTATAGCACATTGGTTCGACATAGCCTTGAGCATCGCAGGATTAGTGCCTCCAAATTGATGACCGTGCAAATATATAAAGCAGTGCTGATAAAGTGCCATTAAAACGTCAGGATTAGTTATATATCCCAGGAAGATCACTTTTTCGCTTGCCAGCTTTTTAATATTTGTGGCATATTCGTCCTGGTAAGGAACGTCGCCCACTACCACTAGCTGTTTCGTAGAATTTGACTTCAAAAAACCTTTTATAAGAAGATCTGCGTTATTATCGGGAATTAATCGTCCCACAATCAGATAATAATCCTCTTTTTTCAAATTTAAACCTTGTATTTGATTAACCGAAACGGCTTTGAATGGGGGAGCTCCATAGGCAATCACTTTAGTTTTGGCGTTAAATTCTTTAAGATAAACCTGTTGCATTGCCTCCGCATCACTAATAAGCAGGTCGTACAGTTTCGTGGCAGACCACGCACCAAAATAGAAATACTTGGCTCCCATACCTCTCCATTTGGGTCTTAGCCATTCCAGGCCGTCTGTGTTGATAATCATTTTCTTCCCTCTCAATTTAGGGATCCATCCCATAGGCCCTGCTGCCAGGTTGAGAACTAAAATCACATCTGCCGAACTGAATGTGGCGTGGATAAGAGATAAAAAACAGTAGATGATTTGATTAAGAGACTTTTGAGGGAGTGTGGGTATGTAGCGAATGTTTATGCCGTTAACTATCGCAGGTCTTTCTTTGAAAAGATTCTTCTGATTATAAACATAAATTTCTACGTCTTTTTTAACCAGCCGTTCAACCAGCTCTTTGACAAACGTTTCATACCCGCCATAAACGTAAGGATATCCTCTTGAACCTATAATTGCAACTTTCATTCCTTACCCAAAACGTAAAAGTAATAATAATGGTTAGGGTGTCGCAAAGAAGATTTGTTTTTTCGGCTTTGGGGAAAATTTAAGCCTATAAACCGGGAATTATTTCTTGCATAGCACTTAGATATTTCTGTTTATCCACTAAGGACTCTACGTGTTTCCTGGCGTTTTTACCCATTTGTAAGCGATCAGCGTTATTATAGAGTGTTTTAATCATTATAGACAAATCGTCCGGATTGCCTGACTGAAACAATAGTCCGGTCTCTCCGTGGATTACTGTTTCAGGAATTGCGCCAATTTTTGATCCAATCACCGGCTTTTCCATAAGCATTGCTTCGTAGATTGTATATCCTAAAACTTCGTACCATTCAGAGGGACAAACGAGAAAATCTGAGTTCTGTATACAATTCAATACTTGATCTTTTGGTAGTTTCCCAAGGAAATCAACGTTGTCAAGGGAGTGCATTTTTTTGAATGCCTTTAATTCAGTTTCCTGAGATCCATCTCCTATCACTTTCAGTTTGATCTCTGGATTATGCCTCATGGATTCCAATAATGTATGAACTCCTTTGATTTTTTCCAGCCGCCCAACATAAACAATGTATCGGGAAGTGTTAGCGGAACTATTAGGTGTAAAATCCTTTAATTTATAAGTGTGATAGATCTGCCTAAGCTTCTCCTGAAAAAATCCGAAACTTTTATATTTATTGTAACTAAAGGCAGATGGACAAATAAAAAAATCTACATCTTTATAATAATTTAGGCCAGAATGTACATAGTTTTCGAACGCAGCGACAGAACTAGCTAGTATTGATTCTTTTTTGCACCTGTTCAAAGAACACTGGTAAAACTTGCCGCCCCGGCATTTTTCACAAATCTTGTCATTACTGATGAAAGTACTTTGAGGGCAAAGAATTGTATAATCATGCAGGGTCCAAATAATTGGTATGTTATGTTTTTTTAACACCTTAATAATTGCTGGTGTTATGTAGTGATGAATAAGATTTAGATGAGCCAGATCAACCTTTTCTGTTTTCAAAAGCAACTCTATATTGTTAATTGCTTCAGTCGAATAAATGCTTTTTTTAAGAACATTTAGAGCTGAATTAAGATTTTTTTGTTTGTTTAGCTCTTTGTAATTAATGTTATCGATAAAATACTGAGAATACTCGGTGGGAATATTTCTTTCGTCCTTCATTGAGAAGGGAATTATATTGTGGCCCCGTTCTATATATAGGTCAGACACAGCTTCAATATATGTCCAGTCGCCGCCGCTAGGATACCAAGCCCAATTTGCTATCAGGATATTCATATGCTAGACATTTTAGGATATCCAATATCATTCCTCATTTCCGTTGTCATATAAAGCGTAATACCTTAAAATTCCACCTTTATGAAAAAGAACTGCGAGAGCTTCTGCGAGGACAGCAAACGGGAGCACGAGTGCGATTTTGATTATCAAAAGCACACTTTTTCTTTGCTTTAACTCCGCGATGATGAAGCCCCGGTAACCAAACCACGAAAAAAGTGTTTGAATCATGCCAATGATGCCAAGATGCAGGGAAAAGTATTCCTTTTTAATTATCGTGCATCCGGCTCCGTGAACGACCTGTTTTAGAGTTTCATCTTGAAAATGACCGATATGCCGCGGAACATCAAGGTGCAGCCACGAACTCCCGGCCCAGGCAGATTGCCAGCTGCCAAAGTTTGGAACTTCTATGATTAATAATCCGCCATCTTTGAGATTATGTTTAACTAAATTATTCAGTAATTCTGCGGGATTTGTTAGATGTTCGAAGACGTGGAAACTTGTTAATACATCAAATTTTTCGCCGAAAACGTTGCCAGTTGAGTAGTAATCCGTATTGATTTCCAGACCAAAGTACTCTGCAGCATATTTTGCTCTAGGTTTTGAGCTCTCAATCCCTTTCCCGCGAAAGCCCTTTTGATCAGCAAGATGTAAAAAAAGGCCTTTGCCGGATCCGAAATCAAGCAGTGTCGGGGAGTCCAACCTGCATATTTTTCTGATACGCGAAATAACGGCATCGTATTCCCATTTTTGTATCTTAAAAAATATAGAGTTACGAGTGTCCTTAACAGTATAATCATTTTGATCATAAAGCTCTGCAGGATCAACGTTGTGATTGTAAGAAGTATAAACCATCCCGCAATAGCTGCACTTATTGATAAAGTAAAGTTCAGAAGACGATTTCTCTACTTTAAAAAGATTTGATCGTTGCGGCAGACCACCTTTTTGACATAACGGACAAAGAGTGTTAGACATTTAAATTTGTTGATGCAAGGGCGTCCGACTTATGATTTGATGAATTTATTATTTTGATTTATATCTGTTAAGTTCATCTGCCTTCTTAAAAACTTCTACTAATTCCTTTGCGGCTTTTTCCCAGGAAAATTGTTTTAATCTAATTGATCCACGGGTAATCAAATCCTCTCTAAGCCCTTTGTCTTCAACAACCAGCTTCATTTTTCTGAAGATATCGTCAGGATTTTTCGGATCAAATGTTAAAACAGCATCTCCGCCCACTTCAGGCAGGCAAGTATTGTCTGCAACTAAAACTGGCAACTTATACTTGAAAGCTTCTAATATAGGTATTCCAAAACCCTCATTTAGCGAGGGGAATACATATAATAAGGCTCCCGAATAAACTTTAGCCAGATCTTTATCACTTAAGTAACCTGTAATTATAATTTTATCTTCGAGTTTGGTTTGCTTAATTGCGTTTTTAACTGCTAGTGAATCATTATTTAATTTAATTGAATCAGCTTTTCCAACAAGCACAAGTTTACCAGTATAACCGTCTTCCTCCAGTTTTTTAAAGGCATAAATTAGCGCAGGAATATTTTTACGCTTATCCATAAGGCCCACATGCAAGATATAATCTCTGCGTTCAAAATCAAACTCATTTAATATTTTTGAGGACGTTCCATTTTGGTCCTCCTGAAGTTCAAAAGATTTAGGGCCTTCAGCAATGGCTACTAGTTTTTCTTTCCCGATGCCTGTATAATGATGAATTCTATCGGTAGCATAATTCGTGGGGGTAATCACAAATGCCGATCTTTTAGCCGCCGGAATTGCTAAATTTTTATAAGCCCAGAGCCAGATACGGTTATAATGTTCGGGATTTTCAAAGAAAAAAGCATCGTGGATAACAGGTATAGTTTTATATCCAAGATGTACGAGCGGAACAATATTGTCAGTGCAGAATACTATGTCACATCGTTTGTGCCATGCTTTGAAAGGCAACTGTAGATGTTTCCAGACTTGAAGTTTCAAATGTTCAACGAGCTTCCTGACCTTAATTTCCCCGGTGTAAACTTCCATTCCAGTATCAAAAAAATGAAACTGAAGGTCTTCATTTTCAAGCGCTTTAAATTCCCTGCACAATTCCTTTAAATATGTTCCCGTACCGGTTTTAGCAATCCTGAGATCCCGTATATCAACCCCTACTACTAATTTCTTCTTCATTATTTAAATTTTTCTCTGAAATAATACTTATAAATATCCCTGTGAGAAACCAGGTGACATAGGAAATGTATACTGAAGATTCCAATTCAGATGTTAGTGAGGGTACAATAAATCCTATTTTAATAAGTAATATAACCAAAGCAAGCTGTCGCTCTTTTTTGGTCATTTTCTTATACCATTTTTGGGCATTGCTTATTATGGACACATAAATGCTTAAATAAATGCTTAGGGCAATTATTCCGGCTTGAACGCCTATAATTATATACTGATTTTCACCTCCTATATTCTCCCCCAATGAACCTCCAATTCGACCAGATGAACCCATGCCTATTCCCAAAGGATTTGTATAAATAGACATGATTCCCTGAATCCACTCTAACACATGTCCTACACTTGAAGGATTGGTAAAGTTAAGCGTATCAATAATAACCTCCTGAACAAATTCGTCATATCTGTCTTTCTGCGTGAGGTAATAAATAAAGTAAGTAATTACCGACACAATACTGAGATGTATGAACCGCAGGAAGTATTTCTTGTGAGTAATGATTGAATAAAAATATATTACAATACAATAGCTGACAAACGCTGATCTGGAGATGGCGAAGAGAATGGACAATGAGGTCGCACCTAATGCCAGCCATCCCAAAAGGTCTGGCCTGAATTTATAATCATCCTTTGTATACACACCTGCAATAACAGCAAGGGCTATTAATGTTGCACCGGCATGCTCAAGAGGACTTGCAAAAAAGCTGGCAAAACGCTTGAACCCAGCCTGAGATTCGAACGTCCAGCTTAAACCATAATTGCCTGAGGGCTCGAGATTAAATATATAGTAGTTGTAGTCAGCCAACCCAATTAAAGATTGAAGATGCTGGTCGCGGCGAACCTCATAAACCAGCACGATCGCTGTGAATATTGCAAGGACCATTAGGTAATGAAAATACTTGCTGATAAAAACAGTCTTTGGATCAATTAATCTCGCTGTTGCATACACAAGACAGAAAAATGAAATTGTCTTAAATGCGATTAACCTGTTAATCAAGCCTTGCTCTCCAATGGGCAATAATGCATACAGCAAAGTGTAGCTAAAGAATGCCGCAACGGCATAATCTACAAAATGAAAGTGCAACTTCCTTTTGAGATTCCAGAGACTAACCAGGAACACCAGAGCCACCAAAACTTCCTTAAATGATTGAAGAACAGGCAAAAAATTCCGGTAGCCAAAATTGAAAACTATTGCAAGCGCTGTTGTGTATATAGAAAGACCAAATATTATGTAAACAATCAAACCCTGCGAGTTACCTTTCGACAGTTCCCTAAACGCATAAAGGAATGACAGAAGATAGACGAAAGGGAATAAAAGAAGCATACTTACAAGAAGCTGGGATGTTATATTGAAGCGAATTAAGGTCAAATCTAATTTTTTTTAACCTTTTATTCGATACAAAACTCATATGAAACTGACCTGTGCTAATTACTGTGGATAATTTTAACACCAGCGCTATGGTCACTGCCATTCTGCGATGCCATTTCCCCATTTATTCCGTCACGGATAGCTTTGATGGTCATATTTAATTTCAAAAAACGTCTTCTTAAAAGAAAATACATCACTGTGCCAGTGAGATAAAAACTCACCATTATACCTGCAGTTAATTTGTGACTGGGTTTAAGATACTTCTTGAGGAACCAAATTCTGTTTCTGATCAGGTAATAATGGACGATAGGATTTAGAAATCCCTCTTTCCCTTTTTCCTTTGCTCGGGTGGATGCTCCTGCAATATGATAAATTATACTCTTGGGATGGTAGATAAGGGAATATCCAGCTTGTTTGATTCGAAAGGAGTAGTCGACATCTTCGTAATACATAAACAGGCTCTCATCTAATAGCCCAACTTTTCTAATTACATCATTTCGAATCATTAATGCACATCCTGTAAGCCAGTCGGGTTCCTTTAACTCTTCACTTGTCTTTGAGCTCTTTTTTCCTGTGCCTTCGACAAAATCGTTGCCTGTCCATGGATTAAACCATGAGCCGCCATTCCATAAAAGCTTCCTGTTGTGATTAAAATAAATTTTCGGCTGTATTGCACCAACACTTTGATTTTCAGAAAGGTGATTAACAAGTATTTCAAGAAAATCGGATTCAACAAACGTGTCGTTATTTAGCAGAAGCGTGTATTTATAACCATGTTTCAGGGAATAATTGATGCCCGCATTATTGCCTCCAGTGAATCCAATATTATCAGGGAGTTTGATATAGATAACTTCAGGATATTCCAAGGAAAGTCTTTCACCTGATCCATCTTGAGAATTGTTGTCAACTAAAATTATATCGTAGTCAACATAGGGCATGGCTTTAAGGGACTTTATACAATCCCTCGTACAGTCAAAACTATTCCAATTAACCAGGATGACGGCAGTCAGTTTACTCATTTGCCAAGGGAGGTTTTTTGGAGCTTATCATTGTAAATAACGTACTCATACATGAATAATGCTGAAAGTTCCACAATTAGAGCATAAGAGCCCAAAAGAAACAGGTTATGACTATAGGCAATCCCGAATGCTAAAATGCTTGCCACTACTAATAGAATTAGGGCAATTCGGAAAATATATAGATTGCTGCCCCGGATAAGCAATTCAATAACATTAAAAGAGTTCACCGCTGCAAGAACCTGTAATAGAGCCATAATCCGAAGCAAAAAAATGGCATTCAAATCTTCATGGCCTGCGATCAGATGTACCAGAGGCGACGCAAAAATTATTAGAAAAATGGCAAATGAAGTGAAGACGATAAAAAGCATTCGGCGAATTTTTTGCTTGAACAGTTTAAATAATTCTGGATCTGCCTGAAAAATGCTTGCTGCTTTAGGGTAAACGGAGTTACAAACTGAAATAATCAGGAGTCGTCCAGACCAGGTTATTTTATCGCATAAAGAGTAGGGTCCCACCCAGGCAACATTTCCCCACCGGGCTAGTATCAATAACATCAAAGATTGCTGAAGCTGTACAGATAAATTATTCCCCACCAGATAGAAATTGTTTTTTAATATTTCGCTGAATTTGGTGATTGAAGGCAACCTAAAGACTAGATGACTAATAATTCCAGCCCTTATCAATAAAAAAAGGTAAATAGTAAAATGTACTGATCCAAGGATAAAATTTATCCATGGAGCTTCTTCAAAACCTCTTATTACAATCATCGCAAGTATAATTATAAATATTTTTGCGAGCAGATTCAATGCATTATAAACAGACAGATTTTCCTTTCCCAAATAAATAAAAAGAGGGTTTAATATTTCCGCTAAGACAAGGGGTATTGCGTATATGAAATATCGGTTGACATGAAAGCCTAAGTAGTAATAGACTAAAAATCCGCTTATCAAGGTTAAACATAGTAAAGTTCGAATCAGGAGAGTAGAATAGAATATCGCGGAGAGTTCTTCTCTATTGTCCTTGTGGGTCGCCACTTCCTTAATTCCTGATTGGCTCGTCCCAAAGTTCACGATTATACCAACTAATCCCGCACTGGCGTTAGCAACCATAGCTTCGCCGAATGCTTCCAAACCTACTTTTCTGGCGAGGATCGGATAAAGTAAGATCATGATTACGGCATTTGAAACTTGAATGCTGCCCAAATTGAGGAAATTTGAAAACATAGAAGTTTTCAAAAGGGCACGGACGTTTTTTGCCGATATGGAGGATTTTCCTAGCATCAGTGCTGTTTTGACGATTTATCAGATTAGTCAGATGACCCGAGCGGGTTTTTTGTTTAGGAATTAATCTAACTATCCCGCCAGACTATTCATAGGCCGGCGTAAAGCAAGTTTCTCTACTGTTCCGACTATCCCATTACAATCAAAGCCACACTCTGCCCAAAGCTCCGGCTGTTCTCCGTGTTCGATTACCTTATCTGGTATACCAAGACGAATGACATTGCTTGAATATTTATTGTCAGCCATGAATTCCAAAATTGCGCTGCCCATTCCACCTTGTATACAGCCATCCTCAACTGTAACAATATTTTTGAATTTCCCGAACACATGGTGAAGAACTGTTTCATCCAGAGGTTTTGCAAATCGCATATCGTAGTGAGCTG
The DNA here is from genome assembly GCA_040384965.1 of Bacteroidota bacterium. Classification (GTDB taxonomy): domain Bacteria; phylum Bacteroidota; class Bacteroidia; order Sphingobacteriales; family Sphingobacteriaceae; genus Daejeonella. The sequence continues at coordinate 7,061 of JAZKIH010000003.1, read as the reverse complement.
GATGAATGCCTTCGGAATTTAATTCAATGCATGCTTTTACAGCTTCATTTCCAACATGGCCAATACTCAGTATAGCTACATCTTCTCCGTCGCAGATCATTCGCGCTTTGCCAATTTCAATTTCCTTCATCGGCCTTCTCCAATCCGTCATCACACCATTACCCCGGGGGTATCTGATACTAAAAGGTCCCTTGTTCTCCAGCTGAGCAGTAAACATCAAATTCCTCAATTCTTCTTCATTCATTGGAGCTGAAACGACCATATTCGGAATACATCGCATATATGCCAAATCATAAGCCCCATGGTGAGTTGGCCCGTCTGAACCGGCAAAACCTGCCCGGTCAAGACAGAAAACAACGTTCAGTTTTTGAATGGCAACATCATGAATAACCTGATCATAAGCCCTTTGCATAAATGTTGAGTAGATATTACAAAAAGGGACCATACCCTGAGTAGCGAGACCAGCTGAAAATGTTACAGCATGCTGCTCGGCTATGCCAACGTCAAATGCGCGATCAGGCATAGCCTTCATCATTATATTTAAAGAAGAACCAGATGGCATCGCAGGGGTCACCCCCATAATTTTATTGTTTTTTTCAGCCAATTCGACGATAGTGTTTCCAAATACGTCCTGATATTTAGGAGCTAGAGGCTTATCGGTTGCCGATTTTTTAATTTCCCCGGTAATTTTATCAAATAGTCCCGGAGAATGCCACTTGGTTTGATCTTTTTCGGCCAGCGCATACCCCTTTCCTTTAACTGTGACGCAGTGAAGTAATTTCGGACCCGGAATATCTTTCAAGTCGTTAAGAACTTTCACGAGGTGTTTAACGTCATGGCCATCAATTGGACCGAAATATCTGAATTTGAGTGCTTCGAAAAAATTGCTGCGCTTTAATAATCCGCCTTTGATCGTTTTTTCTACTTTCTTGACCATCTCATGCGCATTCGGTCCCAGATCGGAAATTTTCGTCAGCACATAGGAAATGTCATCTCTAAAACGGTTGTATGATTTGGAGGTAGTAATATCTGTTAAGTATTCTTTTAGGGCGCCGACATTCGGATCTATAGACATGCAGTTATCGTTCAGGATAACCAGAATATTGGAATTCTCAATTCCGCCGTGGTTCAAAGCTTCAAAAGCCATTCCTCCTGTCATTGCGCCATCACCAATAACTGCAACATGCTGCCTGTCGGTTTCTCCTTTGTACTGAGAAGCTACAGCCATACCTAATGCCGCTGATATAGAAGTTGAAGAATGTCCTACGCCAAAAGTATCATATTCACTTTCCGACCGTTTTGGGAAACCGCTCACACCCTTATATATCCTGTTCGTGTGAAACGAATTCCTTCTTCCTGTCAGGATCTTATGTCCATAAGCCTGATGGCCCACATCCCAAACAAGTTGATCATATGGAGTATTTAAGACATAATGTAACGCTACGGTGAGCTCAACAACGCCGAGGCTCGAGCCGAAATGTCCGCCATTAACTGAGACTGTATCCACAATAAACTGCCTGAGCTCGTTGCAAATGCGAACCAGATCTGTGTCGCTAAATTTTTTCAGATCAGAAGGATAGTTTATCTGCTCAAGTAATTCGCCGGCCTTAACTTCCATGTGGTTAGTGTAATAATTGATGTTACAAAAATAACTTATTTAATTATAAACGAGAAACGAGATGTAAGCTATATCAAGTCTCTTTTCCCTTATTTCTCAAGAGTTGTATAAAAATGTATTTTTGGTGATAGATATGCTATTGAATGATAATTTCGAAATACGCTTGCCCCAGTTCGAGGGGCCTTTCGACCTTCTTTTATTTTTCATTGAAAGGGATGAGCTTGACATCCAGGACGTTCCAATAGCTAAAATTACTGACGATTTTCTTGATTACCTCCACCACATGAGCAGTTTAAATATTGAACTTGCCAGTGAGTTTATTTTTGTTGCGGCAACTCTGATGCGCATCAAGGCAAAGATGCTGTTGCCGCGGCCCGATCTTGATGATGAAGGTAATGAGATTGATCTAAAGCGTGATCTTATACAAAAACTGATAGAGTACAAGAAGATTAAGCTGGTAGCAGAAGAATTTAGGTTGCTGGAACATGAACGTTTTCAGCTTGAGAAACGTGGAAATATTGCTTTTGATCTGGAACAGGTTGCTTTAACATCAGAACCCGGAGAGGAGTTGGAGTCATTTGATCTTTATAAACTGCTTGTCACTTTCAATAAGGTGCTGGGTAGAAGCCAGCAGCGTAACAACACTGAAGAGCATATTGTTGAAAAATACCCATATAATATTGAAGATCAGAAGTCTGTTATAAAGCAGCTACTGGATATAAATAAAAGACTTGATTTTAAGAACTTGCTCTCAAATTCTGATAACAAGGTTCATTTTGTTTATAATTTCCTGGCATTACTTGAGATGCTACAGCAGGATCTTATCACGATACAGACGGGCCTGGGGTTTAATAATTTTTGGATTGAAGCTAAGCTCAGGTCAAACGAATCTTAATTAGTATTTTTACCGTAATATTTTAATTTATAGCCTAAACACCGTAATACATTCATGAAGAGAGATAAACTTATATTCAGCCTTATCGATGAAGAACAAGAACGCCAGGAAACCGGTCTGGAGTTAATTGCGTCAGAAAATTTCGTAAGTAAACAAGTGATGGAAGCCGCTGGTTCGGTTCTAACTAACAAATATGCTGAAGGCTTGCCAGGCAAAAGGTATTATGGAGGTTGCGAGGTAGTTGATGAAGTTGAAAATATTGCAATTGAACGTGCTAAGGAATTATTTAATGCAGCCTGGGTAAATGTACAGCCCCATTCAGGTGCGCAAGCTAACGCTGCGGTGCTCCTCGCCCTTTTAAACGCGGGAGATAAGATTCTCGGATTTGATCTTTCGCACGGAGGACACTTAACACACGGCTCCCCGGTGAATTTTTCGGGAAAGTTGTATCAGCCATTTTTTTATGGGGTTGATAAAGAAACAGGATTAGTTGATTATAAAAAGCTGGAAGAAGTAGCTTTAAAAGAAAAGCCAAAATTGATCATTTGCGGTGCCTCGGCATATTCCAGAGACTGGGATTATAAATTTATCAGGTCGGTAGCCGATAAGATTGGCGCCCTGGTAATGGCTGATATTTCTCATCCGGCGGGGCTTATTGCTCGCGGATTGCTTAATGATCCACTTCCGCATTGTCACGTGGTTACCACAACCACTCACAAGACTCTCCGGGGTCCGCGCGGAGGTATGATAATGATGGGTCAGGATTTTGAAAATCCAATGGGTCAAAAAACTCCAAAAGGGGAAATTAGAATGATGTCATCCGTTTTGGATATGGCGGTATTTCCTGGTACCCAGGGAGGGCCATTGGAGCATATAATCGCTGCAAAAGCAATAGCTTTTGGAGAGGCTCTCAGCGAAGGTTACATGAAATACGTTATCCAGGTGAAGAAAAATGCAGAGGCTATGGCTGAAGCTTTTGTAGATCGCGGATATCAGCTTATTTCAGGAGGTACAGATAATCATATGATGCTTATTGACCTTCGCAATAAAAATATAACCGGGAAGGATGCAGAAAATGCATTAGGGGAGGCTGCAATTACTGTTAACAAGAATATGGTTCCATTCGACGATAAATCTCCTTTTGTAACATCTGGAATTCGCGTCGGCACAGCTGCGGTAACAACCAGAGGATTGAAGGAAAAGCAGATGGTAAAAATCGTGGAACTGATTGATGAAGTAATTTCTAACCCAACAAGTGCATCTAATTTTAAGAAGGTTCGTAAAAAAGTAAACGAAATGATGGAGAAATATCCATTGTATTCTTAATTGGCGTCACCTATCTATGCCTGATTCTGTTGCAGAGGAAAATGAAAGTGTCCGGTTACAATCTTTGGAGAGTTACCGGATTCTTGATTCTTTGCCTGAAGAGGAGTATGATAGGATTACAAGACTGGCATGTTACATTTTCAAAAAACCGATAGCTCTAATTACCTTTATTGATTCGACTGGAGTTTTCATTAAATCTCAGCATGGGATTCATATTGAAAATTACGCGAGACACGATTCAATCTGCAGGTTTACGGTCGAAGAAAATCGATTGTTGGTCATACCTGACACACTCCTTGACAGCAGAACTATAAACCTGTCGAGAGTTCTGGCTGACCCCAAAATAAGGTTTTATGCCGGGGCTCCTCTCATCTCACCAGACGGGCATCCACTGGGCTCGTTGTGCATCATGGATATTGTTCCCGGAAATATCACTCAGGATGACCAGCAGACTCTAAGCGATTTGGCCGACGAGGTAGTTTCGCATCTTGAAGCCCGGAAGAATAATCTTGAACTCACTGACCTCATCACTAAATATGAGGAGATAAGCACAATGTTCAACAATTCAGCTGAGCTCCAGAGTATTATGGACAGAAATGGAACTATTCTGGTAGTTAACAAGGCTGTCGAGAAAGTGCTCGGCTATAAGCCAGAAGAGGGTGAAGGTAAAGCGATTTGGGATTTTTTTCCTGAAGAGGACATTAAGAACCTTATACCCATATTTTCTAAGGGACTGTCTTCAGGAAAAAAGAACTTTGAGGTGGAAGCCAGGATAAAACTGAAAGACGGGTCCACCAAATGGATGGGTTGGTCGCTGGCTGTCAAAAATAATAAATGGTATGCCAACGGGAGGGATATCAATGAACAGAAGAAGATGATTGCTGAATTAGAGCAATTATCACTTGTCGCGAGTAAGGTAAATAACGGGGTTGTAATCAGCGATAGTAATAGCAAGGTAATCTGGTCTAACGAAGCTTCGGAACAAATCACGGGCTATAGTTTTAGTGAACTTAAAGGGCACAGGCTTGGAGATATCTTGTCAGGAGAAAATACTGACAAGGTAGTTTTGAATAATGCACGCGAGAATACAAAGAATAAGCTTCCGTTTAATGTTGATCTTCTCGCATACAGAAAAGACGGCACACCAATTTGGCTTTCGATATTAAATTCGGTTGTGCTGGATGCGGATGGTAATATTGACAGGGAGGTTGAGGTAATTATTGATATCACTTCGCGGAAAAAAGTTGAACAGGACCTCGAAACACTTTCCCTGGTCGCGAGTAAATCAGCAAGTGGTGTAGTTATCCGTGATGGGATTGGGAAGGTTATTTGGATCAACTCCGCAACGGAAGCTATGCTTGGCTATAGTTTGGATGAACTGCAGGGAAAACGTTTAGGAGAAGTGGTTGCGGGTGAAAATACCGACAAGAATACACTTGAAGTAGCGAGTAAAGCTATTTTTGAGCAAAAGTCGTACAGGATAGATCTTCAAATTTATAAAAAAGACGGCACACCTATCTGGATACATGCATCGACAACTCCTATATTAAATGAGTTGGGAGAGATTGAACGTCAGGTTGAGATTATTAACGATATAACCGAACAGAAGGATGCGGAGGAGCAACTCACCCTACTTTCTCTTGTCGCAAGTAAAACCATTAATGGGGTTGCTATAAGCAACCGGGACGGCAAAATTAAATGGGTTAATGAAGCTTTGGAAAACCTTACAGGTTATACTCTGAAAGATTTTCAAAATAGCCGGCCGGGGGATTTACTGGCCGGCGAGGGAACTGATCGAAAACTCCTTGAAACCGCCAGGAAGCAGGCATCCGATTGTATCCCTTCCAACATCGAATTACTCAGTTATAAGAAAGATGGATCACCAATATGGTTGGCAATTTCAAATACTCCCACTTTTAACAAGGATGGAACCTTGGATCGACAGGTCGAGATAATAAATGATATATCAGAGCGTAAACGTGCAGAAGAAGAATTGATCAAAACTCGCGAAGAGGCGCTGCAGCTAAGCAAGGCTAAAGAAACGTTTTTATCTGTTATGAGCCATGAAATACGTACGCCATTGAATGCTGTTATAGGCATGTCTCATATTCTTATGGATGACAATCCTACTGAGTCACAAAAGGAGAATCTAAACATTCTTGGGTTTTCTGCTCAGAATTTGCTGAAGTTGATTAATGATATTCTGGATTTCACAAAAATTGAAACCGGCAATATGATTTTGGAGAATGTGAATGTCAATCTCAAGGAACTGGTATCGCAAACCCTAAACTCTCTTCAGTTTAAAACAGCTGAAAAGCCAGTTATACTAAAATCAGAGATTGATCATCGTATCCCAAGATATGTTAAGGGAGATAATACACGTCTGTATCAGATATTAATCAATCTGTTAGGTAATTCTGTTAAATTTACGGAAAACGGCGAAGTCAAGTTAAAGCTCGACCTTGTTCAGGAAACTAAAAAAGCTGTCAAGGTTCGGTTTGAGATCTCGGATACGGGGATCGGAATTGAACCAGAGAAAATTGACTACATTTTTGATTCCTATACACAGGCGAGTTCTGATACAACTCGTAAATATGGCGGAACCGGTTTAGGTCTTGCCATTACAAAAAGTCTGTTGTACTTACATAATTCAGATATTAATGTTGAAAGCGAAGTAGGAAAAGGCTCTACATTTAGTTTTGTTATAGAATTCAATCGCTCTCAAGAATCATCTATGCTAGAAGAAAATAAAGCTCCGGTGGAACAATTGCAGGCATCTGTGCTGGTAGTGGACGATAATGAGATCAATCGTATCCTTGCCAGTAAAGTTCTCTCTAAATGGGGTATTGAAGTATACTTTGCCGAAAACGGCAAGATTGCTCTTGAGAAAGTTGTACAAAGGAAATATGATCTTGTTCTGATGGACCTCCACATGCCTGTGATGGATGGAATGGAAGCGACCCGAGCCATAAGAAAATTAGGTGGTGATTATACAAAGTTGCCGATAGTCGCTCTCACTGCATCGCTTTTTTCCCATGAACTGGAAACAATAAATGAATGTGGGATGGATGGTTATGTGATGAAACCCTTTGTGCCTGGGGATCTCTATGCAAAGATCAGTAGCCTTCTTGCTCGTCGCGTGTAAAAAGAAGAAAAAGCCGGAACCTAAAAGGTATCCAGCTCTTTCTATCTAAATTAACGCTCTCGATATATTATACGCTG
>JAZKIH010000002.1:0-46781 GCA_040384965.1 Bacteroidota bacterium | reverse complement strand
ATAAGCCGCATAAGCCGCAGAAGCCGCATAAGCCGCATCAGCCGCAGAAGCCGCAGAAGCCGCAGAAGCCGCATCAGCCGCATAAGCCGCAGAAGCCGCGATTCTTCTAGCCGCCGACCAATCATCAAATGCAACATTCTCGCCATTTATTTGACGTTGATAAAGATCAGCTACTGCTTGAACAACTTCTTTTTTCTTTGCGAATTTAATAATTCCATCCTCCGGATCCACAAGCATCCAGTGAATAAATTTAGGAGCTACCATAGATAGATCACTACCAACTTTTATTGCGTTCAAGAATCTTAGGGGAAACTCTTTTGCATCCTCATTTGGTAAGCGTTCAAATATGCCATCTTCAAGCCTAGCAAGTGCGCGCGGAATACCAAGCTCCGTTTCATATTTGCCATGATCTGATCCGTGTATTGTACAACCAACAGCACAACCTTTACCGCCTACCCAATATTTACCTTTTATTATCTCATCTGCCTTATAATGAGCTTCAAGCCTTTTAATATATTTCTTCTTAACAGACTCTTTATTATGAAACGCTAGTAATTTAGTCATAGTCTTATTCCTTATTTAAGTTAAAAAAATTAATTAATATCCAGCTTTCCCAGTCTGGATAAATGACGGATCCATAAAACAGAATTTGCTATTTTCCTGGGGATATCCGCCATTCCTTCTTCATAATATTGCACCATTCGCGGTGAGCAACCAATCTGCTTACCAAACTTTGGCCGCAACATCTTCAGCTCATTCTGACGTATTTTTTTCATTTCTGCAGGTGTCATTTTATGCCTTCTTAAATAGTTTTTCCCAACCGATGATAGTTTTGCCGAATTCTACACTCTCATGCTCAGCAAGCGCGGATAAGGTTTTTAAATCAAAAATAACCTTCTCTTCGTCTGCTAAATGTATCATATGCAGAAAACCACCTATAGCGCGCGCTATGGCTACTCTCATAGTTTTGCTGTCTATCTGCTCATTGCTTGCCATCCCCATCCAGAAATCAAGGATTTTGCCCTCTGTTATCAATTCTATGCGGTAGGCCTTCTTTTCATCTGACGTCATGTTGGCATAGGTCGGATTATCCTCACCTATTTTTAATGCCAGGGCAATAAACGCATTCTCAAATTCTTTACAGTCTGGCTTTAGATTCTCCAGATTATATTTCTTCAGCGCGTAATGGAAAATTGTTTCTACATCTCCCGTATTTAAACGCACTGTAGGCTTTAATCCCTGCCTTGCCTTCAGCATTAATAGCCTCATGCGCGAAAGCGCTTGAAAAACGCTATCTGGTTTGATATCCTTCATTTTGTAAGTCATGTTTTTTTCCTTTGTTATGGGTTGCACCGGCTGCAAATTACAGCCGGTGTTTCTTACCTTATATTGCACAATCAAGCAACCGTTTCTTCTTCCGCCAGCTGGTAAATAAGCTTTTCTAATGTCTTAAATATAGGCCTACCGCGTAATGTCATTACAGACGCTATAAGCCTTAAATATCGTTTATTATCTGCCCCTTCATAGATAAGTTCTATAGTCTCATCATAAAAGCTTGATATAGGGCGTTCCAGATATTCAGATAAATCTTTTAACCTGCCAGCTCCAATACGATTTAATCCTCTTTCGTATTTCTGAACCTGCTGGAATGTGATGCCTAAAAATTCCCCTATCTCATCCTGAGTTTTACCAGCTTGCGAGCGGAAAATCCTTAAATTTCTTCCCACAATAATGTCATATTTATTTATTTCCACGGCTCTTTTCCTCTCTTTTTTTTACAATATCATCAAACTTTTTTTCCTTGGCTAATTTGGTGGCTGCTTCAACCTTGTCAACTATACCGTCACGGTTAACATCAAAAGTCATTTGATAATCACGCTGGCCAAAACGGTTAAATGTGTTATAACTGCCAGGCATTATATGATTGATATTTATGTCATCATCATTGTTGTCAAGGTAATAAACCGTTTCACCCTGCCAGTACCATAAAACCATGTGCCAGCCGCCATCATCATTTTTGCCGAATACAAATTCCATATCCTCTTCAGGAATGCCACGCTTGCGTAATTCATGCCATTTAACTATAGCAAAATCCTCGCAATCTCCCGTTCTGGTTACAAGCGTTTCCTGTGGTGTTTTAAATACAATGTCTTCATCAAATTTATACTTCAGGGAATAATTTATTTTCTTATTCAGGAAATATAAATCCACATAATCAATAGTACCATTTGTTGTGTCATCCAGTGGCGCAACCTTTGCATAGAATTCCTTCCATTGCCCTGATAATGGCGCGTCACGGTCTGGCGCTTTAGCGTTGGCACTGACAGCAAATAACATCAATGCCGTGGTAGTAAGTAGTTTCTTCATTTCTTTAGTCTCCAGTTTTAAATTAAATTATCGTTATAAATCAGTTCCCGGAAAAGGTTTGTTAATGCAAACGCCTTCCCTTGTTTAGTGCTCTATTGTTAATGTCGATCTGCTCAATCAGTTTCACCATAGCAGATTCTAATTCGCTTGATGGTGGTGCTTCAGATAGACTAGCTACCAGATTCTGGCGCATTATTTCCCTTTCTTTTAGCTGCTTCTTGAATATTGGTTCTACAGTCATTTACTTCTCCAGTTTTTTTGATTTCTAGCATTGTAAGTCCGCATTTAATGCATGTGTATTTATCATTAGAATTGAAAGTGTGAGTTAAAAATCTTAGTCGATAAACCTCCGTTTTAAGTTTCATTATTTCCTGCTGGATATCAGCAAGGTCTATTTTTTTTATTACATGCCCTGCTATCTTCCTATACCTCCAGAGCGTTGCCCATTCTGTGCTTTTCAGATTGTGGCAATGCTTCAATATATCTTTTTCCGTTTCCTTCAGCTCCTGCCAGCTTTTTTCTACAGGGAATTTATCAGCCTCATAAATCCATTGTGCTATTTGTTCCTGAGATGGAAAAACTGGCATTGTTTTAAACATTATCGGCCTCGCGCTTTAGATGTTAAGTTAATCAGTTGTTTTAATGTAGCCACACCAGCAAAGGCGCTATCATCCAATGCAAGCTCTATGCCGTCCAGCAAGTCTGGTGCTGCCTTCAGGAGAGGTAAAACCAGCTCAATGGCTATCTGTACCATTTTATCAGTCTCCCTTTCCTTTGCCGCTTCTAAACTCGCTATTGCGATTTTATGCGCTGCGCGTAAGATTTCATTATCTGGTGAGCCTACATCGTATTTTTTCATTCCTTCTCCCTAACCTCCTTGATTCTGGCTGCAGTAAAAAATTCCTCGGCAATCTTTTTAATTTCCATTTGGCTTTCACCTTCATAAGGGCAAACAACCAATATGTGACAAAGAGGCTTTAAATTGAAGCGGTTTTTCTGGTCTATAAGTTCCACTCCAGAATACATAAACGCCCACTTCGGCCCGAATAATTCATGCATTGCTGCATGTGCTACTTCATGCGAGGGGGCTATAAACCCTACATAGTTTTTAGCAAAGGCACTACCACAACCGAATGTAGCAAAAAAGGTTTCCTTTTTCTTGGTTTTCTTAATATCGGCCTGCTTATTGTCTGATTCAATCGCGGCTTTCATATCCGCAAAGCTGTTAAATTTAGTTTTTTTCATGTCGATTTTTCTCCTTCTTTTATGGTTAATATTTTATTCGTCAGGAGCCAAGAACGGCTCCCAATAGCCTTCGTTTAAAGCGGCCATAACATAGTTTTCCATGTCTTCAACCTGCCGTTTTAGATTCTCTGCCTCAACAACAAAAGTTGCATCAATTTGATCAAAAGTGCAGGCAATATGAGTGCCTATATTATGAATTCTCTTCAGCTGGCTAGCAACTTGACGCGCAAGCTTCTTTTCTGCCTTTGTTAGCTTGCGCGGTGCGGTTTTCTGATTCCATATCTTGCCTGCAAATTGGGCGCGTAAAGCTTCTTTATCCCTAAGCATTTTTTCATATCTGGACATTATTTATCTCCTAATAATTTGATTTGAAATTGAAGGCCAGCAGCTTAACTTTAACCATTGCATCCTCTTCAGACTGGCCGATATTAAACTCCCTACCTATTTTATAATATTCTTCCACCTTTGCACGAGTGCCGTTTATTGGCGTTCTGATAGTGTCGCCATTCTCAAAATATACCGTTACATCGTGCCTATTTCCGCGCTCCATAAGCTTTATAACGTCTTCTTCACTATAGCGCTCATATGCCTCATGCATCCCGATTTCTTCTAAATGTTCAAGCGCTTCGTCATAGGTGAAATATACATAGTGAAACTTATTCTTATCTAAAACCTGAATTTTAGGGATATATCCCTCCATGCTTGCTTGGAAAACCCTGCACTCAATCTCAAAATCAACCCCATTGTGTGCCTCAGAGCGATTGTGATGGAAGAACCAAAAACCGCCTTTTAATGTCTTGCCGGTATCGGTGAATTTATCTTTACTAATGCCGGGGTCTAATGCACCTGAAAAGCTAGCAGAGCCGCCGCCTAAATACCAAGAGCCTCCCATGCCTTTGCTGGTGGTTTGTATGTCAGTTCCCCAGTCGTGAGTAAAGCGGCGCAAATCACCTTCAGGCATTATTATATAATCACCAACGCGCGGCCCTTTGACCTTATTAAATAGTGTCTCACGCTCAAGTAATATTGCTTTATCTCTATCATCAAATTGTGGGCGCATAGTCTCAATCTCCAGTTTTATGTTTAAGTCCGTAGTACCACTATATAGCAATCACTTCTCAATTACAAACAAAATAAAGCAGTGGTTGCAATTATTTTTCCAGTTATTTTCCAGTTATAGTTTCAATTCTTCCAAAGTCTGCCCCTCATGCAGGCAATAATCAGCTGTGCAATAATCAATTGCAGGGCTATCAAGCGTCACGCCTGCAAACATGCCGCACGTGGTTAATATTATGAATAGGTTTTTCATAATGCAACCTCATCAACTGTGGTGTATTCAACATCATTATTATCCAGAATATCAATGAAGTATGATTCTAAATGCTGCTCAATATTGCATTGCATCTTAAATAGGCAATCATCCATATCAGCCGCAATTATGCCGCGCGCGTCAAGTTCCTGCTTTAAGTCTATAGTTATTAGCACCTCATCACGGATTTGCGCCTCCTCTTTTATATCCATTATTTCAACTGGTGCGGTGATATCCTCCGCGAAAACTTGACAGCCAGCTATAACCATTTCACTGTATTTTTCGTGCAGCTGCTCGGTGGTGAGTGTAGCATCGGCCTCAAATGTTAATTTTACATATACATCAATCTGTTGCATCATGGTCTTAATCCTCTTGTTTAAGTTATTAAATTATGCATTAGTAATTGAAACATAAGCCACGCCGTGCATATGAAAGGCGCGCTCTTTTACCTCAATCTTTGCCTGCTTGAATTTCTTCCGCAATTTGCTCAATATCGGGTTTTCTATTGTCAGGTGCTCGGTTGTTTTCACCAGCTGCACTGGAGTGCCTATCGCATAACAAAACGGCCTTTCCTCCCCTTCAGTGTATTGTGGTAATATCACACCTTCAGAGGCGCAATAAGTAGGCCTCCATTGCTTATTGTGCTTTATTTTTATGGAGTCCTGCTTTAGTAGGTAATTTATCTGTATCATGGCTTTTCCCTGGCTAAGTTATTATGTTACGATTTTGAATAGGAACAGTAGCTATTCCTATGACTATTCCATATCCTCTTCGGCTTCATTAACAATTGACTGATACATAGGCTCGGCAACGTCACAATGCTTTTTAATGACATTAAAAATGTCTTGTGTGATGCTGGTATTGTTAAGCAAATATTTATAGGCATCAATCCACGCTTTCTCGTAATTAATACCATCATTAAACTGGTGGTATTCATCAACGCCGCGCTCTTCGTTAAGCTCCTCAATGCGGTCTAGTAAATCCGAACATTTATCCATTAAGGCTACTGCATCGCTTGATAGTTTACTGGCTTTCACGCCCTCGCATTCTTCCGGCTTCAGGCACTCACATAAATGCTTGCTTACTCCTCCCACGTATCGGGCTGAAGGGCATTTGCTGGCGTGTTCATATAGTGGGAATTCTTTATTCATGGCTTAAATCCTCGCTTTAAATAGTTGATATAGATTGCTCATATATAACGCCTTCTTCTACTGTCATCACATTACCGAAACAATCACGATAGAATAATGTAGCATTATCTGGCGCAAAATATCTCAAAGTCTCCTCACAATCGAAAGTGGGAGAAGTTTTATAGCCTTGTGTGTAGTAGAATCCTGAACTCATATAATCGCTCTTTAGTTGTGTTGTTATCAATTCGGCCTCTTTTCAATACATTCTTAGCAATCAAGCTTTTATGTCCTTAGACAAGATGTATAATCAAGAGGCTTTAGTTATGTGGACAATCCGTCTAAAAGTCGTCAACTTGTCTACATGTCCAATTAATAGCAACCATTGCTTTATAAGTCAAATAAAAAAGAAGCCATTGCCTTAAAATAATAGCGTAACCTATATATTTCAATGACTTACACTTACATTGTTACCACCAGTCACGCCACAAGCCGCAGATTTCATACCTATCAGCCTAAGCCATTGATTTATAACGGTAACGCGCACAAGTGGCTCTATTGCTCGCTATCCTGTCGCCGTAACCGTAACCGCTGGAGATAGCCTTATATGTGAGTGTGTATGTATGCGTATAGGTGCGTGTATGCGCCTGCCTGCCTGCACACATACGAGGCTATATATATATAAGTTACGGTTACAGAGAGATAATAATAAGGCTCAGAGCCGCTAAAAACGTAACTTGAGGAAAATCAATGGGTTAGCTCAATCATGGCTCTAACAGCCACTCACAGCGTGACCGCCTAGTAACAGGCCTATCAAAAGCTATTGATTTATAAGGTTATTTCGTATTGCCTTATTTATCAGTAACTTAGCCCAAATCATGTTACTAGCACGGGCTATCAACAAGCATTCTCTAGCGGTTACATCGGTTACGCCCCAAGAGTGTTACATCATCCACCCACCATTCACCCATCATTTTTTCCTTGCATCATCCGCAATTTTTTGCAACCATCACTCCATGGACAAAATTAAACTCAAAGATGCTGACAAACAAAAACCTAAGCTCATCAAAAAAACGATGCGGCTCAATCCAGAGGCACTTGCGGCAAAAAAGCAACAGGTTGCCGTGCTTGAGTCACAAAAGGCACAACCGTTGCACAGTTTGATTGCAGATTACCAGCATGAGGCCGTGTTAACCTTGGTTGATTTGATGAGAAATAGCTCCTCTGACCCCGTTCGCCGCGCTTCTGCGTCAGAACTATTGGGGTTGGGGGGAAATGCTCCCGAGTTCCTAAAGCTTCAGGCCATCATGTCTGGTAGGAATAAGGACGCTAGCCAGATGACCACGTCCGAGCTGGAGAAATTCGTTGAAGATGCGCGCCGTGAACTCGCGCACAAGATGGAATTCGCTGCAAATGGTGCAATTGTGGTAAATGCAGAGCCAACAACCGCACAATTTGACCCCAATCTGAACATAAACACCCTGTTTGAGGCTATGGAAACACTGGGGAATGACGACCCAACCACGCTATAAGAACACAATCATTTAAAAGATTGTGTACGCTCAAAAACACGAAGCCACCCCCCGGCCCCCCTCGGATTTACTGGCCCAAACCCATGCCAGGCACCTCGATAAAATTTATAAAATTCAGAATGTTATGGACAAGTTGTAGAAAGGTGTTGACAGGGCTATTCGTTGTGGATATGGTCGATATATCGGTGGAAGAATGGTTTTTATAGTTATTTTCGATTTTCCCATTGACGTGAGGGCTGGTTATGCCTTGGGAAGATAACCAGCCCTCACATGATTGGATGATGTTTCTTGGGGCTAGGGAGAGGCGGATGAGGGAAGGAATTAAGAAAATGATGCAGGATAGCCAAACGGAAAAAAAATCGCCTAACGGGCCTTTAGACGGGGGAAGCGCGATTGCCGGAGATGAGTTACTTAATTCTGGGGAGGAGCCGGTGCAGGCTTGCTTGTGCAATCATACGCCTGAGAGCAATGTCTGGAGTGGGGAGAAATGCGTCATGTGTGATGGGTATAAGACTCAGGCGCAGGCTGAAGCTACAGGGATGCCATTGATATATGCTTGGGGCCAGAAAAAAGTAGAATCGGTTGAGGAGTATCTCAAAAGGCGAAATGCGGAGCTGAAGAAAGAAAACAGGGACCTGCAGTGTAGGGAAGAATTCGTCAGTGGCCAATTTAAGTTGGCGCGTGAGAGAATCGTGATGCTTGAGAACTCACTGGCCGGAGAGCGCAGGAATCAGGCAATTAGGGATGCACTGTCGGACGCTGAAGATAGGGATTTTGTTCTAACCGGCCCGATGTATGTTGTACCAACTGGTGATCCTGAGGTGAATGCTTTAGGCAAGATGTGGGAGATTGTGCAAAATGTTCCGGCAATCCAGTACAGCCGGATGATCGAATGGCTTAATTGCCGGATGAGGCACCGCGATGGCCAATGAAAAAAGATATTTTACGATTGGTGGAGATCTGGTTGAGCCTGGTAAGGATTATCGCCTGAGGGATGGACAGAAAATTTGCATCACTTCGATATCCAGGCACTACACGCAATTTCCTATAATCGGGGTTATGCGTGGCCGGAGCGCGCCAATAACGTGGATGAGTGACGGAAGGTTTAGGCCGGCCACTGCTGAAGAACACCAGCATGACTGGGATTTGATGGAACTTTGGAACAAAAAATATTTGGAGGTAGTAAGTGGCTAAAAAAGATATCGAACAATACACGGTAAATCAACTGGCGATTGGCGTAATCAAACAATTGAAGAGGATTGCAGATGGCATTGAAGCACAGAACAAGCTCCATACGGATGCGTATAACAGATCGTTCAAAACAACGGTTACTGGACCGGCTATTGAGAAGGTTGAGATTAGGATGCCGTTGCCAGCGCGAGGAGATCTTAGTCCGGGAACGGCAACAGGCGAGACAGGCACTAAAGCCATTACCGATGACCAGGCACCAGAAGGAAAAGCTAGCATTGCTGGCGCAGGCAATGTTGCTAGCGGAGTAAAAGCTAATATTCCTGCCGCTAAAAAAGGTGGGAAATAATGGGCGGCAGGGAAATGACTAAGTTAATGGTTGTTCATACTCAGGATCAAGTGCGTGAGCTTATTAAAAGCGGTTGCTTTCCTGATTGGAAGATAATGACTTTTGAAGGTCCTTATCTTGGTAAATTATGTTCTGATATAGTTATTTTAACTCCTCATCACCTTGAATCCAGGGTTGAAGCGGAGAAAATAGAAAAGGCTATCGGATACATAATGTGCCGGTTAATGCCGGGTGGAAGATTTGTTAGAATTTAAACCGTAAGGAGAATAAAATGTTGAACGACAAAGAGTTAGCAGAGAAACTTGAAGCAAGTCCAGCTGAGCGAGTGACGGAAGAATACATGAATGGCCGTATAGCCAGGAAAGAATTTGTTAAGTCTGGAACTTCAACAACCTGCCTGATCCATTTGGATAACG
Source organism: Bacteroidota bacterium (assembly GCA_040384965.1). Lineage (GTDB taxonomy): Bacteria > Bacteroidota > Bacteroidia > Sphingobacteriales > Sphingobacteriaceae > Daejeonella. The sequence goes on along the minus strand of JAZKIH010000002.1, from coordinate 37,248 downwards.
GGTTTATTGTTTCTGGTTTTAGTGCTTGCGCTAAGCCGGAGAATTACAGGCAGGATATCGGCGAAAAAATTTCCTATGATAACGCCTATAGGCAGTTGTGGGGCTTTTTCGGGTTCCTGCTGGTTGAGAATGGTACATTAGTGAAATAATTATTGGGGGGTAGCTCAGTCCGGTTAGAGTGAGGGCCTTCGGGTCAGATGCGCGTTGGTTCAAATCCAACTCCCCCAGCCGGAATACCATTTGGTTTGCTCGTAGTGGAAACACGAAGGTAAAGTTGCAAGCCCAGCGGAATGTTGAAGCCGCTGCTCAAATTAAGGCGAGCTGTGCTCAGTAGATCAACCGGACAGTCGGGGAAAGTAGCGGCAGGGTGTGATAGTTCCTCCAGATCTATCACACCTCCATTTAACAATAAAAAGGAGAATGACATGTCTACTAAAAAAAATACTAAGGCGGCACCAGAAAAAGAAATTGATGGTGTAAGCGATATCGGAGCTGAGGATACAAAAGTACAGGAAGGTGTTAATGGTAGCGCTGGCACTGACAGAGCTTATGATGGCCAGACTGATGATGAGATTGCCGAAAACACAAAACAACATCATGCCGTTTTGGCTGCAAGAGCTGAAGAAAAAAAGCAAAAAGAATTAGACGCCTCTTTCCTAAAGCATAAAGTTGATATTGATACAATGACTGATGATCTTGAGGATAAAAAATTCCCTGTCCTTGAGGAACAGATTGAGGCTTGGCGTGAAAATACTAACAATATCATGCTGATAGTAGATAAAGTTCGCGCTATTGTTGGTGGTGTTCCCCAGGAATTCCAGAATAGATTTTCCCGTTCAATGGGTAAGCTGTATGAGCTGGAAGGCGAGTATGCTGAGAAGTATAAAACTCAGGGCTTTAAAATCCTGATGGAGCGTACTGGCGTTGATGCAAAGGGCTATCTTGTAGTTGCTCAGGGCAGCGATAAAGAAGCTTATGGCATGATAAATGATATCCGTTCTGCTGTGGATTTATATAACGAAACAGGCAGGGACAGAACAATTAGCGTTGTATCGGGCTTGAGCGAGCATACAAAGGTTGCTGAGATATTAGTTTCAACAATTGGCGGATATGCCTTGCAAAGTTTTGATATTCTTGCTAATTATAAATCTCCGAAAAGATTACTTCCTTTGGATGTCGTTCCAAAGCAGCCACGTGCCACTAGTAATGAAGGGCCGTTGAAGCTGGTGATATAAGAACAACCTTGTGCTCCCAAGTTGGATAGGCCGGTGTAATGCCCGGCCTATTTTTTTGTGTTGTTACCTAGAATGGGTTGTGATATGGTTTATATGAAATCAATTAGGTATTGAATTATGGAAACGACATTTAAGATCGGAATGACTCTTCCTGCAGTGGCGTACACGGATTCGGCGGTGCAAAGTGCGGCAGTGTCGTTGACCACAACTAAGGTCCGTATTTGGTGTTCCACCGATTGTTTTATTAAAATAGGTTCAAATCCTACAGCTTCAGCTACAGATGGAATGCCTATGTCTGGTGGCCTGCCTGAGTTCTTTGACATAAGGCCAGGTGAAAGAATATCAATGATCCGTCAGACTGTTAGCGGTAATGGATATATTACTCAAATGAGCAAAAACTAATTTTGGGGTATTCCTGCCATGATGGTACGTCCAGGCATGTTACTAACGCCATTGGCTAGAATGGGCGGTAATCGCAGAATGAATGCTATGCCGGAAGGTTTAACCGTGCGTTGGAGATCTACCAATGTCGCTAGAACAGTCAATGCTGTAACTCAGTTTTTAGATATAACGAGAAAAGGTATTGATACGGATGTTCAATCTACTAGTACAATGCGTCCAACTTATGATTCAACCAATACGTTGGGCGGAAAACCTACAATCTCATTGGATAATGGTGATACATTAGCGATAACAGGTAAACAAGCTTTATTTGATATTGTTAATGGCCCGAATACATCATTTATAGTTGCAAAAAGAACAACCGAAGCTGGAGCAACTGACTTTCTATTTGGGTTATTTGAAGGTGGTGCTAATAGATATTTTACACGTTTTGAAAGCACGGCTGGGCAAGTAAACTTCACGTCTAATGCGACTGGAACAGGATCAACAGTTAGTAGTGGTAATACTAATACTAATTTTGAAAATATTCGTAGTAGACGTTCTGGTACTGCTCAGGCAGTTGCGGTAAATGGAGGTACTCCGGGCAGCAATACTAGTGCAGCGGATGAGCCTGGAGTGGATGCTGGTTATATTGGCTCTAGGATGGGTGTAGATAGTTTTCTAGCTGGCGCAATTGTTGAAATATTACAATTTAATCGTGCTTTATCTGCAAATGAGGCTTTGCAGGTTGAGATAGAGTTGGCTAATGAATGGGAACTTTATCATCCTAATGCACCTTGGATTACTCATGGTTCTGATTATAGTCCGCTTCAGCGGGCGTTGATTCATGCATGGAAGTTAAATAAATCTGACGCATTTACTACATCATCAGGAAATCCTTTTGCTCTTATAATAGATTCGCAACCTACAGCTTTAGGAGCAGCGCCTTCATTAATTGATTACTCAGGAAGGGGAAATACGGCGACAGAGGCTACTAATCCTCCGATAAACACTGCAGGAGCAATTGGAGCTAATTCTGGATTGTTATATAATGGCACAACTACAATATTAAATGCTGGATCCGATGCATCTATAGATGATATATTCGCCGCCGGTGGGTTTTTTATTGGAGTTATAAATCCAACTACTGTTGGTGAGAATATTAGAGGACGGGTGTGGGAAAAAACCGGAGGTGTTCTTAATGTTGAAAGTGTTCTGGCGTCAACATGTAAATTAAGATTCTCTCAAGTGTTTTCGGTCACTGCAGGAGATTGGATAACCACAAATAGGGATATAATCTTTGGAACAGCTAATATCATTGCACTATCGTATAATAGTGCAAGTGTTCTAAATGACCCAGTACTTTACATCAACAGTATAACACCAAAAGCCATTACCGAAACATTTACACCAACTCTTACGGCTAGTTCTGACGCTGCATTTGATATGATAATAGGTAATAGAACTGGTTCTGATAGAACATTTGAAGGTTCTTGGGGTTGTGGCGTTTGGATGAAGTCAATACCAACAACTGAACAACTTACATCACTTTATACATCCATTGCCTCAATTTATGGAGTAACATTATCATAATGCAGAAATGGATTAGGCAAAACCTTAATATAGGTTTCTTGTGGGTTGTGATAACCAGTGCCTTAGCAGGCATTGCTTTAGCGGCGGTGCGTAATGCTGACGTTGAAAGGCTTAACACTGACGTTGAGGACCTGAAGTTAAATATTTACGGCAAAGGAAGGGGGGATAGCCTTTCTGAGAAGGTAGGGCAGCAGGTGATAGAGCTGCAGAACGTAAATAAATCATTAGCGCGCATTGAAAAGGCAATTGAAAAATAGAGGCGGTTATGGATTTTAAAAATGATGAAGAAGTTTTAGCCAGGACAATTTTTGGTGAGTGTGAACCTAATAATGACGGTGAGGCTATGGCTATAGCGTCCGTTGTTAAGAATAGAATAGGTAAAGCATACTGGCCATATACAGCTGCTGCTGTCTGCCTTCAGGCGTGGCAATTTTCCTGCTGGAATCCTAATGATCCTAACCGTGATCGCATAATCAATGCTAAGGGAGCTTGGTTTAAAGAATGTCAGAGAATCGCCCAGGCGGCATTGGAAACATCATGGGTTGATACGGCTGAAGGATCCACGCATTATTATCTGGATACTATTAAAACGCCTAAGTGGGCCAATGGCAAAAGGCCTGTAAAGAAAATTGCACATCGCAATAAAAGTAATCATCTATTTTTCAATAACATTGACACAAAACCACCACAATCAGTCAGTGAAGCTTTGGAGCAGATAAAACCGATTAAAGAAAGCCGCACCGTTAAGGGAACTGCTGTAGCAGCTTCCGCGACTTTATTAGGAACGTGCGGTGAGGCAATAAGTCAGTTGCAGCCAGCAATGCCATTGCTGCAAACCATAGCTCAATATGCACCGTATGTATTTGGTATTTTGACATTAGCTGCGCTAGTATATGTGTTGGTAGCTAGATATGACGACAGAAAAAAAGGATTGAGGTAAGCCATGCTACTTTTCCTGAAGCCGTATTATCTGGTGTTAGCGAAATGGATCGGCATTTTGATTACTGTCATATTGGTAATTTTTAGATTGAAAACTATTGGTCGTCAGGAAGAAAGAGGTGATAATCTTGAGGCCGCAATAAAGGGAGTTAAAACTCGTGATGAAATTAAAAATAATATTATTAGCGCTGATGATATGGAGCGTAAACGCTTGCGCAAGAAATGGAATCGTGACTAATGGTTGCTTAAATTTTCCTGTGATAAGGCCGTCTTCAAAGGATATTTTAACTAAAACAACTGAGACTGAGATTCTATCTCACAATGAAACGTGGGAGAGGCTTTGCAATTAGATTGCGTTTAGTTGCATTTTCTCTTATCCTTTACATATAGATTGAATCGGAGAGTGTGATGTCACAACCTACACCGTATAACAAAACAACAGATTTCACGGAATATGCAGCAGCTCATACTGCATCGCCATATCCTCCTGCTTTGATAGATGGAGAGTTTAATAATATTGAAATATCACTTGATGGGATCCTTACAAATTTAGCGCTCCTTCAGAGAGATGACGGCCAGCTAAAAAATGGCCTTGTAACGCTTGACAGCCTTTCATCTGCGGTGACTACATTCCTTCAGGGCAGCGATAGCGCTTGGGTTTTAAAAGGCGCGTGGCTTACCACTACTGCTTATGCGGTATATGATGTGGTTGTTTCCAGCAGCAATACATATGTTTGCGCCACGGCTCATACGTCCGGAACATTTGCAACGGATCTGGCTGCGGGTAAATGGATACTGATCGCAACTTTTGATATCGCTAATGATGCGGTTACGACTGCTAAAATATTAGATAGAAATGTCACCGGCACCAAGATCGCGCTTGCAACAATTCTGCAAGAGAATATGGCTAACGATTCAATCGGAGCAGCTCAGATAATCGCTAATTCAATTGCGGCTTCAGAGATGGCTGATGATGCAATAGGACTTGCTGAGCTTGCACACCAGACTTTAGGGCAGCTATATACATTCGGAGCTGCAGGTGTTCCTCAAATGGTATCGGCAGGCACTACAAGGCAGGTCCTTCAGGTTTCTGCGACAGGTACCGCACCATCCTTTGCAGGCCACGGCGGTGACTGGGGATTGGTGTTAGGAGCTGCAGACATATCAACAACAACAGCCATATCAACATCGGTGACTAACTTCCCGGCATATTTAATGCTTTTCAAGGGCGTTTCAGTTGATACGGATAACGTATCGCTGGAGATAACATTATCTGATGATAGCGCCGCCACTTATGAGTCTGCAGGATATCGTTATCACATTGAAACTAAGACTTCAGCATCTGCATCTTACGCAGCAGCTGTGAGTGATTCTGCTGCATCTATCCCGATTGTTGCGAATCTAGGCAACGCCTCTACTGAGACTGCGGATCTGTTTATATTCCTGCATAATGCTAATGGTGATGGTAGCCGATACGTGAACTTGAGCGGATGGGTTGTTTATAGAAATACCTCCACCGTTATTAAGGGTGGAAACTTCATCGCCGGTCTTGATGATGTCAATGATATTACGAACATGAAATTGTCAGTATCCAGCGGTAATATGGATGGTGGCCGTGTAATTATTTATGCAATTGGTGAGGGCATATAATGGAAATGGTTATTGGCTTGCCTATAAAAAAGGGCGAGGACGTTTTTAAGAGGGATGAGGAAGGCAATATTATTGGCCAGGCTGCTACTGAGGTGGCGTTTAAAAAGGAGAATCCTCAAGAGCTTAAAATCAGAAAACAACGTCATGATGAGCGCGTGGCTAATATGAAGGCTAATGCTTATAGGGAAGCACGTGAGGCTGAATATCCTGACGCCGGGGAACTGGCTGACATGTTATTTTGGCGCATTGATAGAATTGTTAAAACTGGGGGGGAGTCAACGCTTTGCGAGCAGGAAGTCGCATGGTACAGGAAATGTAAGGTTGTGAAAGAAAAACATCCAAAGCCTTAGGAGGCCATTTTGTCTACAGATCTTGAGATCTTTGAGGCATATAATCAGAAGATCCTGGCTGCTGAGAGAATAATCAAAACCCGTAAGGCGCGTGAGTGCCTAATAGATTTCGCCGAGCTGATGCTCCCGGATCCGGAGAACCCGGAAGATTCTAATAAGAGTCAGTTCCAAGCAGCTGAACATCATAGGATAATTGCAGCGGCCCTTGAAGAGATGGAGCGTGGTAACATCCGCAGGATGATTATCACCATGCCTCCGCGCCATGGAAAATCCGAACTTTGCACCAGGCTATTCCCTGCATGGTTTACCGCCAAAAATCCGGGCGCGCAGATAATTATTGCCGGTTATTCTGAGAGTTTTGCGCAAGAAGAATTCGGTAGTGAGATCCGAAATCATATGATTAAACAGGAGTTCGGGCAGATATTCCCTGGCTGTAATCTGGACGTAAATTCAAAATCATCATCATTCTTAAAAACCACTGTCCGAAATAAAATAACCATCACCGGTGTTGGCGGTAAAATTAACGGCAAAGGTGCCGACTTAATGATTATTGATGACCCTATCAAGAACGATGAGGAGGCGGATTCACTTACAAGCCGCAATAGGATCTCCAGCTGGTTTAATTCAACCGTGCGAAGCCGTATGATGCCAGGTGGCCGCATATTGGTAATTATGACGCGTTGGCACGAGGATGACCTTGTAGGGCGTATATTGGATCCGCAGGGGCCAGCGAAGAATGCAATAAAGAAATGGAAGATATTACACCTGCCTGCCATTTTTAATGAAGGCACGAAAAAAGAAAAAGCATTATGGCCTGCATGGTACCCGTTATCGGAATTACATGCCATTAAAGAGGATATGACTGATAAGCGCTGGTGGTATGCAATGTACCAAGGCACACCGGCACCTGAAGATGGTGACTACTTCAAAAAGAAAATGTTCATCACCTACAAAGAAGATGAGCGCCCTCCCCTTGAGCAGCTGCGAATTTATGGCGCTATGGATTTGGCGGTGAGTAAAGGAGCCGCTAATGATAAAACCTGCCTACTAATTGTCGGTGTTGACAGGGAGGGTACCATTTGGGTTTTAGATGCGTTATGGGAAAGGCTGGCTGCAGATGAACTGGTTGAAGATCTCGTTATATCATTACTACTCCATAAGCCGATGATTGTATGGGGGGAGAAAGGCCAGATTGCAAAGTCCGTTGGTCCATTCCTCCGCAAGCGCATGAAGGAGAAAAAATGCTGGACATTGATTGAAGAATCGTCACCTACAATGGATAAGCAGGCTAGATCTCGTTCTTCTCGTGGACGTATGTCAATGGGTATGATAAAGTTCCCTATCAATGCACACTGGTGGCCTGACGCTGAGCAGGAGATGCTGAAATTCCCTAACGGAAAGCATGATGACTTTGTTGATGCACTCAGTTTAATAGGTTTAGGCCTTGACATTCAAATACCTGGCAGCAAGTCCGTGACAAGAACACCAGAAGTTGTTACAGTGGGTACAGTTGCATGGATGAAAAAAAGTTCCGATAGACGCAAAAAGCTTTTGAACAAGAAAAAGAGGAAGGGTTGGTAATGTTAAGCAGAGACTTTGACAATTCACTAGCTAGTACAGCTGAACCTCAGCAAAACGTAGGCACTGGGTTGTATAAAAAAGATATGGGAGCGGTCCCTGAGCAACGCAAATTGCTTGTTGCTAAAATCATAAAAGATGTTGTTTATGCCAGGGATGTATATTACAAAGACGATTATAAGCAAATGGCTGAAGACATGCAGTTTGCTTATGATGGTGCCATTCCAGAATGGGTAGCAGCTGGAAATTATATTGCAAATATTGTGCAACGTCACGTTTCCCAAAAAACTGCATCACTTTATGCTAAAAATCCCCGGGCAGTTGCAAAGCGCAAACAAAAGATGGATTTTGAGATATGGGATGAAGATATGCAATCGCTTATCCAGGCTTATCAGCTTGTAGCCAGCGGCATACATGACCTGAATTCAATGCTTATCCTGCAGGATTACCAGCGCGGTATGGGCGAAAGGATGATGATAAATCGTATCGGCAAAACGCTGGAGATTATTTATCATTATTTCCAGAATGAGCAAAATCCTACATTCAAATCTGACATGAAGCAGCTGGTGCGCAGGACAATTACAACCGGCGTTGGTTATGTTAAATCCGGTTATCAGAGAGTTGGCGGAATGTCACCTGATACGGCAAGGAAAATTTTTGACCATGAAAGGCGTTTAAGAACGCTGGAAAGGATGATGGCTGATAGTGAGGATAGCCAGTATGATGATCTGTCTCCAGAGATCGAAGAAGCCAGGTTAATTATTCAGGAACTGCAGGCGGATCCGGATGTACTCTTACGTGAGGGGCCGGTTAAAAACTTCCCTATGAGCACTGCAATAATTCCAGATCCTAAATGCACAAATCTTGTCGGATTTAAAAATTGTGACTGGGTTGCGGAGGAATATCATTTTACTGGGGATCAGATCAAAGAGATATGTAAGGTTGACGTTACGTTGGGTGGTGGCGTAGCTAACTGCCTCCGGACGGATACGAATGAATTTTTCGCAGGCCTTATAGATTCCAATGGTGATAAGGTACGCAAGCCTATAGACGGCGCTATGGCCCTATACAGGTGTTGGGAGGTTTATAATATTAAAACAAATCTTAAATATTTTGTGTGCGAAGGATATCACGATTTCCTTGAGGAGCCTTCATCTCCTGATGTTGAAATAGATAAATTCTGGCCGTGGGAAGTGCTGATGTTCAACCAGTTTGAGCATGATAAGCGCATATTCCCTCGTTCTGACGTATTCTTGATGAGAGATCAGCAGATGGAGATCAATAGGCAGCGTGAGGGCCTAAGGAATCACCGCGTGGCTAATAGGCCTAAGTACATCTCTCCTCGCGGCGCGCTGGAAGAGGAAGATAAAGACAGGCTAGAAAACCATGAGGATAGCGCAGTTATTGAAATAAATAACATGAAGATGGGCCAGAATTCTGCCGATATCGTGCAGCCTATGAAAATGGTTGGCATTGATCCAAATCTCTATGATGTAAGCCAATCTTATGATGACTTATTGCGCGTTATAGGCTCGCAGGAAACAGACTTTGGAGGCACGAGCAATTCCACTGCAACTGAAGCATCCATAGGCGCTAGCTCCCGTATGTCATCTACAGAATCTAACCGTGATGATCTGGATATTCTGCTGAGTAACCTCGCGCGCACTGACGGCAATATTTTATTTGCTGAATTAACTCCTGAAGACGCAAAAGCAATCGCAGGCAGGGGCGCTGTATGGCCAATGTTTAGTAGGGAAGAACGTGCTAAGGAATTGTATCTGGATATCGAAGCTGGCAGCTCCGGCAAACCTAACCAGGCTATGGAAGTTGCGAACTTTGAGAAATTAGCACCATTGCTAATGCAGATCCCTGGCATTAAGCCGGATAGGCTGGCTAAGGAAGCTGTCAGGAGGCTTGATGATAGGCTTGATGTCAATGAGTTCATTGAAACTGGAATGCCGTCTATTAACGCTCAAAACAAGCTGGCTGGCACGCCGCAAACCGGTGGTGATATGGCAGGTGATGGAACTGATAGCCAGGAAGCCAGGGGGCAAGCTAAAAACAAAGAGGCGCAAGGTGCCGGTGGCCCTGGACAAGCAAGACTACAAAATCAGCTAATGGCATAGATTCGTCATTATGTCAGGTTGTACTTGCAATGGGTTGTTTACTATGATAATAATTTATATATGTTTTCATCATAAAAGGAGTAAATCTCTTGCCAGAAGATAATTTAACGCTCGATAATTCAGAGGGAGCGAGCACCTCTACAGATGACGATTATGAAATTCCAGCGGATTCGTCAACCGATGGTAATGGCGATGATACTAATAAAGGCGACACAAAGGAAGACGAGAAACAAACCAGAACAGATGCGATAGCAAATGCTTTGGGAGAATCTGAGTCTGAAGGGGAATCGCCAGCCTCTAAAAAAAGTGACCAGGATAAAGAAGCTGAAGAAGAAGGGGAAAAAAAGAAGGATGCGGATGTAGATTCACGTCTTGATAAAAATCCTCGTTTTCAGGCCGTAATTGCTGAAAAAAACACTTTGCAGGAAAAGTTGAAGCAGTATGAACCTGCCGACTCAACTATGAATGATAAAGATCGTTTAGCGACTCTGCATATAGGAGAATCCGTTAATCGCGCTTTGTTAGGACAAGCCAATCCGCAAGATGTGCTGGCGATGCTAGCACCCATTGTTGAGCAACTTCAATCCGCAGCCGGACTTGTATTGCCTGACGATTTGAAGCAGGCAGTTGAGAACGGTGACATAAGTGAAAAATATGCTCGTGACCTTGCTAAAGAACGCGCCAGTAATGCAGCAATGCAGAACAGTAGCGAGTTTGAAAAAAATAAGCAAAAAGAAGAGCAGACGAGAAAGGATAATGAATATTTAGCAAGGCTAAACGATGGCGTTAAAAAAGCGGTTGTGGACTGGGAAGTTATTCAGAAAGCTAAGGATCCTGATTACGCGCTGAAGAGCAGTCTTGTATATGCGCAGATCAACGCCGTTGCTTTGAGTAGGAAAACTGCAGGAATGCTTACTACACCTGAAGATGCCGTCAAAATAGCTGACCAGGCTCTTAAACAGGTTAGTGAGCTGCTGCAAAAAGCCGCCCCTGGCAAGCGTCAGATCCGTCCGAATTTACAAGGTAGCACTCCGGCAGGTAAACCGATACAAGCAAAGCCTGCGGATCGCCGTGCCGCTATAGCAGCAGCATTAGATTAGCAAGGCCGTCTTTAAATTCTTAGAAGAAGGAGGCTATCATGCCATTTACTGCTGAACAGGTCCAGAACGCTATGAATGCAGCGCTTGACTTCGATATTAGAGGTCCTGCGTTAGATCAGAGTATTCAGGAAAAACCACTTCTTAACGCTTTAACTGCAAAACAGAAAACTTTCCCATCTGGTAAAGAGTTTATTACCCGTCCGGTGAAAGGTGTGCATGTTACTCGCGTTGAGGGATATTCATACGATGACCAGGTTACATACCGTAATCCATCGAAAATCAAACGCTTGCGTGTAGCTTGGAAAGAGGTACATGCTGGTATTGAGTTTACTTACACCGAAGGCAAGAAAGATGGTATTTCCATCAAAGACGGCAGCGGTGAAAAAGTAAAACACTCTGAGCGTGAGAAAACCGTTCTTACCGGAATCATTGACGATAAAGCCCAGGATATGAAAGAAGGTTGGGCCGAGTCTTTCAATGAAATGTTATGGCGTGACGGTACCCAAGATACTAAGGCTGTTCCAGGCGTATTATCGCTTGTGTTGGATGATCCAACCGCAGCTGGAAATACTGAGGGTATTGACCGTACTGCCAATACATGGTGGAGGAACAGGGCTAACCTCGCTATCGTTACTACAACTCCATCTGACCAGAACGTAACTAATGCGCTTCAGTCTGACATTCGTCAGTTAAGGCGTTACGGTGGCCGTCCGGATCTATTCCTGGCTGGTTCTGCTTTCATGGATGCCTTAGAAGACGAGTTGAAAGCTAAAGGAAACTATACGCTTTCAGGTTGGGCTGCTTCTAAAGGTGGTAGCGGTATGATTGACGTATCCATTGCGGATGTGTCTTTCAAAGGGGTAATGATCCAATACGATCCTACTCTTGACGATTTAGGTCGCTCAAAATACTTGTACGCCCTTGATACACGCCGCCTTTACCTGATGGTAATGGAAGGTGAAGATAGGGTTATCCATCATCCTGAACGTCCTTTCGATAGGTACGTTGTTTATGAAGGTATGACTTGGACAGGTGCTTTGATCTGTGACCAGCTGAACGCTCAAGGTGTTTGGTCTATCGCTTAATAAACTGGGGAGGAGGCATTTGCTTCCTCCCTTTCTACAACCTAAAAGGAGAAGAATATGGAGTCTTATAAATGCACGGTGCGGTTATCTGGTGAATTAGGCCAGGAAGTACCTAAGAATGGAATATCAGCGGCTCATATAGGCATGTTGATGAAAGAGCACGGCGATGATGCCGTCCACAGTATTGAAAAAGTGGCGCATGTATTGGAATGGCCAAGAGTTAAGCCAAAAGAGCTTGAAAATGGCAGAATATCAAAAACAAAGGTTGTTACTCAGGCTATGATGCGTGAGTTTCTTGAGCATGAATTTGGTGAAGTGAAGGTTGGGGTTGTATTCGGTACGTTCTATGGTGCTGTATTACCTGACGCACTACCTGGCTTTGGTAAAACTAAAGCAATGCCTAAAAAAACCGTGCAAAAAGCTCCTGCAGCTGCTAATAATGGTAAGAAGACTTTTGAAGATAGAAAAAGTTTTGCCGAGCAGAGCAATGACGATGATGACGATGAAATAGATACAGATTCTGATGAAGATGCAATCGAAGATCATGATAGTGAAATATTGTAATTATGGCCAGAAACACCACGAGAAGTAGAATTATTGAGATGCTGAGGGCTGAAATACGCTCCTCATCCAATACTTCCCGTGGTCTGGACAACCTGCCTTATCTGGAGCAGCTTGTATCACGTCACAACGAAACTATTACAGATGAATATGACTGGCCATATATGACTTTGGCTAAAGCTGACGCAAGAAAAACACTTGCCGCTGGCCAGAGATATTATGATTTCCCAGTAAAATTAAACACAGAATCCATTACAAAGGTTTGGTATCAGCAAACTAACGATTCTCAGTGGATAGAACTAACATTTGGTATTGGTCCTGAGCAATATTCTGAACAGGATTCTGATAATGATGACCGTTCTGATGTCATTGCAAGATGGGATTTTATTACAGATGAAGATGGAGAATTCCAGTTTGAAGTCTGGCCGATGCCGGAAAGCAACGGTGGCCTTATTTGGTTTGAGGGTGGAAAGAAGTTTAGCCCTATGACTGACAATCAGCATAGAGCTGACCACGATGACCAGCTTATTGTGCTTAGAGCAGCTGCTGAGGCATTAACTGCAAAAAGTAAAAAGGATGCTGATATCAAAGCTGCTGCAGCCGGTAACAGAATATCTGTTTTAAAATCCCGTCTTTCAAGTAAAAGAAAAATTTCCGTTGGTGGTGGTGCCATATATAAACCACGTGGAAAAACTCGTGTCCTGGTTGCCCGTTCTGAATCATAGAGGTTATCATGCCGTATATTCTCGTTGAAAATTTCAATGGTGGATTGGACCGCCGCAGAAAAATCTCAACCGCGCCTCCGGGTACATTGTGGGAATTAGTTAATGCGCATATCACGCGCGGCGGTGAGATACAAAAGCGCAAGGCGTTTATTGAGGAATATGACCTGCCTGAAGACACTCATGGCCTTTCAGCGCTTACCGGAGATCTATATGTTTTTGGATCCGTTGAAACTCCTTCAGGCATACCTGCAGGTATAAATTATCAAAGATTGCAGCATCCATCCGGATCCCCTACCAGCGCCGCAATGACTGAAGTTGTGGATGTTGAGGTTTTCAACGGCAAATTATATGTTATCGCAAGATATGAAGATAATTCCACCTTCCACTTCTATGACGGCCAGCGTATCCCGTATTGGGATGCTGGAACGGTCCAGGGAGGCGCTACAAGCACGGCTGACATAGCAGCGGCCTTAGCAGCTGAAATTGATTCTGACAGCGCTTATATCGCCACTGTTTCATCAAGCGTTATTACTGTTACAGCTGCAGTAGCTGGAGTTCCATTCACAATTGCCGGAACAGTTAGCGGATCCGGTACCATACCATATGTTACAACAGTGCCTAGCGTACCGGCAATTAGTGAGCAGCTCGCGGTAGGATCATTTAATATCACTGGCGGAACTTCTAATCCTGGTACAAATATGATGGCTAGCGTTACCGTAAATGGCGTTACTATCACATCGGCTGCAGTTGATTGGACCGGCAGCAATGAGAATACAGCGGCCCTTATTGCGGCAAATATTACCGCATATACATCCGTGCCTAACTATACGGCCACATCTATTGGTACTCAGGTTGTTATTAGTGCGGTTGCTAATTCTGGATCCTCACCAAACGGCTATGCGGTTGTTGCAGTTGAGGCTGGAAATGTTACCCACGATACTGAGGTTGCTATGGCCGGTGGCGTCACTGCAGTGGCTGGTGTGGCTCAGGTTACGCAATTTACCGTTACCGGCTCGTGGGAGGCTGGAGACACGTACCAGATCCTTTTAAACGGAACTGAATTTGGAGGCACTACAGCCAATTATACGGCTATCGTTCTGGATAAGAAGGTTTATGTCACCGGAGGAAGCTTATTGCGCTTCTGTAAGGTTAATACGCCTACTGAATGGGATGAGAATATAACTTCCAATGTTGGCGCTGGATTTATCAATATATCCAACCATTTCTCCGGCTCTGATTCTCTTACCGGGCAAGCTGTTTATCAAAATTATTTGGCGGTATTCTCACAGAGCGCTATTCAGATATGGAATGTAAAATCGGATGAAGAACAAAACGAGCCTTTCCAGAAAATAAATTCAGTTGGCAGTGTTTCACCAAAAAGCATTCTTTCCTTCAGCGACTCTGACGTTTTATTCCTGGCGAATAGCGGTGTGCGTACATTGAAAGCAAGAGACAGCTCTAACCAGGCTATTTCAAACGATATAGGCAGGCCGGTAGATAAGCTTATAATTGAGCAGGTTGCAACACTAACTTCAGATGAAATAAGAAGAGCCTCTGCAATAGTTGATCCCATCGATGGAAGGTACTGGTTAGCGTTGAAAAATAAGATATTTGTTTACAGCTCATTCCGTGAGCCAGGACAAGGCAATATATCGGCATGGTCTATGTATGAGCCGGGCTTTAATGTTGATAATATGTTGGTGGTAAACAAAAAAACTTACATTCGCTCCGGAGACACTATTTATCTGTATGGCGGAAGTGCTAATACCACTTATGACGCCTCTGAAGTTACAATACAATTACCGTTCCTTGACGCTAAGAAGCCTGCAGATTTCAAGGAATTACTGGGGCTTAACGTGGATTGTGAAGGTGAATTCTTCATTGAAGCATTGGTTGATCCAAGAGATCTTAATCAGAAGGTTGATGTTGGTGACGTTGATGGATTTACTTACCTTGACGGCCTTGCGGATATGATTGGCGATACAACTCATTTTGCACCGAGATTAACGTCAACATATAATGGCGAGGTAACTCTAAGCAATTTGGCCGTTCATTATGAGGCATTAGGAGCTACACCATGAAAATAAGACAATGCACGGTAGAAGACATCATCTTCATTCTGGAGCATCCTTGGGAGGTAACTAAGCAAGAGATAGAGAATTTTGAGCTGGATAAAAAATACCCGACTAATCAGCAGCTTGCAGAGCTTTATTTAGAGCATAATTACGGACACAGTTTTGTTGCAGTTAATGATGATGGTGTTCCGGTTGCTGCATTCGGCATGGCTATATTGAGCAAAACGGATTGGGTTTGCTGGTCTGTGCGTCATGAGTTATTTCCCTATTATTCCAAGGAGATAACAGAGATATTTAATCAATCACTTTCAGATAGCGCCACAAAACAACGTAACCTAGATGGTACCTTTCAGCGTATTATTTTGATAACAAGTGTGGATTCTATAAAAGTTGAGCGATGGTGTGCAATAATTGGCTTCAAAAAAGCAACTGGGGATGGTATAAAGGAATATTATGATTGCGATATAGGCGTTTACATTAGGGAATTCTTTGAAAATTGAGGTTTAGCATGTGCGGTCCAAGTAAAAACAGAAAGCAAGAAGCAGCTGTAAAAGAACAAGACGCCATACTGGAGAATCAGCGTAAGCAAGCAGAGGCGCAGTTGGCAGAGACGCGCCGGGTAGAAGAAGAGCGTAGCGGAAAAATTAGAAGCAATGTTTCATCAATTGACCAGGCATTTTCACAATTTGATGATAGTTATTACAACAAAGCTGGCCAGAATCTAAGGGATTACTACAATCCACAATTACAGGACCAGTTTGAAAAAGCTCAAAGAAAAGTGACTCTTGATCTGGCGGATAGGGATTTATTGGATTCTAGTGTTGCAGGTAAAAAGGCTGGTGAGCTGAAGGAATTATTTGACCGTGAGCAGCAGGGCATAGAGTCCAGGGCGCAGGATGCTAGCAATAGCGTTAGATCTGACGTCAGCGCACGTTCAAGCAACCTGAAAAGGCTTGCTGAGGCAGGCACGTCACTTGATAGCTTCAGCAACATGATAACGCCTGAGATATCACAAATTAACCTACCGACAAATTATGGTGATCTTGGCTCTGTATTTGGCAGCTTAACCAATGATATAAGCACGTTGCAGAAATCAGGAGTTATTCCAACTTATGATGGAAGCGGATCCGGGGCTAAAACAACTAATTCAGCAAGAATTATAAAATAGGACTGGTTATGTCTAAGAATATAACGGAATTATTTAATAAAATAAATATGGCTATGCCTGCAGGCGGTAGCTCAGGATCCTTGCAATTTGCTCCAACGAGTGAGGCTAAGAATATGGGTAGCCTATCATTTGAGGCACCAAGGCCGCTTGAGCAAAGGCAAACGACAATTGGATTATTCCCTGGCGAAATGCTGCAGCCTTCATCAATATTTCAAGCATTCGGCGGTACTGAAACTGCAGCTCCTGCCCCTGCCCCTACTGGTCCTATAATTCCAGGCCAGCCTGAAATGAAGATGGGAAGCAATTTAACAATGGCGAATCCACTCAGGAATACGTCAAATGTGAGGGTTATTGCATAATGTGTACTGGATTAGAAATCGCAGCAGCTGCAGCGCTCATAGGCGGAGCTGGAATGCAGGCAAAAGGTGCCATTGATGCTGGTAACGGCCAGCGCCGTGCTGCAACTGAATTTGCTCAAAAACAGACAGAATTAATGAGGCGTCAGGAAGCTACTAACACTGCCGCCCTGGCTAAAGTAGCAGAGCAGCAGGCAAGGCAGCAAGAGTTCCGCAACCAGGCCGATGCTGTAACCAGCGCCGCCATTGATAGAAATAGTAGGCCTGAGCAGGAAAAGCAACTTCAAGACTTGACAGACACGCGTGTTGGCGGCTATAAGTCCATCTCAAATCTTGTACCGGTAACAATTGATTTGGCTGGATCCAAAAACGCCCCTGCTGTTGTAGCTGATTCTATCAGTAATGCAATCGGCAGGGCGACTAGCAAAGGTGAGCAACAAGCCACTGCTAGGGCCGCTATGGAAGCCTTTGGCGACTTGGGTATAAGAAATAACATTGGCAGCTCAAGAAGCGCTGAATCCATCGGAACGTTACGCAATCTTAATAATATCAGTTCCGTAATCGCTGAAGCCGAAAAAAATAACGCAAACACAATGGCAGGCATAACGTCTAGCCAGATAGAGAATTTCGCTCATGGTTCTGACCTGAAGGCTGGCGTAACTAATGCTAAAGCGGCAAATGCTAAGGCGATTGGTGATTTGATGTTCGCAGCCGGTAGCGCAGGCATGGGAGCTAGTAGCAAGCCGAAGACGGCAAAACCGTGGGTTAACCCTGATACAGGAATGATAGCAACATAATGTCAAGTTGGAATCCAGTACCGGTAAATATAAGACAGTATGCTGGTAAAATGCTAGGCAATAAGGATCCCTTGACTGAAAAAGATTTATGGCAGTCTGATTTAGATTCTTTAAAACGTGCAGTAGGCAGGCACCTTGATAAAGGGGTTAATAAGGGTGAGATCGGATACGGGGAGTATGGAGAAAATCCTGAGTTTGAAACATCTGCATGGGATGGAGGAATAACCGGCCAAGGAGTCAATCCTTTGCAAGCGATATTTGAATCAATTAATGATCCAAAGTTTAGAATGGAAACTACACTTGGAATGGCCCGTTATGATGTTGATCCAAATGGAGACGCTATAGTTTCTGATAAATATGACTTTAATGCAACCAGGCCGCAAGTTGATGCGTACCATAAAGAATCAGGTGGAAAAATAGCATCACTTCTGAGAGCATACAAGGAAGCGGGTTTTGAAGGGGCGTTAAATGTTGCTGGAAACTCTTTTATCGGAGCTGAAGGTGAAGGAACTCCGGTTAGAATAAATCTAGGACCGGCTAAAAGACTAAGTGAGCTAGTAAAAGCGCAATAATGTAGGAAATATATGCCAATTTATCAACCAAGAGCAACTTTCTCAAATATCGGTAATCAAAGCCAAGGCGGCGGCTCTGCTGATGCTATTGGCTCTATTGCTCAAATATTTGAGAATAATCAGTTAAATTCTGACAATGCAAACAAGCGCAAGCTGCTTGAGATGCAAATGATGCAGGCTGAGAATAAAATGGCAGCGGATGCAGCCGCCACAGCTAAAGAAAGTCGTGATGCAGCTTCACTGGATGAGCAGGCAAATAGCCTTATAGATATATTCACTCCGACTTTAGCACAACCGCTTCCCGAGGGCGTACAAGGGCCTGTTGCTCCTGCACGTACCATTGAGGAGAAACTATCAGATCCGGCTAACATTGGCGCTATAAACAAGGCGCAAATCAATTTGGCGCTAAAGAATGGAATTAAACCGGCTGACGTTGCTAACTTATTAAGATCAGTTGCTGCTCAATCTGGCGTTCGTGATGAATTGCTTCAGCGTTCATTTGTTGGTGCCGGTGGCAAGTTTGGTGTTAATGATGCAATATCGCTTGACGGCCAGGCTAAAGTTGCTGAGAGGAATCAGATTAATGATCTGGAAAGAGATCAGGCCCGTCCTCGCTCTAACAATATCTTTGTTACTCCTGGCGCGCTGGATAATACTTTGCCTCCTATCGGAAAAGAAAGCACGATATACGGCAATGTGGAGAAATCTACAGGTCCTGCATCAACCATTGCATCCATATTCGCTAACGTAGCCGGTTTTGGTGGTGCTTCAGTTGCTCCGGACGTGGTACAGGCAAGGCAGGACGCTGATGTATTCTCAACAAGGCTGGTTTCAGCGCTTAGAGTTAGCCCAAGGTTCCCTGAAGGCGAGCGTAAAGAATTATCGCGTATTATTTCTGTCGAGCCTAAAACATGGACATCTCCGGAAGTTGCTAAGCAGCGCATGATATCGCTTGATGGTACCTTGGCCGATATTGAACGTAAAACCATTGATGATATCAATGATCCGCTGGTTTCAAAAGATGATAGACAAGCAGCTGCTTCAAATCTCCGGACGATACGTGAGGCACGTAGAAAACTTGGCGTTCCTCAGGATCCGATTACAAGCCGTAGGGAGGATAATAGCCTTAGTGATGATGACAGCGGATCCTCCGATGATATGGACGCTATAGACAGTGAATTAGAGGCTATAAACCGTGAGCTTGAGGGAATGTAATTATGGCTGATATAAATTCAAGACGTGCCTTGCTGGAAAGGAAAAGGGATCTGTTGTTGCAGAGGAAAGCTGCTTTAGCTTCTAAGGCTGCTCCAGCTGCTGGTGGAAATGAGCAACCGGCATCACCTGCAATGGCGTTTCTTAACAAAGGAATTGCCAATACATTAGGCGCGCCCGTTGATATAGCAAGTGCCGCATTGGGCCTTGTCGGACTTGAATCTGATGAGCCTGTAGGCGGCAGTAAAAATATCGCTTCAATGATGCGCACAATCGGAGCTGGACCACGTGAAGGTGAGCAAGCCAGTGGATTAGGTGCTCGTGTCGCTCAGGGCGTTGGTGAGGCTGCAGGTTCGCTTATGCCGGTGGGGTTGGCTGCAAAAGCTGCTTCTTCACTTCCTGGCATCGCTGGAGCTATCGGAGGCGCTTTAAATTCAACTATTGCATCAAAGCCGGTGGCTGCAACCGCACTTGATCTTGCATCTGGTGCCGGTTCTGGTGTTGGTGGTACCGTGGCAGAATTAGCGGCACCGGGTAACATGGCCGCTCAAACCGCTGGTGAGGTAGCAGGTGGTATTGCGGTACCATTAAGTATTGCTTCATTGGTAAATCCCGTAAAGATGGGCGTTAGAGCCGCTAAATCAGCAATATTCCCATACACTGATACAGGTGCAAAAATTCGTGCTGCAGATCGCGTTAAGAGTCTGGTACCTGATCCTGAAGCTGCTGCAAAATCACTGGACCAGGAAACAATTGTTCCATTATCTCCGGCACAAAAAACAGGTGACGAGAGGATGTTAGCCCTTGAGAATGCTGTACGTGACGCTGATGTTAATATGGATGAAAAATTTAGAAATGCCAGTAAGGCCAATATTGAGACTCTCAAAGGCGAAGTAAATAAAATCAGGGGTGAAGGCAATGTTGCTGACGCTCAGGACCAGTTTGCATCAAGACAAGAGAAACTTAATACCCTGCTGGATACTCGCTTGCAGCAGGCCACAGATAAAGCAGATCAGGCCTTGGCAAAAGTTGCGCCAGGAATGCGTGAATCGCAGGCTTCAGTTATTGCGCGTAATGAGCTGGAATCGGCATTAAGTGACGCCCGGACGCAGGAGAAAGTATTGTGGAATGAAATACCGGGTAATATATTGGTAGAAAAGAACAATACTACAGACGCTTACAAGCGACTCTTAAAGGATACGCCAAGGGCGCAATCTGACGACATCCCGAAAAGATTAATGGGGAAATTCTTCAGGCAACCAGCCGAAAAGCTGGTGAGATTATATAACGCACGTGGCGAGGAAATGCTTGGCGATAAGGTACCTGTAACCGAAAAGATAACCGAACTACAGGGCCTGCGCAGTAAATTGCTTGAGGAGAGCCGCAAGGCCCGTGCTGATGGAAACTACAATAAAGCAAGGATCCATGATGATCTGGCGGAATCTGTTTTGGAGGATATCGGCGCGGCTTCAGGAAGGGTTCAGGGTGAGATAGGCCAGAAAATCCGCGATGCTTTAGATTTCTCCCGGACATTGAATGATAAATTTACCCGGGGAGAGGTTGGAAAAGTTTTAGGTACCGCAAAGACCGGCGGCGATAAAGTAGCAGCCGAGCTGACACTGAATAATTTAGTAGGATCCGGCAAGGTAAAAGGTGGTGTGGGCCTGAAGCAAATGCTTGAGGCTGCAGATACTCCTGAATTGCGCGGCAGTGTTGAGGATTACGTTAAGGAGCAGCTGAACAAGGTTGCTATTAAGAACGGAAAAGTTAATCCAGCAGCTGCTCGTAAATTCGCTGAAGAAAATAGCGATATCCTAGAAAAATTTCCTGAGCTGAAGAAAAGTATTTTGGACACATCTTCGTCTGCAGATAACTTATTGGCAAAATCAGCCAGGACAACGCAGGCAAAAAAAGCGCTTAGCAGCGAGAACAAAAATGCTGTTTCAAAATTCATAAATGCACCGATTGATAAAGAGTTTGATGTTATCCTGGCAAGCCGTGATCCTGCTGGTTTCACAAAGGAATTGGTGCAACGTGCGGCCAAGGATAAAACAGGCGCAGCGGCAAAAGGATTGAAGGCCAGCGCAGTAGATTATTTGATGCGTAAATCAATAAAAGAAGGCTCATTATCCGGCCAAGATTTATTGAGTAATTTGAATGATAATCCACGCATTAACAAGGCGTTACAAGAGGTTCTTAATCCTCAGGAGCTACAGAGATTGCGGAGGATCGGCGGAGAGCTGAAGGCGGTCCAGATGAAGACCGGCAAGGATATTGGCGGCATAATCAATGACACGCCTGCAACCATAATCCAGACGCCTATACGTGTATTTGCCGCCAGGATGGGTGCTAAGTTCGGGCGCGGCACTGATGGTGCATCACTGTTGACTGCAAATCTATTCTCTCAAAGGGCTAAAAAGTTTGTAGGAAATCTGACAAACGATAAGGCCAGAGAGATGCTAATTATGGCCGTTGATGATGATAAACTGATGAAAGCTTTAATGACGGACATGACCACTAAGCCAGGGCAGAAGATGGCCGCTCAAAGGCTGGAGGCGTGGTTATTAGGACCAGGCTCTAATCTACTGGAAGATGATGATAAAAAGAATCAATAGCCATAAATAATTGGTTGTGCTATGTTTTTGAATAAATCCTTTTTTAACACTAACTTACTTTATAATGGAGGGCGTTATGCCACAAGTTACTATTAACGCGGCTTTATCTGTTGCATTGGTGCAGGCCGGTACGTTAGCTTTTGCATATCCTGCTGGATATAACAAAGGCGATTTTACTACTTACAATGCAGAATTAGTTACAGGATCTAATGACCGCTTTACTACTGAGAATGCTGATTTTACAGTTTCTCTTGGTAACACTAGCGCCACCATTACATTTAAGGCTGCTACATCAATTCCTGCAGGCACTGATGTTTGTTTAGGCTTGAATGCCGCAGGTTTAATTCCCTTCAAAAATCAGGAAGGATCTAAAGTTCTCCTGAAGGATGCAGTTGAGAAGAAGGTGTTAAGAGTAAACCTTGGTAATCCGGTAGCACTTGATGATGACGGTATCGCCAATGACCTTTCAGCTACAACTACAGCTCAGGCCTATACTCTGACAAATTTCGTTACAGCGTTCAAAAATAATCTTGGTTATTTGGATGTTCCACGTAACATAACATTGACTGGTACATCTGGTTCTGACCACGTTGTGACCATCACGGGGCTAGATCTTTATGGTGATGTTATAGTAGAGCAAATTACGCTAAGTGGTACTACTAAAATCCAGGGTAAAAAAGCTTTCGCTAAAGTCACAAACATTGCAGCAGCTGCTGGAGCTTCAGGCGACACGTTCGATGCTGGTTGGGGTGATATATTCGGCTTACCTATCTTCATTAAAAGATGGAATCAGATATATGCTCAGTATGTTGATGATGAACTTATTGCTACTAATTCTAAGGTTCGCGTTGATTTTGCTCCAGCTATTGTTGCGGCTAACGCTGGTACATCTCAGTTCTATCCAAGCCCTGTATATGGATACGTCTCTAAAGCTTCAGTTGCTATCTGCGCGGCATTCACTACCGGTGGTGCGGTTATTCCAAAGATTGCCACAGTTGCAGTTGTTGGACTATCCGTTGCTGTTGGTACTGGGGCTGCTGGTACGGTTTACACCGACACTGCTACTGACGAATTTGGTGCTACCGGTGAGATCGGCAAAGACGCTTCTATTGAGATTGCTGGCGACTCAGCATTTGACTCTGTAGGTAACTATGCCGGTTGGGTAGAAATCACTCCAGGAGGCAAGGTTGTAGTTGGCGATGAGTTAGTTCCGACTGCTACTACTGGTGACGTTCGCGGCACTTGGCAGCCGCCTACCGCATTGATTTCCGATGCAAGCCGTACATACATCTTGGATGTAGTTATTGCTGACACAGATTACATCGGAATGAATAATTACGACGGCTAATCGGTATCAAGATCTTTCTCAGGGGGGTTGGCCAACATTGCCAACCTCCTTTTTTCTTTTAGGGCTAGCCTTTTCTCAATCTGTTTTCGATTGTTCCGGAAATGCATATTTTCATTCCCCACAGCAGTATTGAAATGTAACATTGGTGTCATTCTGACGTATGGCCGTGCCGGAAGAATATATTTTGCTTTAGTTTTTAAACTATACTGAATTCGCTCCGGCATAATTTTAACATCAATATGAAAATATGGGCGAATGTGTATTCTCTTCACACCGCGCTCTAACTCATCGGTAATTGTCTGGAAGAAATCAAGGATAACTTTTTGCACACTTTCCTTGTTATAGCCGGTGTGCTCGCTAACCTTTTCAATGATATCTCTGCGTGTTAAGCACTGCCACGGCTCAATAGGATCCATCGGTGTTCTTGATGACATTATCTTCTCCTAAAGTTAACCGCACCACGAAGATAATTAGGATCATGGTGTCCGTAGCGCTCTAACACCGTCTTTGGATCATCACCCATCACGCCAGCCACTGACCATACATCCACGCCAGCCTGAAGGGCTTGAGTGGCGTATGTATGCCTGAGCACGTGAGGAGTAATGTGCTTATCAAATTTGCATTTATCAACCAGATTACGAAAAGACGTCCGGATGCTTTTATTATTAATGCAAAAATATTCATCACCTAATTTAATAACCTGTTTGGCCAGCGGCATGAGCTCATCCGCTATTGGCACTATCGGCCTATGTTTTTTTGTTTGTGCTCGTCCTGGCGGATTAAAGTCAATAATACCGCTCTTCAGATCTATCTGGCTTGTCTTCAGGCTCAAAATAGCTTCTTTGCGCTGGCCGCAGTAAAAGCCAATCATGCAGAAACGATATAATCGTGTCGGGAGATCAGCATCATCTTTAGCATAAAATAACATGCGGTCCATCTCTTCCACCGTAAGCCACGTATCCTTGCCCTGCGGAGGCTTAGGAAAGGCAAATCGGATATCCGGCACATCTTTATCCGGATCCAGCTTAAAACGCTTCACAGCGTACTTAATGGCCGTTATTAGAATATTCAACTCGCGGTTTAAAGTTCCGTCACCGGCTCGCTGGCCGATGATCCCTTCCCTGCGCTTGCGGCAATATTCATATACGTCTGCCGGAGAGATGATATTTGTAGCTAGGTTGCCGAAGTGTTTCTTCAGGTGCTCTATGACGTGACGGTAGCTTTCTTTAGCCGCCACAACAGAATTGAGGCAGTGCTCATTGTAATAAAGCGTCAGCGCTGATTCTGTTATTATTTCGTTCATACTTCCCCTAGTGCCACTAGCCTTTGTTCAAGTTCTCTTATATCCCTCCGGAGACGCTTCAGCTCGTATTTGCCAACCGTGGTATCACGTGCTTCAGGTTTTCTCCATCTATCCAGATCGCGCCTCTTCAGGGCTATTATTTTCCTGATGCGGTGCATTTCATTTATTGCCGCCTGGTTGTTTGTCATAATGTTTTGGCCTCCAAGAAGCTATCTATATTAGACTTATGTACTTTAAATTCTATTACCCACACCCAAGGATCTGCATCCCATGAATCTTTTCCATTTATAGATTTCCATAATTCGGCATATGCTTTAATCGGGCATTCGTAATCTCCCTCATTAATGCCATAGCGAACACCCTTTATTTCAACTGGTGAGCCGCCATAGCATCTAATATCTACAATACCTTCATATTGCACTATACCCTCAGCTAAAGCATCATCTTCTGAGATATCCTGTAATTGTTCCACTCGAATATCTATTATTTCTAAAGTAAGACGGGAAGATAATCTTTTCATAAATATTGATGGTGTCCATTTTGGGTAGTCTTCATGATTTCTTAACACCCATGAATTATCTAATGGATCTGCACGATAATAATGCGCCCCATATTCTTCCTCATGGCCACTGATTAAAAATGTTTCTCTTACCCAAAGAAGATCCCCAACTTGGCCAAAAGGACATTTTACTTCTATTGATGATTTCTCCCCCCCCTTAAACCAATAAGTTTTTCTTTCTTTTACAACTCCCAAAAGTCCACCTTCTGGCTGCGGCTTTAAAATTCTTCTTGTATTTGTTTTCCTATCTTCAAGTAATGCTCTCACCATATGTGCGTTAAATAGTATCGGTCTTGCTTTCATAACTCCCTCCAGCTATTTATCATTTCTTTTACCATTTGCTTTATATCGCATTCCTGGCGAGGATCAAAATTCAATGGATCATCCAGAATTACCCAACTCATTTGCCTGCCATATAATTTTGTTCCCTTGAATTTCCCGGCATAATATTGTCCAGAAAGTGATTTTCCTTTTCTGTTTTCAATTGCATCCATCATGGCATATATATGATCGGGAATAGGCTGTTTCTGAAGCAGTTCAACAAATTCTTTTGTGCTCATCCCTCCATCCCATATTAATTTCCAATTATCAGGCAGTTTTGCCACTGGCTTTTCTGGAGGAAATTCCTGTAAACCATCCTCATTAACATAAAATACAGAACTCATACCGCCCTCCGCTTCAGCTCAAAGAAACATCTCATACATGCTTGCGTGTCTTCCATAGCATTGTGCGCGCCGTCAAATCCTTGATCGAAAAGAAATTTATGAAGTTCCTGCAGGTTGGGATTTTTAAAGGATCCTCCATAGCCGGTTTCTTTCATGCGCTCAGTAGGTGGAATCTTCAGCACGTTTGCAGATCCCAGGGCCGTACAAAAGATCTCCTTGCCTAACATCGGATTTGCCATACCTGCCCGGCGGAAATCTAATTCCATCATCTGCAGGTCGAATGCTGCATTATGGGCCACTAGCATCTCTGACCGGCGGCAGAAATTGATAAGCTGAGACAACACCGCCTCCCGGGATAAGCCGTACTTGTGTGCCATTTCATTTGTAATGCCATGCACCGCAATTGATTCATCGGGAATAATCCAGCCGTCAGGTTTAATTATATGGCACATCTCCGACATTATTCTGCCGGTGTTATCGGTTAAGATAGCGGCCAGCTGAACTGTATGCGGCTGATTCTCATCGAGGGCGTTCTTTTTTGGCAAGCCGGTTGTTTCCGTATCAAAACCTAAATACATTATATGCCCCTCATCAATCGGCCAAAAGCATCCATTTGCTGGAGCGTGGCAAACTGCCCTCTAAGCTGGCCTCCGGCTGTTTCTTCGCTTTTATCGAAATTGAAATCATATTCATTAATTACATCGAGCATCCCTTTTGCGATATCCAGCGTGAATTCAGTATGCTTTATTTGATTCTGGATCATGAGCATCCGCTTCTTCAGGGTTTCAATAAAGAAGTTAGGCGCGGCCTGCTGTTGCTTATGACGTTTCAGCCTATCAACCAGAACTTTCTCCAGCTGCCCGACTTTCTTTAGATCCTCGTTCTGATCGGCGATTATGTGCTCTAAGCCTGCTATTTTGTTTTTGATAGCATTTGTCATTATCCCGATAAGATTATATTTCTCCAGCTGCTGGGAGGTTAGCGATTTAACTATATCGTCAAAGACGGTACACAGGCTATTTACAACCGTTACCATGCGCTGAGATTCTTCCGATGATGGATCCATGCCGAACTGATCGTAATGCGCCCTGGCATTATCATCATTCAGCAGCTCATAGGCCCATGATAATTCTTTAAATTCCTCGTCATCGCCGCCGGTAACGTCAGGATGACATTCCTTTGATTTATCACGGTAAGCCTTTTTTATTTGCTCTTTAGTTGCCGATTTATCCACGCCCAGGATATCATATGGATTAGTCATTTATTTCCTCCATCCTGGATATTCTTTATCAAAGTAACCGCCTTTCTTATAATCACCACTGTTGGTTGCTCGCTCTAACGCCCACATAAAACATATTCTAGCATCTGTGAATTGTTTTATTTTAAAGTGATCTATAGATTTCCTTAAATGCTGCAACACGTTTCTTGTAGCCGCTCTATGCTCAGCGGTGCTGGCACAATCGAAGCAAACTCCTGCCCTTAAATCATTAGACTTATTACAAATCTTACACAAAGCTCCCACACTCAATCTACTCCAATATATTTAGATTGTTATTATAACCTTCTTAACCATTTATACACAATCTGTCAATAGCCTTGTTGACAAATATTATACTTTCTGTCATATATTCTGCATGTCATACAAATATATATACATCAACGCCAGATCCCTTGTTTCCTTCTTTGGCGGCGCTGGTAAACTATCAGCCCTATTTACCAAATACGGCTTTGAGCCGGTTAAGCAGGTTAATATTTATAAGTGGTCCGAACGCTGCTCCATACCTGTAGATAAGTGGCTGCAGGTGGAGCAGATTGCAATTAAAGAAGGCTTTTACGTTGAAATGCGTAAGGCCTCAGTTGTTATTGTGGATCAGCCTGCGCCGATTCAGTATCCTGAAGAACCCCTTTCCAGCGAAGAAGAGCTGCTATAGTAATCAGATTCATGCTGAGGGAATTGCCCTTCTGGTCGATCTTGGCAACATCTTTTGCCTCGTTCATCCATTGCACTGAAACATAGTAACGTGGCCCTTTGCTTGGCTTACCGTCCCAGGTTAGATTATTGTAATATCTAGCGACTAGAATTCCTTCGGATGCAACTCTATCCAGCACGTCCTCAAGAGCGTCTGCAGAACGGGTATATTGCTTAATTCCGAACATGCCACCCTTTGGATATTTCTCTGAAGGCGGCTCATTGCGGAAGAATTTATCATTACGCTTTTCAACCTTCATTCCCATGATCTTTTGGGCTATGAGTGCATCAAGTTTTGATAATCCGTCCTCAGTTGAAACTCGCTCTCTGAAGTCGTTGAATGTCATGAATTTAGATTTCGCCATTTTATTCTCCTGTAATGAAATGCTTAGTTTTTACAACGCCTAAAGTGAGACTTTGAATCTTCTTTCTGCGTTCCATATTTGGTTTTTGTTTCCCGGTACGGTAACGCCATAGGCCTATCCTGCTAACTCCCACTTTCTTAGCAAAGGCTGTGATTGCTCCGGCACCTCTTGCAGCCTGTAAGTCGGTTAAATATTTATCCAGTTCTTTGCACATTGACGTTTCCTTGTTGTTACCATCACGTTTCCTATTCTTTATAATATTAGCAGAAAGTCAAGGTAATTTTTTATAGAGGGATAATAAATTATTAGTTGACTCTTCGGTTACTATCCTGTTACCTTGCTTGCAGGGCCTTTGAGTCTTACACAACTACTATTGGAGATAATATGCCTTTAGATTATGGAATACATTTTGGGGTACCGGAGGAGGAATATTTCGCCGAACAATGCCTATCAACCACGGCTTTAAAGCAATTACTGGTATCAGCAAAGAGTTATTGGTTAAACTCCTGGATGAATCCAAACCCTCCGGAGAAGGAGGAAAAAGCTCATCTGGATTTTGGTAAACTGGTCCATTCATATATTTTAGAGCCAGAGACAATTGACAAGTATGCCAGCGAGTTTGTGCCGCCAGATGATTGCCTGCGCACAAATGACGATTTAAAGGAGTGGCTAAGTGATAATGCTATCAAAGTAAAATCAGGTGCAAATAAAGCTGCCCTCCTCGATGCCGTGTTAGCTGCAGATCCTGACGCTCCTATTTTAGAGGCCCTTCAGAGGCAGTTTTATAATGCCAGCCCTGACAAAATATTTGTTTCTGCTGAGCTATATGAGAAGCTGCCGGTGATGCAAGACTGGATAAACTGTGAGACGGAGATATTTGATATATTCTCCAACGGTATGCCTGAGGTAACAATGATCTGCAAATGCCCTATTACCGGGGAAAAGATCAAAGCCCGTATTGACTGGCTGACGCTTCACATGGCGGATCTTAAAACCTTTGCCATAAAATCCAAATTGCCAATTGACCAGGTGTGCGTGTCTGCCTTCAGGAATGAGCGCTATGACATTCAGTTCTATGTTTATGATCTTGTTAAACGGACGGTTTTCGAGGCCCTGAAGAATAAAGATAAGGCTTATAAAATCACTGGTGAACATAATCCGGAGTGGCTGGAATATATTATCCAGAATAGCAATGATCGTTTCTACTTCACATTTATAGAATCAACTGTTCCATACAATGTAAAGATACTGGACATTGAGCGCTGGAGGAAGCAGGATGAAGAACACAACCAGCTATTTGAACATGCAGCAAATTCCTATGAGAAAGCTATCAGCAAGTATCAATACTGCATGAATAAGTTCGGCCCGAATCAGATTTGGCGTGATGATCCGATGGTCCATGTAACCGATAAAGACATGCCACTATATTTTTTCACTAATTAAGGGAAGTTAAAACTATGACTAGCAAGATACATAAAGCCGAAAGGCGAGCGGTACCTGGTCTTATCGGCATTGCAGGACCGTCATCATCGGGAAAAACATTTAGTGCGTTATTACTTGCCTCTGGCTTATGCCCAAAAGGCAAGCGTATTGGCTTTATCGACACTGAATTAGGCCGTGGCGAGCATTACGCGGATAATCCTACAATCCTGGCTAACCTGCCTGATGGATATGACGCATATCAGCTAAATGAGCCTTATTCTCCGGATAGATATTTCCAGGCTCTTGAGGAGTTCAGGAAGGCCGGTAATTATGGTGTGGTTGTTATTGATAGCGCCACGCATGAATGGGAAGGATTTGGCGGCTGTCAGGAGATTGCAGATAATAATAAATTGGGTGGAAATCCTAACTGGGCGCTGGCTAAGAAAGAGCATAAGCGCTTTATGCAGAAAGCCCTTACAATGCCATTCCATGTGATTTTCTGTCTTCGCGCCAGGAATAAAACTGAGGTTGTTAAAGCTGGTGGTAAAATGGTTTATAATGACCTTGGTATGCAGCCGGTGCAGGAACAGAATTTCAAATATGAAATGCTGATTGCATGTATGCTGGATCCTATCACTAAATTCCCGATGCTTGATAGTGAGTTCCATAAGGTACCTGATGACCTGAAGGGATTATTCCAGCCTGGCCGCTATATCACAAAGCAGGATGGTGAAGCCCTGGCTAAATGGATATCAGGCGGTAAAGATATTGACGCTGATTTACGTGTCCTGCAGGGTGAATTCCGCACTGCATCTAACAACGGCCTTCAGGCGCTCCAAGCTTATTGGAAGGATCTCACAAAAGATCAACATAAGAAGCTTGAATCTATCAAAGATGAATGCAAGGATATAGCTAACGAGGCCGACAGGCAGGCAAGAGAGTCCAAGGATCCTAACGTGCCTGCAGAACCACGTCCGATAGAAAAAGCTGCTGTAACTCCAACGGTAAAAGCTAATGAGAAAGTACCAGAACAAAAAAAAGATGAGCCTGCGAAAGAGGTTAAGAAGGAAGATCCTAAACCTGCAACAACACCTCCAGTGGCTACACCGCCAAAGGGAATGCCTTCAGCAAAACCAGCCGGATCAGCTAATGGTCCAAAACTTGCCGTTGTTGCGCCTTCAGCGAAACCTGGGGTACAAGCTCAACAAAGCAATGGGCCAGCTAAACAGGCGAAAGCGGAAGTCGTGGAAGAACCGGATGTCATCCCTCCTATTGACGAAGTAACGCAAAATGCTCATGAAATCGCAGCAGCTCTGACAGCTGAAGCTGAAGAGCCCGAAGAAGAACAAGAAGAGTTGGATTTGTTATAATATGAAAATACGCCTTTGGGATTATCAACAAAGGGGCGTAAAAGATATTACGATACAGTTACTAAAAGGAATGAGAAGTATAGCATATGTACTGTCAACTGGCGGTGGCAAAACTATGGTCTTCTCATTCCTGGCAAGGACAATAGCACGTACTGGAAAGAACGTGACGATTGTTGTCCACCGCCGCAGGCTAGTATTGCAATCATCTCTCGCCCTGGCTCAGATTGGAGTGCGACACAAGCTTGTTGCAAGTAAGAAAGTAATGAAGCAGGTTGCTCTATGTCATGTTGAGCAGCTCGGCAAATCATTTGTTGATGAAAAATCCAGCATATCTATAGCCTCAGTTCAGATGCTTGCTAAGCGGCTTCACCTGCTGGAAGATTGTCATATGCTGATTATTGATGAATGCCATCATGCTAATATCGGCTATTGGAAGGCCTGCATAACTGCCGCCACTAAAGCCGTCGTGGTTGGCGTGACCGCTACATTAATTCGTATGGACGGCAGGGGGTTAGGAGATGTATTTGATGTGCATGTTGAAGGCCCTCCGATGTCAGAGCTTATTGAAAGGGGCCGCTTATGCAGGCCACGTGTTTTTGCATCAAAGGAGCAAATTGATCTATCTGAGGTCCGTTCGCGTAAGGGAGATTATAACACTGACGATTTAGCCAGGGAAATGGATAAGCCATATCTGATCGGCAATTCAGTTGAGCATTACAAATATCTTTGCGATAAAGTACCGGCTATTGTTTATTGCTGCAATATTGCACACGCGGAACACGTAACCAGGGAATTTAGGCAGTCCGGATATAACGCGGTAAGTTTGACCTCTGAAGAATCTGAAGATGAACAATTTAGAATATTAAACCAGCTCGCTACTGGTGATATTGATCTGGTGATGAGCGTTGATATCATATCTGAAGGAACGGATGTTCCACTGGTCGGTTGCGGCATATCCTTGCGCCCTACAAAGTCACTGAGCCTATGGGATCAGCAGTTCGGCAGGCCTATGAGGATTTACCCGGATCAGCCGATAATGCAGCTGCCACACATGCAAGGGCTTATAGTTAACGGCCAGCACACGTCATTCTTCCTGGACCATGCCGGTAATAGTCATCGCCACGGCCTGCCGGTGCATGGAAGAGTTTGGAGCCTGAAGCATGATGCAATTAAGCGGAAAAAGGAAAGTGATGCGGTTAAGATCGTAACCTGCCCTGGCTGTGATAACATTCACCAGCCTATGGCGAACTGTCCTGAATGCAACCACTTATATCAGGTTGAGGAAAAGAAACTGGTACACGTTAAGAGTGGTGTCCTGGTTGAGCTGGATCTGAATCCAAATTGGGCTGAAGGAAAGAACCTGCAGGAAGAGAAATTATCAATATTGCTGAGCAAAGCGCATAGGCTTGAGCAGCTGGAGGATATTGCCACTGCCCGGGGATATGAATATGGATGGGTATTACGTCACGTGAGAATGAGATCTGAAGCAGCTCAGAAACACAAAAGAAGGCCACGATTATGAAAATAATCAAGCAAGAGACGGAAAAAGAAATCAGCAACGCAATTTTATTGAAGGTTGGCGGTAGAAGAGATGTTCTTGCTTGGAAAAATATGACGGGAACAGCCAGGGCGTTAACAGCGCCATATCAGGTGATCCAATATGGTAAAAAAGGATCATCGGATATACTGGGGGTTATAGGACCGTGGGGCTTGTTCTTTGGGATTGAGGTTAAAACCCTAGCCGGACAGCAAAGAGACACGCAAAAGACGTTTGAGGAGTCAGTAAAGAGGCGCGGCGGTATATACATAATTGGAAGGTATGACGAAACTGCGCTGAAGGATCTGTTAATGGCAAGGGCTATTTTTGCTGAAAAGATGGGATTAGGGCATCTCATAAATTACGAAAATCTGGAGATTGAAGGTTATGAGTAATATTGATTTTTCGTTCATATCAAGGCAGGCACTGGCTAACGCCATGTCAATACTGCAAAGATTATTCCCGTCCGGGCGTATGGATGGGCCTAATGAATTCAGGGTCGGAGGTCTTGACGGCCATAAGGCCAGCGGTAAAGGATCCTTATCGGTAAATATCAACACCGGAAAGTGGGCTGACTTCGCCACAGGGCAATCCGGAGGCGATTTAGTATCACTCCTGGCGGCGCGTGATGGGATGAGCCAAAAGGATGCAGCTGACGAAATGCTGCAGCTGATCGGTATGCCAAAAGATAACCTGCCGCAGAAACGTCCGGACAAAGAATTTATCCCGGATCTGAATCCGCCTAAGGATCCGCAGAACCATGACCATTACAGGCATAAAGCGCCAAGTGCTACATGGATCTATCGTAATGCTGCAGGTGAGCGTATGTTTTACATGCACCGCTTCGATATCGGCGGCGGTGATAAAGAGATCTGTCCACAAGTTTATGGCGCCTATGATGGTAAAAAGGGCTGGTGGTGGCGCATGATTAAGGATAACAGGCCGTTGTATGGTCTGGACCGCCTGGCTAAATCGAAAGGTACCGTGGTTGTTGTTGAGGGTGAGAAATGCGCTGATGCTCTGCAGGCGCTGGCCGCTGGTAAGCTTTGCTGTGTAACCTGGTCTGGTGGTACCGGAGCTGTAGATAAAACTGACTGGACTCCCCTGAAGGGAAGAAAAGTTGTTATCTGGCCAGACGCTGACCAAAAATGTTTTAAAGGCGGCGATAGGTTAAAACCACTCACGGAACAACCAGGCTATAAAGCTTCACAAAAAATAGCATATCTTGCCCTGAAGGCTGGCGCTGAAGAGGCTCTTGTTATGGAGTTCGAGCACTCTATGTTCCCTGACGGTTGGGATGTTGCTGACGCTATTGCTGAGAAAAAAGACTTCACATGGATCCTGGCATTTATAAAAGGCGGTATCGAGAACGCAAAAAAGAAAACTCCGGAGGATCTGGAATTAACCAGAGAGGAAAAACTCGAGAAGAAGAAAAAAGAAGTGGTGAAGGGATTGGACGCCCTGCCCTTTGAATGCCTTGGTTATAACCACAATACGATGTATTATAATCCGGTGCAGACGCAGCAGCTGAACGTGTTAGGTAGCTCCGGCCATACTAAACCAAACCTTTTATACATGGCTGAGTTAGCCGATTGGAAATCCGCTTATCCGACACAAAGCAAGCCATTTTGGGATATGGATCAGGCCGTCAGTGACATGATGAAAGAATGCCGTAACAGAGGCCCGTTTGAAATTGATAACGTAAGAGGCCGTGGCGCATGGATTGACCAGGGGCGCGTAATAATTCACCTTGGCAATAAAATCATGGTTGACGGTGTTATCCAGGATAATATGAGGGTAAAGGATAGTGATTTCTATTATGAGCTGAAGGCAGGATTCTCACCGCCTAGCACTGAATATATCACCAATGAAGACGCCAACCAGCTATATGAAACTTTATGCAAATTCCGTTGGTCTAATCCGCTATATCCTATGATATTGCTAGGCTGGTGCATCATGGCGCCATTCTGCGGTGCATTCCGCTGGAGGCCGCATATCTGGATAACAGGACCTGCAGGAGCTGGTAAAACATGGATCCAGGATAATGTTATCAATAGGATCATCGGTGATTATGCGCTTATGGCCACGTCTGTATCTACTGAGGCCGGTATCAGATCTGCGCTTGGTGGTGATGCTCGCCCGGTAATTTTGGATGAAGCTGAAGCCCATGATGCAGACGGTGCGCGCCGCCGCCAAAAGGTTTTTGAATTAGCCAGACAGGCCAGTTCTGAATCTGAAGCGAAAATTATCAAAGGAACTGCAGGCGGCGGATCCGTCAACTATCGTGTGCGTTCTACATTTTGTTTCTCTTCCATCGGTGCCAGCCTGAGCCAATACGCTGACCAAACACGTATCACCATGCTTTATCTGGAGCCAGGTGAAAAATATGATGAGGAAAAAATCGAATATGAGAAATATCAGTTTGAAGAAGCGGCCAGGTACTGCACTAAAACTTTAAGTGAAAAATTCGTTGATAAAATTCATGGCCGTACAGTGCGCCATCTGAAGGACATAACAGACTCAGTAGATAATTGCACTGCAGCTATGGCAACCTTGCTGCATAGCCAGCGTGACGGCGATCAAATCGGTACTATGATAGGGGTTGCTTTGTCCTGGCTGGAGGGGCGCGTTATATCGCAGGCTGAGGCCTTGGAATGGGGTAAAATGCACTATATTCACCAGCTGGTGGATGGTGCTATCGAAACGGATGACCGCAGGTGTTTTGACCATCTTATGGACCAGAATATACAGGTGCGCGCGGAAAAGAAAAACATGCCGTATATGTTAACCATCGCGCAGATCATCGAAGCATTGCGCTTTAATCAAAACCTTATTGATTCTGATTGGAACACTCACCAGCAGCTTGGGCCAACACCTGAGGAATGCAAGAACGCTCTGTCGCAATGCGGCCTGAGGCTTACAGATGATAAAGGGGCTATTCTGGTGGCAAATAACCATGTATGGCTCGCCAGGATCTATAAGGATACTCAGTGGATGAATGGCGGCTGGCCGAACGCCCTCAAACAGATAGAGGGCGCTGACAATTACGGTGGAAATAATGTAAGGATTGCAGGGTCTAGCAGGAAGGTGGTAAGGGTTTATCTACCATCCAAAGAGAGTTAGCAGAGTCAGTTATTTTATTAAGCTTGTGTTGCGTTATAATCGCGCGCCTGATTATTTCGCTTGCAGGCTTACCTGTTAAAGCGGTGATAATTTCCTCAAGAACACCCATTCTTACTTCATCGGTTATTTTGAAATCGTTTTCCATTAATCTTTTTTAATAAATTGATAAACAAATTTGCAGTCCATAGCAGCGGCTGCTTTTTTCATGGATCTGACAGTGATAGATTCATCCACCTCATTCAGCTCCAGCCGCTTAACAGATTGCTGCCGGATCCCCATTCTAACACCTACCTGCCGCGCGCTCATCCCTAAGGCCTTACGCACGGCATATATCCAGCCTTTATGTGGGTTATTCATGTAAATAAATCCTTTAACATTTTACGGTTAGCTTTGCCCAGTTTTTTTAATGCTGCTTTCTCAATATTAAATACCGTGCTTCGCGATATCCCCAGGACTTTGCCGATCTCTCTATGAGTCATGCCGCCGTGAGTAGTTAAATTCTGTTGTGTGTTTTTTCCTTTTTTCATTCTACCTCCAGATAAAAATATCCGGCGCCACGGTTTAGAGCCTTTGCTATATGCACCAAACGTGCAGCACTTATATTATCCCTGCCTGTTTCATACTTTCCTACCTGAGCGCCTGTTATACCAAGTTTTGCTCCCAGTGCCGTTGTAGATAGTTTTTGCAGCTGCCTTAGCTTGCGGATCCTATCGCCAATTAACCGGTTAGTTGCCTTTAGTGCTGGATCTCTTTTTCTTGGCATAATTTCCTCTCCACTTAAATGCTTCTTCTGAACTACTTGTTTTTAATACGCTATTATTCATGATCCAAAGAGCGCCCTTATACCAATAACTTGCATCGCCATAGGTAGCCTTCTTGCCGAACATTTTAGCAAGCCAGAATTTCCAGCGCGGCTGCCGCTCAGGGAATCTAAATAATCCTTCAGCTTCATCCGTCCAGCAGGCCGTTATATCGCTTTTTGCCTTTGCAGGATCAACTCCAACCATAACTCTTTTTCCAAGGCTGCGCGGCCATTGTATAATCTTTTTACCACTGCCAATAGCTTCTAGGCTTTTTATCATTTCCTTTTGCCAGTCATAAAGCTTTGGTTCTGCTGCTTTAGGCTCAATATCAACTTCATGCTGATACATCTGTATAATGCGCCTAATCCACTGGGGAGTGGAGTAGCTCAGATCATTATCAGCTATCGCAATCCTTATTTGGTTGGACATTTCTGCAACCGTTTTGTCTTCAGCTATTTTGCTCATTTTTTCTCCATTCTTTGTTATGAGGGCGAACTGGTTATTATGGTCCGCCCTCGGCGCTGTTTAAGCAGCCTCTAATAAACTTATTAGCTTATCTGCTTGTTTTTTCCTGAAAGCCGCATCAGCCGCATCAGCCGCATAAGCCGCAGAAGCCGCATAAGCCGCATAAGCCGCAGAAGCCGCATAAGCCGCATCAGCCGCAGA
>JAZKIH010000001.1:0-68169 GCA_040384965.1 Bacteroidota bacterium | reverse complement strand
CCAGCTCATGAGCTGGCTTTTTGATTGTTAATAATTTCAGAATAGAATTTTGCTCACGCTTCCTATCTTTAGCCCGTGCTACGAAAGGATCGCTATAAGGCATTTGTCGACTATTTCTCCTCGCATCAGCCTGATGCGGTAACTGAGCTGAACTATACTAATCCGTATGAACTGCTTGTCGCGGTTATATTATCTGCGCAGTGTACTGATAAGCGCATTAATCTGATTACGCCTGCTCTGTTTGAGCGTTTTCCGGATGCCCTAAGTCTCGCGCATTCAACATCGGAAGAAGTTTTCCAGTATATACGCAGCGTTAGCTACCCAAACAACAAGTCAAAACACCTTGTCGGGATGGCGCAGAAACTCATCAATGATTTCGGCGGAGTCGTACCTTCTGATATAGACGACCTGCAAAAAATGCCCGGAGTAGGTCGGAAGACAGCGAATGTAATTGCATCAGTTGTTTTCAACGCACCTGCTATGGCAGTAGACACCCATGTGTTCAGGGTTTCTAACCGCATTGGCCTTACCCGGAATGCTACCACACCCTTGGCTGTTGAGAAACAACTCGTAAAATATCTGCCGCAGGATAAGATTTATGTAGCACATCACTGGCTAATACTCCACGGCCGGTATATTTGTGTTGCCCGTAGTCCAAAATGCCATATTTGCCCGCTCACCTCGTTTTGCAAATACTATGAACAGAGTCAAACGGTTCGGGCACTTCTTAAAGCTGAGGCTGATGAAAAGCGGAAAAAGGCGGTTGCAAAGAAGAAAAGTAATGCTAAAAAGATAGGTGCAAGGCTGAAAACACTTCAAATCAAACCCACTGGATTAAACTAATTATATTAGTAATTAAATATTTTTGTTAATATTATTAGTATTTAAATATTATTTATACTTTTGATGACATTAAACCAAAACAATGAGCAACGCAGATAAATTAAAAGCTTTACAGCTTACGCTGGATAAACTTGAAAAATCATACGGTAAAGGCACCGTAATGAAACTTGGCGACAATGCTGTAGAACCAATAGAGTCTATTTCGACTGGCTCAATCAGCCTTGATATTGCTTTAGGCATAGGCGGCTTACCAAAAGGAAGAGTAATTGAAGTATACGGACCGGAATCTTCAGGTAAAACCACACTTGCAATTCATGCAATAGCTGAAGCTCAGAAAAAAGGCGGCATTGCAGCATTCATTGATGCAGAACATGCATTTGATAAATTCTATGCAAGCAAGCTGGGTGTTGATATTGAAAACCTTCTGATCTCTCAGCCAGACAATGGTGAGCAGGCTCTTGAAATTGCAGATAACCTGATCCGTTCAGGAGCGATTGATATTATAGTTATTGACTCTGTGGCGGCTCTTGTTCCTAAGGCTGAGATAGAAGGCGAAATGGGTGATTCAAAAATGGGGTTACATGCCCGTTTAATGTCTCAGGCTCTTCGTAAATTAACAGGAACTATCTCTAAAACCGGATGCTGCTGTATTTTCATCAACCAGCTTCGTGATAAAATTGGTGTGATGTTCGGAAGCCCGGAAACTACAACGGGTGGTAATGCCTTGAAATTCTACGCATCTGTTCGTTTGGATATCCGCAGGATTTCACAGATTAAAGATACCGATGAGGTTTCAGGAAACAGGGTAAAAGTTAAGGTTGTCAAAAACAAACTTGCTCCTCCTTTCCGTATCGCGGAATTCGACGTTATGTTCGGAGAAGGTATTTCAAAAGCCGGCGAGATCATCGACTTAGGCGTTGATTTCGACATTATTAAGAAAGCCGGATCATGGTTCAGCTATGGCGATACTAAATTAGGCCAGGGCCGCGATGCAGTTAAGCAATTGCTTCTCGACAACCCCGACCTGATGGACGAGCTTGAAGGGAGAATCAAGGGAACGGTCACTGCCGATCATTTGGAAGAAAAGTAAAACGGAAATCTTCAGTATAATTGGGATGAAAAAGTTAACATCTCCCATACTGCTGCTGACCCATACACTGCTATTATATTAAAGGTGCTTGCTCTAGGGTAAGCACCTTTTTTTATATCCGGTTTGTTGGTCATAAACAACACTTGCTTATTGAAAAAATTAAATGCAACTTATTCCTGTATTAATTTTCACTCAATGAGACATATCAGATCAGTATTATTTTTCTTACTACTTTTTGCTGGCATCCAGGAGAATTTCGCACAGCCCGCAGAACAGCTCGTAAAAGTTATTGTAGCTCCCGATCATATAAACTGGACTTATCGCACAGGCGAAAAGGCGAAGTTTACTGTCAGCATCATTCAATTTGGGAACCTCCTGCAGAACGTTAAAATCAAATATGACGTTGGTCCGGAACGGATGATGCCAGTAAAAAGCGACTCTCTTGTGTTGAAAGATGGAAAAGTCACCATTGACGGTGGAACGATGACCACCCCTGGATTTCTGCGTTGCGTTGTATATGCAGAGGTTGATGGCAAACGATACAGAGGATTAGCTACTGCAGGTTTCGATCCCGAATTGATCAAACCTGCTGGGAGTGTGCCCGCTGATTTTAATCAGTTCTGGGATCAGGCAAAAATGGATCTGGCAAAAATCCCCATGGACGCGCGCATGACCTTGCTTCCGGAACGTTCTACAGAGAAAGTAGATGTCTATCATATAAATCTTCAGAATTTCCGCCCAGGTGCGCGTCTTTACGGAATATTATGCGTTCCTAAGAAAGCAGGAAAATACCCCGCTTTACTAAGGGTTCCCGGAGCAGGTATCAGGCCATACAATGGCGATATCGTTACCGCCGAGAAAGGCGTAATAACTCTCGAAATTGGTATCCACGGCATTCCAGTCAATATGGATCTCAGCCAGTACGCAAACCTTTCGGCTGGAGCGTTGTCAGGATACCAGGTTTTCAATCTGGAAGATCCTGAAAGATATTATTACAAAAGAGTTTATATGGGCTGTGTTCGTGCTAACGACTTTCTGACAAGCCTTCCCCAGTTTGATGGCGTTAACCTGGGCGTTACAGGAGGCAGTCAGGGCGGAGCATTATCTATCGTTACTGCGGCTCTTGATCCTCGTGTTAAATTCTTGGGCGCATACTACCC
Source organism: Bacteroidota bacterium (assembly GCA_040384965.1). Taxonomy (GTDB): domain Bacteria; phylum Bacteroidota; class Bacteroidia; order Sphingobacteriales; family Sphingobacteriaceae; genus Daejeonella. The sequence continues at coordinate 65,076 of JAZKIH010000001.1, read as the reverse complement.
TGCATTAAGCGACCTGACCGGTTTCATGCTTGGCAGGGCCGGCGGATGGCCTCACATGTTTAACAAGGATAACGTAAACACAATCAGCGCAAAAGACAAAATCAGAACAACAGGATATTACGATGTCGTAAATTTCGCCCGACTTTTGAAAGTTCCGGGAATGTATAGCTGGGGATTTAATGATGAAACTTGCCCTCCTACTTCTATGCATGCCGCTTACAACGTCATTACAGCTCCTAAATCATTAAAATTGTATTTAGAGACTGGGCACTGGCAATTCCCCGAGCAAAGAGAAGGCATGGAAGCCTGGTTGCAGGAAAAGCTGCTTGTCCGCTAATCGTTCAATTCGTTACTAACAAGTTCAAGCATTTCACGCGCCATACAATTTTAAGGTGTTATAATACAAAGAGGGCAAGAATAGCGGAATTTAACCGCAATTCTTGCCCTCTAAATAATGTCGCCTGAAGCGCCTTTGCTTTATTAGTTAGCTCCGTTTGAAGTATGGTGAGCGTACTGTTGTTTTGCATCATCCATAACGTTACCAGCTTTCTCACTTATATATTCCGAAGCCTCTCTGCCGGCTGCTTTCAAAAGTGATCCTTTTTCTGCACCTGCTTCCATTAATTTATCGGTCACATCCTTTAAAGTATTCAACAAAGTAGACCAATTTTCTTTTCCTTTATCTGTACTCATAAAGTACCAGGCTGCTGTTCCTGCGGCCACTCCCGCAATAATTGCCAAAGCAATTTCTGATTTATTGTCGTTTTTCATGGTTATGTATGTTTCGGAATAAATATCTAATATCCTGCCAGAATTGTGTCGGCACAGAACTCAGCCTGAAAATCCCGTACCACAGAGTTCAGATAAAAATCAAAATAAACAGAAACGACTGATTATCAATAGGTAAGAAAGAACTTCTTTTTATTTACCCCGTGTCATGATGTACATAAACATGACTCCTGCAATGACCATAAAACCTAACACCATCAGACCTATTTTGCCTTTCCGCTTGTCTTCCTTCATCAGCCAGACCAGGAAACCAATCAGCGGGATCAGGAAAATCAGGAAAAATATAATACTCGGTGTGCTAAACATAATCAGGAGATTGTATTTGAATGAGGTAAAGGTATCAAAATTAAAAAGGCATTCGTGCTAGCGGAGCAATGTCCTGGCCTACGAAATCCTTATTTAGGTACTTATAGTATCCGGCAATTGCAATCATACCCGCGTTATCTGTGCAGTATTGGAATTGAGGAATAAACACCTCCCAGCCTAATTCTGCCGCAGTGCTGTTCAGACTGTTTCGCAAGCCCGAGTTTGCTGAAACACCGCCAGCAATTGCTATCCGGTTGATTTTATATTCATTAGCAGCCTTCTTTACCTTATTCAATAAAATGGTAACGATTCTTTGTTGAACCGATGCACAAATATCATTGATATTATTCTGGAGAAAATCAGGATCTGCCTTAACCTTATCTCTGACAAAATACATAATAGATGTCTTTAGTCCACTAAAGCTGAAATTAAGCCCTGGAATCTGTGGTTCAGGAAATTTATAGGCTTCCGGATTACCTTCCTTCGCATATTTGTCAATCAGCGGCCCGCCTGGATAAGGAAGCCCTAATATTTTAGCTGTCTTATCGAATGCTTCACCCGCCGCATCATCCGTGGTCTGCCCAATGATTTCCATATCGAAGTAATCTTTCACCAGCACTATCTGTGTGTGTCCACCGGAAACAGTAAGGCATATAAAAGGGAAAGAAGGCTTGTTATCAATAAAATGTGCCAGGATATGAGCCTGCATATGATTAACTTCTATCAAAGGAATTTCGTTGGCTATTGCGAAAGCCTTGGCAAATGACGTTCCTACTAATAAAGAGCCCAGCAAGCCGGGTCCGCGAGTAAAAGCTACGGCATCGATGTCATTTTTGTGTATTTTTGCCTGAGATATCGCCTCCTGTACCGCAGGAACAATATTTTGCTGATGAACGCGCGAGGCAAGTTCAGGCACAACCCCTCCATAATTTTGATGGACGAGTTGATTTGCAATCACGTTAGATGCTATTACGCCGTCAATACAGATAGACGCAGATGTATCATCACAAGAAGATTCAATGCCGAGAATAATTGCCAAAACTATATAGAGTAAATAATGTTATCTGTCTAAAATACAAAAATATCAAAAAAGCGCTAAAAATCACCCTTTGGATACTTGCAAGTCTTTTATTGCTGGTAGTAGTTTTTATTTTTTCTCTTCAGTATCGTAGTGTACAAACGTATATAGCAAAGAAAGCTGCTAAATACCTGTCTAAAGAATTGGAGACCCGGGTGGAAATTGGTGGCTTATACATCAAGCCGTTCAAATCTATTGTGCTCGATAGCGTCTATATCGAAGACCGTGAAAAGGACACATTAATATTCTCGCCGAAGCTTACAGTTGATTTGAATCTGGTATCTATCAAGCAACGAAAAATCTCTGTAAACACTATCCAGATGGACAATGGTAAGTTCCATCTTAAACAATATCGCGATTCCGCAACCAACGTTCAATTCATCATTAACTATTTTGATACCGGTGATCCTACTCCAAGGAAGAAACCACGCAAACCATACGATGTCACCATGGACAAAATTGTCCTGAACAACATTGCCTTCAAATATCAAAACTTCAATAATACCAAACCCGTAAAAGGTGTCAATTTTAACGACATAGATCTGCGCAATCTAAGCACTACAATTCTTGGCCTCGATACCAAGAATCATTTGGTAAAAGCTGGTTTCAGGAATCTTACTTTGCGGGAAAAAAGTGGATTTTATTTAAAAAATCTGACCACCGATGCTACAATCGACACCAATCAGATGGAGTTCAGCAATCTCCTGCTTGAAACCCCTAACACCAGACTCTCTGATTATCTTTTAATGAAATATGGCTCCTTTAAAGATTTTGGCCAGTTTATCAGCAAAGTCTACATGAAGGTGCATTTTAACAATTCTAAAATAAACAGCTCTGACGTAAGTTATTTCGCGCCGCAATTAGCGAGTTCAAACATTATAATGGATGTAGATGGTGACGCTACCGGATTTGTAAACGACTTGAAGGCGAAGAACCTGTCAATTAGGAGCGGGCAGGCTACCTATCTGAAAGGCGACTTTAATATTAAAGGCCTTCCCGACCTCAAAAATACCCGGCTGGATCTTAAGTTCGATCAGCTTTCGACTAATAAAAAGGATCTCGACCTGATTATCGCCAGAGCTACGGGACGCAAGAACTCCATAATTCCTCCGATAGCATCAAAATTTGGGACAATTAATTTCAAGGGCCGGTTTAAAGGCCTTACTAACGATTTCGTTGCCGCCGGAGAGATCAAAACACGGTTAGGCCGGATAGTAACCGATCTCAACATGAAAATGGATGGCAATGGTTATCCACGTTACAGTGGTCTGGTAAAAGCATACGATTTCAATTTAGGCGAGCTTCTTGACAGAAAGGATCTGGGCAGAACTACCCTGACGGCAAATATTACGGGTAGCGGCTTTAATGTAAACAGCCTGCAGGAACGTATAAAAGGAGACATCCGTTACTTTGACTACAATGGTTACCGCTACAGTAATATTAATGTTAACGGCAGTTTCATCAACAAACTGTTTAACGGACTGGTCAAAGTAAACGACAGGAATATCAAGCTTGACTTCAACGGAAGCGTCGACCTTAAACCGAAGCTGCCGATCTTCAATTTCACAGCAAGTATCAGGGGTGCTAACCTGCATAAGTTAAATTTCACAAAAGATACGGTACAGATTGACGCTGATCTGAAGACAAATTTCACCGGATCCAATCTGGACAACATTCAGGGTAATTTTGCGATCAGCAAAGTTCGCCTGACCAATCCGGACAATTCTTTCGTTGTTGATTCGGTTTACTTAACTGCAGTGGGCCTGGGAGCAAACAGGGAACTGAAGATCGAGTCGGACATACTGGATGCAAGTATAAAAGGTGAATACGACCTGAACACTTTCCCTTCATATTTCAAGTCGGTAGCGGCACAATATATTCCATCGCTGAATTTGAAGTATGTAAAACCGGGCCGGCAGAATTTTGAATTCACCCTTAAGATCAAATATTTCGAGCCGCTGAGTGTACTCCTTATGCCGGAACTAAAAATACCTGAAGGAGCTAGTTTCAATGGCAAGTTCGTTTCCGACGAAAACATAGCTAACCTTAATGGATTTGCCGAACTCATCCAATTCAATAAAATCAAAATTAACAACCTGATCATCGATGAAAGTACATCGCCGACCGCGATGAACATCTTCATTACGTCAGACCGTGTGGATCTAACCGACAGCCTTTATATCAAGAATGTCAACATGGCCAATATTCTCCGGAACGACAGCCTGAACCTGAACATTAAATTATCCGACAAGGATGCAACTAACCAGCTGGATTTAAACTCCCTGGTAGAGTTTACTGAGAATGGTCCCGAAAAAGTCCGGTTGAGTGTACTCCCTTCCGACGTAATTATCAACCGTGAAGTTTGGAAGATCCAGGAAAAAGTAAGTTTCAGTTTTGATGAAGGACGCAAGCCGGACGATAAGTTCAGCCTGTTCAGAAGAACGAAGATCACTGGGTTTGAGTTATTCCGCGATAATCAGATTGTGACTATTGACGGAATTATATCAAAAGATCCCGCTGATCAGCTCCTGATCGGATTTAATAAGTTTAAACTGACCACCTTTAGCCCGCTCACGCTGCCAGTTGGTATTGCTTTAAGTGGAGAATTGAATGGCGATGCTAAGTTTGCCGGCATTTTGGCTAAGCCCGATGTAGATGCAGAGCTAACTATCGATACGCTTCACTACAATAATGTACTGATTGGGGATCTGGCTCTCAAGGCCGGATTCGACAACTCCACAAAGCTTATTAATGTAGACGTAGATATCGAAAACCAGGGCGTAAAAACTCTCGAGATCGATGGCACTTATAATGCCAATAGTGATCAAAATAGCCTGGATCTGAACGTAATGATGAACGAGAATGAGGTGATTATTTTCCAACCCTTCCTCAAAAACCTTGTTTCAGACATGAACGGAAAAGTCTCAGCGAATCTCGAGGTGACCGGGAAGCTGACAGCCCCGAAAATAGACGGTACCGTTTCGTTCAATGATGCCGGAATGATAGTGAATTATCTAAAAACCCCTTACCGGATAACAGACGATATTAAAGTTGAAAACAGCGTCATTATACTTAACAGCCTTGAATTAAGAGACATTAATAACAGCGTAGCCCTGGTGAATGGAACGGTGAATATGAGTAATCCGATGAACCCGGAAATTCAGATAAACATCGTTGCCAATGATCCGTTTATGGCGCTGAATACAACATCGAAAGATAACCCGCTTTATTACGGCACCGCTTATGGAACGGGAGTGTTTAGCTTCAGCGGACCTACGAACGATATGAGGATTAACATCGATGCCAAGACTGAAGCGGGTACCGTGTTTACCATCCCGCTTAACTCATCGGCAACCGTTGCCAAGAATGATTTTATAACATTTGTTGCGAAGGATTCCTCAATGAACAAGCCAAAGGTAACTTCCTTTAAAGGGCTCGTGATGAACTTGTCGCTGCAGGTTGATGAAGCCTCAGAAGTAAATATTATCACCGACCTTGGTAAGCTCTCGGGAAAAGGCAATTCTGAAAATCTAAGACTTAATATTACAAGCCTTGGAGATTTTGAAATGTTTGGTGCTTATCTCATAACCAGCGGAAAGTTTGAGTTTACCGCACAGGATTTTATTAACAAAGTCTTTAAGATCAATGAAGGTGGTTCGATCAGGTGGACAGGAAATCCTCAGGAAGCTGCAATAAACTTGAAAGCAATTTATGAAGTTCGTGCCAGTTTAGCTCCGCTCTATACTGCCGCCGGACGACCTCCGACGGATCAGCGGGTACCTGCCGAGGCGGTGATGAACCTGACTGGCCCACTCCTTACACCCACGATCGCCTTCGACATAAACTTCCCTTCTGACTCTTATATTAAAGATGAGCTTCAGTCGTATTTTAGTGATGTAAACAATATCAATCAGCAGGCGCTGAGTTTAATCGTGAGGCGTTCTTTTGCCGAAGGCTCAGGTGCGAACCTTAACGTAGTGCAATCCACATTCCTTAATGCGGGAACAGAGCTGTTCTTCAATCGTTTTAACACAGTTATAGCCCAATACCTTAATCTGAATACGGTGGATTTCAATATTCGCTCGTTCAATGATGCAAGTGCCACATTCCGCTTGCTTAATGAGCGGTTAATCCTTACAGGGGGTGTTACAGACCGGAGAACAAGCGATAATGCCTTAGCAGATTTTAATTTATTTGGAGGATCATCTGTCGCCCGCGACGTAGAAGCTCAGTATCTGATCAAAAAAGACGGAACACTGGTGTTAAAGGCATCCAACAAATTGAACAATCGTAATCCATTCCTCAACATTAACAGTACGGGCGATTATGTGAGTGCGATAGGTCTGGTGTACAGAAAAGATTTCGATAACCTGAATGAGCTTTTAGGATTTCTTCTTGGCAGAGACCGTAGTGAACAACGCCGCAAAGAGGCCGAAGCTCCGAAGACAAATTCCGTCGCAACCAAGCCAGAAGACGCAGTCAAACCAGAAGAAACAGCTGTACCGAAGAACGAATAGACTAGCTATTCTTCATGATGGTGTGTCCCATCTTGTCCCGCTTGGTTTTTAGATAAAGTTCGTTATGTTCGTTGGATTCGATCTCGATAGGCTCGTTAGATACTACCTCCAATCCGTAACCAATTAAACCGGAACGTTTAGTAGGATTATTAGACATTAATTTCATCTTCTTAATCCCAAGGCTCCGCAATATCTGCGCACCAATTCCATAATCTCTTTGATCCATAGGGAACCCAAGCTGGAGATTCGCGTCTACAGTATCGACCCCGTTTTCCTGAAGATTATATGCGTGCAGCTTATTGATCAGCCCGATACCTCTTCCCTCCTGATTCATGTAGATAATAACCCCTTTTCCCTCCTTCTCGATCATCTCCATTGCTTTATGAAGCTGAGCTCCGCAATCACAGCGGCATGAACCAAAAATATCACCAGTTATACATGAACTGTGAACCCTTACAAGAATTGGCTCATCTTCCTCCCAGCTGCCCTTTACTAATGCAAGGTGCTGCTCGCCAGAATTGATCTGAGTATATGCTGCCATCTCAAAATCACCCCATTGGGTCGGCAACTTAACAGCTACCTCTTTCTTAATTAATGATTCAGTTTTAAGCCTGTATGAGATCAAATCCTTAATACAGATTATTTTAAGGTTGAATTGCTTGGCAATAATAAGCAGGTCTGGCAAACGAGCCATTTCACCGTCTTCCTTCAAAATTTCAACAAGTAATCCGGCAGGGGCTAAACCGGCCATCTCTGCAAGATCTACAGCAGCTTCAGTATGTCCCGCACGGCGAAGAACTCCTCCTTTTTTCGCTATCAGCGGAAAAATATGCCCCGGACGTCCTAATTCCTCGGGATTGGTAGTGGGATCAATTAACGCTTGAACAGTCTTCGACCGATCGGAAGCAGAAATACCCGTGGTACAGCCATGCCCGATAAGATCCACAGAAACAGTAAAATTGGTTTCGAAAACCGCTGTATTGTTTCCAACCATCAGAGCTAATCTTAACTCCTGGCAACGTTCTTCTGTCAACGGGGCACAGATCAAACCACGGCCATGGGTAGCCATGAAATTAATTACTTCAGGAGTGGCATTCGATGCTGCCGTCAGGAAATCCCCCTCATTCTCTCTATCCTCGTCATCTACAACAATGATAACTTTTCCTGCTTTTATATCGCTTATAGCTTCTTCAATCGTATTAAACATATCTGTGGGTATAACGCGGAAAGATCATCCCCGCTAAAATTGAGGCGAATTTACGGAAATAGTTTGGCAGAAAGATTTGTGAGAGGTAAAATGAGTCAGGCAAATGACATAAAAAATTTGGGCTGGTGATAGCAGGAACTAATATAAATCGAACCTTATTTGGAGAACTAACGCATTGAGAGGCGTCTTGTCTTCACGGCATTCCTATTATTAATCAATACTTTAAATTAAATTCCAGCCATTTTTATTTTTAATTATTCTTGTTAAACCTATAATTAATAATATTTTTAGGGTTCATTAACTGAGACATTTTTACAATCTAATCTGCGTGTATGCCACATATCCCGTTGGAAAGTCATTTGCCGGGCATTACCGGCTTACTTGAATACAGCAAAGCAACCGCAGGACCCATCCGCGAGCTTACCCAATTCCTCCTGCGCGGCCCGTCTTCATTAACTGAAGCCGAACGGGAGCTTATAGCTACCGTAGTTTCTTCGGGCAACAACTGCACATTTTGTACCACTGCTCATACCGCTGCCGCCGACTTGCTGGCCGGGGAGCAAAGAACGGCACAAATGGTCAAAGAAGACATTGAGACCGCACCGGTCAGTGATAAGATGAAGGCTTTACTTCACATAGCCGACCTCACGCGGATAAGTGGCAAAGCCGTAACGGCTGAAGCGGTCGAACGGGCTAAAACAGCTGGTGCAACTGACATCGAAATTCATGATACCGTACTTATAGCCGGTCTTTTTTGCCTTTACAACAGATATGTTGATGGTATGGGAACTGCCCTGCCGGCCGATCCAGCGTATTATAATGTATTAGCTGAAAGACTGGTTAACCATGGGTATACACGCTTACCGCAAGGCTACGAACATCTAAAAAAATAATTCTAAATAACCCATCTAAATAATTTCTAAATCAAACGAATGAAAAAACTTTTACTCCTTCTCTTCGTAATCCTTACTGTCAGCGTATACGCACAAGACGCAAGGATCAGCGGAACAATAACTACAGCCGATGGTACAGCGCTTAACGGCGCAAGCATCTCTGTAAAAGGCCAGTCAATGGCGACTCGTACAGACGCGGCAGGAAATTTCACCCTTAATTATAATGGAAATTTGCCCGTTACAATCATTATTACTGCCCTCGGTTACCAAACCAGGGAAGCAAATATCAGCTCGGCTTCAAAGGTCACTTTTGCACTACAGACGGAAACCATTACACTGGACGAGGTAGTGACTTCGGCAGCCCGCGTAAGTCAGAGCATTCTCGAGTCTCCGGTGAGTATCGAGAAAATGTCGCTCAAAGCAATCAAGGAAAATCCATCGTTTACTTTCTATGACGGCTTGCAGAGCCTTAAAGGCATGGAGGCTGTGACAAGCAGTATTACGTACAAACAAATTAATACCAGAGGCTTCAATACTACCGGAAACTCAAGGTTCCTGCAGTTAGTAGACGGCGTGGATAACCAGACTCCTGGACTAAATTTCTCTGTCGGAAACTTATTTGGTGCATCTGATCTGGATATTGAATCTGCTGAAGTAATTCCCGGAGCAGCGTCGGCATTGTATGGTCCGGTTGCTTTTAACGGATTGTTAAGCATCCGCACAAAGAATCCGTTTACCTACCAGGGTTTATCTTTTCAAATGAAAACAGGGGTAAATCATGTTAGCGACCCCGCCACCGGAGCAAAGGAAATGAACGATATGGCCCTCAGATATGCTCATGCGTTCACTGATCGCCTGGCAATCAAGGTTAACGCATCGTATTTAAAAGGAGTGGATTGGTATGCCAATGATTATACTGACGTAAGCGCAGCTACCCCAATCGCACAACGCGGACCGGCTAATCCGGCACGGGATGCTTTGAATGTTTACGGTGACGAAGTATCACGAACTCTTACAGGAATCGGAGCTGTATCCCGCACAGGCTACGAGGAAAAGGATCTGATGAATTATGATGTCTACAGTATCAAATTGAATAGTGCCTTACACTACAAGCTTTCCGACAATATTGAGGCCATCTACCAGTACAATTTTGGTCGTGGTACCGCTAGTTATACCGGAAGCAGCCGCTTTGATCTCAATAACTTTGTTCTGCAAAATCACCGTGTGGAACTCCGGGGCAGTAAATTCTTTTTGAGAAGCTACGTTGTGAGCGAAACATCGAATGATTCATACAACACTCGCTCACTGGGCCAATTTATAAATAGAGACTGGGTGAAAAATCTTAGCGGACAGGTCGTAGCACCGGGTGTTGCCGATGATACCTGGTTCGCCCGTTATGCTGCTGCATTTGGTGGCACCCAGGGTGTACCTGCAAATAACCACTCAGAAGCTCGTAAGTTCGCAGATCAGGGCCGTTTCATTCCGGGTTCTCCTGAGTTCCAAAGATCCAAAAATGCATCTATACACAATTATGGTCTTCAGGGCGCTGGTGTATTCAGCAACAGTAAATTTTATCACACAGACGGACAATACGATTTCTCCAGTGCAATAAAAGTAGTTGACGTTTTGGTAGGCGCCAGTTCCCGCAACTACAGGATGTTTACCAATGGGAGCTTATTTGATGACAAGACCAACAAGATTAAAGTTGCCGAATATGGCGCGTTTGCTCAAGTCGGAAAAAAGCTGCTTGACGAAAAACTGAAGCTGAGTGCTTCCCTTCGTTACGACAAGAATGAGAACTTCGACGGCAATTTCACTCCCCGTTTCTCCGGAGTGTATACCTTCGCACAATCACACAATTTCAGGGCTTCATACCAGACCGGTTTCAGAAACCCTACCCCGGTTGACCAGTTCATTAAGCTTAACGTAGGTCCGATCACCATTCTCGGCGGCGCCCCAGGCAACAGTGCAGGCATGAACGTATATGAAAATTCATTTACAGCAGCTTCGGCAAATACTTTTGGCCCTGCAGTTGGAGCAGCTATCGGCTCAGGCACTCCGCCTCCGCAAGCCATCGCACTGAACAAGGATCTATTGGTAAAATCGAACGTAGCATATATCAAACCTGAGCAGCAGAAAGCTTTTGAGGTTGGTTATAAGTCACTAATCCGTGAAAAAGTTCTTATCGACCTGAATTATTATTACAGCAAGTACACTAACTTCCTGTTAAATACCGTCGTGCTTAGGCCAACTGCCCCGGTTCTGGGTGCTGATGGCAAAGTAAATCCTGCCGCCGCCGCTGAAGTAGCAAACAGAACGGTCAGCGCATTCCAGTTGTATACAAATTCAACTGATGAAGTTTCGGCACAGGGAATCAGCGCAGGACTGACGTATTTATTGAATAAGGGATATGTTATTGGCGGAAATGCAACCTGGTCTGATTTTAAACTCGGGAGCGCAAACATCAACAATATCGCTCAGTTCAATACGCCAAAGTACAGCACCAACGCCACGTTCGGCAACGCCGATATTGGCCGTAATTACGGTTTCAACCTGGCATGGCACTGGCAAAGTGCATTTGACTGGTACGGAACATTTAATGGTGTAAGGCCGGGCCGAATTAATGCGTATTCGATGGTGGATGCACAGATCAACAAAAAAATCCCATCTGTGAATACTACCATCAAACTAGGGGGCAGCAACATCTTCAATAAATACGTCTCCCAGTCTTACGGTTCACCGGCAGTCGGGGCAGTATATTATGTTGCTCTGGTATTTGACAATCCCTTGAATTAAATATAACTTATCCATTATACGGCATGGGAACTACACCAATTAGCAATACATATCTTACACTACTCTTCATTCTTTGTTTTGTGAGCAGTGCACTGGGCGGTACGGTTTCGACGCTCATGTCGGTATACCTTCCCGTAGTTGTTGCTGAGCTGCAGGGTGAAGTTCCTGCCAGCGAACTTAACTCCATTAGCGGATTTATAAATGCGCTGTTCATTTACGGATGGGCGTTCGGCGGCTTTAGCTGGGGTGTCATTAGTGACCGCATCGGACGGAAGAAGGCTTTACTCCACGCAATCTCCTGTTACGGTATATTCACCGTACTAACCGGTTTAATGCCAAGCTGGGAGGGGCTGGTAGCCTGCCGGTTCATGAGCGGCTTCGGGGTAGGCGGCGTACTTGTAGTTTCATTTACACTCTTAAGCGAGGTATGGCCGCCTAAAAGTAAAGCGGTAGTCACCGGCATAATTTCTATAGCCTTCCCCGTGGGGATTTTTTCTGCAGGACTTATCAACTTCGTAGTATCCTCATGGCGCGAAGGATTTTATATTGGAATCATACCGTTGATTCTTGCCCTAATCGGGATGATAGTACTAAAGGAGTCAGACAAATGGCTCGAACACCGGCAGCAACAATCTTCCCAACAGCCAGTATGGTATTCTCCCGAGAACCGGCGCGAGTTGCTTATGGGTTCACTGATGTTCGGCACAATGCTGATCGGCATGTGGGCTATATTTTCATGGCTGCCTACATGGGTTCAAAGCCTTATAATTGGTGATGCTCAAAAAGAACGTGGACTCAGCATGATGTGTATGGGTATGGGCGGGTTAGCAGGCGGATTCTTTTCGGGTTACCTTGTTAACTGGCTCGGGCTTAAAAAATCAATGCTGCTATGTTTTGCCGTATGCTCTATAATGTCATTTGTGCTTTTTAAGCTTAACACTACTTTTTCGCCTGTTATTTTCGCCGAGATTGCTGTGCTGGCCCTTTTCTTTGGAGCAAGCCAGGGGGTTCTTTCAGCTTACATTCCGCAGCTGTTCCACACGGGTATCCGCGCTACAGCAACAGGCTTTTGCTTCAACATCGGTAGATTGTTTACGGCTACAGCCGTGCTGTTCATTGGCGTTTTGGTAGCGTCCCTTGGCGGATATGGTAACGCGATCTTCCTTTTTTCTACCGTATTTCTGCTAGGATTCGTGGTCGTATTGTCTATCAAGGAGAAAAAGAAAGAAACAGTTCCTCCCGTAGTTAAACCCATAGTAGAAATTAATTAACTCATATAAGACATGGCACACATAAATGTTCCAGAAGGTGTTCCCGGGATCCGGTCCCTCGTAATGTTCAGACCGGAAACAGGAAAATACCTTTACGATCTCGCACAGGAATTATTAAGAGGGGAATCAGAATTATCACAGGCCGACCGGGAACTGATCGCCGCTTATGTCTCTAAACGAAACGATTGTTTCTTTTGCATGAGCAGCCATGCAGCCGTAGCTCGTTGCTTGTATGGAGATGACGAAGCTATTGTAGATGACGTGCTAAAAGACATGGAGCGCTCGCAGACCAGCGACAAGCTAAAGGCTCTGCTGCATATTGCCGGCAAGGTGCAGATCCTTGGCAAAGAAGTAAACGAGGCAGATATATCGGCAGCACGTGACTTAGGAGCTACTGATAAAGAGTTGCACGACACAGTTTTAATCGCCGCGGCCTTTTGTATGTTCAACAGGTATGTAGATGGTCTCGCAAGTTTAACACCACGAGATCCTGAGGCGTACAAAGAAATGGGAAAGAGGATGGTAGCAGGATACAACCTGCCGCCTAAAGCATAATTGGTATGTCACACATTGATCTGAAAAATGACCTGCCTGGAATTAGAGGCCTCATGGCGTTCAGGCCGGAAACTGCAGATGCTCTTAATGCATTGGCAGAGATCCTGCTCCGGGATGATAACAATACTTTATCACGCGGTGAACGGGAATTAATTGGCACCTATGTGTCTTATCTCAACGATTGTTTCTTTTGTCAGAATGTGCACGGAGCACTTGCCGGGCATTACCTCAATTGTAACATAGAGGAAATTGATTCTATCAAGAACAATTTTGTCGCGTCGGATCTATCGTTGAAAATGAAAGCTTTGTTAGCCATTGCAGGCCAGGTGCAGCAATCGGGCAAATCCGTTACCGAAGAACACATCAGCGCAGCCAGAAATGCTGGAGCTACCGATACCGAGATTCACGATACAGTCCTGATCGCAGCGTCATTTTGTATGTTTAACCGCTATGTGGATGGCTTAGGTACCACGGCACCGCAGGACAGAGAATTCTACACAAACCGGGCACCGCAGCGGGCTGAAGACGGCTATCTGGTTTTAAGATAGATCTTCCCGGCTGCGATCGTTTCAATAAGGTCATGATGTCCATTGAATACCAGTTATTGCATTTGCTGAACTCATGATCTGCAAAATATGCTTAAACTAAAAAAGGCCCTCAAAAAGGGCCTTTAACAATAGCGGGGAGCAGGATCGAACTGCCGACCCCAGGGTTATGAATCCTGCCTTTATGGCATTTTCATTGCTCTAGGCTAGTTTTAAAGGCTTGTATCGTGAGTCTGTTTAATTAATTTGACTCATCTGTTGACTCATGTAAAGTTATGAATTGGGTTTATAATCTTATCACATCAATCCTTCATCAGCAAAGCTAAGGTAACTCTCCTTCGTCAGGATTATATGATCTACTACTGGTAAATCTAAATACTTCCCAGCTTCTTTCATCTTTCTTGTAAGATCTAAATCAGCTTGGCTAGGCTTCAAGTTACCTGAAGGATGATTATGAACTAAGATGATACTAGCTGCATTTGCTTTTAACGCTGCCACGTAGATAATTTTTGGATCTGCAATTGTTCCTGCAGTGCCACCTACTGAGATTGGGACAATCCCTAAAACTCTATTAGCTCTGTTGAGAAGTAAGATTTTAAACTCTTCGATAAACTCGATGATCTCTAAATTCCAGTTCGCTTTAAGCACTCTGTACGCTTCCTCTGATGTGTTGATCTTTGGCCTCTCAGATGCCTTTACTGTTGTCTTGTAGCTTAGTTGTACTTCGCTGACTTTCATGTTTTGAATTTCCATAATATTTCGTTTTGAATTAATTATGGTACTCTCATGGGTTAAGAGCAATCAAGTCCAAGAGGAAACGATATAAATGGACTTGTGAGGTAGGATTGTGGGTTTATGCTCGGCAATCTCTTGGACGCTTCAGCAGCTCTTAACCTAACTTTGTATCAACTATTAATGATAATATAAAATAGTTCAGTCTGGAACTTTAGTCAGATCGAGCAGCAATTTAATGTTCGATGGATGGAAGGGTGATATTGGATTGATAGTTCACCTACACTTCAGTCAATATTTCAGGTTTATACACCCCCTAAAGCCAACTGTAGGTTTTAGTGAGTTTGGTTTGATGGTTTTGGATATGGTGTTTTTGTGAGTGGTGAGTTTGACATCATTCTTTTATAAGGTTTACCTTTTAAAAAAGAAGTTCGATCACCTTCAGATCATCTGTGTAATGTTTAGCGATCCAACTTACTCAGCGTTTTTATCTCTCAATGTTGTTATCTGCGCCATGATATCATATTGCTTACGATTCAGACTTACATATGCCTTAACCTGCCCTATCTGTTCCTCTATCTCAGTAATTGCAAGCAACTCTCCATAATTATAACCCCAGTACTGTTCATCGTTGGGCCTACCAGAGTTAAACTCATTAAATAGACTTTCCAACAATGTCGTAGTAATTGCTCGGGAGTTTACTGCAACCCACCCCGAAGGTGTCAGAACAAAGTTTTGAATCTTGCTTGTGGATCCGCACTGAAATACAAGCGACTTCTGGCAGACGTTCTTTTCTCCTGTTGTATTAAATTCTATTATGTACAACTTATTGTAGCGCTGGGACTTTACATCAACATTGTTATCTAATTGCTTTAGAAACATTTCTCGATCAAAGAACTCAATGCTGTCTCGTTTAGCGTTTCTGATGAATTCTGCTAGCTTCGGATTAGACGTTTCAATGGACTCTTCAGTTATTGCTTCCCAACTAGCTAACGTATCACCTGACAAGAAGGCCTGAAAAGAATGTGTGCAGTCTGATTCGTTCGATGAACAACCTAAAAAGAGTGAGATGAATAAAATTAAGATCGCTTGAGATTTCATGGTGGTGTTAAGATGCAGAAAAGTTCCTAAATTCATAAAGCTAACCGGGATTGAAGCATTGGAGGTAGTTTCAACCTCATTCATTTAAAAGGTTTGCCTTTTAAAGAAGTAGGTAAATCCTTAGAAACAGTGCATCAACAAGTGTTGTTCTTCAAAATGTTTCAATACAGCTCCTGTTTTGGTATCAATATGTAATATTTCTTCATTGGACAGGCACTTCCCTTTGTAAAGAGTGTTGAAGACTATCCATTGGTATTTACCAGTTTGATCATTAAACTCTAATCTTTTAGTAAGATCATCTACAGAAGATTTCAACTGGATCTTTGCTAACAGGCTGTCTACCTGCTGTTCTGATAACCATTTCGGTAGATAAGATTCTAAAAGAAAGTCAGGAATCCTGGTAATATCAACCTTCTGTGCTAAGCTTAAATTGTTATCTAGTTTGATCCATACATCTACAAAGAGATATGGCAACTGTGGGTCACTTAGGTTAAATCTTATACCATTTCCTTATACAAAGTTTCCTTTAGTTTGCTTGCCTTTCATTAAGGATCCCCATTGGGTTTTGCCAGTCTTTGTTTTGTACTCGTAGTAAGAGTCTTTATCTAAAGTAAAGTTTTTCGACAGCTCAACTCCAACAACCACATCGAGATATGAACGAGCAGTGTTAATCACTTGATACTGTGTATAGGTCTGCGAAAACCCTAGGTTTGAAATGAACAACAGCACTATTGCAAATGAAAGTTTCATTCGTTTAGTTTACAAGGTACTAAAGATAGTTAGTATCATACTCAATCATTACAAAAGCATCTGTCCTTCTGCACATCTATGATAATCGAACCATATTCTGATCCCAAGCGTTGCTTAATGCTATCCATAACCAATTTCATTTCTATCGTTTGTCCATTCTTGGCTCTCTCAGTCTTGATTTTATGATATTCTTGTTGTATTTTGGTGTGATCATCATACGATGTAAAGATTGCTAAGCAGTCGGTACGTTTACTATCAAGCTGAACAATAGCACGTTGGTTGTTGATTGTTAGATCAATCGATTTGTTTTTAATAACGTCTATATCTAAGCACTTCATCAATAGACTCGAATTTACACGAGTGTTGACAACCACAGTATCTAAGATAACTTCACCAGCAATTATTGCTACAACATGAGATTGCTCAAGGTCAAAAGCAGCAGAAGGGTCGAAGAATAGTGAAACAGACACTATTTGGTTACTCTCCTGGTTGCAGGAGGTTAGTAACGCTAGCAAATACACTAGAAGTAATGATCTAATAGTTGCACATTTCTTTAACTGCATGCTTAAAGATAATAGTTCTGAATAAGAAATGTGCTTGTGATTGATCGTAGTTCCAACCTCATTCCTTTACAAGGTTTGCCTTTTAAAGAAATACCTTAAACAAGCACATCAAATAAATTAGTAATCGCGATGGTATCGAAACATCTTTCTCAAGTCCCAGAAGGCTTTCTCTGCGACAGTGCCATTGTCGCCAGGCAGGTAGGACCAGCCGTAAGCCCTAGTTTCATATGCGAAGTATTCTTTGATTAACTTATCGCTATCTCCTGTATTGGTTCTTACATCATCAATTAATTGCCTGGTGTATCTTAGATGATGATCATATAGTTTGATAGCTTCCTTATCCTCTTCGACTTGTTGAGAATCCGTTAAAACCTTAATGAGCTGTTCAAAATATCTTATTTGATGGGTTATTGGATTAATAATCTTCCGATGAAATAGTAAGATAAACACAACAGCAGTAATGCAGGATTTTAACACAGGATGCACCAATTCTAGCAAATACTGACTAATTAGCAATTCAACAATAATTACGAGTGCCAAAACTGTATAGGTCAACAATCTAGCTCTACGGAATTCCAAAATAAAAAGCACATAAAATAGTGGATAGCCGAGTACCACAAGGTAAAGAATTAGTGGTACGATGAACAGCCAGAGAGTCAGAAATAAACCTTCTGCGTCATTGAGGAGAATGACCACGATTTAAATTGGGATTGAAGGATTAAGACAGCGAGGAATAAGGTATAAGATAAAGTACTGAACGCAACCACCAAAAGGTGAGTTCTATAGGGGTTAATTCTTATCATTTTAGTTTACAAGGCATTGAAGATAGTTTGCAACTTGGAACTAAATGCGAGAGTATCGTTATTCATCAACTATCAGATTTACCGTGTCATTCTCAGCAAATTGAATGTAAATACCATCAGAAGCACCGAAAGGTGGTTCATAATAATACATCGAATCAGGCGCGTTAAGATGGGAGGTTCTCTTATCTTGCGGTGATCCCATTAGCTTAATAACATCCAATTTCGTCATTCCAAACTTTATGTTCTTCAAATTGTCAATGTTCCTACTACCCAAGAGTGATGTTGGCGAAAGGAAAACGATGTAGACTACACCAGCAAGTCCAATCAACATGATCCCTATTAAAACCAATCTTGGTGAATATCTCATGTAGTTTGATTATCAATGAAGTCCATTGTCTTTGCACCATCTTTTATTTCATTCCAGCTTAAAGCCATTCGTTGAGTTAAGGTTTAACTCAAATGTAATTTATATAAGAACAAGTACAAAGTATAGTAAGTAATCTAAGTGCTTTATTTAAAAGGTTCAGATGGAATTATGCCAATAATATTAGTAATTTAGCAGGGTGTCAATCAGAGAGCAAGTCGACTTTGGTATTTCGTTTACTCGAGATTTAGCTGAATGGGTTAAGTCATAGTTTGGCAGCCAATCCGATCCCGTTAACAGATACGAATCTGACGAGGAACATGATGCCATAAAGGGCGATAGTGCTTTCTGTACATAATCCGGTGTATGTACTACACGTACTTTCTTACCTTTTTTCTCACTACCAGATAAAAAAATCATCTTGTCTCGAACATGATGTAATTTAAGTAATCTACTTTCCTCATGTGGACGCAAGAAACAACCATAAGCTAATAAAGCCACTAGATGAAGCCTAGGGTAATTACTTTTAAGGTGGTCGAGTATTGGAGTCATTTCCTCTTGTGTGTAAATCTCATGTAACTTCTCTGCATATTTCTTCTTCGCAGTTTTCAGTATCGTTCCGGGTAGAAGCACGTTTAAGTATTGCCTCTTATTCATGTAGTTCCTATTAGAAGGATTAAACAAATCAAGAAATTCAGCGAGTCTCGACGTAGAAAGGTTGCCAGGCGAAGATCTTTTTTCATCGTCAGTTAAGAACTCTAGAAACTGTTTAGCCGTTGCCTCAATATCACGGGTGTAAGTTCTGCTGCAATTACGAGTTAGTTTGCTCTCTACTATCTTCTGAATGCTTTGTTCCAAAGTTATCGGAGGGTCTATTACAGTGGCAGACTCTAATGGGTTCCAGCCCTTCTCAAGTGCTTTCTCAAATTCAAACTTAAGCTTCTTTAATAGTTTGATCTTATCTGATTAGGTTTTTGCTTTATTCGGGTAGATTGGCAAGGATAATTTATTGCCATTGTATTCTCGTTGACGAATACCTTCATAGTAGTAAAGCAGGAGGGCTCTTCCTTCTACTGCCTTGATCTCGATTTCTGTGTGCATGTTGACTCATTTGCTGACTCACGACACATGCTTAAACTAAAAAAGGCCCTCGAAAAGGGCCTTTACCAGTAGCGGGGAGCAGGATCGAACTGCCGACCTCAGGGTTATGAATCCTGCGCTCTAACCATCTGAGCTACCCCGCCATATTTATTTTTAAACAATCTTCTTTCTAGCAAGTGTTTGTCGTTTACAACGATTATATTGTCAGCGGACACCCGTTTCAAGAAGAGTTGCAAATATAGCGGAAATTACTTTTCTTTAGAAACTAATCATAAAAAAAACGCCTCACGCGATCAAATAATTTATAGGAATGTCAGAAAAGAAGAAGTTTAATGTTGAGTATGAAGTAAAATCATCTCCTAAAATATTGTTTGGTTTTCTTAATGAACCTAATGGTTTAGCTCAGTGGTTTGCAGATGATGTCAATTATCGCGATCAGGTGTATACCTTTACCTGGGATGGTGAACAGCAAAAAGCGAAATTACTTTCTATAAAAGAGAACAAGCACGTGAAATTTAAATGGCTTGATGATGAACCGCATTGCTATTTCGAGATGGAAATTGTGCAGGATGAACTGACTAACGACGTTGCCCTTTCAATCACCGATTTCGCTACCGACGACACTCTCCAGGATCGGAAGCTTATCTGGGATAATCAAATTCAATACCTGGTAAGCGTACTTGGCGCCTAGGGATTAAATTTTCTGTATTTTTGCAATCTGAACTATTGTGGCCTGTCGCAAGCAGGACCATTATTGTTTCATTTGGTTAACGTACAATCACTGCCTCATGAAAAAAGTATACGTCTTAGTGTTAAAAGCCTTCATCAGGCCTTTTATCGTTACTTTCTTCATTGTAATGTTCATTTTGCTGATGCTGTTTTTATTCAAATACATCGACGATCTGATCGGAAAAGGCTTTGAATGGTACGTAATTCTTGAACTGCTTCTATACGCCTCTGCTACTAATGTGGCAATGGCCCTACCCCTGGCAATCCTTCTTTCTTCGATCATGACTTTCGGCAGTCTTGGCGAAAACTATGAGCTCGTAGCTATTAAATCTGCCGGCATCTCACTTCAGCGGGCTATGATGCCTTTGATCATTACTGTAGGATTTTTGGGCGTTGGCGCATTTTTGTTTTCCGATTATATGCTGCCTAAAGCAAATCTCAAAATGGGCTCCCTCTTATATGATGTGCGAAATCAAAAGGCCGCTTTCCTCATCAAGGAAGGAATAACCAACAACAGCATTCCCGGCTACGCCATTCGCGTGAAAAAGAAAGACTCAGATCAGACCCTGCACGACGTCATGATCTGGGACCGGAATTCAAGCACAGGTATCGTCAATTCACTTCTGGCTAAAGAAGGTCACATGTACATTACTGATGATAATCAGATGCTGGTATTAAAGCTGAAAGACGGTCACCGCTATGAAGAAACACCCGGAACCAGCGGAGCTTACAACCCACGCCAGCGTTTGATGCGCACAACATTTAAGGAAACTGAACAAAAGTTTGATCTTTCGAGCTTCAAGCTTAAACGGACAGACGAAGAGCTTTTCAAATCGAATTATCAGATGATGAGCCTCAAACAGTTGAAAATGTATCGCGACTCCTTTCAGGTAAAAGGCGATAGCAATATCCGCTCAACCTACAAAGATCTCACCTTGCTGGCCAGAACATACCGAACTGATACTTTGAGCCGCAACTTGCCGGTCAAATTAAAAGGAAAATACAAAGATGTCTTGGAACTTATTCCCAAAGACAAACAATCTGCAGCAATATCTGGCGGCAGAGACCAGATAAGGACGGTTAGAGATGTGTTAGGGCGTAAAGATCTCTATGCTGCCGACAATAAGGTTCGGATCAGAGGCTTTCTGATCGAGCTTAACCGGAAATTCACTCTGGCTGTGTCCTGTATGGTTTTATTTTTTATAGGTGCCCCCCTTGGTGCAATCATTCGTAAAGGCGGCTTAGGATTGCCGGTTGTTATGTCGGTATTGTTTTTCCTGCTATATCACATTATATCCACTATCGGCGAGAAATATGCCAAAGACGGTTCAATATCTCCAGGCGTAGGTATGTGGATTGCCATTTTTGTTTTAGCCCCATTGGGAGCTTTCCTTACCTACAAGGCGACAGCTGATTCAGTGCTCTTTGATGCTGATTATTATAAAAGATGGTTCAAAAGAGTGTTTTCGAAAGAAGAACGTCAAACCATTTCCTAGGCTCCTTAGCCTGCAGGACGGCATAATTTACAGTAATTCCAATATCAGCAGAACCGCACCCTCGCTTAGCGCCTCCGCTTCAATTTCTGTTATGTTCCAAAGTCCCAATCCATCACGGGGATGCAGCAAACGCCCCTCAACTTCAAACGCACCACCCAAAACGAAAGCAAAAACGCTTGCCCCTTTTCCGCTCACGTCATATACAATCTCTTGCCGTCCATCCATTTTAGCAAGGGTTATTTTAAAAGGACAGCCCAACGCCTCGACGTCCGGGTTAAAAAGATGGCCCGAAGTTTCTACCAGATCAAAATCGAGTACTATACCCACGGGCTTCCTCACTCCTTCAGCCTTTATCCATAGCTGTAAGAAATTTATCTCGTCAGACTCATAGGGATTAGTAACGTTAAAAGAGCTGCCTGCGGGCATGTATCCTATGCGAAGCTGTTCCGGTTGTATTCCGTTGTTCGTAGAGCCCTCACTTTCTGCGTAATTCAGTTCACCTGTAACAGGAATTAGAACCACCCAGAAATCGTCATACACGGCCATCTTCAGCGTTGCACCTGATCCCAAAATCTCATCATTCAGAACATAAAGCAGACCAAACGCTTGCCCGTCTGCCTCAAGGAACGAATCGAAATTGAAAGTACATGATCGACAGTATTCCTTAGTGCTGATCACTCCCCGCTGCTCGCTTAAGAATATTTGTCCCGGAGATTCCATATCAAACATAATTCAATGAATGAATACTTAGAAATGGCTGCAACCTCACTAAATGGGTCAATATTTCGTTTCCCTCCTGCTTAATATCAGACAGCAGCATTTGATCACCGATCGTATCGTGCCACGTAAGAGGTTCAGAATAAAAGCTAACAGCTACCTGGTGCTTATCCCTTTCATTCATGTCAGAATTGATAACCTCAAAGCTAAAGTTGCTGAACACCAGAAACTGCCTTCCAAGCGCATTGAAAATATCAGGGATACGTCCGCTCAATTGCTTTACATATCCGCTCGCGGCTGCGCTCACTAGAAAATGCATCTTTTCCGCCTCAAGCGGCGATTCATGAAGTAATCCTGCAAAAGAGTTGAATTTGCGCTGCTGATTAAAAAATTGGAACTGCATCCTGAATTCTTGATAGGTATCATCGAATACCATTTTTTCCCAGGGCCGCACCGAACCTGCATCTATAATTTTTCGATAACAGAATGTTATCACTCTATTCATCTTGTTGTCGTTTCCCGGCTCCATTCCAGACTTATCCGGCAACATTCATCTTAATTGCAAGTTCAAAGCCTGAGTCGGTGCTTCCGGTTACCGTAGCAATCTGATTCTTGGCAGCATCATCACTAAACACATTATCTTTGGCGTTAGTCGTATACCCCGACATACCTTTACTATATCCGTTCACCACCGCTACTGCAGTACCCGCGCCTTCCGGGAACGCAATCTGCGTAACTTTCAGCGAAGTTCCCGATGCATTGTAAACATGGACATGTACGTGGGTAGCGCGTCCGGAATACCATCCAGGAAATATACTTGTAAAAGTAACTAGCCCGTTCGCGTCAGTAATCTGGCGCCCTCGCAAAAAGTGAACCGACTGATAATTTGTCGACTGCATACCTGTGCCTCCATATTCGGAATAATTTCCGGCCGCATCGCAATGCCAGATGTCAACTATAGCCCCTGCCAATCCATTACAATTGTTATTTGTATTCCCTATTGTAAGCTTAACCGTCATTTTGTGACCGCTGCTGCCGTCCCTTATATCCGATCTATTGTATGAAGCCGGCGCCTTTGTAGGGAAAGGCCCCTCGGTTTCTGTTGGTGCAACTGTGCATGTTGATGAGCTGCTCTGCGACCCAGTATTGGTTACGGTACCAGTGCCCGATGAAACTGTAGCAGCATCAGATTTTTTGCACGCCTCAAGTAATACTGGCGCAGAAACAGCCCCGACCAATAAGCTTTTTAAAAACCCTCTCTTTTCCATATCTTGTATAATTGCGTTAATTCTTTATTGATTAAGTAAAGATTCTTTGCGCAAATGAAGTTTAGATGAAAATCTATAAAAAACACGTACTTATCACTCCAAACCCGGCACCAATCTTGTTCTTTATTTGTTCTACCTATGATAAACTAAAAGAGGAGCTTGCCGTCTGGTTTGCTCCTTTTTAAATATTATAAACCGGTTGTATTATAATGAAGAAAGTTTTAGTTGTAGATGATAATCACGAAATTCTTAATGTTATTGAAATAATTCTGCAGGGCGAAGGCTATGACGTTATCTGCGTCGACACCGGCAAAGACCTCAAAGAAAAAGTAATTGACAGCCAGCCCAATCTGATCCTGCTTGATATTATGCTTGGGGCTTATAACGGTCTGGTGCTTTGTAAAGAATTAAAGAGCGATCCCAAAACTTTGATGGTACCAATTGTAATGATCTCTGCATCGCATAATGTAGATGACACAAATTGTAATGCCGAAGGCTTCATCGCAAAGCCTTTCGAGATAGACAACCTGATCAGGAAAGTTGCTGGCCTCGTTAACTAAAAAACAGCGTTATGAGCAGAATTTTAGTAGTTGATGATAACGAAGAAATTCTTGAAATTATCTCGCTCATCCTTAAGGGTGAAGGTTACCAGGTCAAAGCCAGCATTACCGGCAATGATCTGCTGGGTATCGTCAGCGACTTCAAACCCGATTTGATTTTATTAGATATTATACTTGGCGGCTTTGATGGCAGGGTATTGTGTAATACATTGAAGGCTAATCGCGGCACAGCTCACGTCCCTGTAATTCTGATGTCTGCCGCGCATAATTTAAAAGTTGCTCATTGCCCTGCCGACGGGTATATCGCAAAACCTTTTGAAATAGAATATTTAGTAGAGCGGGTAGCCGCATTAATAAAAAAGCCGGCTGTTCAGTAGTCTTCCAAACATCCGACTGTACAGATCCTGAATTAACTTTCCATAATTGGCAAATGACGCCCTCTCTTTTGTCCTGATCGCACGCAATTAGCTCTTTTCTTATTTTTACCTTTAGGTGATCGATCGACTCAGAATTAAACCAGCATTATGAGAAAAGCAGTGTACGGCATCAATTTGACAGCAGATGGATGCTGCGACCATACCAAAGGCACTAGCGGTGCAGATATCCATGAATATTTTACTGACCTGATGCATGACGTTGACCTCCTTGTGTACGGACGAAAAACATACGAGCTTATGGTGCCCTATTGGCCGCAGGTAGCAAAAGAAAAGTCAGGATCAAAAACAGATCAGGACTTTGCACAGACATTTACTGCGATCGACAAAGTTGTCTTCTCCCGCACCCTGCAACACGCCGAAGGTAATACGAAGATCATACGTGATAATCTCGCTGAGGAATTCATGAAACTGAAGCGTCAGCCAGGTAAAACAATATCCCTCGGTGGCGTCAGCCTCCCCTCCCAGCTAATAGCCCTTGGCCTGGTTGATGAATTTCATTTCGTTATTCATCCTGTAATTGTTGGAGAGGGCAGACGATTATTTGAACCTGGCGTGCAGGAAAATCTGAATTTAAAACTAGCCTCATCTACTACTCTGAAATCAGGATGTGTGGCACTTCATTACCTGAAAGCCTGACCGAAATTCTCGCTTATCGATCAAGAATATTTTCCTTTTGGAACATTTGTCGAGTTACTGGGTTATAATTAAACTCTCAATACACGCGTTTTTAATCCATGGAAAATGGTGTTACTGGAAAATATCAAGCGGGGTCTTAAAAATTCCCCCATTGCAAGTTTGATTCTCTACCCTGATGCACCACAATTTACAATTGCCGATGCCAACGACGCCTGTTGCCAGATTTACGGCATCAAAGACTGCGACATTGTAGGCAGGGGCATCTTCGAAGCGTTTCCTCAGGCCATTGATCCCGATACTGATAAGCGGAAGAAAGTCATGCACCACGCGTTCGAATATGTTCTGTTACTGAAAACAGCTCACAAGATCGGCCTCCTTCGTTATGACGTTCGAAAACCTGGCTCCCGGGAAAATGCTGTGAGGTTCTGGAACGTCGATCTGTATCCAGTACTTGATGATAATAATAATGTGACGTTCATCATTTACAGTATCGTAGATGTAACTGATACCATAACTTCTGAACATACAAAATTCACATTTGACAATCGTTCATTTAATGACACCAATTACCTGCATCCCTTGTTCGACAATTATCCGGATGCAGTATTCTCTTTAGATCTGAAAGGCAATTTTTTGAGTGTCAACAAGGTCGTCGTGGATCTCGCAGAATGCACAGAAGAAGAGCTTCTTCGGATGTCATTTATCCCCTTCCTCGATCCTGATGATTCTGAACGGGTCTTCGGGCATTTTCAGGATGCACTCCACGGCAACATTCAGCATTTCGATGCGAAGCTGATCTCCGCAAAAGGTCATTCGCGTATTTTAAGTGTGACCAATCTTCCTATTGTAATAAATAATGAGGTCATAGGAATTTATGCAATAGCAAAAGATATAACGTCAAGGGTAAAAACAGAACAGGAACTCCAGCTGCAGCGTGATCAGCTACAGCTGTCCAATCAGCGCATCGCTGATATACTGGAAAGTATTACCGACGGCTTCTTTGCTATAGATAGGAGCTGGATCGTGACTTACTGGAACAAGGAAGCCGAACGCTTGTTATTTAAGTCGCGCGAGGAAATGATGGGTAAAAACCTGTGGGAAATGTTTCCCGAAGCAATTCCTCTGAAATTTTACAGTGAATATCATCGCTCACTGTCTGAAAATATCTCTATTCGTTTCGAGGAGTATTTCGCAGTCCTCGATATGTGGATCGGTGTTTCTGTCTTTCCGTCGAAAGAAGGCTTATCAGTTTATTTTAGTGACATCACCGAAGAAAAAAACAATCATGAGCTGCTCAGTGATGCGAAAGAAAAATATGAGCGCCTTTTTAATACCAGCCCGATCCCGGCCTGGGTTTATGATAAAGAAACACTGAAGTTTCTGGATGTGAATCAGGCCGCGATAGAATCTTATGGATATTCCCGGGAAGAATTTCTCAATATGACTATCAAGGATATCCGCCCTTCTGAGGATGTCGGCGCACTCATGGAAATCATGCAGCATGAGGTTAGATTCGATCGCCAGAACAAAAGCTTTGTAAGGCATTTGAAGAAATCGGGAGAAATTATCTTTGTAAATGCCCTGGGCAACTCCCTTCCCTTTAATGGCAGGCCCGCCAGAATCGTGATAGCTATTGACATTACTGAAAAGATGAAAGCGGAAGAGCTGCTAACTGCCAGTGAGCAGCGCTTTAAAGCACTTGTACACGATGGATCTGACTTAATTGGCATACTGGATCCCACTGGCACATACCTATATGTCAGTCCCAATACTGAATTTCTACTTGGAATTAAGCCCGAAGAATTTATCGGCAAGAATGCATTTGATTTTATACATCCTGATGATATCGATCGTGTGCTGGCTCAGTTTAACTCATTGAGTTCACAAAAACGAATCAGCATCGCACCATTTCGCTTCCGGGATATCCATAACACATATAGATGGGTGGAAACTATAGCTACAGATATGACCGGCGAGCCGGCGGTTGGCGGTATAGTCACAAACTCCCGGGATGTAACGCGCAGAATTGAAACGGAGCTCCGGATCAAAGAGAATATTGACCGGTATAATACTGTTTCGAAAGCTACCAGCGATACGATCTACGACTGGGACATGCTGAAAGATGTCGTTTTTTGGAATAAGGGTTTGAAAGGAACCTTTGGCTATGACAAAACAGCTACCACGCAGTCCTGGTGGATCGACAATGTTCATCCGGATGATATTGAGCCTGTTATCGACACCCTTAATCAGAATATCCGTAAAAAGAAGTCGAGGTGGCAGGGGAAGTATCGGTTTCGATGCGCTGACGGAGAATATAAATTCGTACTTGATCGCGGGTTTATGGTCTATAATACCGATAAAGAACCAGTTCGTCTAACCGGCTCAATGCAGGATGTTACCGAGTTGGAGAACCATATCCAGGCGATTGAGGAACAGAACGAAACCTTGCGTGAGATCAGTTGGATTCAGTCTCATGTTGTCCGGGCACCACTCAGCCGTATTATGGCCCTGTCAGATCTAATCCGGGATAATGATGATGACGCTCTTAGGCCCGAGCTTCTGCAGCACCTGGATGTTTCGGTAAATGAACTGGATGAAGTGATTAAAGATATCGTCCGAAAAACAGAAGGTTTATAATTCACTTCCACCTTATTTCCTCGCTGCACCCGCAACCTTTTTTACATATATTTAAATCGTAATTGTAAGCAACCCGCAACATGGATTCTTCAAAGAGCTTTCCTTTTTTTCCTGAAGTTTCTATATTTTTTGGCCTTATGACCCAAGATCTCTTGTTCTTTTAATACAATCAACGAACGATGGAAAAAACGCTCTCTAAGGCTTTACTGACGGTATACATTCTAATTCTGATCTGGCTGGTGTTATTTAAACTGCAGTTTGATCTATCCTCAATAATTCATCGCAATTACAGAAGTGTTAACCTCACCCCTTTCGCTTATGCGATAAAATCAGACGTAATATTAAACTGGCTCTTCTTTCTACCTTTCGGTGTTTTGCTAAATGTAGTTTACAAAAACACCGGCTTTATAACCAAGCTTCTTGTCATTATTGCCTTTAGTCTCAGCGCTGAGCTGCTTCAATACATTTTCGCTATCGGAGTATCCGACATTACCGACCTCATAACAAACAGTCTCGGTGGCCTTGCCGGGCTTCTCCTGTACATGCTGTTCAACACCTTTATTGACGACAGGAAACTAGATCGCTTCGTGGTAACACTAGGAATTATGCTTCTCCTGATATTCCTCTTTATCCACGGAAGTCATTATTTCAGACGAACACTCTTTAGATAGCCGGTTCATCCTGACTAAAGTTCCGACATTATCCTTTCGAAGCCGCCGAATCTATAGCCCTCATTGCTTCTTTCGACGTCTCAATTCCATGCCCCGTGCCGGGGATAACGGTAACACTTTTCAAATTTGCCAAACCCTCCTGCGCAGCTTTGATATTTCTCGGGCAAGGGAACAGCATATCATTTTCACCCACTATCAGATGTACCGGCACCTCCACTCGTTGCAATTCCGCCTTCGTCATCGGGTAAGGCTTTTGAGCTTTATCTGCATGATGTTTCAGGGCAAATAATTCGTAGTCTACAATAAGCTGCATCCGTTCTGCCGATAAACTATGCGATGGGGCATGAAACACAGCCTTATCCAAAAAACGCCGCACATTGGTTTCCGTCGGGCGTATAATAGGCAACAGGTTATAATAAAGGTTTTTCGGAGCAAGCGAAAAAGGCTGCAGGCAACCCGGATTGAGCAGGAAAACCTCTTGAATCTTTTCCGGCTCCGTCGCAAGTTTCAGACATATCAACCCGCCAAATGAGGCGCCTGCAACACTCACCTTTTCTGACGTCAGCTGGTCAATAACTTCCCCGGCCCACTGCGCATAGTCGGAAGTTTTTATATCCGGAGTATTGCCATCGCTTAAATTAGGCTGACCATTTGTTTCAACAAGGAAAATCCGGTATCGATCTTCAATCACCTCAAGCCCATTATCAAGGTCCCAGAATAAACTGCTGGTCCGAAAGCCCGGGAACACAAATAAACAGGGAAGGGAAGTTTTGTGGCTGTTGTGGCTCAGCACAACCGTGCTGCCCAAGTAAGTCGAAAGTATAAATCGCTTATAGTTTCGGTTGTTGAGCTTTTCTAGCCTCAATATCCATTGTTCAATAAACTGATGATCTGCTGCTGGATCCTTAAAATAACAGGCACTGTGAATTTTCATGTTGTTTCTTAATGCCGCAAATTTGAGGAATCAAACTGTATTAGATATTGGTATAGACCAATAATTAAACGCGGATAGAATTATACAGTTTACTGAAATTCGTGGCATCAATATTCAAATAACTGGCGATATACTTGTGAGGCACCAGTTGTAAAAGCTGAGGGCTTCTTGATGCAAAATTCTTGAAGCGTTCCTCGATGGTACAGGTATGAAACTCCGTATGCCGGGTTACCAGTCCGCAAAACTTAGCCTCAGTCATTTTACGAAACAACCGCTCTATCGCCTGCGACTCATCATAAAGCTCCTCCAGACGCTTGAATGAAATCGCCCCATATCTGCTGTCGGTGAGTGCGCGGATGTAATATCTTGTAGGCTGCTGATTATAAAAGCTGTCAGGCAGGCCCATTAAAGATTGCGGATAATGGAACGACATCACCCGTTCTGTTCCATCATGATTATAACAGGATATCTGTGTTCCCTCATAAACGAAATATAACTCCCTGGTAATATCACCTTCTGCCGCTATCAGCTCATTTCGCTTAGCCGTGCGGGGTGTCAGGCTTTCCGCTATCAGCTCGTAGTCCTGCCTGCTTATGGGATGATAGGTGTTCAGGAAATCATGATAATCCATGCGTGAAGATATGGATTATCGCTAAAAGCCGGCAGGTCTGACTTCGCTATGGACGCCAGACCTGCCAGTATTTCCTAAATCTTTAAGCTGATGCCCGATACTCAAAACTCTAACCGGTAGTTAACAACCGGAATAATTCCACTCAGGTTACTTTTATCCAACGATTTATCATCACTGTTATAGTAATATCCTAGATTATTGATCCGGTTTGTCAGGTTCTGAATATCCAGAAAGAATGTGTGTGATACTTTATTGCGGTTAACACGATAGCTCGTTGAAAAGTCAAGCCTCATATACGCATCAGCAGTCAGCATATTTGTTCTGGCATCATCATTAACCTGCTCACCTTTGGCTATAGATTCTGGCAGCAATATCGGTGTGTATTTTCTCCCTCCGGTATATATCACTTTGGCATTAACTCCAAAAACATTCTTCTGGTCACGCCCTGTCTGCCACTCTTTCCCGCTTACAAAATTGGCCATAAACCGTGTATTGAATGCAGTGTTCAGCTCCTTGCCTTCTGCGTTTTTATATTTAGAATCAAAAACTGAAGTTGTAAACAGGAAGTAATTCCCTCTAAGCAATGATTTTTCTAAAGTGAGCTCCAGCCCCAAATTCTTACCCGTCCCCTTGTTTATCAAAGGATTAAATCCTGAAGCGAAAACTGAGCCTATCCCCGAGACATTCAGTGTTGAGAAATTGCTTGCCGGATTATTTGATATCGGAACTTCAAACAGATGCTGATAGTACGTCTCTGCCTTAAACTTTAGACCTTTTCCCATCCCTCTTTCATAGGCCAGGATCAATTCAGCCGACCGGGTAGGCTTGAGTTTCTTCGCCGTATAAAAATCAGATTCTGTTAACTGGTCGTTTACAAAATAAAACGCCATAGGTTCAACACGGCTATATAAACCAGCGCTCAAAGAGATCTGTTGATTAGAATTCACCCACCAGTTCACACCCGCTCTTGGCTCCACATATAAGCTCTTGCTGTATTCGAAATAGTTAGCATGAATTCCCGCATTAAAATTCAGCTTCTCACTGAACGTATGTTTCCACTGGCTGTACAAGTCGATAGATGACGTTGAGCCGCTATTGTTTAATACTTCATTGAGGCCTTTCAACTCATTGTTATATTCCAATCCTTTCAGGTTATAATTCAGCAGGGAAGCAGTAATTCCGCTGCGAATTAAATTATTGGCTCCCGGACTATAATTCACCTGTCCGCTGTAACGCAATGACCAATTTTTATAAGCGTTACGGCTAAACACATTCGCATCATAATCCCGGGTAAGTGTGTCAACCCTGTCTGTGTTTTCACTGCCCGAGAAGGCTAGGACATTTTTAAGATTAAGTTTGTTGTTTAAAATGACCGTATGTTTTAAGCCTGTGCTGGCTGCGCTGTAAGAATATTTCTGATCAGCATAATCAAACTTATTCTCCCATTTCGAAGCATCCCTTACCGCAACATCTTCTACATTACTATTTCCCCCGATTCCAAAAATTGAAAACGTACCCGCCTTCGGTGTTGGAAAAACAAAGTTGTACGATAGATCCTGGTAAAGCGGAGTACCCACATCAGAAACCGAAACCCCGATCTTATCCATTAAAGCAAAAGAAGAATACCGGTAACTCAATAAGTATGACGACGGCGAACCTTTCTTAAATGGCCCTTCCATCGATACCGCGGCTCCTAATACGCCCAGGGTAAAAGAGTATTCCCTTTTATCGGTATTGCCCTTTCTAAACTGCAGGTCAAAAGCTCCGGCAATAGAATTCCCGAATTCGGCAGGTGTGCCCCCGGTGTAAAAATCTGAAGAGCCCAGTACATTCGCATTAATCATACTGATTCCCCCTCCGGACGAGCCTTCTTCCCCAAAATGATTTGGATTGATGATCTCCACACCCTCCAACCTCCACAGCACAGATTTCGGCGCATTTCCTCTAATGACGATATTGTTGTCGTCCTCCGATGCCACTACCCCGGCAAAGCTCTGAGCCATGCGCGCGGGGTCGAACAGTGCCGCTGCGTATCTGCTCGTTTCTTCAACTGAAAACGATCGTGCACTCGCACCCGCAAGCTGGTTCAAAGGGCGTTTGTTCTTTCCGCTGCTGACAACCACTTCCCCCAGGTTATTCAGGTTCTCCTCAATCTCGAAATTAATCTCCAGGTCCTTTCCGGAGCTTAGTAATACCTGCGAAGTAATTGCTTTCGTATAGCCAACAAAAGTAACCTCCAGGTTATGTCTCCCTACTGGAAGACTGGTTAATTTGTAAATCCCGTTTTCATCTGTGCGGGTAGCTTTAGCCGGATTAACCGTACTAATTAAAACTGTAGCACCCGCCACCGGGAGTCTTGTCTGTTTGTCAATCACTATCCCTTTGATAGTGTTATTGGTTTGAGCATTTAAACGGACGGTCAGGAATAGACATCCAACTAGTAAAATCTTGAAATAGTTCATAAATTAAGTTTAACAGAAGGGGTTTATTACCCTCTTTGCACTGTGACAACTTAATTTTACTTTACCCCTATCCAGCTAACATTTTTTATCCTGATGCCTGCCTGCGAAGTCAAATAATTCTTAACTCCCACACACCACAAAATAAAACGGAAACCTCTCATACTCCGAATGCTTCGGCGGCTTCTCATCAATTTCCAGAATCTCAACTAGCCCGTACTCGCCAAACTCCGCCTCAATACTCTCCCTCCCGTAAAAATATACCGGCGCACCTTCCACCAGCTCATACTGATCCTCGCTTATCTTCTTCCCCTTTCCATAAGTAGGCGCTGTTTTCGAGATCACAGAAAAGACCATGCTGCCGCCCGGTGCAAGCTGATTAAAACAATCCCGCAAAAGCTTAATCCTGTCTGCCTTGTTAAGCAAATGAATTAGAGCATAACAAAATATCCCGTCGTACTTCTTATCATCAAAAGGCATATCATTAACTCCGCCCTGGTAGATCGTCATCTCCTCCCCGTAGTATTTCTTCAGAAGTTCAATTGCCGTCTCCGAGATCTCGATACCCGTTACTTTCATTCCCTCGTCGGTAAACACTTTCGCATTCCGGCCATAGCCAATTCCCGGCACCAGTATGGTCCTGGCCTTATCTCGAATAAAAATATCCTTTGCCAGCAACGCCGACCTGGAAGGCTCCATTCCCCACATCGCCTGCTTTTCCGCAAACGCCGTCTCCCAGAACTCGCCCTGATCGTCAGAAGGGGCTTTATTTTTATCATAATATTTCATAGCAGATAAAATTGTAGGGTAATAGTCGGTGACCTATTCCAATAGCAAAATACGATCACATGCCCTAAGTTAATACTTTGACGATGCACGAAAAAGAAAAGCCACACACCTTCGTGTCCTTTGCGTAAACTTTGTGCTCTTTGAGGTTAAATCAGCCAGCAAAATCAACTCCGTTTAAAGACTCAGCCTTCCGCTGCCCACGATGCCGCTAATTGGGATACTTGATACTCACTACTTGATACCTGATACTTGATACTAAGTACTCACTACCAGTATAAAATAAAACTTTTAGCAGAGTCTTCATACTTACCACCTCTTTCGCGTTCAGTGTACAACCGATCGTCATCAGCCTCACCATACTTGCGGCACCATTCGGGACTTAAAC
This sequence comes from Bacteroidota bacterium, assembly GCA_040384965.1. GTDB lineage: Bacteria > Bacteroidota > Bacteroidia > Sphingobacteriales > Sphingobacteriaceae > Daejeonella. Next base: position 31,356 of record JAZKIH010000001.1, on the reverse strand, counting down.
CCAATAACTGTAATGCACCAGTGTTTGTGTTTCAAAGCAACAGTAAGCTTTCGTCTGCCCTGCAGAAGTTGACACCCGATAGCTATCGGGTTGACGGTTGACAGTGGGCATGATGCTTAGCTGGTCAGAAACTAATGCCCATTACTCTCAGCCCAGCCGCTGTCAATTGTCCACTTTCAACTGTCAACTCCTTAATTCTTCTTTTATCTCTACATAAGCCTAAAATTAAATTTTAATAAATTCACTCCTATACCGGTATTTTCTTTCTCCACCCAGCAATTTTCAACCCGATAGCTATCGGGTCTCAATCCGATAGCTATCGGATGTCAACTGTCAATTATTTCATTCACTAAGGATTCACTAGTGGTTCACTAAGCGTTCACTTAACTTTCACTAAAATTTAACCCATCCAATTCCGACCTCCAACTTCAGACTTCAGACCTCCGATCCTGCCTCCATCTTCCTGCCTCAATTTACCCATAAATCTTCCTCCTTCACCTCTTAAATGCACTTTTACGACATTTTCATTACCGGTGAAAGCGCAATTATCAACTTCACAAACCCGGTTAATCGGCAATTATGAAATTCGCAACGGCGGTGAACGCGCCATTACCAAACTCGTAATCGGGAAACAGGAGCTTATCAAGAAAAAAATGAAAAAGAGTGTCAAATTCTGCGTGAAATCGGGAATTGCCACCGCAGATTTGATCAGAATTAAAAAGCATATTCCACCACCAACAGCCAGCAGCATTCATATACTTAAACCTCAAAAGAATCCGTTTTCAAACATCTCGCTCCCAGTCGCATAACCCCGCACCGACCGTACACCATTTTTCCAAACCCGCATAGAGGCGCAACAACTTACGCCGTTTCATCTACGTGCTATCTCAGTGTGATCTCAGTCTTATCTCAGTGTGATCTCTGTGTCAGAACACCACGTCCGCCTAACCACCAAAAAGCCCTCCATCCCCTAAAAACTTGCAGCATTCTGCAAGCCTTTAATCCACTCAACTCTTTCAGCTTTGACTGTCCCCTTGTGATATCGACCGCATGCCGCAGGCATCCCCATCTACACCAGCTCAACACTGTGTACGCTTCTTAAGCCAAACCACCACTGAATCCCCGTTCACCTCTCATTCCGCATCCGGTAGTGCGGCTTTCCGTTGAAAAAAACATAGACCCCTCAGTCAGCTGAAAAAGCTGACAGCTCTCCTAGCAAAAAGGGGAGCGCTGACGTACACATAGCCTGCATCTCTGATAACACTCTTCTATTACCGACCACTTAAACGTAAACCCCGCATGCCGCAGGCATGCCCATCTACACCAGCTCAACACTGTGTACGCCTCTTAAGCCAAACCACAACATCCCCGTTCACCTTTCATTCCGCATCGGGTAGTGCGGCAATTCCAGGCAAAGCCCAAGCAGAAACTTAAATAGCACTACACGCAGCGGCGGGCTTTTTGCCTACTTTTTTGCCTGCAGAAAAAAGTAGGTGCCCGTCCGCCGGCACGAGGCGGAAAAATACCACCCCAACACTCTTATCCTGCACAAACCAGCATCCCCTTCAAAAAAAACCCTTACCTTTAACTCACAAAATCCTTCTAACATGAAACTTCTTATTATCATCGCTGCATTCCTGACCCTCTCCTGCTCTGCAACAAAATCTCAGAATCCGTCTAACCAGACAACTCAACTAAAAACCGGCGCAGAACGCACAGAAGAGTACGTCCCTTATCTTAAAGGAAAGCGCGTTGCTATTCTTGCCAACCTAACCAGTATAATCGGTAAAACTCATATGGTTGACAGTCTGAAAAGCCTGGGTATAAATGTTGTCAAAGTGTTCGGACCAGAGCATGGTTTCCGTGGCAACGCCAGTGCAGGCGTACACGTTGCAGATGAAATCGATGCTAAAACCGGCATCCCTGTAATTTCACTATACGGTAAGAAAAATAAACCTTCCAAAGAAGACCTCGCTGATGTCGATGTAATGGTATACGACCTTCAGGATGTAGGCGTCCGTTTTTATACCAATATTAATGCCCTGAGCCGATTGATGGAAGCCTGTTATGAAAATGGCAAAGAACTCCTGATCCTCGACAGACCCAATCCAAATGCCTACCTCGTTGATGGCGCAGTACTCGACATGAAATACAAATCTGGTATCGGCATGTTCCCAATTCCAATGTCTCACGGACTAACCGTAGCTGAGTTTGCTCAAATGGCAAATGGCCAGGGCTGGTTAACAAATGGGGTGAAATGTAAATTAAAGATCGTTAAAGTGGCGAATTACAACCACGATATGCCTTACACACTTCCTGTAAGCCCTTCACCAAATCTAAATACACAGCAGGCGATTATGCTCTATCCCTCAACATGCATGTTTGAAGGAACTTATATTAACCTGGGTCGCGGTACTCTATTTCCGTTCACCGTTCTCGGCAGTCCGGAGCTGAAAGGAAAATATGAATTCAACTATACCCCAACCAGTATTAAAGGTATGGCCGAAACCCCTCTTTTCATGAACCAGGTTTGCTACGGCCTCGACCTTCGCAATTACGATGTGGAGCAGTTAAGAAAGAAAAAGCAGATTAACCTCCAATGGATCATGGAGTTATATAAAGCACACCCTTACAAAGAAAAATTCTTTGATTCCAAGCTCAGCAAAGAAATGAACAACATCGAGGTGCAGATCGGTTCCGGCCTTTTCCGCCAGCAGATCATCGATGGCAAATCCGAAGCCGAGATCCGCGCAAGCTGGGAACCAGGCTTATCTCAATATAAAGAGATGAGGAAGAAGTATTTGTTGTATAATTAGGGGCAGATTAAGTAATCAATCGTACATCAGCTTTCGCTCATGACCCCTTTCAATAAACTCAGAAGCTTGCCGAAAAGGAATTACTAAGCTAAAAGTAAAAGCGGTTGTCCCGAGTCGGGCGTTTACAGAAAAGCAGCGCTTAATTTGACAGCCGACGAAAATTAGAGGTTACGAATCTTATCCCGGTTTTATGATAACGCCTGTTTATTCCGCTTTAAGCATTCTCCTTATTTGTCTACAGCAATATCTGGGAGTTGAACAACTCACAGAATATCCCATTCCTGCTACGACAGAAGTCTTGTCTGGGTTGAACTCAAAACCTAATTATCAGGTCTACGTGGGTAAAGGAAAAGTATTAACACGAATTGAGAAATACACTAACCACAAGGGGCCTGTAACACCCTTCAAGCTTTCCCTGCCTCCAAATTACGTTAAAATGGGGATGAGTGCCTCCACGCTGACTTTTAAAGTACATGACGGATGGCTGGTAGCCTATAATATGGGCGAGTGGGGCGGATTGGTTTATTGGTACGATAAGTCTGGAGGAGAAAGCTACTTGATAGAGAAGCTTTCCAACGTATTGGAGTTTATTACTATCGACAGCAAAATCTATGCAGTTGCCGGCCTGGCACACGGAGACTCCTCCGATGGATCAATTTCAGAAATAACCCGTCAAAATGGCAAATGGGTAAAAATAGATCACATCAAGCTTCCCCATAGTCCTCAAGCCCTAAGTCTCCTGCCGGATAAAAGTATACTGATCATTACGACCGACCAATTGATCCGCGTGAAGCCAGATAAATCAATTGCCATTCTTATTGAAAACGGGTTCTGGATGCCTTATCTCCATCCAAAGTCGCTCGCCGTATCTGGCAATACCATTTATGCCGGCATGGCTGGCGGTGTAATGAAAACCTGGCTGGACAACCCCGGGAAGCAAGTGTGGATGCACGAGTAGTTATCCACCCCCTACCCCCGCCAGCGGGGGACACTGGACGCACCTCCCGCTAGAACCCAGGTTTTATCCTAAGACCTGAACGATTCCCGCGAAAGCTGGAACCTCTTGAATTTTTCCATTGACCGGGCACTGGCGTACACAGCAATGTTCCCAATCAATAAATAATTTCCAAATACGTACGCTTCCACCGCAGGCCGCAGGCATGCCTCCTCTACACCAGCCAACACTGTGTGCGTTTCTTAAGCCAAACTACCACTGAATCCCCGTTCACCGTCATTCCGCATCGTGTTATGCGGAAGGCACGGTCACAGCCAAACCACTAACTTCAATAGCATCACACGCAGCGGCGGCGTTTTGCTTACTTTTCAGCTGAAGGAAAAGTAAGTGCCCTTCCGCCGGCATGAGGCGGCAACAATATACTTTGACCTAAAGCAAATCTTCCGAAGAAAGCTTGAGCTCCATTGAAAACTATAATGGTAAGCGAAAAACAACTACGCCTCCGCGGCTATGAGCGGAAAAATTACTCTAACAAGTAAGCGTCCTTCCGTCGGCACCAGACGCAACAACACCTCATTATTGCCTTTCAACAGCTACTATTTACTGTTTATCAATAAATAATTATTGTTTATTTGAAATTCTTATATACTTTTGTCTAACAACAAACAAAACTCACATGAAACTAATTCTTACAATCTTCAAATGGGGCGCCGCAATACTTTGCTGCTTTCTGGTCTTCATTACTATCGGACTTGTCGTTCGCTATAGTCTCCAGTTATACGAGAACGATCCCGAAAGTTATATTTCGATAAACGACGACAACATGCGTCACGAGCTTAAAAGCACTGCAAAAGACGCAGCAGAACAATTCATCTATTCGCCAGACCATGTTACCCGATACAAACAAATTAAGCCTCAATACCGCGTTGACATTAAACCAAACTCCAGCGTAGGTCTTTACTACATGGCAGCCAGCATTTTTTTCGTTGGTTTGGGTGCATTAATACTCCGCTTATTCTGGCAGATTTTTGCGCAGATCAGCCTTGATGTACCATTCAATGCCAGGGTGGTCCGGCTTTTGTACACAGCTGCCTACGTATATATTATCTCGGAAGTGCTCGGCTGGGTTCATTATTATGTCCTTGGGGAACTGATTAACGATTCTATGCAAATCAATGCTCTTCATCCCGTCGATGATATGGGTACTGCCCTTCTCACCGGATTGCTCATGCTGATCATTGCCGTCGTTTACAAGCGCGGATTAGAGATTTACGAAGAAAATAGCTTAACCGTATAATATGCCAATCGTTGTAAACTTAGATGTAATGCTCGCAAAAAGGAAGATGTCCCTGTCGGAGATAGCGGGAAAAATGGATATAACTCTATCGAACATTTCCATCCTGAAAACAGGAAAAGCCAAGGCAATACGATTCTCGACACTGGAAAAGATCTGTGAGATCCTTGACTGTCAGCCTGCGGATATTCTGGAATATCAGAAGTAAAAACAGAACAAACCTGTTAACGGATTGTATTTATTAGATAATATGTTTTGCTTCAAACACCTTTAAATAAATCGTGCCCGGAGGTTCTAACTAAACAAACCATTATTCTCATGAAAATCAGCAGTATAATCATCGCCGCAGCAGTGCTAGCCTTAAGCGTTTCGGCATGCCAGAATAATACTTCAAAAACCGATCACTCATCCATGGATACCGCAGATGCGAGCCACATGGATATGTCTTCATCCGGCGAAGGAATGATGTCGGGTATGGACAAAATGATGAAAGAGATGCATCAAATGGAAATGACTGGTAATGCTACACACGATTTCGCGCAGATGATGCACCATCATCATATGGGAGCCGTGGAAATGGCGAATACTGAACTAGCTTCGGGTACAGACGCAGAACTGAAAAAAACAGCTCAGAGTATAGTGGATATGCAGAGTACTGAAATGGGCAGCTGGAGGCTATCGTATCAAAATATAAGAATGGAGCAAAAGATTATGATCCCGCAGATAAGACCACGGGTGCAGGAAAAGCGATGGATGATAACATGAAGGAAATGATGCAGGGAATGGACAAAGGTTCGCATAGTTCGGTCGACCACGAGTTCGCTGCTTTGATGAGTAAACATCACCAGGACGGAATAACTATAGCGAATAACATCATCACATACTCCAAGGATGCAGGCCTGAAAGACATGGCCCGGAAAATGATTACCGACCAGAGCAAAGAAGTAGAGCAGTTTGAGGCCTGGTTAGCTGCCCATAAGATGTAATAACAATCCCTGTAACTAAAAAACCCTTTAAAGTGTAAACTTTTCCCGGAATTATATAAAAGCGTATTGCGATTTTTGGCAACCTTTGTAGCATTGCCACCATGAAGAAGTTCATATTACTTGTGTTAGTGATGTTTTACCTGGGCGTTTCCTCTGGTCTAACCGTGAACATACATTATTGTATGGGTGAGCTGATTGGTTGGAGTATGAATGATGAAAACGATTCCGGGTGCACCAATTGCGGTATGGCGAAGGCTGAATCAGGCAAATGCTGTAAAGATCAACAGCATAAGCTTGAAGTAAAAGAATCCCTGAAAGCTTCAGCAATTGTCTTCCACTTTAATATGTCCGATATTGAAGTGCCTCTGGCGGCATTTCTCGGACTGGATGAGGTTAGTTCAAGAACTTTTAATACCTATAATTATTTTAGTCACGCTTCGCGCCGAACGCCCGACTCCCCTGTGTTCCTGCGCAACTGCAGCTTCCGGATCTGATTTCTCCGGAGACCCAACCCTGGAATCTATTTTTATTGGTTTCATATCAGCCTGTTGATTTATCGGCCCCTGTTAGATAATTCATCCACTTCAAACTTTAAATGCTGCTTAAAATCAACTGCTGCCTGAATGGGCAGCGTAAGCGACAATCAATTTTTACACAAATGAACAAGTAATGAAATACATACTTCTGTACATATTTTTAATATCCGGCTGGAGATCAGCTTCTGCGAGTGATAACCATAACCACATACTCCTTTCGTCAACCTCCCATGCACAGACCCTTTACGTTTGTCCGATGCATCCCGAGGTGCAAAGCAATAAACCCGCCAGGTGCCCTAAATGCGGAATGGCTTTGGTTAAGAAAGCGGTCAAAGCACCAGCAAAACCGGCAGCAAAACCTGCACCAGCCAGGCCTGCTCCGGCAAAGAAGCCAGCTGTTAGTCCGGCAAAGAAAAGCACACCCGTTAAAAAGCCAGCTGCCACTCCTGTAAAAAAGGAAGAAATGGAGATGCCTTCGGAAAAGCCGGTAATTCCTGCTGAGAACGAAGAGGTGAAAAAACAAATAGTCGAAAAAGCAGAACATAAAATGGAAAATCTGCCCGCAACCAAGCCCCGGACCGTCCGGTACGATCTGTATGTTAATGATACCACGGTAAATTTTAGCGGCAAGCCGAGCAAAGCCATTGCCATAAACGGCAGTATACCAGCGCCGGCCCTAACTTTCACGGAGGGAGATACTGCCGAGATTTATGTGCACAATAAAATGGATATAGAAACTTCTGTACACTGGCATGGAGTTTTTCTTCCCAATCGCTTCGATGGCGTTCCATACCTTACCCAGATGCCCATAAAACCTCATTCTACATACATCTATAAATTCCCTGTGATTCAGAACGGTACCTATTGGTATCATAGTCACACCGCACTTCAGGAACAAAGCGGAATGTATGGCGCTCTGATTTTTAACAAAAGAAACGAATCTTCCATCCCGACTATCCCGGTGGTTTTAAGTGATTGGACAGATATGAACCCGAAAGAAGTACACCGTTCCCTCCATGCTGGCACCGACTGGTTTGCCATTAAAAAGGGTGCTGTTCAAAGTTATGGTGAAGCACTTGACAAAGGCTACTTCAAGACCAAGCTAACAAATGAGTGGAAGCGCATGGAAGCGATGGATGTGAGCGATGTGTATTACGAAAAGTTCCTGACCAATGGCAATCCCGCCATAAAGTACTCCCGGTTCAAGGCAGGCGATAAAGTTCGCCTCCGCATCATTAATGGAGGCGCTTCTACTTATTTCTGGCTTACCTGGGCGGGTGGGAAAATAACCGTCGTAGCTAACGACGGGAACGATGTCGAACCGGTTGAAGTCGACCGGCTGATCATCGCCGTTTCAGAAACCTATGACGTGATTGTTTCCATACCTGAAGATATGAGCTACCAGTTCCTCGCCACCGCCGAAGACCGCACCAAATCTACCTCTATCTGGCTCGGCGATGGCATGCAGATGCCCGCAGCACCGCTGGGCAAACTGAAATATTTCGAGGGGATGAAGATGATGAACGATATGATGAAGATGAATGGCGACATGGAACCGATGGGCATGGAGATGAGCAATCAGCAGATGGACATGAACTCTGTAATGTATCCGGAATCTACGGGGGAAAATTACGGTCGGTCGAAGAATCAGCCCGATGTGATCGTTGAGATGGATAGTGTGCGAACCGATACCGCGGTTGCGGAAATGGCTAAGCCGTCACAGAGCATGCCCGGGCATGATATGAGCGGGCACAATATATCCGGCATGGATATGTCTGGCGGCAGCGATCTGATTACCCTTAATTATGGAATGTTGAAAGCTCCTGAAAAAACAACACTCCGGCCAGGTCCGCTGCGGGTGCTCAATTTTGAGTTAACGGGAAACATGAACCGTTATGTATGGACGATAGACAATAAAACGGTGTCCGAAACAGATAAGATTCTGATCAAACAGGGCGAAAACGTCCGGATAATTATGTACAACAATTCCATGATGCGTCACCCGATGCACCTGCACGGACACGATTTCAGAGTGATCAACGGTCAGGGTGAATATGCCCCGCTGAAAAATGTACTCGATATCATGCCGATGGAAAGAGATACAATTGAATTCGCAGCAACAGAAAGCGGCGACTGGTTTTTCCACTGCCATATTTTGTACCATATGATGAGCGGCATGGGTCGGGTTTTCAGCTATGCAGGTTCGCCTCCCAATCCGGAAATCCCCAATCCAAAACTGGCGCAGCGGAAGCTGTTTGCCGATGACCGGATGCGGCACCTGATGGGAGTGGCTGGATTTGAAACAAATGGCTTTGACGGTGAAGCCATGCTGGCCAACACTCGATACAGCCTGCAGACTGAATGGGCAATCGGCATGAATAAACATCATGGATATGAGGTTGAAGCACTATTTGGTAGATATATCGGAAAAATGCAGTGGCTAATGCCTTATGTCGGCTTTGACTATCATGAACGCAAAGAGAAAGAAGGGCATGGGATGAAAATGGAGAAAACATTATTCGGACAGAAAGCTACCGATGCAAACCGGAAATTATTTATGGCCGGGGTACAGTATACCTTACCCATGCTGGTAACCGCGGATGCCCGGGTGGACATGAAGGGTAACGTATTATTTGAGCTTCGCCGCGAGGATATACCATTGACCAGTCGGTTAAGAATGAATATCATGGGAAATACCGACCGCGAATATATGGGCGGAATAAGATATGTTCTTAGCAAGTACCTGTCGCTTTCCACTCATTATGACAGTGATATGGGTTACGGAGCAGGACTTATGGTAACTTATTAATTTACATTCCAAGGACTGCGTAAACGTGTCTCTAAATGTATATTTGATCTGATAAGAAGATCAACGAAAATCCAGACAGGCAGGGTAAAGCGGGACTTACTCGGGACGATTCAAAATCATGACAGAACTGCACATAAAAAATATGGTATGCAGCCGCTGCATCACAGCGGTGAGCAACGAATTCGAAAATCTTGGACTCCATCCCGCCATGGTCGAAATGGGTATTGTACGACTGGAAGAAGATACCCTAAGCAGTGAAAAGCGCAAAGAACTCGAAAAACGTCTTAACGCAATCGGCTTCGAACTGCTCGATAATAGCAAAAGCAAGCTCATTCAGCAGATAAAAAATCTGATCATTGAGAAAATACATCATTCTGAAAGTCCGGATGAAAAAGTAAACTGGTCAAAGCTGATCTCAGATCAGGTTTTCCACGAGTACAATTACCTGAGCACCCTATTTTCTACTGTTGAAGGTATTACTCTCGAGCAGTATATTATCCGTCAAAAAATTGAAAAAGTAAAGGAGCTGCTGTTCTATGATGAGCTTAGTCTGGGCGAGATTTCTGATCAGTTGGGCTATAGCAGTATCGCACACCTTTCGGGGCAGTTCAAAAAGATAACCGGACAGACTCCCTCTCAATTCAAGAAAACGCGTGGTTCCCACAATAGCCGGAAACCACTGGATTCGGTCTGAAACGAGTGTAAATCACAAAGTAATATAACTCTTTCGCTGAATTATGTAAAGCTTCGGGACTATCGCTGCCGTAATTTTGTAGTATAATAATGATGCTTATGTCACCAGTTGCAGAAATACAGAATACCACGAAATCCAAGAATAATATAAGAGCCACTTTCCCGGTTACCGGGATGACTTGCGCAGGCTGTGCGGTCAGCGTGGAATCGATGCTAAAGTCGGCGCCGGGTGTTTCCGATGCGGGGGTAAACTTCGCAAATCAAACCGCCTGGGCGGAATATAACGAGAAGGAAACGAGCCCTGGAGAATTAAAAAAGATTGTCCAATCAATTGGTTACGACATCCTGATTGACGTCGAAAATCCCTCTGAGCTTCAGGAAGAACTTCAGTTAAAGGGCTATCAGGAAATTAAAACCCGCACGATCTGGGCTTCCATACTTTCATTGCCTGTGGTAGTGATCGGGATGTTCTTTATGGACTTACCATATGGAACCTGGATCTCGATGGCCCTGACCGCTCCGGTACTATTCTGGTTCGGCCGCAGCTTTTTCATCAACGCATGGAAGCAGGCGAAGCATGGAAAGGCTAACATGGATACGCTCGTTGCCTTAAGCACTGGGATCGCCTTTTTGTTCAGTGCATTCAATACGATTTATCCTGAATTCTGGCATCAGCGCGGACTGCATCCGCATGTCTATTATGAGGCCGCTTCAGTCATCATTGCTTTCATTTCCCTTGGTAAACTGTTAGAAGAACGGGCTAAATCGAATACGTCATCGGCGATCAAAAAGCTGATGGGCTTGCAGCCAAAAACGGTAAGGATCGTATCCAATAACAGCGAGGAGGAAATTCCCATCGCTTCGGTGGTTGCAGGAAATATCATCATCACCCGTCCGGGAGAAAGAATCCCGGTCGACGGAATAGTTGTATCAGGCTCCTCTTACGTTGATGAGAGTATGATATCAGGCGAACCTGTATCGGTTATAAAGGAACATGGCGCCAAAATATTTGCCGGAACTATTAACCAGAAAGGCAGCTTCCAGTTCGAAGCAAAAAAAGTTGGCAGTGATACCCTCCTCGCTCAAATTATTAAAATGGTGCAGGAGGCTCAGGGCAGTAAGGCTCCGGTCCAAAAGCTTGTAGACAAGATCTCCGGAATATTTGTACCCGTTGTTATAGGTATTGCCATCCTTACTTTTATAACGTGGATGCTGTTTGGAGGTGAGAATGCGTTTACCCATGCTCTTCTCACCTCGGTCACGGTTCTTGTGATCGCTTGTCCCTGCGCCCTCGGTTTGGCTACACCTACAGCCATTATGGTTGGTATTGGTAAAGGCGCCGAAAATAATATTCTGATAAAGGACGCTGAAAGTCTGGAACTCGCACATAAAGTAAATGCGATCATTATCGATAAGACCGGCACCATCACTGAAGGAAAACCTGTAGTTAACAGCATTGATTGGGATAGCACCTCTAACGACAATGATCAGTTAAAACAGATTTTGTATAGCCTGGAAATACAATCTGAACACCCATTGGCTGAGGCAGTTGTAAATACATTAAAAGAAAACGGGGTTTCCGGAATTGAGCTCTCATCTTTCGAAAGCATAACTGCCCGGGGCGTGAAGGGCGTTCTTAATGGTCATGCCTATTATGCAGGCAACCGCCAGCTCCTGTCAGAAAACAATATCAAGGTCGAAGGCAGCCTGGCTCAGAAAGCAATTCAATATCAGCAGGCTGCTAATACGGTCGTTTACTACGCCGATCAGGAAAAGGTTCTGGCAGTAATCGCAATAGCAGATAAAGTAAAAGATACATCAGCAAAAGCGGTCAAGGCATTACAGGAAATGGGCATTGAAGTATATATGCTTACCGGCGATAATGAACAAACGGCTAAAACTGTTGCTCAGGAAGTTGGTGTTAAGCAATTCAAAGCTGAGGTGCTGCCCGCGGATAAAGCCGCCTTTGTAAAAGAGCTCCAGTCTCAGGGTAAAATAGTTGCCATGGTTGGCGACGGCATAAACGACTCTCATGCTTTGGCTCAGGCCGATGTTAGCATCGCTATGGGCAAAGGTTCTGATATTGCTATGGACGTTGCAAAAATGACCCTCATTACATCTGATCTGATGGCTATTCCCAAAGCACTTCGTCTTTCAAAACGTACAGTACAAACTGTACATCAGAATTTATTCTGGGCATTTATCTACAATGTGATCGGCATTCCACTTGCGGCAGGTGTTTTGTATGCATACAATGGCTTCCTGCTCGACCCAATGATTGCCGGCGCAGCTATGGCCCTGAGTTCTGTATCTGTGGTAACTAACAGCTTACGGTTAAAAGCTGCGAAGCTCGACTGATTTAAACAATTATCTAATTATATAAATTAAAAACGATGAACACTTTTAAATTCAAGACTAATATCAAATGTACAGGCTGCCTTGCTACGGTGACTCCGAACTTAAATAAAACAGCCGGAGAGAATGTCTGGAACGTAGACCTAAATGATGTTGACAGGATCTTAACGGTTGAAACCGACAAAGCGGAAAGCGAGATCATTGCAGCTGTGAAAGAAGCAGGGTTCGAGGCACAAACCGTTTAGTTCGCTAACCGTACGAACTATACTTCCATCCCCTACCCCCGCCAGCGGGGGACACTGGGCGCCTAGACCGCTCGAGCTTTGAACCTAATCAATCGAGAGCAACAACGATCCCTAAATGCTTTGTAATTCCCGCGAAAGCGGGAACCTCCTAAATTTTCAATTGATGAGCACCACCACATACACCCGCATCCCGCATGCCGCAGGCATGCCCCTTTACACCAGCCAACATTGTGTACGTTTCTTGAGCCAAACCACTGAATCCCCGTTCACCCTTCTTCCGCATCGGGTAGTGCGGTCACTCTAGGCCAAGCCTGCGCAGAAACTTTAAAAGCACTACACGCAGCGGCGGGCTTTTTGCCTACTTTTTTGCCTGCAGAAAAAAGCAGGTGCCTTCCGCCGGCATTAGGCGGCAACAACAGACTTTTGACCTGAAACAACCCTGCCGAAGGAAGCTTAAGCTCCATTTTGGTTCTTTTGACCTAAAGCAAAAGAACTAGGCCTCAGCGGCCATGAGCCGGAAACTAACATCCATACCGCAGGCCGCAGGCATGCCTCCCTACACCAGCCAACATTGTGTACGTTTCTTAAGCCAAACCACTGAATCCCCGTTCACCTTTCTTCCGCATCGTGTTATGCGGCAGGCACAATTCTAGCCTCAGCAGAACCTTCAATAGCATCACACGTAGCGGCGGGCTTTTTGCCTACTTTTTTGCCTGCAGAAAAAAGTAGGTGCCCTTCCGCCGGCAAGAGGCGGGAATAACGTTTTTTGGCCTAAAGCAAAAAGAACTAGGCCTCCCGGAGCTATGAGTGGAAACAACTTAAAGAAAAATATTATTTCTTAACAGGCGCAGCAAACCCCCTATCTCTCATTAACGCATCAATACTAGCATCTCTCCCCCTAAACAACCTATAAGCCTCAGCCGGATCCATAGAATTCCTTGGAGCAAACAGATACTTAACCAGTTTCTTAGCTACATCCTTATCATAAAAACCGCCCGGAGATTCAGTAAATGCTTCTGCAGCATCTGAAGTCAGAACATCAGCCCACAGGTAACCGTAATAACCGGTAGCATAACCCTCGCTCGAAAATACGTGTCCGAAGTGTGGAGTACGATGACGCATAACCACCTCTTTAGGCATATTAAGAGCAGCTAATGTTTCACGCTCAAACTTATCCGGATCAAGTCCATTCGGATCAGCAAGGTGCAGCTTCATATCCATCATCGCCGAGGCCAGGAATTCGGCAGTTTCAAAACCCTGATTGAAGGTAGATGCTTTCCTGATCTTCGAAAGCAGTTCAGCCGGCATTGGCTGTCCTGTCTTATGGTGTTTAAGAAATTGATTGATTACACGGTCAGTTGATAACCAGCGTTCCAAAAGCTGCGACTGGAATTCGGTATAATCCCTGACTCCGCTGTTCAGGGTCGGATATTTTACATCGGCAGAAAAGAAATGCAGCGCATGGCCGAATTCATGGAAGAACGTTGTGGCATCATCCCATGAAACCAGGAGTGGCTCTCCCGGTGCTGGCTTTACAAAATTGGAATTGTTAGAAGCCAAAACTGTTTTGTTACCATCAAAAGTAGTGTGAGCACGATAGGTAGTAGCCCACGCACCAGAGCGCTTGCCCTGACGTGCAAAGGCATCCAGATACCAGAGTCCGATGTGTTTACCGCTGGTTTTATCGGTTACTTCCCAAACCTTTACATCCGGATGGAACACCGGCACTTTACCTTCCGCTACGGGAGTAAATTTGAAGTTGAATAATTCCCCTGCAGTGTAGAACATTGCCTGGGTCAGGTTGCCAAGTTCCAGATATTGCTTCACCTCGTCCGAACTCAGATTATATTTATCTGCACGCACTTTCTCCGCATAGTAACGGTAATCCCACGGTGCTATAGTGATTTTAGTTTTACTGGTTGCGTCAGCGATTTTTTGCATATCAGCAACCTCTTCCTTTACGCGAGCTATCGCCGAAGGCCATACAGCGTTCATCAGATTCATCGCATTTTCAGGCTTCTTAGCCATGCGGTTCTGCAATCTCCAGTCTGCGTAATTATTGTATCCCATCAGCTTAACGCGCTCGTTTCGCAGTTTCAGGATCTTCGCTATATTATCGTTATTATCATGGGCGTCGCCGTTATCGCTGCGGGAGTAATAAGTGTTCCAAACCTTTTCACGCAGTCCGCGCTCCTCTGAATATTTCAAAAATTCATCCATCGAAGAACGGGTATTCAGCACAGCATACTTTCCGGTCTGACCGCGGTCTGCAGCAGCCTTTGCTGCCGACTTCACGAATGACTCGGGTAAGCCGCTCAATTCATCTTTTGTAAGATAGGTAACGTAGTTTTCTTCATCTGCCAGTACGTTATTTGCAAATGACGTGTACAAAGAAGAAAGCTCCTTCTTGATATCGGCGAAACGCTTTTTATCAGTTTCATTTAAATCAGCCCCTTCCATCGCAAAGTTTTCATAGGTCAGCTGCACCACGCGTTGCTGATCTGCAGGCAGCGGATTTGTTTGCGACTTATCATAGACTGCTTTTACCCGTTGAAACAGTTTCTCATTTTGTGAAATCTTAGAGCTGAATTCCGAGATCTTCGGAGCCATTTCCCCCTGGATCTTTCTGAACTCCGGACTAGATGCATTGCTCCCCCATATCCCATAATAGGTAAACGCATTGCCCAGCGCTTCACCCGCACGTTCCATGGGCTCAATGGTATTCTTAAATGTTGCTGGAGCAGGATTATTTACGATGGCATCTATCTCCGCGAGGTTAAGAACCATCCCTCTTTCCAGGGCAGCCTTCAGATCAGTCAGGCTCATCTTATCAAAAGCAGGTACTCCGCCATAGGGCCCCGTCCACTCAGCTAGTAATGGATTCATTTCTGTATTTTTTGCATTCGTCATAGCAGATTGTTGAGTACCGCATCCCGCGGCAACGACCATGGCAAGCAGGCAGCCTATTTTGGCTGTATTCATTAAAGAACGATTCATAATAAAATTGGTTAGAAGGGAAGCTGATGCTTCGCAATCGCAAGTTACAAAAAAAGATTGGCCTAATTCCAGCGCCGGCCGCTGACTCCTTCCGCAAAAAGAGGCCTGCCCTTTTTCAGATATTCCAATTAATGCATTATCTTCAGCACCCTATAAAAAACACTTGACCAGGCCCGCAGAATATCTCAATATCAATAAGGATAAAGTCTATTTAAAGCTTGCTTTTGCATTTTTCCTGATCTGGCTCTTTTTTAAAGGGCCCTTGCGCCACATGCTTGAAGCGAACGATCTTTGGCTGCAGTACTTACTCGGGTTAGCGCCCAACTTCTTCGCCGCCATTACGCTCGCCTTTTGGCAAACGTATATAACCAGTTCGAGTCCGCGGATTACATTTTTCTGCGTAATAATTATACTCGGCCTTGGAGAAATAGTTCAGCAATTTATCCCTGGACAGACACCGGACGTGCTGGATTTTATCTCATCGCTTATTGGCTGCTTTCTGGCCATTTTATTTATCAAAAGCAGAATGGATAAACAGCAGAAAAATGGAGTAGCATAGTATCGCTGCCATTTCTATCCTGATGCTCTCCCAGCTTACTTTTTCAGAAAATACTCCAGGAACGAAAATGCCTGTTCATTTGATTGAGCATTCGGTGAATGTTCAGCACGGTTGGTCATAGCTACCCGGTTTTTATATCCTAATACGCTGTTCACAGCTATAGAATGGTTTAGCGGCATCCAACGCGATGGAGGATCTTCGGAGCCACCCGAAACCAGGAAAGGACGCGGTGCCATCAACGCATGCAGTTCATGCAGATCGTAACCTTCAGCAACCATTTTGGAATAAGGGCCGCCTTTAACAGGATTTTCCGCACTGATCATCCCTCGCTTTCTCCAGGGCTTCGGGTGAAATCCCAGGTACCATGGCTCCCAGTAATTGACAGCCTCCCGGCTTTCGTCAAATACAATACCCGGATCTGACCATACTGCGCAGGCGAACTTGTCAAACAGGCAGGAAGCAAACATAGCCCACTTACCGCCAAACGAATGCCCCATAATGCCTATCCTGTCGGAATCAACATCCGGAAGCTTTGAAAGAACGTACCAGGAATTTGCTGCTGCATAGGCAAGCATAGATAGTGGCTGCACAGTGGCATTTTCAACGGAGGGATAGTAAAGGGAAAATGTTTCCGCCTTAGTAGCTTCCGTCGTACCGATGGAAAGTGTTACAAACCCCCGTTTTGCAAGTTGAATAGCAAAGTCGCGCCCCTCTTTCCCCAGACCAATTGCTGTTTCAGGTTCGTAGAAGACAGTAATCACAGCAGGTTTCTTACCATTTCCATTAGGCACCAGCAGGTAGCCGCTTGTCTTTTGATCAGGTGTCCAGCTATATCGCACTCGATGCTGCTTATATCCTTCTTTTTGCTGTGTTTCCAGAATCTCCAGTGGCTGATCTTTGATCAGAGCGGGCCACTTACCCATCATACCTGTCCACTTTGTCAAAATCTCTTTCCGCCTTGCCCCCCAATCCTGCGCATTTCGTACTATCTCCCCATTATAAAAGGTTAACGGAGATCTGTAATTTCCAAACTTGCCTTTAAATTCCTGCGGCGGGGTAAAGAAAGGTACGATTTTAGCCCATGCCTCTCCTCCGCTTACCCGCTTGTCTTGACTATACGCAACATCTGTTGCTATTCCAGCCAGTATTAACAGAGTGCACGCTTTAAGTAAATGCTTCATGTCATTTTATTCCTCAGAAATTATTTGTTCCTTAAATTACAATCTACACCTGACTTATCGGCATAATTTAAAAAATCCCCTAATGAAACAGTCAGGCTGGTTCCTATCATTTCTTTTACAATACCGTTTATAAATTCCATCATGTTTTCTGGTATCTTTTGGTGCTCCTTAGGTGTGATGCTATTTTACACTGAGCAAAAAACTCATACCCTACAAAAAATCTCATGAATATGAATATTTTTCAGCTCCTGCCCGTGAATGTAAATAAGCTTCCGGTGTACGGATGGGCATTCAGATGCTTACTCTTACTAGGATTTTTATCGCCCGTAAATAGTCTGTATGCACAAAGGCAGGCTCCTCCAAGGGAAATTTTAATAAAAGGAGGTCATGTAGTTGACCCGAAGAACAAAATAAGTTCAATCATGGATGTATCTATTATTGATGGCAAAATAGCTCGGGTTGCTACAGGCATTAGCCCGGGTGAGGGTGCAACTATAATTGATGCAAAAGGGCTTTATGTAACGCCCGGTTTAATTGATATGCATGCCCATGCTTTTTGGGGAACTGGTGAAGGGACTAACTATAGTAATGGAAATTTAGCTATCCAGCCTGATGGATTTACACTGCGCTCGGGTGTCACAACAATCGTGGACGCAGGTGGTGCGGGCTGGAGAAATTTTGAAATCTTCAAGAAGCAAACGATAGATAAAGCTACAACCAGGGTACTGGCGATACTTAATATTTCTGGCGGAGGTATGGATGGCAGTCCCAATGAGGGAGGTAACTTAAACGACATGGATGCCCAGAAGACAGGTGAAATGGGGAAAAAATATCCTGATATTATTGTCGGCGTAAAACACGCCCACTGGGGCAGAAACAATCCGGTTCCTCCTCCGGGCCCTGATGACTATGTTATTCCGATAAAAAGAGGAATAGAGGCCGCGGGAATTATGGGTGGCTACTTCATGCTTGACGGTATTTTTTCGGAAGTTACAGCTCCGCTATTCCGTGCAGGAGATGTCTATACCCACTTGTTTACAGGTTCCTTAATTGATGAAAAAACCGGAAAGATCAAATCATATATTCTGGATGCTCAAAAAAGAGGTGTCAGCTTTGACGTCGGCCATGGAGGAGGAGCGTTTAAATATGTGAACGCTATTCCAGCACTTAAGCTGGGTTTTGTTCCTAATACAATCAGCAGTGATCTGCATACTTCAAGCATGAACAGCGGAATGAAAGATATGACTAATCTCATGTCGAAGTTTATGGCCATGGGCTTATCTATTGATGACGTAATTACACGCTCAACATGGAATCCCGCCGTCGTTATTAAACGTCAGGATTTAGGGAATCTAAGTGTTGGAAGTGTTGCTGACGTCACCTTGCTGAGTGTGAAGAATGGCAATTTTGGATTTCTTGATACAAGCAGAACAAGGATACAGGGAAAACAAAAACTGGAAGCTGAAGTTACAATCCGGGCAGGACGGGTTGTTTGGGATTTGAACGGTATCGCCTCTCCTATGGCGGCGGTTCAGCCTTAAGCTGCTTAGCTAACATCGGGATCATCCTTTCGATATTCCAACTATTCCTTACTTTTGCTTAATCATGGTAGCAAAACAGATCTTCGGGTATATAATTTTCATGTGCCTTTTGGTAAGCACTGCTTTCGCAGAACCGGGTCCCGATGCAATTATCGGACAATGGATGTCAACGCGGCGCAATGTGAAAGTTCAGGTGTATAAGGAAGGCGTTGAATTTAAAGGAAGGGTAACCTGGTTTAAAGATTCCGACGATCCGAGCAAGCCAATGGCTACACGCCTTGACGAAAACAATCCTGATCCAAAGCTCCGCAAACGTAAGGTTCTAGGAATGCCTGTCCTCTCCCGTCTGGAGTACAATGCCAAAACGGGCCGCTGGGAAAACGGGAAAATATATGATCCTAAAACCGGCAGGCAATGGAGCTCCGTGGCTTATTTAGATTCCGAAGGAGTATTGAATGTAAAAGGGTACTGGCAGTTTGAATTTATCGGGAAAACAATGAGATTCAGAAAGGTCAGCTAAGACACCGACCTTTTAAACTGCGCCTGTATTATACGATTTCCAGTAATTGGCCTGCTCCGCGCGGACCTGGATAATCACCATTCGAAAGAACCCGCATGTCTTCGATATATTCACTGTACTCACTTTGTACACATTGCAGGCTTTTCAGTACATCTTCCACACCTTTCTTTGCTTCCGGATTTTCCAGATGCGTAAGCGCATTGTTAAGCTTATCAATATTGGCACTTAACTGACCATCCTCAAGAAAACAATGTTTAATATAGTCAAGCAGATATAAATCTACTGTAAATCTAAGCCCCGGCTGTTTGGCCAAATCTATAATCGCCCTGATCTCATCGGTGGTCAAATGTTTGTTTTCACCGAGTTCTTTTTTCATCTCTTCAGCCATAATTTGTGTTATTATCTATTATTTAACGAACAATTTTGGAATTTGTTCTTCGCCGGAAAGATGATATCTAATATTATGCCAACTCACGAACCGCGCGTACTATGAGATCTCCCAATTGTCAACTGTCAACTCTTATTCTTAGTTTCGCTTTGAATTTACCAGAAATCACTACCCATGAAAAGGATTTTACTATTAGCACTTTTCAGCTGCTTCATAACCATTGTTAATGCCCAGCAACCTTTCAAATTTGCTTTTCTGAGCGATACTCATATCTCTACAGATCCAGGCGTGCCGGCTGACGATCTCCGTAGGACTATAGCCGATCTGAATCTCCAGTCTGATTTGGATTTTATAGTCATCACCGGAGACATCACAGAAATGGGAACCGCGGAAGAGATAAAGCTGGCCAAAAGTATTTTCAACGATCTTAAAATCCCTTATCATATCGTACCGGGTAATCATGACAGTGGCTGGTCTGAATCTGGAGGTGTGGATTTCATCCGTGAATTTGGTTACGACAAATTTGTCTTTGATCATAAAGGCTATCGCTTTATCGGTTGTGCATCAGGACCTTATGTTCGCATGTCTGACGGCCATATCCCCCGCGACGCTGTTGTTTGGCTCGATTCTGTTCTGGCTAAAACTCCTAAAGAACAACCATTGGTGTTCCTTAATCACTACCCGCTGACAAATGAACTTGATAACTGGTATGAAATCACGGATCGCCTCAAGAAATATAACACTCAGTTTGTTCTCGCAGGCCACCACCATACCAGTAAGCCGGCCAATTTTGAGGGCATCCCTGCAACACACGGCCGGTCAAATCTTCGTGCTAAAGCTGAAACCGGAGCTTATAATATTGTCACCGTCCGGACTGATTCTGTCCTCTTCGCAGAGCGAAATCCGCTCACGAAAGCTATCCGGCCCTGGAGAAGCATCGCTCTTGGAAAACGGTCGTATGAAATGGGTAATTATCCGCGCCCTTCTTTTGAAATCAACAACAAATACCCAAATGTAAAACCTGATTGGGTTTATCACTCCAGCGCTAATGTGGTGTCAACTCCTGCTTATGCAAATGGCCTCGTAATATTCGGCAACAGCCTCGGCAAGATCGAAGCGGTTTCAGTGAAAGATGGCAAGCCCCGATGGTCATATCAAACCGGAGGAGGGATATATTCTTCCGCAGCGGCTGATGGCAATAATATAGTTATGGGCTCCGGCGACGGCAGTATCTATTGCCTGAATTCAAAAAATGGAAAGGTTAACTGGATCCTGAAAACAAGTGCTTCTGTACTCGGCGCGGTTGAGATTGAAAACCACATCGCTTATGTTGGCGGCAGCGATCACCGCTTCAGGGCAATTGACGTGAAGTCGGGTAAAGAGGTTTGGAGTTTTGATGGTCTTACTGGTTCGGTAGTGAGCAAACCGCTGATCTATGATGGCAAGGTCATCTTCGGATCGTGGGATACTCATCTGTATGCACTTGATAAGGCAACTGGCAGCCTGGTATGGAAATGGAATAATGGAAGTGCAGTTCGGCATTTTTCACCTGCGATGTGCAATCCGTTGGCATATGATGGTGTGGTGTATATCGTAGCCCCAGACAAATTCCTGTCGGCAATAGATGCAGCAACCGGTAAAACTTTATGGCGCAGTAATGCAGCTACAATCAGAGAATCCATCGGGATATCTGCAGACAATAAACTGATCTACGGCAAAACGATGAATGATGAAATCGTTGCTTTTAGGACCGACCGAACAAAAGGAGAGCTTGCCTGGCGGTTAAATGCCGGATTCGGATACGAACACGTTCCTTCTATGCTGATTGAAAATAACGGACAAGTATATTTTGGAACCAAAAGCGGTGTAACTTATTCAATAGACCCTGCGCTGCAGAAGATTAACTGGGCTTATAAGCTTGACAACTCCATGATCAATACAGTAAACGTTATCGGGAAAAACAAGGTAGTAGTGGCGTCAATGGACGGCAAAGTATCTGTTTTAAGGTCTAAATAAGCTATCTCCCGAATTGCCCTAAATGATGATCGAGATGCTTATAGAACATATTGTTCCATTGATCGATATTCAATTTGCCGAAAGAATGTGATTCTTTGCCATCGAATTCAGCCTCGCCCAGTTCACGGGTTTTGTTGATGTAATTGATAAGCCTGCTTTTCTCCGCTTCAAAATCTCTGTCGCCCTGTATTTTAAATGCGGGAGCGGTAGCTGTGCTTCTTTTATATGGCTTCTCACCTGTCACAGTTTCCTTTGCCATGAGTTGAATAATGAATTTCAAAATGGGATTTGGCTTAGGATTCTTATTCTCGAAAACCATTTCATAGGGCACATTACAATGCGCCAGCATTTGTGAAACATTCATCTTTCCCCATTGCGGATTATCTTCTGGACTGAGAGTGTTTATCCGTCCGATAACTTCACTGGCAACTTTTTCAGAGAAAATATTTGGTAAGGCCATAAGGTTGTTGTTTGATTCTTTAAGGTGCAGATAAATTTAAGAAATTCAAACTTTTCAGCTCTAAATACGTAAATTCCTTGTGCCTTAAATAACGCACAGTTTGCTCAATTTCATTGACCAAATAAAGGTGGTATATTAGTTGCACTGTTAGCATGGTAAATACCTGATATGGAAAACAAAGACGAACTTGAATCAGCATTCTTTTGCGTGCCCGATATTACAGGTTTTACAAAATTTATAGCAACAACGGATATACATTTCTCAAGGGAAGTTATCCCTGCCCTGCTGCGGAAACTCATTGACTGCAATGTTCTTAAGATGAAGATCGGGGAAATTGAAGGTGATGCTATCTTTTTCTACAAAACAGGCAGGCTGCCGGCCGTTAGCCGTGTTGCTGCTCAGTGTACAGCGCTTTATCAAACTTTTTCAGATTTCATAAGCTCCATCAAGGAGAACGATCCTGAAAATTACAAGCTGTACCTTGCTGATAGCCAGTTAGGACTGAAGATAATTATCCACTATGGTGATATCAGTATTGCTAATATCAAAGGCCGGATAAAGCTGCTGGGTGAAGACGTGATCATCGCGCACAAGCTCCTTAAGAATAAAATTCCTGACTTTAACTACATCCTGTTAACAGACAAATACCTGTCTAAGATAAAGGACAGAAATAACCTTCAGCGTTGGTTCCATTGGGAAGAGCTTCGCACCGGGTGCGAAAGCTACGAGTATCTTGGAGACGTTGGCTACAGGTATATTACTCTTGATGAAATGGATTTTATGCTGGACGGAGAAGTCGCTGCAATTCTTACTCCTAATAAGAAAACAGCATAATTACTACGAATCCAACTGCACAGATTACCATTCCGAACATAAAGATATTGTAAGACCAGCTTAAGAAGTTATACTTCTTGATAAGCACGCTTCCCAGGTAAAAGATATCAATAGACATGCTTTCGTATAACTCGTCCTTTTGCTGCTTAAGTTCTTTGATCTTATCAACAAATTCCCGAAGCTGCAGCTGAGCAAAATTTCCGAAGAACAGGATACTGCTGTCTTTTTTGGATAGCTCATATTTTTCCTTGGTGGTCACATTAGGGCGGGCCGAGAGTATAGCAAATACTACCGCAAGCAGGCTGGTAAGTAATAAAAACGCCATCGGAAACACAAAACGCACACTCGCGAACTGGCTCTGACTAGAAAAGGTAAATCCGGTACCAAAGAGGGTAATGACTATGGATATGATGATTGTATTAATACTGATCATCATATTCGCTTTATTATCTGCGATAGATGTAAGACTGATATGGTAATCATACACAGACCTGTACAAAGTTTCTATACCTCTGCCGTCTTTAACCGGTTTAGCTTTCCCCTGCGACTTGCTCGACTCCTTGGTGAACTTATCAATTTTACCGCGTTGCTTAAGAATGTTTTGCTCCTTCTGCTCGTGATATTTTAGAACAGCCTCTTCAGTTTTAAACTGTGTGTCCAGCAGAAACTGTAATTGTATTTGTGCCCACTCTTCTTCACTATAAGTTTTTTGTAGGATTCGCTCCCATTCGATACGGAGAAGGTCTGCTCTGTGATCAAAAGTTTTACTGCCCAGGTTAATATAATCGGCATCATGAAGTATCTCTTGTAATGAACCGTCAGGAACTGTCCTATATTTAGTAGAAAGTATCAGGGATTCTATTTCTTTGATATCCTCATCCGAGTAATTTCCATTGAGATATTCCTTCATGAATTTCACGCTTTCCTCCTCGTGATTATCATAACTCTTTATATACCCTGTATCGTGAAATATTGCAGCAAGCATCAAAACTTCATAATCACGGCTGGTTAAATTGTATGATTTAGAAAGCTTTTTACATGCCTTGGCTGTTTCAGCGGTGTGATTGTAGTTATGGTATACGTAATCACCCGGTAATTTATCCTTGAATAAATTGAAAACATATTCGGCAGCATCTTTAACAATAGTATTACTCTTCATATATAAGTTATGTTAATTCTTATGCTTAATAGTAAAAACTATGCCATCATGCGTTAATAATATTATTTATTTACCCGCTTTTGGTATGATTATAGCAAATCAATCACCAATGAATTTAATAAAATATGATAAGAAACGCTACTCTTCTGATTATTATAGCTCTTGCGTCGTGTAATAACCCTATTGGTACCGGCAATGCAGCGGATGATCACCCAAACTCAAAAGTTATATTTCCTACAAAAAACTCAGTTCATGAGCTTCCTCCTGAGCTAAGTGAAATATCCGGCATCAGCTTTTTAAACGATACTGTATTGGTTGCCATACAGGATGAAGAGGGCATATTATACTATTACAACCTGCCCCAGAACAAAATTATAAAGAAACAAATATTTGCCGGCTCCGGCGATTACGAAGATCTCGCCCGCGTTGGAAAGGATATGTTTGTAATTACCAGCGAAGGAGTTCTGACGCTCATCAAGAATTTTGAATCAACCAGCCCCGGAGTTAGTACCATCGCCACCCCATTCACTAAGAAGAATGATATTGAAGGTATGGCTTATGACAGCAAAAATCATCGCCTGCTGATCGCACCAAAAGAACATGGATTAGATCAGAATAAAACAACTAAACAGATTTATGGTTTTGATTTAAAAACCATGCAGTTTCAGCCAGAGCCCGTTTTTTCTATTCGCCTGGAGGAGATTTCTGCCCAGTTTGAGGGTGATGCATTGGAGGAAAGCTCTAAGAAGTTTTTGAAAGCCATTGGCAATGAAGGTATGAACAAAGTCTTCCGGTCTTCTGCTATAACCGTGAACGAGAAAACCGGCGAGATTTTCGTCCTGTCATCTCTTAACGGCCTGATCATAATATTGAACCCAAAAGGGGTAATGAACCAGATTATTCAGTTTTCTGGTGTTGAATATAAACAGCCGGAAGGCATAGCGTTTGCCCCAAATGGCAAACTTTACATTTCTAACGAGGGAAGCAAGTCAGGTATAGGGAATATTATCGAAATAACACATGAACACTAAATTTAACAGATCTGCACTCTTTTTAATCGCCGTAGGTGTTATGGCAATTCAAGCCTGTACAACCTTTAAGCCCTTCTACGATAAAACCCAGCTAAACTGGGAAAAGGCAAACAGTCCCGATACCTTAAAACTCAAATATTCTGTCTGGCTCTTCGGCGATGGAGGTGTTCCCGATAAGGATCAGCAGGAGCCTGTATTGAAACTTCTGCAATCGCAGGTATTTCACCATGACAGCACGCGTGCTGCAGCACCGGATACCGGCGTAACAAACAGCTCTCATGCGGAGGATGTAGTTATATTCCTTGGCGATAATATCTACGAAACCGGTATGCCTGAACCAGACGCTTCTGACCGCGAGGAAAAGGAGCGCAGGATCAACGAGCAAATGAATGTTGTTAAGAACTTCAAAGGCAAGAAGATCTTTGTACCTGGAAACCACGACTGGAATGAAAGCCGCTCGGGAGGTCTCGCTGCAATAAACCGTCAGGAGCAATACATCGAGGCTTACTTAAATGCGGGTGACGTATTTATGCCAAGCAATGGCTGCGGCGGACCTGTAGAGGTTCAATTAAACAATGACCTGGTGGTTATCGCTATAGATTCAGAATGGTGGCTGCAGAAGCACGAGAAATCTCTTGCGCCCGAAAATGGTTGTACTGTATCAAGCCGCCTGGAAGTAATTCAGCAGGTTCAGGATATAATTGTTCGGAATAAGGGCAAGCACATCATTATTGCACAGCACCATCCTCTATTCAGTAATGGACGCCATGGCGGATACTACACACTTAAGGATTATCTGTTCCCTCTAACCCTTGTGCGTGACAACTACTACATACCGCTGCCCATCATAGGTGCTATCTATCCTTTGATGAGACAATACGGAATCTCGCGTCAGGATCTTTCAAATAAAGATTATCAGCAATTAAAAAGAGGCCTGCT
This sequence comes from Bacteroidota bacterium, assembly GCA_040384965.1. Lineage (GTDB taxonomy): Bacteria > Bacteroidota > Bacteroidia > Sphingobacteriales > Sphingobacteriaceae > Daejeonella. The sequence goes on along the minus strand of JAZKIH010000001.1, from coordinate 5,042 downwards.
TTCCATCCTGGAAGATGAAAAGAACGTGGTTCTGGCAACTGGTCACGAGCATGCGCTGCAATTCAATAAATATAACGATGTGAACCACATCATTAGTGGTGCTGGGGCTAAAACATCAACCATGATTAAGGGTAACGGTGCTTTGTTTTCTTATGGAGGAGGTTCTCAGGGATTTGCCCGGTTAAATTATTACGACAACGGTCAGGCGTGGCTGGAATTTTGGGAGCCGGTTGGTGATGGATCTACAGGAAAGATCGTTTATCGTACCCCTCTTTATGCTATCCCCGCTAAGGCAGATGCAAAGACAGCAGAAGAAAAAAGCATCAGCTACGTAGACAGCACAAAAGTAATTGTGGCTGGTGATACCTTCGAAGCAGGTCCGTTTAAACGCAAACTATTTGGCGAGCATTACAGGGATACCTGGGCAATTCCAATTACTGTAAAGTATCTGGATCTAAATAACTATGGCGGCGGACTTACTCCTATTAAGATGGGTGGCGGAAAGCAGACAACCAGCTTACAGCTTCAGGGTAAGGATAAGAATATCTACCAATTTAGAACCATTGCTAAAAACCCAACTGCCCTTCTTCCTGAAGGCTTTCTAAAGACTTTTGCTGAGGATTTTATACAGGATCAGATCTCATCTGCTCATCCTTATGGAGCGCTAATAGTGCCGGATATGGCCAAGGCGATTGGCATTTATCATACAAATCCGGAATTAGTTTACATGCCTTATTCCACATTGCTTGGACCATATATTCAGCAGGTTGGCGGTAAGTTCGGTCTTATTGAGGCTCGCCCGGATGAAGATGTTTCTGACTTCAGTGAATTTGGAAATGCCAACAATGCAGTAAGTACACCGAAGATGTATAAAGAGCTGAGAGATGATAATGACAATGAGGTAGATCAGGAGATGTTCCTTAAATCACGCTTATTTGATATTTTCATCGGCGACTGGGACAGACATGAAGATCAGTGGAGATGGGGCGAATTTAAGAAAGAGGGTGGAGTGATCTTTAGGCCAATACCAAGGGATCGTGATCAGGCCTTTACCAAGTTTGACGGACTTATTCCTCAGCTGGTAAGCAAAATCCTGCCTGACATTCAATCATTCAATGCAGAAATAGGTGATCCCGCTGAACTTTCTATTGCAGCGAGAAACCTGGATCGTAACCTGCTGAACGAACTGACAAGGGAAGACTGGAGGAGGATTGCCACACAGGTCCAAAGTGATCTGACCGACGAGGTCATTGAGCTATCGGTGAAGAAAATGCCGTCAGAAGTCTACCATGAATCAGGTCAGGAGATTATTACCAAACTTAAATCACGACGTACCCAATTGGTTTCTGTCGCGGATGAGTACTTCGAAGTTCTTGCAAAAGAAGTCACTGTTGCTGGATCCGATAAGAAAGAATTCATTCGCATTGAAAGGTTTGACAATACCACAAGGCTTACCATTCATAAAATTGACTCAAATGAAAATGTAACGCGCCCGCTCTACAACAGAACGTTTGTTAATTCTGAAACCGGCGAACTAAATGTTTATGCTCTGAATGGCCGCGACAGCATTTTGATTGACGGCAATAGTTCAAGTAACCCAATTAAAGTACGGATTGTGGGCGGTGACGGGAATGACAACTTCACAGATCTGGGTACAGGGAGATCTTTCTATTACGATCTCGAGACAGAGAAGAATGTAATCAACCGCGGGAAAAATACGGCCCTGAGGATGTCAGCTGAGGGATATGTAAATGATTACAAGGAAAATTCCTTCACGTATGACAAAAGCGGAAAAATGCCTTCGTTGGACTACAACGCAGATGACGGCCTTTTCCTTGGCCTGGGTATTAGCAAAAAGCATTATGGGTTCAGAAAGGAGCCAGCTAGCTCAATACAAAGTCTGTATGGAAACTATGCTCCACATACAGGAGCATATACCCTTGGATATAAAGGTGATTTTTATTCAGTCTTCAAAAGAAATTGGGATGTGATATTGCGTGCTAACTATAACGGCCCAAAATACACATTCAATTATTATGGTGAAGGAAACTCGACTCAAAATGTGGAAGATGACATAACGTACTTCCGTGTCCGGACTAAGAATTTCAGTGCTGCGACATACGTGCAGCACCGCTTTACGAAAGTATTCAGTGTCGGAATCGGACCTGGTTACGAATACTTCCGCGTGGAGAAACCTGCGCAGCGCTTCGTGACTTCGCCGGGCTTCCCTGAAAGTGCTGATATTGCCTCATCATCGCGCTATGGCGCCATACGCTCTTATGCGAATATTGATTTCGTGGATGATCCAATGTTCCCCGGTTCCGGAGTAAGATGGTTTAACCAGATTAACTATTTCAATGAATTCCAGGGTAACAAGGAACGCTACGCACAATTGAAAACAGATATATCTTTTTATGCCACTCCAAACTATAGCTTCCCGGTAACGGTTGCGATCCGTTTTGGTGCCGCTACCAATATTGGGGACTACAAGTTCTTTCAGGCAAATTCATTAGGAAGCAACACCAATTTAAGAGGTTTCCGTAACAATCGTTTTTCAGGCAGATCGTATCTGTACCAGAACACTGAAGTAAGATTTAAAGTAACCCATTTCAGAAACTACATCTTTACAGGTGATATGGGACTATTTGGATTTTACGACGCTGGGCGTGTTTACTCAGACCTGCCGGAAGGCAATAAATGGCATTCTGGGTACGGACCGGGGATCTGGCTGAACCTGTACAATAAATTCCTCGTATCAAGTGGTTACGGCTTCTCGAATGAAGGCAGGTATCTAACATTAAAAACCGGAATGTCCTTCTAAGAATATTCCGCTCCATAAAAAAAGGGTGCACCTTATGGCGCACCCTTTTTTATTAAGTATTGAATATTCTTACTTCGATTTAACTGCAGCAGTAGAGTTAGTCTTCTCAGCAAGAAGCAGCGCGTTATATGCATTTACTACCCCTCCTGATACGGAGATTTCATTTACCGGCACTTTGCTTGAACTTCCTTCTACTCTTATCTTAACCTTCTGATCAACCTTAGTCACAGAATTCATGATGATTTCTTTCACCTGAACTGCTGTGAACTGGGGATAATAAGAGCGTATCAATGCTGCCAAGCCTGCTACAACAGGTGACGCCATACTGGTACCATCGTTTTCCTTATATTTTGAATCAGGCATGGTTGAATTGATCTTCACACCCGGTGCAAACACGTCGACTGATTTACCGCCATAATTAGAGAATGAAGCTACAAGTTCTTCATCATTCGTCCAGCCTGAAGCACCAACCTCGATCCATCCTTCTGCAGTACCCATAGTTACGCCGGTACTATCAGCGAATAAACGGTTTGGCACATTGTCTTCCTTCTCTGTGTTTTTTCCATCATTCCCAGCCGCATGGACTAAAAGCACATCCTTAGAAACAGCATATCTAACTGCCTCATCAACTACTTTCTTATCCCATGAGTAAGCTTTACCAAAGCTCATGTTAATGATCTTTGCACCATTATCAACAGCATATCTGATAGAGTTTGCAACGTCTTTATCACGCTCATCACCATCAGGCACCGTTCTTAAAGCCATTATTTTCACATTGTCTGCAACACCTTTAATCCCAAGGCTATTACCTCTTACAGCGCCAATAATACCCGCTACATGCGTACCGTGCTCAGCATCCGGCCCGGTGATATCATTATTACCATAAAAACGCTCATTGCTGTCGGAGTAATTATCCCCAACGGAATCTTTTCTCGGATCAAATTCAAGATTTAAATGATACTTAACCTGAGTATCATAATGCTTCTGTCCGTCTATAAGCTCTTGTCTGAACTCTTTATAAGAAGATTTTTTAATTTCGGGTTTCAGGAACTTCACCACCTGAGATTCAATATCACCTTCGGTTTTATAGGCGTTGAAATCTTCAAGAGTCGGCTCTGTCTTGCCCATCTTTACCAGGATCTCGTCCAGATACTTCAAGATCATAGTAGTATTCTGCAGGCCCATTTGAGCTTGCTGCAGTTTTTCCATATAATCAGTTACAAGTTTCTTGTAAAGCTGAAATTCCTTTCTTTCCGCTTCTGAAAACGGCGTAGAATTAAGTGCTGCGGCATATTTTGGCTGAAGCTTATTGATCAGGCGTACAACTTCCATATTATCATGGTGTATGTTAGTACCTTTTGCTGACCCGATAAAATTCCATCCATGAATATCATCGATGTATCCATTTTTGTCGTCATCAATACCGTTACCTGCAATTTCCTTCGCGTTAACCCACATTACTTGCTTTAGATCTTCGTGGTTCTCATCAATACCGCCGTCGATCACTGCGACAACTACAGTCTTAGAAGTTTTCCCTTTCAGAAGTTCATTATAGGCTTTGTCGGTACTGATCCCAAAAGCCCCATCAGTCTTAAGATCCAGGTTTTGCCAGTTCTCTTTCGGTTTCTCATCGCTGTTGCTCTGAGCAAAAGACGCTAAAGGCAGTGCGAAAACTGCCGCTGTGTATAATAGTTTTTTGATGTAATTCATTTTTTGATTAGTTTTTATACAAAGTATGTTCAAGATAACGATTTATTTCGCCCAACGAGTATGCCAAAAAAATTGAATCTTAAATATTACAGTTATATACGAATCTCAGCATATTCTGGTTCTGAAAAGGTGTCACACTGACATAGTTTTTGACATCAATATGTTAAACCTCAAACACTTACCGAAACCTTGTTTAATCCCGATAGCCATCGGGATGGGCACCGACCTTCCCGACAGCTATCGGAACTCCCATCCAACCCGGGGCGGACAGAACCAATTACCCTACGAAAATCCACTTCATAAAAAAAGCCCTGATCTTTCGAAAAGGGCTTTTGTTTAATCCCGATAGCCATCGGGATGGGCACCGACCTTCCCGATAGCTATCGGAACTCCCATCCACCCCGGGGCGGACAGTACCAATTACCCTACGAAAATCCACTTCATAAAAAAACCCTCATCTTACGAAAAGGGCTTTTGTTTAATCCCGATAGCCATCGGGATGGGCACCGAC